>CANRFZ010000004.1 GCA_947630025.1 uncultured Lachnospiraceae bacterium
TTATTTTACTCTGAGGTATCTTTTTATCAACCACCTTCCTTGGAATTCCCTATATTTGAATTATACAGGAAGCTCCTATGTGATACATTTAGATTACAAAAAGGGAAAGTCATAGAAGTGGCTCTACCCCTAAACGAACAGGTATACCGCTATAAGCGGTCAGCCGTCACTATTGCGAGTAGTGGCGGCTATCTCTTTCCTTTGCAGATCTGGTATACCAGATCGACAAGGGCGACAATCAGTAACAGAAATTGGAATATTTCGCCCTAATTCCTAATCTGCCTTCCCTCATGATCCAGATGATAATTGTCCCGGTAGATCAGCTCCGAAATCGGCACGATCTGATACCCCTTTTCCTGCAGCGCCGTGATCAGCTCATCCAGCGCCTCCGCCGTGTACTTGGCTCCGTTGTGGCAGAGGATGATGCTGCCGTTTCCCAGATGCTCGTGCTCCGTCACTGTCTTGATAATGGAATCCACGCCGTAATCTTTCCAGTCGAGAGAGTCCACGTCCCATTGAATCGGATAGTAGCCGCAGTCTCGCGCCACTTTTATGACATTATTGTCATAATCTCCATAGGGAGGCCGGAACAGGAACATTTCGTAACCCGTCAATTCCTGCACCTTCGTATGTACGTCCATCAGCTCCTGCTTTTTCTCGTCATCGGAAAGCTGGCTCATATTTTTATGGTTCTCGCTATGGTTGCCCAGATCGTGCCCGTCCGCCAGAATCCTTTTCACATCTTCGGGATAACTCTCCACCCAGCCGCCCGTCATAAAAAACGTGACTTTCACGTGATGTTTTTTTAAAATATCCAGAATCTTCCCGGTGTCCTCGTTTCCCCACGCCGCGTCGAAGCTGAGCGCCACTTTCTTTTCGTACGTCTGCACGCAGTAGATCGGCAGCTCCCTGCCGTTCACCGTATTGCTGACCATGACGGAATCGGGCAGCGCCTTGGCGATCCCCTGCAGGAGCGCCACCGTTGCCAGCGCAAACGCCGCCGCCTTCACCGTCTGGCTAAACACCGCTCCAGCAAAATTCCGGCGTCTGCGCCCATTTGCTGGCGCCGTCTTTTCCTGCCCGCCGCCGCAGTACAATCCGCCGTTCCGCTGCCCATTATCACAGAAGCGCCTATCCGTCCGCTGCTCACCGCAATATTGCCCGCCGGTTCGCTGCCCGCTGCGCTGCGCCGCCCACTCCTCCACCTGCTCGGGCCGGGGCCAAATCTCGTCTCCGCCCGTCTCCCGGCGGTTCCGCTGCGCCCTGCTCTCCAGTTCGCGCAAAGCCATCTTTACCTTATCGTTCCAACCAATACCGTTTTTCCGCATATCGATACCCTGTGTATGATCGTTACTAAAGTATATGCGGTTTCACGTCGTTTACGATTCTTTTTGGCGTATAGCCCGTCCTTATTCCGCCGCCTTACCTGTCTTTTTTCAGGCGTTCCAGCTCATCCTCGACGGATTGCGCCCTGTCGGATATCCTCCTGGAAGTCTGCTCTATCTCCGGCGTGTCCGCATGGGGCGTCCGCCCGCTTCTCCTGCCGCCAAAGAGAATCTTCGCCAGCAGTCCGGCGCCGCCGAAGATCAGCACCAGAATCAGAATCCATTCATACAGTGTGATGCGCTGCAGATAAATGTTTGTCGTCATTATCACGGCCAGAATGATAATCAGCACGCCCGCCGCCGTGACGATCTTGGCCGCGAAGCTGCCGTCCGAGGCGAACATCCACACAATGCCGATGATAAACGGCACGATAATCAGGCCGTTGCTCACGTGCAGTCCGCCGAGGGAAAAGCCGAATCCGAACAGGCCGCTGGATACCGTGACTTTCTGCATAAAGATAAACAGTCCGGCCCCCAGCATCAGCAGTCCCGCCAGAAATTGTAACAGTTCGTTTTTTTCTCTTTTCATGCTTCCTCCGTCCCGCGCGTCCGGCGCGCGTTCCGCTTCCTAAGCCCATCCATGCCTATGTCCGGGCTTCCCATGCTGCCTATGTATTCAGTATAGTCGATTTTTATTTCCCTGTAAATTCTTTTCCGACCGTGGCCGCAAATCTTATACACGCGGCTCTTTTCCGTCCCATAACCGCTAATCTTGCGCACGCGGCGCTTTTCCGCCCGGCAGCCGGATTCCCCACCCAGCGGGGTTCCCTGCATCGATCCTCTCCCACTAGGATTTCACGCCTGTCTTGTGCACTGTAAAAAGTCGTCGTGAACGGAGCAAAAATTGTCATGAAATATGTAAAAAAATTAGATTTACCCCTTTACAAATCGTTCAAAATGACGAAATAATAAGTATAAGAAGACTTAGGTGCAGCTATGCCCTGACGGGCGCCGCGGACACCTATAAAAGATGCGCAATACATAAGACACGGAAGTCATAGCAATTCAAGACATGGAGGGAAAAATTATGGGAATTGGTTTATCAGGACTTAACTCAGGGTTGGCAGACACCTATTCGGCTCTGCTGGGCGGCTCTACCGGCGGCGATAGCGCTTCGACGCTGCTTTCGGACTACGCCTCGATCAAGAACGGCAGCTACGGCAAGATGATGAAATCCTACTATGCCAAAGTGAAGGAGGAGGAAGATGCGTCTTCCGGCACCGGCGTTTCCAAAAAGGAGACGGTGGACTCCGCATCCGCCAGCGCAGCCAAAAAATTCTACGACGTCGCTTCCTCAATGGGTTCTCTGAATTTCAGCGAGGACAACATGGATGAACTGTACGACAAGATATCGGATTACGTCAAGAACTACAACAACCTGATCACCACGGCATCCAAGAGTGACAACGCGGCGGTAAAGGCGCAGGCGGACGCATTGAACGACTACACCTACCAGAATTATAAACTGTTTTCCAGAATCGGCATCACGATGAACTCCGACCGCACGCTTTCCATCGATGAGGACACCTTTAAGAAAGTGGATAGCAGAACCCATGTTTCCAATATCGCCACCGTGCGCTCTCTGTTTCAGGGATACGGCTCCGTGGCGGACAAAGCGGCTGACAAGGCCAGCGCGATCTACCGGGCGTCCGGCGAGAAAGAGAGCATCACTTCCGCATATGCAAGCTACGGCGGCAGCACCGGCAGCATAAGCAGCTCGTCCTCCTCCAAGACGGAGAAAACCGACGAGTCGAAAGTCGGCACTTCCAAGACCGCGAAGGATTCCGCATCCGCCACGGCAGCCGACACGCTCTACAAATCGCTGGAGAGACTCGGCGGCATCGACCATGATGAGGAGCACAGACAGAACATCTTTGACGCGCTCTCCGGGATTGCGGAGGACTACAATACATTGATGAAAAATGCGCTGAAAAGCGAAAACTCCAACGTAATCAAGCAGGCGGAGTACCTGCGGGATCTGGTAAAGAACAACGCCGGCACATTTGAGAAATTCGGCATCTCCATCGACTCCGACGGAAAACTGTCGGTGGACGAGGACGCATTCGGCAAGGCGGACATGAAAAGCGTGGACGATCTGTTTAACGGCGCATACTCCCTGACCGAGAAGATGCAGGACAGAATCAATCAGATCTACAAATACGCGACGCAGGGAGAATCCTTGGCCAACCAGACCTACACGAGCAGCGGCGGCTATAGCGCGGCCAGCGTCGGCGCATCGCTGGACACGACATTATAACAGGCGGCGGCGAAAAGGAAGCCACCCCACCATACGGTTGTGTATGGTTCCGGTGAGACTCACAATATCGCAGAATCAGAATATGAGGCATAAGAAAACGGACTCCGCGGAGTCCGTTTTCTGTGTCTTTCGTGTTGTTTGTTATGCGAACGGATTCTCCGTCGGATAAGGCAGGCTCTTGGGCTGGTTGTAACCGATCTCGCTTACGTCCACGCCGATATATTTGAATACCTCGAACAACGCCTTGCCGTGATGTCCGAACGCAACCGCGCCGTGATGAGGATAATTCTTCTCGATCAACACGTGGCGGTAGAATCTGCCCATCTCAGGGATAGCGAATACGCCGATGCCGCCGAAAGATCTCGTCGCCACAGGGAGCACCTCGCCCTCTGCCACATATGCGCGCAGGATGTTGTCCGCCGTGCTCTGCAGACGGTAGAACGTGATGTCGCCGGGAACGATATCGCCCTCCAGCGTACCCTGCGTTACTTCCTCGGGAAGCGTTCTCGCCATAATCATCTGGTACTCCATGCTGCACTTGGACAGCTTCTTGGAGCAGGTATTTCCGCAGTGGAAGCCCATGAACGTATCCGTAAACTTGTAATCAAACTTGCCCTCGATGGACTCTTTATACATATCCTTCGGAACGGAATTGTTGATATCCAGCAGCGTAACGATATCGTCGCTGACCGCCGTGCCGATGAACTCGCTCAGGCAGCCGTAGATGTCCACCTCGCACGATACCGGGATGCCGCGCCCCGTCAGACGGCTATTGACATAGCAGGGCACGAATCCGAACTGTGTCTGGAATGCGGGCCAGCACTTGCCGGCGATCGCCACATACTCACGGTAGCCCTTGTGCTCCTCGATCCAGTCGAGCAGCGTCAGTTCATACTGTGCCAGCTTAGGCAGGATGGTGGGCTTGTTGTTGCCGGCGCCCAGCTCAGCCTCCATATCCTTGACTACGTCAGGAATACGGGGATCGTCCGCGTGCTTGTTAAACGCCTCAAAAAGATCCAGCTCAGAGTTTTCCTCGATCTCAACGCCCAGATTGTAAAGCTGCTTGATCGGCGCGTTGCAGGCGAGGAAGTTCAGCGGGCGGGGGCCGAAGGATATGATCTTCAGCGAGGACAGGCCGATGATTGCGCGTGCGATCGGCAGGAACTCGTGGATCATGTCAGCGCAGTCTTCCGCGTCGCCTACCGGATATTCCGGGATATAGGCTTTGATATTGCGCAGCTTCAGGTTGTAGCTGGCATTCAGCATACCGCAGTATGCGTCGCCGCGCCCCTGAATCAGATCGTTCTGGGACTCCTCTGCCGCCGCGACAAACATCTTCGGGCCTTCAAAGTGCTTTGCAAGCAGTGTCTCGGAAATCTCCGGGCCGAAGTTGCCCAGATATACGCAGATTGCATTACATCCGTTATCTTTTACGTCCTTGAGCGCGTTCACCATGTCGATCTCGCTCTCGATGATGCAGACCGGACACTCGTAGATATCCGCCGCGTCGTATTTTGCCTTGTACGCCTCCACCAAGGCTTTTCTCCTGTTGACCGCCAGAGACGCCGGGAAGCAGTCACGGCTCACCGCCACGATGCCAAGTTTCACTTTCGGTAAATTGTTCATATGTTATATCCTCCTTTTTAACCGGTTCATCCGGTATTTTTTACTCTCTGATATCCAGATTCTTACCCACCAGACCGATGTGCGCGCCCGCGTCCAGACCGCCCTCCGCGTGGCCGATCAGCCATTTGTTCTGCGCGGTGATCAGGGAATCCTCCCAGCCGTCATGCTTCTCCTGCAGCGGATAGTTGGTTCCCGCCGGCAGCACGATGCCTACCTTGAAGCCCCCATCATTCGCGCTGCAGGGCGCGTAGTGCAGCGTCGTCGCATAGACCTCCACCGCCGTACCCGCCGGCACCAGAAACGCTTCCATCAGCGATGTGTCGTAGGTAAAATCATCCGTAATGTCCTGCTGCATCCCGACAATCAGCACCGCATCCGTCGCAGCGACATTGATCTCCGAATTTCTGTGATACTCCACGGCGTTCAGCTTATAGTTGTGCCCGTTGCAGTATCCGACCTCGATCGGCAGCTCGCCGTAGGTGCGTCTCTGCAGCTCCTTGGCCGCCTTAGTCGCCTCCAGCGCGGCGATGGACGGCTCGTAGGCTACGCCGTCGGGAAGCGGCGTCTCCTTTTTGATCGCCTCCACCAGATCGCTGAAATCAATCCCCTGCACGACTCTGCCGTACTTGCGGAACGCAGGATCTGTAATTTTTTTGATCTCCATATGATACCCCTTTCTGTCTTTTATTTTTTATGAAAAAATCATAAAATCCCCATATCAGTGCGGCCAGCGACACAAGCTCCGCCGCCCGCCAGTACCACGGCTCATGGAACGCCATGCGGAACGTTCCGGCATAGCCCGCGGGAACGGTCACATCCACCTGTCCGTTGTCGCCCGCCGCCGTCTTTAACACCGTTCCGTCCGTTCTGTCCACCGCCCGGTAACCGCTATAGTACAGAATCGGATAAACGATGTGCCCCTCCGCGTCCGCATTATTTATGACAGTAGTGTCATACGTCAGATAACGCCTGTCATTGGCGGTGACGGTAAGCGTCTCGCTGCTGACCGTTTCCTTAGTGATGTTGTAGGTGGAAGCAGCCACCGGGAGGTATTCGGCGTTGCCAAGGCCGTAATCGTAGGGATGTTTCCCCATACGCGCATTGACGTCTGCCTCCTCCAGATAGACCGTATCCGTCTCCACGGTTTCAAAGTACTGTAGATTTTGATATAACGCTATGCCGCATAAAATACCGGCAAAAATATATGTCGTCTTATGGCCGAACAAGTCAAGGGACAAAAGCACCGCTCCCAGACACGCCAACAGCGCCACCACCACAGACAGGATTCTGTCCTGACTCTGTATCGTCTCAAAAAACTTATAGGCAATTCCGCTTTTCTGCGCGATTCCTGTCACCGGAAAATAAGCGCTGCACGTCCATAAGACACAGAGCGTATATCCAAACAGGACTCTGGCCGCCCTCGTGTACGGTGTCTTGGGATGCCATGGGATTGTAATTATATAAAGTACAATCACCAGCGCAAGACTGCAGCCGACCGCTCCCTGATCCATGATAAATTCATAGCCGTTTTTTCCCGTCGCGGCAAACTTGGCAAGCAGGGCGTAATAGTCGCCCGCCGCCGCTTCTTCTGCCAGATTGCGGTTAATATGTATTTTTTCCGTGGCCATATACTGTATCAACGGAACAAGATACCATAAATGCAGCAAAACCGCGGCCAGAACCGCCTTACATAACTCCCGCAGCGTCTCTTTGCGGAGCGTCCGCCTGATCATAAGCAGGCACAGAACCAGCGAAACGCTTCCCACAACCAGACAACCCAGCGTATGTGTTATGAGAAGTCCGCCGAAACCGGCCGCCAGCGGCAGCCATAGCCTTTTGTAAGCCTTGCTCCCGACATCCTCCGTATAGAGCTGCCAGAACGCCGCCACAATCAGCGGATAAAAAATCATCCCGGAATAAGTTCCGGCGGCTGTATTCGTATATACGGAATAGATTCTTCTCGCGCTGCACAAATACAGGATCGCACCCGTCGCGGCGGCCACGTCATTTTTCGTGATTTTCCGGAAGGAAAAATAAGCAGCCGCGGCAGTGGCGATATGACACCCTATCACAAAAATCTTGTATGCGTCCTGCACCGTGAAGCCCACCATCCGCAGTATCGCGGGAAAATATAACAGGACGTCGCCGTAAAAGACCGATACCGCATAGCCGTTGCCGTCCATCCAGCCCGGTTGTATTCTCACCGGGAACTGTCCGGCCAGAAGGCCCTGATACACGCCCTCGATCCGATGCAGATGGAAAATCAGGTCGCCGGTGGCCGACAGACCGTTTTGAAACAGGGGCAGACTGCTGTATAATGCCGCCAATAGCAGGATCAGGCTGACCACACGCCGCTCTTTCGGCCATTTCCGATACACTTTGTCATAAAAGACAAGCAGCGCATCGAACAGAAGCAGCAGGGCAGCACAGATAAAAACAGGATAGACATACGACAGTCTCGAAGGCGCAATCCGGACATCCAGCAGCTGCACGTAATCGCCGTCGCCCGCATCTCCCGTGAGCCGTATCTTGTAACGGACAGGAGAATCGTCCCGCAGCTTGAACCGGTAGGATAGCGTATTCTCCTCCGGGTCCATATAGTATTCGTCGTTTTCTACCAGCTCGACGCCGTTGCGGGGCTGGTCATATAAGAAGCCCGCCTTGATGATTCCCTTGCCGCGGTACGAGACGGTGATGTAATAAATTCCTCTGCCCGGTGCAAAAGCGGGCGTCACCACCGCCTTGGCATCGGTAAACGACGTATCCAGATAGTTGCCTTCAGTGTCCCCCCCCCACATACTGTATCTGCATATCGTTATCCGAAAAATGATATGCCGTTCCTGTATAGGATAGAAACGCATTGGCCAGACAGAGCAGCAGCAAAACGAGCTCTGCCAGTATCAGCGTTTTTCTGCTAATTTTTATTTTTTTCCGCACCGCCGTATTCCTTCTTCCGCACCGCTATATGCTTTCTTCCGTACTGCTATATGCTTTCTTCCGCACCGTTGTATTCCTCCGCCTTCCGCCGTCCGATACCCAGATACAAAAACCCGACCAGTGCGGCCAGCGACACAAGCTCCGCCGCCCGCCAGTACCACGGCTCATGGAACGCCATGCGGAACGTTCCGGCATAGCCCGCGGGAACGGTCACATCCACCTGTCCGTTGTCGCCCGCCGCCGTCTCCAGCACGGTTCCGTCCGTTCTGTCTACCGCCCGGTAACCGCTATAGTACAGAATCGGATAAACGATGTGCCCCTCCGTGTCCGCATTATTTATGACAGTAGTGTCATACGTCAGATAACGCCTGTCATTGGCGGTGACGGTGAGCGTCTCGCTGCTGACCGTTTCCTTGGTGATGTTGTAGGTGGAGGTGGCCACCGGGAGGTATTCGGCGTTGACCAGTCCGTACTCGTAGTTGTCCTTGCCATAGTGGGTGGACAGATCCGCGTCATTCACATACACCGCGTCGTTTTCCACTTCCGCAAAATACTGCAGGTTCTGGCTCAGGTTAGCCAGACAGAGCAGCCCCAGCAGAGGGTACAATACTTTCCGGTCCAGGCAGCGCGCTCCCACAAACACGGCGCCGAAGGCCGCCGCCAGCGCCAGCGCCACACACAGGAAACGCTCCTGATGCTGGATGAGATAAAAATACCGCAGAATCAGCCTGCCCCGCCCGGCCAGCCATACCGTCGGAAAATAATCCGTGCATACCCACAGGGCGAACGCCGTAAACAGGAAAAACAACCGGCACCGCAGCGTCAGCGCGTTTTTTTGCTGCAGCGGCAGCGTCACCAGATAGGCGGCCAGCAGAAGGAGCACCGTATATCCCACCGAACTGTGCATGGTGAACAGTTCGTACAGATTCCTGCCGTCCTGCGTGTAATCCGCCAGCAGCGCGTAGAGATCGCCGCTTAGCGCGGATTCCCGCATGGGCTTGTTGACCACCATAGGTTCCGTGCACATATATTGCACAAAGGGCGCCAGATACCACGCGCACAGTGCCACAGACGCCGCCACCGCCTTAATAAGCTCCCGCAGCGTCTCCTTGCGCAGGACGCGCCGGATCATGAGCAGACAGGCCAGCAGCGAAAAGACGCCCATCATCAGGCTGCCTACCAGATGCGTCAGCACCAGCCCGCTAAAGCCCGCCGTCAGCGGCAGCCATAGCCGCCTGTATGCCCTGCTTCCGACCTCCTCCGTAAAGAGCAGATAAAACGCCATGATAATCAGCGGATAGAACATCATGCCGCTGTACTCTCCCAGCATACCGATATAGATCGTCTGCAGCCGCATCGCGCCGCACACATACAGGAGCGTGCCCGTCAGGGCGGCCAGATCGTCCTTCGCCATTCTGCGGAAGGAATAGAACGCGATGACTGCCGTTCCGAAATTGACGGCGGCGATATAGAGCTTATAGGCGTCCTGCACCGAGAATCCCACCATCCGCAGCAACGCCGGAAAATACAGTAATATATCGCCGTACATGACGGATACGGCATACCCGTTGCCGTCCAGCCAGCCCGGTTGTATACGCACCGGGAACTGCCCGGCCCGCAGCCCCAGACAGATGCCCTCGATCCGGTGCAGATGAAACGACAGATCCACCGCGTCAGGCAGTCCGTTCCGGTAGAGCGGCAGCCCGGCAAATAACGCTGCCATAACAAGCGCGAGGCACGCCGCCTGCCGATGTCTTGGCATCTTTACATAACATCTGTTATAAAATATGAGTAACGCCGTAAAGAGCGCCAGCAGACCGGCGCAGACCACAATGGGGTACACGCACGTCAGGCGCGACGGCACTACCCGCACCCGGAGCAGCCGCACATAGTCGCCGTCTGCGGCGTCGCCCGTCAGTCTGGCCTTAAAGCGCACCGGGGAACTGTCCCGCAGACGGAACCGATAGGAAACCGAGCCTTCCGCGCAGTCCGGATAAAACTCCTCATTATCCACCAGCTCAGCGCCGTTGCGCGGCGCGTCATAGATCAGCCCGGCCTTGACAATGCCCTGTCCCTGATAGGACGCCTCCAGATAATAGATCCCTTTTCCGGAAAAGGCCGGCGTCACGACGGCCTTGGCCTCCGTATCGGAAAAGGTCAGACAGTCCTCTCCGGAGACGATGCTGCCGTCCCGGTTCTGGATCTGCATATCCTCCTGTCCGAAGACATACTCCCTGCCGGAATAGGAGACAAACGCATGAATGGCGCAGATCAGCAGCACCGCGAGCTCTGCGGCTGCCGTGATGAGGATTTTCTTTTTTCGCACGGTCTCCCACATTCCCGTTCCTCCGCTGTCGTCCGGCCCGGCAGCCGCGTCGCCGCCCCGCCGGATCACTGTATCTTGTCAAAGAGCTCTTTGCACGCGGGGTAGATCTGCTTAAACTGCTGATAGCGCGCTTCGTATTTCTCCACCAGCTCCGGTACGGGCTCCACCGTGTCTACGACCTTTACGATCTTGGCAGCCGCTTCCTCCACGCTGGCATACTCGCCGCAGGCCACCGCCGCCAGCATCGCGCCGCCCATGGCAGGGCCTTCCTCGCTCTCGATCACGTCCACTTTCAGGTTCATGATATTGGCGATCATCTTTTTCCACAGAGGGCTCTTGGCGCCGCCGCCGCAGATCTTCGTCCGCTCGATCCGGATGCCGAGGGATTTCGCCACCTCCAGCGAATCGCGCAGCGCGAAAGCCACGCCCTCCAGCACCGCCTGTGTCATATCGGTTCTGGTAGTGTCCATCGTCATGCCGATAAAGGTGCCTCTGGCGTTGGGGTTATTGTGCGGGGAGCGCTCTCCCATCAGATAAGGCAGGAAATACACATGGTTCTCGCCCAGCTTATCGTCCGTGATATCTTTCTGCTCCGCGGCGTAGTCGGTGGTGCCGATGATCTCGTCCATCCACCACTTATTGCAGGACGCGGCGCTCAGCATACAGCCCATCAGATGATAGTGGCCGTCCGCATGGGCGAAAGCGTGGAGCGCGTTGAATTTGTCCACGCCGAACTGCTCAGAGGAGATAAAGATCGTGCCGCTGGTTCCCAGCGAGATATTGCATCTGCCGTCGCCCACCGTGCCGGTGCCTACCGCCGCCGCCGCATTGTCGCCGCCTCCCGCCGCCACTTTCACCGTCGCCGGAATGCCCAGCTCCGCCGCGATCTCGGGCAGCACCGTGCCTACCGTCTCATAGCTCTCATAGACTTTCGCGAGCTGCTCCTCCCTGACGCCGCAGATATCGCACATTTCCTTGGACCAGCGGCGGTTCTTTACGTCGAACAGAAGCATACCGGAAGCGTCGGACACGTCGGTGCAGTGCACGCCCGTCAGCCGGTAGGCGATATAGTCCTTGGGCAGCATGATCTTTTTGATTCTGGCAAAATTCTCCGGCTCCTTGTTTTTCACCCAGAGCACTTTGGGCGCCGTAAAGCCGGTAAACGAAATGTTGGCCGTGTACTCGGACAGCTTCTCCTTGCCGATCACGTTATTCAGATAATCGCACTCCTCGGTGGTTCTGCCGTCGTTCCACAGGATCGCCGGACGGATCACCTCGTCGTTTTCATCCAGAATGACAAGCCCGTGCATCTGCCCGCCGAAGCTGATGCCCGCAATCTGGCTCTTGTCCACATCCGCGATCAGCTCCTTGATGCCCGCGATACTCTGCGCATACCAGTCCTCCGGCTTCTGCTCCGACCAGCCCGGATGCGGAAAATAAAGCGGATATTCCTTTGACACAATGTTGACGATGCGCCCGTTTCCCTCCATCAAAAGAAGTTTGACGGCGCTGGTTCCCAGATCTACTCCAATATACAACATGACAACCCTCCTGTTTCTCCGAAAGATTCCCGAAAATATCGTCTCCGCCGCACAGTAACAGTCTATGAGACAACCCCTCGGTTTATGACCGTGCACGTGCACGCAATAAGTTACTTTTATGATAATATTTGTCTGACAGAAAAGCAATAGCCTAAAAAATTTTCGGAAATATATACAAATCGACGCGCACATAATTGTCTATTTCCACTTTGACTTGCGGCGTCTTTTTATGCTACGCTTTATCCGTATCCGTCTGTGCGGTTTCCGCGCAGGCCGGTCAAAAACTCGAAAGGACTTACCATATGGCAACCATCAAAGAGATCGCAGCCATGGCGGGCGTATCCCGCGGCACGGTGGACCGCGTTCTGAACCACCGCGGCTCCGTCAACCCGGAGACGGAACAGAAGATTCTGGAGATCGTGCAGGCGCTTGACTACAGGCCGAACCGGGCCGGCATCGTTCTGGCCGCCCGCAAGAAGAACCTCCGGCTCGGCGTCGTCCTGCTGGGCGTCGGCACGGCGTTCTATGACGAGATTCTGGAGGGCGTCTATTCCAAGTCGGCGGAACTGTCCGACTACAACTGCTCCGTCCTGATCCGCCAGACCGACTACGACCTGCAGCAGCAGCTGGACGCCATAGACGAACTGGTGCGGGAGGGCATCAACGGACTGGCGTTGTCCCCCTACAACGATCCCGCCGTCCGGGACAAAATCGACAGTCTCTACGAGGCAGGCATCCCCGTCGTCACGCTGAACACCGATATCGAAAATTCCCGGCGCATCGCCTATGTGGGAAGCCACTTTTACCGTTCCGGCGAGACGGCGGGCGGCCTGATGCGGCTGATGACGCACGGGCAGATCCGCGTCGGCGTCATCTCCGGCTCCCGCAACATCCTGTGCCACACCGAGCGCATCGCCGGATTTAAAAGCGTGATATCGTCCTGCGACGGCATCCGGATCGCGGACATCGTCAACCACAACGACGACGAGGACGAGAGCTACCGCCTGACCACCGGGCTGCTGGCGGCTCATCCGGAAATCAATGCGTTTTATTTTACCGCCGGAGGCGTATACGGCGGCTGCCGTGCGATCACCGACGCGGGCCGCGATCATGACACTACTGTCATAACGCATGACATGGTGAGCACCACGCGAGAATATATCAAAAAAGGACTGATCGCAGCCACTATCTGCCAACAGCCCTTTTTGCAGGGTTCCAAACCCTTAGAAATTCTGTTTGCCTATCTGACGGCAGGCGAGCAGCCCGCCGCAGAGTACGACTATGTAAATATCGACGTCCGCATCAGGGAGAATCTTTAGTCTGTAAGTAAGTCTCCTCAAATGCCGAAGCGGGCATCGGCCTGCCGAAATAATACCCCTGTATCATATCCGGCTTGATTCCCATCATCTTGTTCAGCTCGTCTTCCTCCTCGATCCCTTCCATGCAGACCGCGGAGCCGAGACTGTGCACCATGTCTATGATATGCGCGATGATATTGTAATCGTGCTCGTTCTGCAGCGCCTGCATGACAAAACTCCGGTCGATCTTGACCATCGCCGCCTCGATCTCCTGCAGATAGCGCATATTGGAATAGCCCGTTCCGAAATCGTCCAGCGCCACGTCGAACTGCCTGCTCCGCAGCTCCTTAAACAGCTCCTTGACGCGGGAATCCGTCTCTATGTATCCGCTCTCCGTCAGCTCCAGCACCAGACTCTCCGGCGGGATGCCGACCTCGGCGATGCACTGGTTGACGTCCTTCATCAGATCGCTCTTGTGGATCTGCACATAGGACAGGTTCACGTTCACGTGGAAGTCCGGCAGCACCTCGCGCCATTTCTTACAGGTCTGCGCCGCCTGCCACAGGACGTACCGGCCTACCGGAATGATCAGGCCGCTCTCCTCTAAGATCGGGATAAACACCGCCGGCGACACATTCCCGTATTTGTCGCATTTCCACCGCAATAACGCCTCCGCGCCGACCAGACGGTAGCCGCCCGCCGACACGATGGGCTGGTAAAAGACTTCAAAATTGCGGAAATCGTTACTGATATCCCTGCGCATCAGCTTGCGGATATCCAGCCGTTTCAGATAATCGTCGTAAGCGTTACGGTCGAAGCGCGCCTTCTGGTTCTTGCCGTTTCTCTTGGCTTCGTTCAGGGCGAACTCCGTCAGCCGCAGTATCGTCTCGGCGCTCTTGCCCTCGAAGCCGTCCTCTATGATTCCGGCGGACACCGTGTAGAAGCAGCTATACTCCTTCCGGCGCACCGTGTCGTCCACCTTGTTCCGGATCTCGTTGTAAACCTCCCCGGGATCGGCGTCGGACTCCGGATAGGCGTCCACGATCATAAACTCGTCCGTCACCAGCCGGTACACGTCCACCTTGGGATCTACCGTTTCCACGATACAGTCGGCCAGCTCCCGGAGCACCATGTCGCCCGCTTCCATGCCTTCCTTTTCGTTGATCTCTTTGAAATTATCGATGCCGATCCGCATCATGTAGTTGATCGTCTGCGGCCTGTCGCGCAGGAGCTCCTCCGTATCGTACTGGAATCTGGCTTCCTTGCGGAGGCCGGTGATATTGTCCGCCTTTGCCTCCTTGCCCAGCTCCGTGACGCGCCCGAACAGGAACCTGTGTCCGTCGCGGCCCGTAATCATCGTGCCCCGGCAGTTGATCCAGACGATCCGGCCCTCTCTGTCAAACCAGCGGTACTCCATCGTGTGCTCGTTCTGCTCGCCGCTCCTGCACCGGGCGATATCCTCCCGCAGCTTCGGCAGATCCGTCGGGTATACCAATTTGGCAAAAAGAGGCCCTAAACCCTCCGTCACCTTTTCGTCGATGGGAAACTTCTCCATCATCTTGTCCGTCACAATATACCGATTGGCCGTCAGATCCGTAATATAATACCAAGAATCAGAAGAACGCTGCAACACTTCGATCACGGCGATCAACTGTTCCAGCGGTATTTCGTGAAGCATTTCCACATATCCCATAAATCTACACCTTCTCCCAAAGATAGAACGCTTCCGTGAAATCCCCCATATTTCACTTACTTTTTTGGTGTTCTACTATTATACTCCCACAAATCGGGAAATGTCAACGCGCCCAGACAGTTTTTTGTGCCCTCGGCAGACATTTTTTTGTCGCCCTGCACCTGGGCGGATATCTGTTCCGGCATACGCGCCGGCACACATTTCTGCCGGTACACATTTTCGAAAGTTTGCCGTCGCACATTTTCGAAGGTTTTATTTTACAAAGGCGCGGTTTTTTGGTATACTGAATTATATTTTACTACAGGACGGAGGAACGGACATGAGCAGACAGAAGGTTGTCGTTTCACTGGGACACGAGGCGCTGGGCTATACGATTCTGGAACAATGGGACGCCGTAAAGGTGACCGCCCGCGCGCTGGCCGATCTGGTAGAATCCGACTACCAGCTTACCATCACGCACAGCAACGGCCCGCAGGTCAGCATGATCCACAAGGCGATGACCGAGCTGCGCCGTATCTATATCGATTACACGCCGGCGCCGATGTGCGTCTGCTCCGCGATGAGTCAGGGCTATGTGGGTTACGATATCCAGAACGCCCTCCGCGCGGAACTGATCAGCCGCGGTATCTCCCGGACCGTCAGTACGATTCTGACACAGGTGACAGTCGATCCCTACGACGAGGCGTTCTATGAGCCCACCAAAGTGATCGGGCGGTATATGTCGCGGGAAGACGCCGACGTGGAGATTAAGAAAGGCAACTATGTCGTGGAGGAACCGGGCAAAGGCTTCCGCCGCGTGGTGGCCGCTCCCAAGCCCATCGACATCGTGGAGATCGACGCCATCCGCGCACTGGCCGACGCGGATCAGGTGGTGATCGCCTGCGGCGGCGGCGGCATCCCCGTAATCGAGCAGAACCACGCCCTCAAAGGCGCTTCCGCAGTCATTGAAAAAGACGCCATCGCCGGCAAGCTGGCGGGCGATTTGAATGCCGACGGACTGATTATCCTGACCGGCGTTCCTTTCGTCTACAAAAATTACAAAACCGAAAGCGAGGAGCCCATCCGCCGCATGACCGTCGCCGAGGCGCGGGAACTGACGGCCCAGAACCAGTTTGAGGCGGGCACCATGCTTCCCAAGATCGAGGCGGCCATCTCTTATCTGGAGCGGAAACCGGAGGGCCGCGTCCTGATCACATCCATCGGCGGCGTTTCCGACGCCCTGAAGGGAAAGAGCGGCACGGTCATCACCGCGTAAGGCAGATTTGCGTCATTTGCGCTCTATGCTGCCCAGCACAACCAATAGCGCACCGATCATAATACAGAAATCAGAAATATTGAATACGATATTTCTGATTTTTTTGTTTTTCACCGGAAAGCTGAAATAGTCCACCACATACCGGCGCATCAGCCGATCGTAGGTATTGCTATACGCCCCGCCCAGCAGCAGGGAAAGTCCGGTCTTGAGCAGGGCGTTCCCTCTGCACGTAAAGGTAGTGACAAACAACGCCGTCGCGCCCAGCGTCACCGCCAATGACAGCACCGTCATCAAGCCCCGCCGTCTGGCGCCCAGATTGAGAAATGCGCCGGTATTGTGGCTGCGGCGCAGCAATAGCAGCCCGCCCAAAAGCGGCTTGGGGCCTCCTGTGGCTGCCGGCTCAGGCGCTGCCGCGTCTGCTGCTTTCCTAGCTGCCGCGCCTTCCGGCTCCGGCTCGTGCGCTTTCGTATCAGCCGCCGGTTTGGTGTCCTGACGCTCGATATGGTTTTTGATCAGCAGATCCGTGACAAAAATGCCCGCCGCGATCAGCGCATAAGCAAATAGCCCCATTTTTCTCTCCTTACATCCTCTAGGTAGTGCGCGCCAGCATCTCAAACGTGCCGGTGATATTTAACTCGCCGTATCCCCAGCGTCTGTCGGGGTATACCACGCCGTTGGGACGATCCGCGCCCCGAATCAGATAGCTTTTGACGCCCCTTGTGGCGATGGCGGCGACATTGTCGTCCACCACGGCCCATTCCGCGAACTGCGCGGCGCAGCCTGCCGCCAGCGCTGCCGCCATACTGGAGCCGGTGGCCGTTCCCAGCGCGGTAGGCACCAGCACGCCCGGCGCGGACAGATCCGGCTTGATCGTGCCCTGCTTGGTAAAACCGCGCCCGGACTGCGCGAACCATCCGCCGGACACTCCGTTGTAGGCGGAGATCGTAATCACGCGATCCGCATTGGACGGTTCCGTCAGCGTGACGTCGGGATCGGGCGTCAGGAAAGTGACGCTCTGCTCCAAAAACTGCGTGATCGGCAGCCACATATGAAAACTGCCGGTCACATTGGCCTCCCCTTCCGAGGAATACACTCTGACGTTCCAGATGCCGGGCGTCGGGTTCTGAAAGCGGAATACGACGACCTGTTCGCCCGATTTGCGCTCTACGATCACATTTGTGACGATGATGCGCGTCTGCTCAAATACAAAGTCGATGATCCTGTCACGCCTGCTGCGGAAGTCGATCTCCTGAGACGTCTCGCCGCCCGGCGACCTGACGCGCACCGCATATGTATCCGGCAGGCTGCCCCACAGTTCCAGACTGTACCCTTTCATCGGCTCCGACACACGTATCTCCGCCACATCCGGCACGGTGCCGGCATAGTGGTGCTCCCTGTCTCCCTCGTTGCCGCCGCAGACGAGGATCACGCGGCTCCGCCGCTCCGCCACGATATTCAGATAGGAAGCCAGCGGCGACGTACCGTTGTGGCTGCCCTGATTCGTTCCCAGCCCCAGCACGATGACTACCGGCCTCTCCAGCTCGATGGCCATGCGTTCCAGATACCGAACCGCCTCCATAATATCATTTTCCTGATAGGCGGCGGCGCCGTCCGCAATCAGGTAGTAGTCGCGCAGATACCGCTTGGCCTCTTTCAGCTTCACCACCGCGATTTCCGCCTGCGGCGCGGCTCCTCTAAATATTAAGCCCTGATTTAATATTGTACCTGCCGCTGCCGACGCCATCTGCGTGCCGTGCCCGTCCGCATCCGTGGAAGGCACAATCTGCCGCGGATCGTCCGACGCAAGCGCCCGGTCGATATCCGCCGTCGTGTACTCCGTTCCGTACAGAAACCCTTCCGGCGGCTGCCCGTCCTGAATCGTCTGATCCCAGATCGACCTGATGCGGCTGCCGCCGTCCTCCCTGCGAAAAACGTCCAGCTCATAGCGGATGCCGGTGTCGATAAACCCGATCACGACGCCTGCGCCCTGCAGCGACAGAGGCGGATTCTGCACGCGGATATTGCCCATTTCCACTAGATTCACGGGATCAAAGAGCTCTCCCTCCGCCTGCATCAGTCCGTACAATGCCGGAATCATGGAATAGCCGTACTCCGCCACCGATATGGGCGGTATCATGCTGCGGCTCACATTGGCCACACCGTAGCCGCCGTCGATCCCGTGGTAGCAGTAGTCCACCTGTTCGATGCCGGACATTTCTTCGCCCGTGATATAATCTGTGATAAAATCGGCATAATCGTCAGACAGAATCTTTTCCTTACAGGTCATTTTATTATATAACAGATGTTATAATAACGTCCGTTCTTTCTATGCGCGCCCGGTTTATTTTATGATATGCCGGCGGATGCGCTTTGGTTATCCTGCGTGCCGATCCTGTTCAGGCGGTCGGGATGTTCCAGCGTATTGCTGCGGATATCGATGATCGGCCCGCCGGTTCCCTCGATATAATCTTTGGTGATGGTCACCCGTCCTATATTGTCGTCCTTGGGCACTTCGTACATGATATCCAGCATAAATTCTTCGATGATGGCGCGCAGCGCGCGTGCGCCGGTGTCCTTTTCCATCGCCTTCTCCGCGATGGCCTCCAGCGCGTCCTTTTCAAACTCCAACTGCACCTCGTCCAGCTCCAGCAGCTTCTGGTACTGCTTCAGGATGGCGTTCTTGGGCTCCTCCAGTATCTTGACCATCATCTCCTTGCTCAGACCTTCCAGCGTGAAGATCACCGGCAGACGGCCGATAAATTCCGGAATCATGCCGAATTTCTTAATATCCTCCACGGTCACTTGACTCAGAATATTCTTCTCTTTGTCGTACTTATCCCGCAGCTCCGCCGTATAGCCGATGGAAGTGCGCTTATTTAACCGCTGCCGGATGATCTCCTCCAGATCCGGAAACGCGCCGCCGCAGATGAAAAGGATATTTCTCGTATTTACCGTGGCTAACGGCACCATCGCGTTCTTGGAATTGGCGCCCACCGGCACCTCCACTTCCGCGCCCTCTAATAGCTTCAACATCCCCTGCTGCACGGATTCCCCGCTGACGTCGCGGGAATTGGTGTTCCTTTTCTTGGCGATCTTGTCGATCTCGTCGATAAAGATAATGCCGCGCTCCGCCCGCTCCACGTCGTTCTCCGCCGCCGCCAGCAGTTTGGAGACGACGCTTTCGATGTCGTCGCCGATATAACCCGCTTCCGTGAGGGAAGTGGCGTCCGTGATCGCCAGCGGCACATCCAGGAGCTTTGCCAGCGTTTTGACCAGATACGTTTTGCCGCAGCCGGTAGGCCCGATCATCAGCATATTGGATTTTTCGATCTCGATCTCGTCCATCGTGTCGGTGGCCACCCGCTTATAGTGGTTGTATACCGCCACGGACATGACTTTCTTGGCGTGCTCCTGCCCCACCACATATTCGTCCAGCTTGGCCTTAATCATGTGGGGCGGCATGATATTCCGGATATCGATCTCCGGCTTCCCGCCGTCTTTTTTCTTTTTCTTGAGCTTCTGCTTATTCGGGATGCCGCCGTCGCCCTGCAGATCCGCCAGATTGACGAAGCTGATATTGGGAAATCCCTGTCCGCCGGGATAGTCCGACGTGGGCGGCTGGTTCAGCAGCCCCTGATAGTCAAACTGGCTGACCGTATCCATCATCTTGTGCATACAGTCGTCACAGACGCAGATGTGGTTCGGCAGCCGGAACATCTTGCCCGCCTTGCTCTCCGGCCTCCTGCAGACAAAGCAGACATCCTCATATTCACTGTTATGCGAATCGTTGTTCCCGGAATCGCTGTTATGAGAATTGTTGTTCCCGGAACCTCCGCTTTGAGAACTGCCGTTCTCTCTGCTCTCATTTATTTCATCGTTGACGTTCTGATTTCTGTTGTTGTCGTCCATACCGCAAATCCAAACCTTTCTTTTCGTATGTGCGCACCGCGCTCTCTTTTATCATAGTATAAAATACCGTTCCCCACAAGTAAACATTTTCTAAATCGCGTCAAGACACAGGCGCACACCGCTGCCCGGACACTTCCCATAACGGAAACACAGGCGCACCGCTGCCCAGGCGTTCCGGCAGGCAGACGCACCGCGCGAAAACGCGGAAACCACAGAAAAGGCAGCCCGAAGCTGCCTTTTCTACGATGAAGATGAAACATAATGATATTGCATAGTCCTTTTGATCAGGATAAAGCCCTAGTTTTCGACTTTGTTCCCCAGCGTCAGCCGGACTTCCCGGCTCTCGTAGCCGTTGTTGGCAGGTGACATGACTGTCAGAGTCACGGTCTGCCCTTTGGCGTAGAACTCCAGCTCCGCCTGCAGCTCATCCATCGAACCGATCTTTTCACCGTCCAGTCCGGTGATGATGTCGCCTTTCTGCAGTCCTGCCTCCGCTGCCGCCGTGTTGTCGTATACCTGGCTGACATACACGCCCTCCGGCATACCGTATGTCTCAGAGACATATTCGGTAACGCTGATGCCGCTGATGCCAAGATACCCTCTCTCGTCCTCGGCCACTTTATTCTTCGTCTCTTTCAGCATCAGTTCCGCTATGATAGGGCTCGCGGAAGAAATCGGGATCGCATATCCCATGCCCTCGATCGTGCTGCCGCCGATTTTATTGGAGTTGATACCGATCACTTCGCCTTTGATATTCAGCAGCGCGCCGCCGGAGTTGCCCGGATTGATGGCCGCGTCGGTCTGGATAAATGTGCCGGTGGAGCCGTCGGAGAGGTCAATGCTTCTGTTCAGCGCGCTGATTACGCCCGTTGTGACGGACTGGCCGTACCCCAGCGCGTTGCCTATGGCGATGGCGGGCTCGCCCACCTTCAGCGAATCGGAATCGCCCAGCGTAGCCACGGCGATCTGGTTCATCGTGCTCTTGTCCATCTGATCCAGCGGTACGGCGATAACCGCCAGATCCATGTCGGCGTCCGTGCCCTTGACGGAAGCCTCGACCTCGCTTCCCTCCACGAACTGTACCGTAAGCTGCTCCGCGTCTGCGATCACATGGTAGTTAGTGGCAACCAGAAGCTCCGTATCGTTCTGTCCTACGATAATGCCGGAACCGGTGGCGTCCTCCTCCTGTGTAAAGGGCTGGCCGAAATAAGACATCCGCTCTACATAATGATTGTTGATCGACACGATGGCGGGCATCACCTCGTCCACCACGTCCGTCACATCCGACACTACCGCCGTGATGTTATCGGTCTTTTTGATCGCCGTATTTCCCGCAGCGCCGCTCTGATCCGCGCTGCTGCCGGTCTCCTTCGTTCCGCTCTCTGCGCCGTCAGAAACCGCCTCGCTGTCGGAAACCGCTTCGCCCGCGGCCTCCACCGCCGTCTGTTCGTGTGTACCGCCGATCTTATCGGCCACCGCGCGGACGCCGAAGAATCCCGCTCCCGCGAACAGGCCGAAAATCAGTCCCAGCGATACGCTGATCAGCGCTTTCTTCCCATAGCCGGTGTGGGCCGTCTTCTTTTTCCTGTGCTTCCCGCTGCCGTCGTTCTGCGGCTGCACCTGCGAGTACTGCGGGTAAGTGCTGCCGTACCGGTAGTTCCGGTCGCTATGTTCCCCGTAGGGGCTGCCGGTGTGATGATTCGGATAAGTATTGTTGGGATAACTGTTGCCCGCATAGCGGTTGTCCGCACTGCCGCCGGCATATGTGCCGCCTGTATAGCCGCCGTTTCCGTACCCTGCATTGGGATAGCTGTTGCCGCCGGCATAGCCGTTGTCCGGGTTGGCGCCGCCGTTGTCGCTATGGCTGATGTGGCCGGCACTGTTGAGACTGCCTCCGGCGCCGTTGTCGGAATTGTTTGTGCTGCCGTTCATGTTGTTGGTATTGTTGGTATTGTTGATGTCGTACATAAGATCTACTCCTTCCTGTCCGTCCTAATATAGCAGAAGGTCAGTTCGCCGCCGATCTCCTTTTTTGATCATGAGGCCAGTATATTCTCCATTTGTGTAGAAATTGTGACGACTTTTTATTGAATTTGTGTTTTTTATCTGTATTTTTTGTTTCCGCCGCCGCGCCGCGTTCCGGCTTCCGCCCTGTGCCGGGCGGCGGTGTGATCGCGATTCCGCGCCGCAGACGCCGCTACTCGACGGTTACGGACTTGGCCAGATTCCGGGGCTTATCCACATCGCAGCCTTTTCCTACGGACACGTAATAGCCGAATAGCTGCAGCGGTATGATCGCCAGCGAATTGGCAAAATACGGATTGGTCTCCGGAATGTAGATTACATAGTCCGCCGCTTTCTCGATGGCCTTGTTTTCCTCGCAGGTCACCGCCAGCACGAACGCGCCCCGCGCCTTGACCTCCACCATGTTGCTGATCGTCTTGGCATACAGATCCGGCTGGGTAGATACCGCCGCCACCAGCGTTCCCTCCTCGATCAGCGATATCGTGCCGTGTTTCAGCTCGCCCGCGGCATACGCCTCCGAGTGGATATAAGAGATCTCTTTCAGTTTCAGCGAGCCTTCCAGCGAGATGGCGTAGTCGATGCCCCTGCCGATGAAAAAGACGTCCTTCGCCCCGATGTAGCGGTTGGCAAATTTCTGTATTTTCAGCTTGTTGTTTAAAAGCATCTCGATCTGATCCGGCAGGCACTTTAAGTCGCCCAGAAGCGACGCAAACGTCTCCTGATCCAGCGTACCGCGCACCTTGCCTAACTTCATGGCCAGCAGATACAGGGCGATGAGCTGCGCACTGTACGCCTTGGTCGTGGCCACCGCGATCTCCGGCCCCGCCCACGTATACATGACGTTGTCCGCCTCTCTCGCGATGGAGCTGCCCACCACGTTGACGATCCCCAGCACCTTAAAGCCCCGCGCCTTGGATTCCCGCAGCGCCGCCAGCGTATCCGCCGTCTCGCCGGACTGACTGATCACGATGACCATCGCGCCTTCCTCCAGAATCGGGTTGCGGTAGCGGAACTCGGACGCCAGATCCACCTCCACGGGAACCCGCGCCAGCCCTTCTATCACGTACTTGCCCGTCACGCCCGCGTGGTACGCGGAACCGCACGCTACGATATGGAGTTTTTTGATCGCCGCCAGCTCCCCGTCCGTCATGTGCAGCTCGTCGATCACGATGTCGTCGTCCCGAAGGCGCGGCAGCAGCGTGTCCGAAACGGTCTTGGGCTGCTCGTACATCTCCTTTAACATAAAATGCTCATAGCCCGCCTTTTCCGCGGCGTCGGCATCCCACTCGATCGTCACCGGCTCCTTGGTGATCTCCTCCTCATCCACCGTGTAAAAGTGCATATGGTCGCTGCGCAGGCGCACCACTTCCTGATTGTCCACGTAGTAGACATTCCGCGTATATTTCAAAATGGCGGGCACGTCGGACGCGATGAAGCAGCCGTCCTCATTCTGCCCCACGATCAGCGGCGAATCCTTCCGGGCCGCAAAAATCTGGTCGGGGCAGTCGGCGAACAGGATGCCCAGCGCGTAGGAACCTTCTACGCGGTGCAGCACCTTCGTCACCGCCTCCAGCGGATTTCCTTTATAATAGTAATCCAGCAGATGCGCCAGCACCTCGGTGTCCGTCTCCGAGACGAACCGATAGCCCTTGTCGGTCAACATCTGGCGGAGATGCAGATAATTCTCGATGATGCCGTTATGTACCACCGTAATCGTCTCGTCCGCGTTGAAATGCGGGTGCGCGTTGGTATCGCTGGGCGCGCCGTGGGTGGCCCATCTGGTGTGTCCGATGCCGCACAGACCTGGCATCGTCTCCCCGCCGTGTGTCATATTTTCCAACACTTTGAGCCTTCCCACCGACTTGGTGATATTGATTCTGCTGCCGTCGTAGACCGCCATGCCCGCGGAATCATACCCGCGGTATTCCAGCCTGCCGAGGCCGTCCAAAATAATGGGCGCCGCCTGCTTCGTCCCGATATATCCTACTATTCCGCACATACTGTACTATCCCTCCATTTATCCGCCGTCTGTCACTGTTCCCAATACAACTTGTTGGACGACATGGCTTTTACCAGCTTCTGCGGCAGCATACGGTAATGTCTGCCGAACTGGTAGCCCGCGTATTTGCACCCGCTCTGCAGGATCACGCCCGGAATCTGCCGCCCGGCGCCGCACCGCTGCAGATGGCCCACCGTCTGTTTCACGAGGCGGATTCCCTCGGATTCCGACGGATATGCCGCGAAAACTTCCGGGTGCTGGGCCTGCGATACGCCCAGATCAAAATTCCGGTGGAACTGCTCCCGGCATCCGTAGTGATGGGAATGCCAGACACAGGCGTCCGCTGCATAGGCGATGCCGTAGCCTGCCTCCACCGCCTTAGCCGCATAGATCATATCCTCATTGAATATTGTATGTTTGACGAAACCGCCCAATTCGTCAAATATCCTGCGGTTGTAGGCCGCGCACACATTGGAGCAGAAGAACGTCTTGATTCCCAGCTTCGGCAGATCCGCTTTCGTCTTGACACAGGACTCCTCCGGATAATTAAAGCTGCGCGTGTACCGCTCCGCCTCGCTGCTGTCCCTGCCGGCGAGCTGCCGCGCGTAGGACACCGCCGTCTGTGCCTCATGGAGCGGCGCCAGCAGCCTCTCGACCAGATATTCGTCCACGGGAACCGCATCGTCCGTCATCATGATAAAAAAGCCGGCGTCCGACTGCTTCACGCCCAGATTCCTCGTTCTGCCGTGGTCAAATTCCCTTCGGGAAATATGCCGGACGACAATATTCCGATATTCTTTGGGAAAAGGCTTCCCATAAAAAAAACGGTCGAAATATTTCTGCTCCGTATTGATGACAATGATCCGGTTCACCGGAATGCTCTGATGTTCCAGTCTCTCCACCAGAGCCACAAATCTGCGATCGGGCTGATAGACCGGAACGATCACATCTACTTTGTCCACGTCCGCCTCCGGCACTGCAGCTATCGCCGCAGATGCGCTCCGCAGCGGCGGCCCATCTGACACAACTGTCAGTTCGTCGTCCGCCGCGGCGACAAGATGAAATACCCCGCAGCCGGACTGACGTAGCATCTGCAGCGTCGCAGAACTGTGGGGTATTCGTTTAACTTATTATTTCAGATATCCGCTTGTATCGGAATAAATCTTCTGACTGCACTGTTTCACCGTCTCGGACGGCTCGTAGGAAGCATCGTCGAACAGGAACTGGTGCAGCCACTTGACATTGTCCTCCAGACTCACCGGGATGACGCAGGAACCTTTGGCGCCGATCCTGCCCGTGGCACGATTGGACTCCTGCGGGAAGCCCGCCGTATCGGAGATATAATACTTGCCGACGTCGCCCAGCATATCGACGATCTCCGACAGATCCAGCGATGTGTAAGTCTCGTCAAACACGTCGTTGGCCGTCTCCGTAAGCTGGCTGACGGATGCCTTCTTCGCCTGATCCGCGATCGCGCTCAGCACCGTCCGCTGCCGCTCCGCACGCCGGAAGTCGTCGCCGCCGCCATAACGGACTCTGCAGTAGCCCGTGGCCTGCAGGCCGTCCAGAAGCTGATAGCCCGCGGAGGCAACCGGCGTGTAGTCGCGTTTCAGATTCTCCGCCATACACAGCTGGTAGTCGTTCAGATAGTGGATCTCATGCTCCTGCACGTCGATATAGACGCCGCCCAGCGCATTGATCGTATCTGTCAGTCCGGCGAAACCGACCGTGACAAAGTCGGTGATGTTCAGATCCAGATTCATGTTCAGCATATTGATGGCCTGCTCCGGACCGCCGTTGGCATACGCCGCGTTGCATTTATTATAACTGTCGTTGCTCAGGTTCAGGTACGTGTCACGGTACACCGAGACGAGCTTGCATTCCCCGGTATCCTGATTGATGGACGCGATCATGATCGAGTCGCTCCGCGTGTTCTTGGTCAGCGCGCCGGTGGTGGAATCCACACCGAACAGGGCGATATTGCGATACCCCTTCATCGTGGTCTCCGCCGCCTCCTTGACGGTCTCGTTGATGATGATGTCATCCTCCGCGATATTGACCTTGCCGCTCCTCGTGGCCGTCATCACGCTATACAGGGCAAAAACCGCGATGACCAGAATAATCAGCTCCGCCACAAAGATAATGATTCTTCTGCGCTGCTTCTTGGCCCGCTGCTTCCTGCTCAGGTTCTTTTTGCCGGAACCGCCCTTTCCAGAGCCTCCTCTGCCCGATCCGCCCCTGCCGGAGCCGGAACCGCTTCTTACCGAACCGCCGTTCCCGGAAGCCTTTTTCTTACCGCCGGCGCTGCCGGACGCGGACTTTTTTCTCGGACGTTCCTCTGCGTATTCCTCATCTTCATATCTCGCCATACACTGTACTCCTTAGTTCATACCATGCGGCATTCTTTTTCATGCGCATTTTTTTCAAAAAATAATCACACGCCCATTTTCGCACATCTTCCTGCAAAAATCAAGTTATTGAGCATATCTTTTTACTATTATACTACATCTTGATATAATTGCAAGGAATTATGATTTTCTTAAGAAATTACCCTGTAGGATTTTCTTAAGAAATTACCCTTAGTAAGAAATTATACCACTAATAGGCGTTTTTATTTATGAAGCCCTTAAAGAGCGTCAAAAACATAATCTTGATATCGAAGGACAACGTCCAGTTTTCAATATAGAAGATATCGTACTCGATCCGGCGCTTGATCGAAGTGTCGCCGCGGTAGCCGTTGATCTGCGCCCATCCGGTCAGACCCGGCCTGACCTGATGCTTCACCATATAGCGCGGAATCTCCTCCCGGAACTTGTCCACGAACTGCGGCCTCTCCGGTCTGGGGCCCACGACGCTCATATCGCCTTTGAGGATATTAAAAAGCTGCGGAAGCTCGTCGATGCTCGTCTTGCGCAGGAATCTGCCGACCTTGGTCACTCTCGGATCGTCCTTCGTCGTCCAGCCCTCTTTCTCCTTGGAAGGCTTCTGCACCTCCATCGTGCGGAATTTATACATCGGAAAAGGCTTGTTGTGCAGCCCGATCCTCTCCTGCCGGAAAATGACGGGCCCCTTGGACGTGCAGCGCACCGCGATGGCGCTGATTAACATGACCGGCGACGAGATCACGATCCCGACCAGAGCCACGACCACATCCATCACCCGCTTGGCCACCCAGTTTAACGTGTTGGTCAGCGGCACGTAGCGGATATTGATCACCGGCAGGCCCATCAGATCTTCCGTGTACGGCCTGCTGGGGAACATACTGTTGTAGTCCGGGATAAACTTCGTGTGGACGCCGGATTTCTCGCAGATATCCACGATCCGCTCCAGATGGTCATAATCTTTCAGCGATAGCGTGATGGCGATCTCGTCCAGCTTGTTCTCCGGCAGGATGTAGAGCAGATTTTCGATTCTCCCCAGCACCTTGACGCCCTTGTAGAGCGTGCCCGCCGGAACGCTGTCGTCCAGAATGCCCCGCACCACGTAGCCCCACTGCGGATTGGCGTTGATCCTGTTGATGTACTGCTCCGCCGCGCGGGAGTACCCCACCAAAAGGATGTATTTCAGGTTGTAGCCCTTGTCCCGGAAAAACTGCAGCAGCGTGCGGATCAGGGTTCTCTCGATATTCGTCAGCAGGATATTGAGGACGTAGAAATACGCCATCATCGCACGGGAAAAATGGTTCTGCGAGATTAGATACCAGCCCGCCATCAGCAGAATCAGCCCCACCGTGTTGGCCTGAACGATATTGAGGATTTCATATTTATGGACGGTCGCCCGCTTGGGGGTATACAGGTTGAAATTGTAATACAGGAGCAGATAGCCGGGCACGATAATATAGAGCATTTCAAAATAAGTGCGCATGGAAAGCACACCGACGCCGGGGTCGATGTCCGAAAAAGGACTGGCAAACTTGATATACCATGCCAGCATATAGGATGCCGCCACGATCACGGCGTCCAGAACCACATGAAGCCTGTTGAAATACTTCTGGTTATCTTTGATCATACACGATACCCCTGTATCCGTATCACAAATGCCCGCCCGGACGCCGATGCGCGGCGTCCTTGGGAAACCGCAACGCTGCCTGCCTGCGGCAGCAAAAGAGCGGCCTGCTCTGGTACGGCAGCCGAGCCTGCTCTTATTTTACTGCATTTTTCCAAAAAGTACAACTGCCCGCGCAGCCGCCATTCCGATCACAAGGCGGCATCCTCTATTGTCCCGCAGCCGCCGCCTTCCGGCCACACGGCCACATCCTATGCTGCCCAATAGCAATCATTTCCCAGTCACGCGGTATAGCAGATTCCGCCACAATTCCATCTGGATCATAATATAGGCGCGGAGGCGCTCCCGCCGGAAACGCACCTTGTGTCCGCGGCCCTCCTCCGAGCGGCATAGCGCCACGCCCTTGCGCAGCCCGGCCAGATACGTGCCGCCCAGCCCCTTTCCGGCAAAAAAGACCGCCTTCACCGCAAATCCCGCGAGCAGAAAAGGCAGATTCAAAACGATCTGCGGGGCGGGCATATTCTTGTAAATCAGATAGACACTGTTTCTGGAAGTTAAATCCACTTTAAATTTATTGTATCTCGAACCGCTGGCGCCGCTGCCCGCATGGTACACCACCGCCTCGGGAATATACAGATTATTGTATCCACAGATGCGCGCGCGATACCCAAGGTCGATATCTTCCAGATAGGCAAAATGACGGACGTCAAACATCCCAACCTCCCGGAACATCCCGCGCCGATAAATCGCCGCGCCGCCGCAGGCCGCAAAAATCCGGCACCGCCTGTTGTAGTCCGCCGCAGGCCGGTCCTTGCCTCTGGCAAAAGCCCAGCCCAGCGCACAGTATAAATCCCCCGCGTCGTCGATCAGTTCCGGGCGGTGCATATTCCGCATCTGCGCCGAACCGGAAAAAACGTTCGGATGGGCATTCAGCGGCTTTTCCAGCGCACGGACGAAGCCCGGCTCCACGCGGGTATCGTTGTTTAATAAAATAACATATGTTGTCTTACTGCGTTCGATGCCGATGTTCACCGCCCGGGAAAATCCCTGATTCTCCGGCAGGCAGACCAGCTCCGCCTGCGGGAACCGCTCCCGCACCAGCTCCCTGCTGCCGTCCGTGGAGCCGTTGTCCACCACGATGACATGGGCCGGCTCGCCTGCCAGCGAAGCCAGACACGGTTCGATATATGCCATGCCGTTGTAGTTGGGAATGACAATCGTGGAGTGTATCCGCTCCTGCATATGCTTCTCTCCTTATTTAGTGCGCAGTGTCACCGTCAGCCGCGGGTCCCACAGGATATGGTAGCCCCGCGCCACCGCCGCGCGGCTCAGCTCCAGACTCAGCTTACGGTATCCCGCCTCGTCGCAGGACACCCCCGACACATCCGCGATCCGCTCCTGCCGCCGCCCGCCGCCTGTCCTCACGGAAACGGTGCGCTCCGTGTAAGGAAGCCCGGTGATCTGCTCAAACACCGCATAGAGCTGGGGCCGGAGCCTCATGCAGCGGATGTCCGCCGCCGCCACATCCTGCGCCAGCGCCGCCCGGTGGGTGCCGCCGCCGCTATACTCCCGGTGCAGCCCTTCGTAGAGGACGCCGCCGTTCCGATCCATAGCGCCGCCGCAGATCCGCCGCCGCGCGTTTAAGAGCCTGCCGCCCACGATTCCCACGTCATCCCGCACCGCCAGCACATCCGGCAGATAAGTGATCTCATAGAAACCCAGATGCAGGCTATGGCGAACCTCCGCGCGCCAGCCCATATCCCGGCAGAACTGCGCCAGCGCCGCCCGGCCCGCTTCGTAGGCATATTCCTTGCTGGCGGTATTCTGCGCCGTGGAATCCGCGTGGCAGCGCCAGTGATAGAGCACGCAGGGGATGTGGACGATGCGCCGCTCCACTTCCCGCCACGGCATATCCCGCCGCAGATCCGCCGCGGCCCGCAGCACAAGATCATAGTCCTGCGCACCGTTGTAATCGCCCCGCAGCCGCAGCCTTTTCAACAGATCGGCCCGCACCGCCATGAAGTGGCAGACATAATTGTTGGATAAAATTAAATCCAGATTAAAGTTTTCTTTCCTGTTCGGTTCTGTATAATAACAGTTGTTATCGTCGTATTTATCCTCGTCCGTGTAGAGAAGCGCCGGCTCTATGCCGCCTTTTCTCGCTTCCTCCAGCGCGGAGGCCATCCGATAGAGCGCATCCGGCGCCAGCAGATCGTCGTGGTCTAATAGCCCGATATAGCTGCCCACGGCGGCTTTGATCCCCGCGTTGGTATTGTCCGCGATCCCCAGATTTTCCGGCAGGGCCAGATAACGGATGCGTTCTTCGCCGCTCTGCTCCCGAATCTCTGTCACTGTCGAACGGACGCTGCCGCTGCCGCCCGCGTCCGCGATAATCAGTTCCCAGCGTCCGTAGCTCTGGCGGCGCACAGAGTCGATCATCTCCCGCAGAAACCGCGGGTTCGTCTCATAGGCGGGCACCACGATGCTGAAAAGATCCGTAAAGCGCCCGGCATTCCCACGCTGCTCTGCAAGCTCCTGTTCGGACGGCTCCGCATAGCGGTAGTCCGCCCGCCTGCCGTCCTCGATCCGCTCTTTGGCCGCATACCAGGCATGGTACAGGCCGTTTCGCTTTAAATAACGGATGGTTTTATTCAGATTGTCCCAGTTAAAGCTGCCGTTTCCCATAAAAACGCCTTCTAAACACGTATCGCCCTGCACCGAGCAGGGCGATTCTTTCCGTGTGACGGTTCCGATCAGAGATAAGCCTTCAGGTCTTCGGTCAGTTTGTCGAGACGCCGCTGCGCGTCTTCCAGATCCGTTCCCTTTACGCCCATGTAGAACTTAATCTTGGGCTCCGTGCCGGAAGGCCGTGCGCAGCACCATGAATCGTTGGTCAGGTCAAAATACAGAACGTTGGACTTAGGCAGCCCGGTCTGTCCTTCCTCGCCGGTCTCCAGATGCAGCGTCTTGCCCGTATTGTAATCACGGAACTCTCTCACCTTGAGGTCGCCGAAGTTTTTCGGGGGATTGCTGCGCAGTCTGCCCATCAGTTCCTCGATCTCCTTGGCGCCGTCGATGCCTTTCATAGTAATCGCGTACTGGCTCTCTTTGAAATAACCGTATTTCTCGTACAACGCAATCATCTGATCCCAGACGGTTCTGCCGTGCTTCTTGCACCATGCCGCCATCTCGCACAGGCACATCACCGCTACCACCGCGTCTTTATCCCTCGCGTGGGTGCCCGCCAGACAACCGTAGCTCTCCTCCAGCCCGAATACATAGTGGTTGGAGCCCGTCTGCTCAAACAATTTGATCTGCTCGCCGATATATTTAAAGCCTGTCAGCACTTCGATGAATTTGACGTTATAGTCTTCCGCGATGGCCCGCGCCATGTTGGTGGTGACGATCGTGGTCACAAGGGCGGGGTTCTCCGGCATCTTGCCCGTGGCCGTTCTCTCCCGCAGGATGTACTCGGCGATCAGCATACCGGACATATTGCCGGTAAAAGGAATGTACTCGCCGGACTTGGTATCCAGCGCATAGATCCCCAGTCTGTCCGCGTCGGGATCAGTAGCCAGAACGATGTCGGCCTGTTTCTCCTTTGCCAGCTTCAGCGCCAGCGTAAAAGCCTTGGGATCTTCCGGATTCGGGTACGCCAGCGTCGTGAAATCGGGGTCCGGCATCTCCTGTTCGGGCACCACATACACGTGCTTAAATCCCAGCTCGGACAGAATGCGTCTCACGGGAACGTTGCCCGTGCCGTTGAACGGAGAGTAGACGATCTTCATGTCCTCCGCCATCTCCCGGATCACTTCGGGATGGATGATCTGCTTTTTCAGCTCCTCCATGTATTTGTCGTCAATCTCTTTGCCGATGACCTGATAGAGTCCGGCTTTGACGGCCTCCTCTTTGTCCATCGTCTTAGCGTCGTGGTAGTCCGTCACGTGATTGACTTCGGTAATAATCTCTTTATCCCGGGGCGCGGCAACCTGCGCGCCGTCCTCCCAGTAGCACTTGTAGCCGTTGTATTCCGGGGGATTGTGGCTGGCGGTGATCACGATGCCTGAGATGCAGCCCAGCGTGCGCAGCGCAAAGGACAACTCCGGCGTGGGCCTGAGCGCGTCGAACACATAAGCCCTGATGCCGTTAGCCGCCAGACACAACGCCGCCACATCCGCAAATTCGGGGGACATCCGTCTGGAATCGTAGGCGATCGCCACGCCCTTGTCCGCGCCGCCCTGCTTCTTGATATAATTGGCCAATCCCTGTGTGGCCTTGCGCACCGTGTAGATGTTCATGCGGTTTGTGCCCGCGCCGATCACGCCGCGCAGACCGCCGGTGCCGAACTCCAGATCTTTGTAGAAGCGATCCTCTATCTCTTTTTCATTATCCCGAATCGCCAGAAGCTCCTGCTTCGTGGCCTCGTCGAAATAGGGATCGTTTACCCAGAAATCATACTGTTCTCTGTAACCCATGTCCATACCTCCGTTGTTTTTTTGCTTCTATGTATTTTGTTTCTATAAATCTGTCGTCCGCCAAAATTGTCTGCAAGCAGCCATTTTGTCATCCGCCAGATTCGCACGGCAGATTGCTGAATCTTCGTTCATTTTATCATATTACTCCCCCAGCCGCAACGCAAAATCGCTCCGGTCCAGTGAAAAATTCGGGTTGTAATAGGGATCTCCGCGGTCCAGCAGCTCCTTCCATTTGTCGCGGAAAGCCGCCGATTCGCGGTCATACCGCTGCGCGCCTGCCCCCTGTATGTCAGAGCCCCGCGACCGGGATTCATAGTGGTACAACTCCGCAAACGGCGTAAAAACATTGACATAGCCCGCCTTCCACGCCCGGATGCACAGATCCACGTCGTTTAAGGATACGGCGAAACTCTCGTCCAGTCCGCCCAGCTCTTGAAAAAGCGCCCTGCGCATCATCAGGCAGGCGCCCGTCACTGCCATCACGTTCTGCGCATAGCACAGACGCCCCATGTACCCCAGATTGTTGCTGCTGACGCCGTAGTGGGTGTGCCCCGCCGTCCTGTGCTGCCCCAGCCCCAGCACCACGCCCGCGTGCTGGATCGTTCTGTCCTCATAGTAGAGCTTGGCGCCCACGGCTCCTACGTCGCTCCGCTGGGCGTACATGAGCAGTTCTTCCATCCAGTCGATAGAAATGACGCTCGTGTCGTTATTCAAAAGAACAATGTACTCTCCTTTTGCCTGAGAAACGCCCAGATTGTTGATGGCCGAATAATTAAACTCGCCCTCATATGTTATGACACGTATGTCAGGATTGCTCTGTATTTTTTTGTAATAGGCAAAAATCTCCTCGCTGACACTGTTGTTTTCCACAATGATAATCTCGTAATGCGCGTAGCTGCTCTTTTCCAAAATAGAAGTGACGCAGCGCTCCAGATCCTCCGCGTGGTCTTTGTTGGCGATCACGATGCTGATCAGCGGATTGCCCTGAATCTCATACTTGATCTGAAAAATCGTCTCAAAGGCTTTGGTGGAAAGAATCTCAAAATTGCGGAAGCCCTGCTCCGTCAGATGCGCCGCCACCGCGCCCTTGGCGGCATCGATGGCGTAACTCTTGGCATTGATGTCAGCCGCCACGCTGCCCGCATGGGAACGCCAGTAGTAGAGCAGCTTGGGAACGTGTACCACGTGCCGCGCGCGGCTCGTCAGCCTGAGAATGGCGTCATGATCCTGACTGCCGTCAAACTGCGGACGGAACAGTGCGCCGCCCTCCACCAGATCCCTGCTGAAAGCGCTGAAATGGCAGATGTAATTATTTGCACGCAGATTGTCCGGCGCGAAATCCGGCTTAAAATGCAGCGTAATCATATCGTCGATGGTGCGGTTGCCCTTAAAGGTGGCTTCGTCGCAGTAGATGTAATCCGCGTCCTCCGCGCAGATCACCTTCATATATTCGTACAGGACGCTGGGATGCAGCACGTCGTCGTGGTCAAACAGGGCGATATAATTTCCGGAGGCCATCGCAAGACACTCGTTGGTGTTGCCCGATATCCCTTTGTTTTCCGGCAGTCTGCGGTAGCGAATCCGCCCGTCGCGCCCGGCGTACTCCCGGCAGATGCGCTCCACCTCGCCGTGCCGCTCGTCGGAGCCGTCCGCCAGACACAGTTCCCAGCCTCCGTAGGTCTGCGCCAGCACGGAGTCAATGGCCTGCCGCAGATATTTCTCCGGTGTATTGTAGAGCGGCACGAGGATGCTGAACGTCACATCCCGGTCAAACACCGTGCCGCTCTGCGCCGCCCTCTCCGCCTCGTCCGGGAAACTCGCGCTGCCGTGCTGCCTGCGCGCCTTCCGCTCGATCCGCTTGGAGTCCAGCTTGCGCAAGATGCCGCGGATGCTGCCGTAGCAGCCCAGCCTCTCTTTCGTCCGGCGTACTTTATGCACCAGCATACGAAGCGGCTTGGACATACGCCAGAAGAAGCTGCCCTTCAGCCGTCCCAGCCTGTCCTCCAGCCGCGCGGCGTCTCTCTCCGCCTCCGCCAGCTTTTCCCGCAGGGTGTCGCCCTTTGCCTTTTCACGCTCGTAGGCGTCTCTGCTGCGGCGGAGCCTTTCCGCCTGCGCCGCCTGTTCCTGCCGCCTGTCTTCCATGAACGATCTCCTTTATTCTTACTTATCATCTGTCATCTTACAACGTGTATTCCTGCGGGCTCCACGCCAGATAATTCTCGTCGTCCGCCCCGGTGCACAACATACCGATCCGGTAGACGCCCTCGGGGAGCTCCTCGCGCCTGATGCGGCACACGAATCCCGCCAGCCCTACGTGGCGCTCGTCCGGCAGAATCTGTTCCACATCCTCCCGGTGCCGCTCCCATGGCGTTACAAAATAGTCAGCGCCGCCGCTGTCCCTGCGGTTTCCGCCTTTGCCTGTCTGCCCGCTGCGGCCATCCGCGCCGTCATCGCGCCGCTCGCCGTCCTGCCCGGCCTCTCCAACCCGGCGCAGCAGAATACGCCGCTCGTACAGGGCGTTGTCCGCGCCCGGCAGATAGCTCCAGCCCTCGATCCGCACGATCTCCGGCTCGTCGAGGTTCCTTTTCTGCTGGATGCCCGCGGCGTCCACGGTGAGCCGGAGCCGCCCGTTATTCGCACGCCTATGGCCCGCACGCCCGGCTGCCGCCGTCTCCGCTCTTTCCGGAGACACCGTCCGCAGCGGATCGTCACAGGGCAGCCTGCCGCCGCACCGGTACTCCACCGTATCGCCTGCCAGCGACGGATGGTAATAGGGATCGCAATTCCGAAACTGCGGGTGTCTGGCGTAGAGCGCCTCCTTTTCCCGCAGCAGGCGCTCCCACTTGCCCTCGTCCTCCACATCCTGCCCCCGGCTCAGGGATTCATAGTGGTAAAGCACCGCGTCATTCCGCTGCACGTTATAATACCCGGCCTCGGCCAGCCGGAAACAGAGATCCACATCATTATAGGCTACCGGCATCGTCTCGTCGAAACCGCCGACCTCGCGGAACTTGCCGCGCCCCACCATCAGGCACGCGCCGGTCACGCCGATTACGTCATACACCACGCGGTTACGCCCATAATAATAGTCTCGGTCGTCGGGGCAGCTCACCAGCTTGTGAGAAGGCCCGATCTCCATACTGGTGATGCCCGCGTGCTGGATCGCAAACGAATCCGCATACCAGAGCTTCGCGCCCACGGCCCCGGTCAAAGGCTGGATCGCCTGTCCCGCCATGCGCCGCAGCCAGCTTCGCTCTATGATCTCCACATCGTCATTGAGAAAGAGGAGCAGATCGCCGGTGGCCTGTTCCGCGCCCAGATTGCACATCCGTGAAAAATTAAATTCCATTTTGCGATAGAGATAGGTAAACCCAAAACGGCGGCTCAGTTCTTCCATCCGCGCCCGGTTGTCGTCGCTGCTGCCGTTGTCTACCACGATCCACTCATAAAACGTATAGTCGGTCTTCTCCGCAAAAGACCGCAGGCAGCGCTCCAGCACTTCCGGGTGGTCTCTGGACGGAATCACCACCGATACGGCGTGATGGGGCGGAATGCGCCGCTCCTCGCTCATCGCCCGCAGGCAGCGCTCGCTGCCGGAAATCGATGTGTCGTAGAGAATATGATAGATGTCCGGCTCCTGCCCGACGGCAAAATCAGCCTTGACGCCGCGCCTGTTCAGTGCGTTCCTGCGCACCGGCACGCATTTTTCCGACACGCCTGTCAGATATGTGCCCCGGTTCAGTTCCGCTATCAAAGCCTGCTCCACGAGATCGGCCTGCTCCTGCCTGTCACCGCACTCCCGCACCCGGCAGAGCGTCTCGCCGTCGGGCTCATACGCCTGATGGTACAACACGCTTTCGATCCGGCAGACAGACGCCCGCAGGGAAGCGTCGTCCAGCAGACACTTGCGCCGGGCCTCCTCCTCCAGCCGCAGACAAATATCATAAAAAAGGACTGCCTGCGCGTCATCCGACCTCTCCGGCGCTGCACTGCCCGAACCCGCGCCCTCCGGCATCGCGCTCTGCGGCATCGTGCCCTCTGGCGTCGTGCCATTCAGTGGCACATTTTTCGCCGCCACTCCCTCCGGAACTCTGACGCCCGGCAGAACCGCCGCCGCCAGCTCCTCCCGGACGGCCACCAGATGTCCCCAGTACGGAAAAGCCAGCAGTGTGTCGGGAGAATAGCACGGTTTGAACCAAGGCTGCATCCTGCAGGACAGATCGCCCCAATAAAAATCCTCGTCCGCATAGGCAATCAGACAGGCAGGATTATTATTAAAACATGATTTAATCTCGGAAAATGCCTTTTTGTCCAAGATGCCTTTTCCGTAAGTCAGAAGCAGCAGATCCGTGTCCGGAATCCGAATCGTCTGCCAGCCGGACACCGCTGTTTCTTCATCATAACAGTCATTATTTTCCTGTCTGATCCACTCGGCATAGGGGTGTGTCTGCCGGCGCAGCTCCTCTCTGTAGTGCAGCAGGAACGGCTGCGTCTCCGGCGTTCCCTGTGTCTTTGCGTCTGCCGCAGCACCACGCCCTCTGTGGCCGCCGCGTCTCTGTGCTTCCATGCTCTCCGCAGCACTGCGCCCTCTGTGGCCGCCGTGTACCGCGTGATAGACTTTGCGGAAAGGCGCCGTCAGCTTCCAGAACGGACTGGCGTAGATCCGCTGCAGATTTTCCTCCAGATCCGCCTGACGGCGCTCCGCGTCCGCAATCTTTCCGGCCAGCACGATATTCTGTTTGCGCTCTCTCTCGCAGGCCAGCTCATAAAAGGCGGCCCAGCCGTAATTCTCCGGATGTCCTTTCATCGCCTACAACAGACCTCTTTTCCGCATATGTTTCGCCGTATTCTCCGGCAGTTTCGTGATTTCCATCACCATTTCCAAACAGTTGTTATCTTCCTGTGCCAGCCCGCTCAGGGCAACCGTGATATTGGGGTCCTGCGTGTCAAACACATACGTGCCCTCTCCCAGCCTGACGCCGTTGGCAGTGATCTGTCTGCCACGCAGCGGCAGCGGCACGCCGTTCCACGCGGCACGCTCGATATGGACGACGCAGCAGTCGCTGCAGGGGTCCACGCGCAGCGCGCTCCGTCCGCCCGGCACCGCAATCCGCAGCACGGCGGTTCCCTCCGGCGTCACCGTATACTGCTCCGGATCGCCCATATCCGGAAAGAACGACTGTTCCTCCCGGAAACCGCTGCCGGTGTCTTCATAGACCTGTATCCTGTCTTTGTCCTTATCGCCGGCCTGCGCCCGGCAGAAATCCTCCAGCGTATATACCTTGTGGCCGATGGCCTCCCTGAGCTGCCCCAGCGACATATGGCGGCCCATCACATAGCTTTGAAATTTCCGTTCCAAGGAACGATAGTTTTCCGCTTCTTCATGATCGATTTTTAGTTTGTCTAGTATCAAATCAAGATTTAATTTGTTCCTTTTCTCATTTTCCAGCAGATAACAGTAGACCGCCCGGAAAGCAATCTGGGCAGCTGGGATCTCCCGCTCAAAGCTCCACTCGCAGTCAATAACATTCCACGTGTTATTGATATCTTCCGGCACAATAATATTGGAAAAGATCAGGTCGTAGTCACCGATCCGGCTTGTTTCGCCCGCGGAAATGCGCCGGTAATATTCGTCGAACAGTCTGTGGAAGCCCTCCGTGTCCGCCCGCTCAAGGCAGCCGTCCAGCAGCTCCTCCAGCGTCCGGCCCTCCACATAATCGAGCTGCAGATAGGGCGCCGCCGCCTGCGCGTCTGCCGCTGCCGTACCCGCGCCCTCCGCTGCGTCAGCGCGTGCCATCGTGTTTTCTGCTATGGCAGTGCGGGGGATAGCGCTTGCCTCCCCCACAAGTCTGCACTGATTGACGGCCAGACCGCTGCCCTTGTAACGCTCCTCCAATGCGGCGTATACGGCGGCAGTGTCGCGTATGTGCTGCCATGCCTCTTTAGATAACGGGTGTTTTTCTATTGTTTTCACGCCGTTTGTCTGCTTCTGCACCGTTTTGATGCAGAACGCGGGCGCCCTGTCGCCGGAATATTTCACATACTGTTCCTCCAGCGCGGGGCCCAGCAGCATCATGTAGGAATTGGAAAAGAGGGGAAAAAGCCCCTCGTCGATCACCGAGTCAAACACTCTTTTTTCATCGAATAGCTGCAGCCTGTCCCGGTCAAAATTGCGCAGATTGTCGGACAACTCGCCCCGGCGGGGAAGCCTGTCGTCCGAATAGAGCGTCGTCATAAATTTGTAATCGGGATAAGGGTAATACATCTGTATCTGCGACTGTTCATAACCGCATCTGCGGGCGATCCCGCGCAGCCCGTCGGCGGTAAAGGTGCGCACCACGCCGCCGTCGGGATAGTTCTCCAGCCCGGCGAAATACTTCCCCAGATGGTCTTCCATGCAGCCGGCCCAATATTTCAGGCCGAAGCGGTTCTCAATCGCGATCGCGATACGGCCCTGCGGCTTCAGGTGCTTCCTGATGATGCGCAGGAAGTCCTCGTAGGGCGTATCGGTGCCCATGTACGCCTGTGCGTACTCAAATGCGCCGATGAGACAGATGTAGTCGTAATCGCAGGGCAGCTCCGGCTCCACATCCCGGAAATTGGCCACATGGATCGTCACGTTGTCCGCGTCCATATGCCGATAGGCATTGATGCGGCTTCTCTTTAGGGACAGATCCACGCAGGTCACTTCGCCCGCCTTGCGCGCCAGCGCACCGGTGATCGCGCCGCATCCGGCCCCCACCTCCAGCACCTTCATCTGCCCTGTGATCGGGAGCCAGTCCACGATATGCTCCCGCTGCGGCGACAGATGGTACAGGATAGGCCAGCTAAGCCGCTCCTCGATCACGCTTTGGTACTCCACCTGCGCATAATTGCGCGCGATCTCCAGCAGCTCGTCCTCCACGCTGCCGTCGCTATAGTAGTCCTCGCCCGGATAATGCGTCAGATCCAGTTGTATTCTGCCTATCGTTTCCTTCTTGCCGTCAGGCATCGCCGCACTCCTCCACGCTATACGCTTTTCACTTCCACCGTGGAATTCATGTCGTAGAATCCCACCGTGTCCTTATCCGATATGACTGTCAGGTTCAGTACGTCGTACAACCTGTGATATACCGTAAAATCATTGTTTTCATACCCGGTGACGCCCAGCGACAACAGATACTCCCCGCCCTGCAGATCCATCCGCTGTCGGAAGGACACTTCCTTGACCTCTCCGGCCCCGACCGGCTCCAGAAACGCCTTTTCCACCATGGTGTTGGTGCCTGTTATCTCCGTTCCGCGCACATTTTTGATCGTAAAAGCAAAGATCGGCGCAGGGACTTCCTCCGCGAACCGCACCTTCATGTGGATTGTAAATGGATTCCCTTTGAGAACCGCCGCGGTCTTTACGCCCTGATCGTCCGTGATATAGTATTCCTCGATAACGGCTTTTTTAGAACCGTATTCCAGCAGTTCCGGATTCTCGGCGGCTGCCGTCGTCTGCGGTGCGGCGCTCCTGCCGGTTGAAGAAGCGTCCGCCGCCGCCTGCCGCACTTCCTCGTCGTCCAGCAGACTGTCGGTGTGCTCGGGAATGGCGTACTGTCCCACCAGCACCTGTTTGTAAATATCGATCATCTGCTTGGGCGCGCCCTCGCCCAGCTTGGTCCCCTGATTCAGCAGCACCACGCGGTCGCAGTATTTGCTGATGCTGCTCAGGTCATGGCTCACGAATACGATCGTCTTGCCCATGGCCTTAAATTCCTCGAATTTGTGATAGCATTTCGCCTGAAAAAAGACGTCGCCGACGGACAACGCCTCGTCCACGATCAGAATCTCCGGATCGATGTTGATGGCGACCGCAAATGCGAGCCGCACGAACATACCGCTGGAATAGGTCTTGACCGGCTGGTACACGTACTCGCCGATATCGGCAAAGGCCAGAATCGATTCCAGCTTCTCGTCGATCTCCTTTTCGCTGAAACCGATCATAGTGCCGTTCAGGTAAATATTCTCGATGCCGTTGTACTCCATGTTGAAGCCGGCCCCCAGCTCCAGAAGCGCGGAGATACGGCCATTGACCGTCACGCTGCCGCCGGTGGGATTCAGAACGCCTGTTATTATTTTGAGAATCGTGGATTTGCCGGAGCCGTTGGTGCCGATGATGCCGACGCATTCGCCCTGCCGGATCGTCAGATCCACGCCTTTCAGGGCGCGGTGCTCGGTGTGGCGCTTGCGGCGTCCGAAGCCGAACGCCTCCCTGATGCGGTCGGAGGGCTTGTCGTAGAGCTTATATACTTTTTCAACGTTTGTGACCTGAATCGCGATATTAGCATTATCCATAAAATTTCATCCTATAAACTCGGCCTCTGTGCTATGAGCAGTGCCGCAGCTCGATTCCGCTATCGCTCCATCTCGCTCGCACGCGCACCTCATAACATTCCGGCAGTTCTGTGCTATGAGCAGTGCCGCAGCTCGATTCCGCTATCGCTTCATCTCGCTCGCACGCTTTCGCTCTATCGAAATCCGCATATGCCGATGCGCCTGTGCAAGCACGCGCATCGGCATATGCGGATTTCGGCACTGCTCATAGCACATCCGCAAAGTGTGTGCGCATACGGCGGAAGATCAGCGTACCGAGGCAGAACATACTGATCGTAAAGATCCAAAAGTAGGTGGAGGAGTAAAAATGCTCCCAAAACCACAGTTTCTCGTAGATCGCGCTCCTGTACCCGTTGACGATATACACCAGCGGGTTCAGCTTGAACAGCATCTTCATATTGTCGGTGGTAAGCATCTGGATATTCCAGAGGATCGGCGTCGCCCACATCCCGATCTGCAGCGCGATGCCGATGATCTGCTGCAAATCCCGGATAAACACCACCAGCGCGCAGGTCATATAGCTGACGCCCAGCACCAGCAGGAACAGGCAGAAGCTATAGTAGATGAGCTGCAGCGTGTAGACGCTGGGATAGTAGCCGTATGCCGCGGCCACCAGCAGCAGCACCCCGACAAAAAACACGTGGATGAACGTCGCCGCCACCACCTTGATAATCGGCAGAATACTGATATTGAACACCACTTTTTTGACCAGATAGTTGTACTCCAACAGCGCCATCGTCCCTTGGGTGAGCGCCTCGGAGAAATAGAACCACGGCACCAGCCCCGCCGTCAGATACAGCACGTAGGGCACTTCCAGCCCGCTGGCCGCCAGTTCGCTTCTGGTGTTAAAGATCTTGTCAAAGACGATCCAGTACATAACGACCGTGACTACCGGCTGCGCCATCGCCCACGCGATCCCCAGATAGGAGCCGGCGTAGCGCTTCTTAAAATCGTTTTTGGCCAGCTTCCAGATCAGCCTGCGGCTCTGAAAAAGCTCCGTCGGGATCGTCAGAATCCTGTCGTAAAAAATCGCAAAAATAATACAGATAAAGGCGATCAGCACGCACCCGCTGACCTTCTTCATCTGTTCCGTCACCTGATCCGCCAGCGGATTGTGGTGATTGACGACCACCAGCGCCAAAATCAGTCCAAGCCCCCAGAAAATCGCGATTCCCGCGGGCTTAGGAAGATATTTCTTCTTTGTGTCCGTATGGCTGCCCCTGCTCGTCCTGTTTACACTCATAATGTCCCCTGATGCGCCGTAAACGCCTGAAAACTCTGGTTGCGCGTATCCTTTTCCGACAGTATCGGCTGTGTTCCCTGCGGAATCGGCCATTCCACGCCGATATCGGGATCGTTCCACATGATCCCGCCCTCATCGTTGGGATGGTAAAAGTCAGTGCATTTATAGGCAAATTCCGCGTGATCCGACATCACATAGAAACCGTGCGCAAAGTTTTTGGGTACAAAAAACTGCTTTTTATTCTCCGCCGAAAGCAGTACGCCGTGCCACTGTCCGTAGGTGGGCGAACCCTTGCGCAGATCCACCGCCACGTCGAACACCTCGCCGCTCAGCACACGCACCAGCTTGTCCTGCGGATAATGGATCTGGAAATGCAGCCCCCGCAGCACGCCCCGGACGGAGGACGACTGGTTATCTTGCACGAACACATAGTCCAGGCCCGCCTCCCGGAAGTCATTGTAATTGTAAGTCTCCATGAAATAGCCGCGGGCGTCTCCGAACACCGTCGGCGTTATGATCTTCAGTCCCTCGATTTCACACGTTTCTACCGTGATTTTATCCATATCCCGCTATCCTTTCTAGTCGTCTCCGCCGTCGTCCTGATCCACCGGCACGTTGCCGCTGTCACCGTTCACGATGCCGGAGTAGCCTTCCACACTGTTGGAATGATCGACAGATGTGTCAATATTCATATAGCACCGGCTCAGATCCACCCGCGTGCCGATGCCGTCTACCGTGCCCTTGGAGGTGTACTGCCACATATCGTAATAGCCATCGTAACTGGGCACGTCGGCGTACTCCGCCAGCCAGACTTTATATTGTGACAGTTGTGTCATATCCAGTCTGTTGTTGAGCCAGTTCTTGGAAGCGTAGATGCCCGCTTCATATCCCGCGGAATCCACCGTCTGCAGGAACGCCTTGCAGCAGGCCGTCCGCGTCTCCGCCTCCAGCCCGTCCGCGCGTCCGTCGCCGCCCGCGCTCTCACTGTCCAAAAAGACCGGGTAGTCCACGTCATACTGCCGGATCAGGCTGATGACCATGCTGGCCTCCTCCACCGCCTCGATCTCATTGACCGCCTGAGAATAGAAGTACACGCCCACGGGAATGCCGGCTGCTATCGCCCCCTGTATATTCTGCTCAAACATCGGGTCCAGAATCAGGGAACCGGTGGAAGAACCGCGGTAGCCGCAGCGGATGATCGCGTAGGAAATGCCCTCGTCGCTGACGCGCTCCCAGTCGATCTCCTCATTCCACTTAGAGACGTCGATGCCGATCTTCGCACCGTCCGCCGTGTCCGCGTCCGTGTCCTCGCTGCCGTCCGCCGTCTCCTCCGCACTGTGGACGAAAGTATCCTCCTTGGCCGCATCCACCTGATCTTCCGTCAGGATCATATATTCGATATCGTCCAGCACGCGGTACTCGATCTCCTGTCTGACCTGTATCGAAGTGATCGTGTCCGGCACCACATAGCCTTCCAGCTCCTCCAGCATCACGCTGTACTCTCCGGCGCGCAGCCCGTCGATATAGATGATGCCGTCCTCGTTGCCGTCGGTAAACTCTCCCACGTTCTGTACGGTGACGGTAAAAGGCGCTCCTGTCACCAGTTTACCTACGCTATCCACGATCATAATGCGCAGATCCTTCGCCACGGAGCTCATCACCATGTAGACTCTTTTGCCCGCAAAAGTCTCTATGCTCTGGAATTTCACTTCCGGATCAAAAAAAGTCTCATCCCGCAGAAAAGCAGACAGATCCTCTCCTATCTGTCCTTCCGCACCGCTCTGCGCCGCATCGCCCTGCGCCGTCTGCTCCGCCGCGTCCTGTCCGTCCGGGCCAAGCCCCAGCTTGCCCATAACGGCATCCCGGTTCATATAGGCGATCACGCCTATGAGAATCAGAAACATGACCGCCATCGCGACCAGCGTCCGTATCGTCTTCTTAGAGTCCATTGGCAACCTCGACCATATATCTGCCGTAGTCCGTCTTCATCAGCGGTTCCGCCAGCTTCAGGAGCTGTTCTTTGGTAATAAAGCCGCGCTTGTACGCGATCTCCTCGATGCAGGAGATATACAGGCCCTGCCTTTTCTGAAAAGCGGCCACGAAATCCGCCGCATCCAGCAGGGAATCGTGGTTTCCCGTGTCCAGCCACGCGAAGCCGCGCCCCAGCGTCTCCACCATCAGCTCGCCCCGGCGCAGATATTCGTTGTTGATGCTGGTAATCTCGATCTCGCCACGGGGAGACGGCTTCACGTTCGCCGCGATTTCCACCACCCGATTGTCATAAAAATACAGGCCCGGAACGGCATAGTTGCTCTTAGGATGCTCCGGCTTCTCCTCGATCGAGAGCGCCCTGCCCTCCGCGTCAAACTCCACCACGCCGTACTCCCGCGGGTCTCGGACATAATAGCCAAAAATCGTCGCCCCCGACGGCCTCGCCGCCGCCTCGCGCAGCACTTTGGAAAAACTCTGCCCGTAGAAAATATTGTCGCCCAGCACCAGCGCGACAGAGTCATCCCCTATAAAATCCGCGCCGATGATAAAAGCGTCCGCCAGTCCGCGGGGATACTCCTGCACGGCGTATTCCATGCGGAGCCCCAGCTGCTCCCCGGTTCCGAAAAGCTCCCGGAATACCGGCAGGTCGCGGGGCGTCGATATAATCAGTATCTCCCGGATGTCAGCCAGCATCAGCGTTGACAACGGATAGTAGATCATCGGTTTGTCATACACCGGCATGATCTGTTTGGAGATCGCCTTGGTCAGCGGATATAAACGGGTGCCGGAGCCGCCCGCCAGTATAATTCCTTTCATATGCTCCTCCACTAGTCATCGTGCCTGCAAAAACAGTATATCACAAAATCCCGCCGATGCAAACCGTCACTTGTCCTGCGCGTCTTCTTTGGCGCGTACCTCCGCCAGCGCCTCATCCACCCGTTTCTTAAAGGCCATCTGCTCGGAATCCTGATAGCCGATAAAATACACATTTTCAATCTGCTCCGCGTTAAACAAAAACGTCTGATCCGGCCCCAGAAATCCTTCTGGGAACACGCAGCCCACATAGTCGTAGATCCGGGCGGGATCGTCGGCTGCCACCTGCGCGAAGCCCATAATCATCAGCTTCTTGGTACTGTTTTTCAGCAAAACTACTGATCCGATCGGTAATACACCATTGAACATAAAACTTTCCTCCTGTCATGATTCGTAATAATTTAGAAACTCCGGTTCTTTTCCTGTTTCCGGTTACCACCACTTCAATTTGTTCAGCACGTTTTCGGCCATGCCCTTGGCGGCCTTCTTGACCGCGTCCACCGTGCCTCCGTAATCGATGCTCAGGCTGAGACTCACGCCGATTCCCAGAGACGCGCCGATGTCGCAGGAGATCTTGCCGTCCCCGATCTCCACGTTGGCATGGGCGCCGACGCCGATATTGACGCCGGCCTCCGCCTCCACTTCCGTACCCAGCAGCGAGACGTCGCCCTTCGCATTGGCATCGACCAGAATCGCCTCCGCGCTGGCATCCGCTTTCAAATGCGGATCAAAAGTGCCGTCCTCGTTCTTCAGCCCCGCCGATACGGAAGCCTCGCCCGACACTTTGCCGACCGTGACATTACCGCTCACCTCCGCGCCCAGCATCTCATCGCCGACGCCGTAGTGCCCCGCCAGCTCCAGCGCCGTGACGCTGGCGCCCATCTTGGCATCCACATGGGGATTAAAGACCAGACTGCCGTCCTCTCCCTCGGAAAAAAGGCCGCCCTCCGCGCTGGCATAGGCTTCATACGCGCCCATCGTAACGCCCAGACTGCCATTTTCACATTCCAACTGATAGTCGAACAGGGAGCCCTCCGTTCTGGCCTCCGCCTGAAAGCCCGTCCGCTCCATGATGGCATCCTGCACGCGCTTGCGGAAATCTTCCAGCTTCTCCTGCGCATCCCGCACCATCGACGGCAGACCGAACAGAAGATCTCCCAGCGTCCAATCCCGGAAGCCGTCGAAGCCGCCGCCCGGATCACCGCCGTCCGATGCGCCGTTCCCCGCCAAGCTATCCCCCACTGCACCCGAACCGCCGCCGTCTGCGGACATATTCCCCAGAATGAGATTTTCCGTGCGCGCATAGACGTCCACCGCATCCTGCAGCGCCGAACACATCCCGCTCATGGCGCTCCGGTGCGCCGCAATCTGTTCGGTGAGGCCGGACAGCCTGCTCCTGATATTGGCCTGCGCCGCCACCCGGAATCCCGTCAGGGCGCTGACGCTCTGCACCTCCCCGCGGAGACTTTCCAGCCGGTCGGCCATCCCGCTCTCCGCGCTGACGGCGGAATCCATGTTCTTTTTGACTGCCGTAAATTGTGCCATATCCTTCCGCACCTTTCATCTTCCGTTTTATTTCCGCGGCTGCACCGCATCGTACCGGCAACAAAGAGCTTTTTATAAAATAAATATGATGAAAAATAAATTTATCAAAAATAAATTTGATTTACAAACGATACCGGCGATATGTCGCTGATCTGGTTGCCGCTCAGCCACAGTTCCTCCAGATTCGTCAAGTTACTTAGCGCGCTGATGTCTGTCACCTGATTATCCATAATGCAGAGCCATGTCAGACTCGTGAGACTGCCGAGCGGAGAGATATCGCTGATGTTATTGCTTTCCAGCTCCAAAAAGTTAAGATTCGTCAGGCTGCCAAGCGCACTGATGTCGCTGATATTATTATAGCTCAGATCCAAATGCTCCAGACTCGTAAAATGCGCCAGATCCTCCACCGACGCTACACCGCGCCCGGATAATCCCATCTCGGTAATGCCGAGGACATCGCTCTGCCGGATGTCGCCCTCCGGAATGCCCAGCGCATCCCGCGTCCACTGCTCGATGACATCATCATGCCATGCGATAATCGGATCAAGTTCCTCCATCGCCCGCTGCAGCCGCGCATCGCCCGTCCGGTCATAGCCCTCCTGCAGCGTCTCCATGGCGGCGTCGGTATCGCCCAGATTTTCCTGCGCTTCCGCTTTCCACAGATAGGCTTCTACATAACCGTCGTCAATGTCCAGCACATTGTCAAATTCCGTGACGGCCTGCTCGTAGTCTTCCTCCTCCAGACATTTTCTGGCCAAATCCATCTGCAGATCCAGCCACTCCTCCCAAATCTCGTCATCGTCCGTCTCGTCATAGCCTTCCGCCAGCGTCTCTATCGCACTGTCGATATCGTCCATCTGCACGTAGGCTTCCGCCTTGCCCAGATAGGCGTCCACGTTTTTAGGATCAATGGCGATGGCGAGATCATATTCCGCGATAGCCTCCTCATACTTTAACTCCGACAGATAGCGGTTTCCCAGATTGACACGCCGCAGCGTGCGGTTCTCCGGCAGCGTGACGGCCCGCACTTCCAGCGTAATCACCGCCAGCGCGACGATAACGCCGACAATGAGAAAGATATTTTTCACAAGATTGCTCTTTTTCTCTGTAGGTTGGATGTCCATATGCAGCCTCCTATGCTTCCGCTTTTCTTTTTTCTACTTTTTTCTTTACTTCTATAAAAACAACTCCGGTTATGAAACCAACAGAGGTTTTCATCATCCTGCACAATACCATATATTGTGTCTATTATCTTATAGTAATCTTTTCATTCCCATATCTTGTAAAATCTTGGGCGGTACGCTTTACTTTTCCTCATTTATTTCTACATGGTGCAGCGTAAAATATGATTGCCACGGTTTGTTCCCATATGTTATAAAAGATACATACGCATCCGTTCAGGATGCCGGTACACTGCATAGCTTCTGCACATCTCTGCCGCAGTGATTCTGCAAGCTGACGCTTGTCTTTAGGAAAGGTATCTTTTATGTCTGCAGTCAAACCAACCGAAAAACATTCCAAGTCTCCCCGCGTCAACTGGCACGAAGCCGCCGTCTGCGCCCTGCAGATCGACCTGCGGGACTATGATGACCTTCTGGAATACATGACCGAGTACATTCTCGGGAAAAACGGTCTGCGGATCGACCTGCTCGTCGTCAAAAAACTATCGGCGCAGCCAATCCCTCGGGATATCGCCCGCATTTTCCGCACTTTCAATCTCTTTGAGATCAAAGGGCAGGGTTCTTCCGTCACCACAGATGCCTACTACAAAACCATCGGTTATGCCGGCCTGCTCATCGACCAGAGCGGAACGCGAAACGAGTATTCCGCCCTCAATGTCAGCCTGACTTTTTTAAGTCTGCGCCGTCCCCGCAGGCTGATCACGCATCTATGCAGAGAACGGAATTTAACGGTTGCAAAAGCCGCTCCGGGCGTGTATCATATCATTAAAGAGACTTTTCCTGCACAGATTATCGTTACCGCAGAGCTCTCTGCGGAAGACTACTTATACCTGCGCTGCCTCACCGGAAGCCTAGCGGAAACCGGCCTCGCCGACCGCCTTGCCGCCGACTGCGGACTGCACCGGGAACAGGAAGTTTACATCCGCTATCTGCACCAGTTGACTCATGCCAATGCGAAAACGAAAGGAGAATCGCTCATGGTTTGTGAAGGCTTATTAAACCTCTTTGGCACAAGTTCCGAGGAGATCATCGCACGCACCAGACAGGAGGACAATGAATACTATCTGCCGAAGATCGAGGCTCTGACCGTACAGAATGACACTCTGTTGTCTCAGAATGACACTCTGGCGGCCCGGAACACTTATCTGAAATCCCTGCTGCGCGAACATAACATCCCTTTTGATCAGGAAGCGGAAAATACCGCGAACTAAGTGCCAAGTCATATCCAAACCCTCTAAGACGCGGCGGCATCTAAACCGCCGCGCAAACTGTCCGTCTCCTGTGCGGCTATGTTTTGGCTATGTTTTGTCAGAGCCTAATAGTCTACTACTAACATCTCAACGAACGATACCGGCGAGAAGTCTTCAATCGGATTGCGGCCCAGCCCTAGCCCTTGCAGATTGGTCAGACTGCCGAGTGCGCTGACATCGCTGATATTATTATTGGATAAATATAAATATTGCAAATTCGTCAGGCCGCTCAAGGCGCTGACATCGCTGATCTGATTGCTGTCCAAGGATAACTCCTCTAAATTCGTCAGGCTGCCGAGTGCACTGACGTCACTGATATTATTATTGGATAAAAATAAATCTTGCAAATTCGTCAGACCGCTCAAGGCGCTGACGTCGCTGATACGATTCTCGTCCAAATTCAGAGATGTCAAATTCGTCAGGCTGCCGAGTGCGCTGACGTCGCTGATATCGTTCGCCCACAGGGATAAAGATGTCAAATTCGTCAAGCCGCCCAGCACGCTGACATCACTGATCTGATTCCCATCCAAATCCAGAGATGTCAAATTTGACAAGCTGCTCAGCGCGCTGAAATCATTGATATGATTACTGTACGGCGTATCGCCAATATCAACGCCGTTACGTATACTTAACGTTTTCAAATTTGTCAGATTACTTAATGCGCTGATGTCGCTGATACTGTCAAGATCCAACGACAGATTCTCCAAACCCGTCAGACCGCCCAGCGCGTTAATGTCACTGATATCACAGTTGGTTATCGCCAAAGAAGTCAGGCTTGTAAAATAGGTCAGATCTTCTATTGATTTTACATCATAATAACCGTCGGCAACCTCATTCTTCATCTCGGTAATGCCCTGCACATCGCTTCGTCTGATGTCACCCTCCGGGATGCCCAGCGTCTCCCGCGTCCACCGCTCGATCTCCGCGTCATGCCATACGATAACCTCATCTACATCCACCGCATCTTGCGTCTGATCTTCGGCTTCATCCCGCGCACCGCTCTCCTGTTCCGATGTCTGCACATCCGCCTCATCCGCATCCTCCTGCCGTTGCGCACTAAGCTCCTCCATCGCCCGCCGCAGCCGCGTGTCTTCCGTCTCGTCGTAACCTTCCGCCAGCGTCTCTATTGCACTGTCGATATCGTCCATCTGCACATAGGCTTCCGCCTTGCCCAGATAAGCGTCCACGTTTTTAGGATCGATGGCGATGGCGCGGTCGAACTCTGCGATAGCCTCCTCGTACTTTAATTCCGACAGATAGCGGTTGCCCAGATTGACACGGCGCAGCGCGCGGTTTTCCGGCAGCGTGACGGCCCGCACTTCCAGCGCAATCACCGCCAGCGCGACGATGACGCCGACAATCAGAAAGATATTTTTCACGACGCTATTCTTTTTCTCTGTAGGTTGAATATCCATATAAATCCTCATTCCGGAGCGTTCACGCGACGGGGCGACGCGAATCTCAAATTCGCGTCTGCCATCAGGGGAGTTTGTGACGCTCCGGCACAAACTCCCAAACGAACAAGGTTCGTTTTGTGAAACAATCAGCACATCAGTGTGATTTTTCACACTATCCCCCTCATCCCATGAAATAAGCAGCACATCCGTGTGAAAAATAAGCTATCGAGCTTATTTTTCACACCAATCTCCATTCCTTCACAGTTACTTGGCGCAGTACCGCACAAGGATGAACGATATGTTATCGTCGGCGCCGTTCTGATAGACTTCGCGGAGCAGACCGGCGGCTTCTTTTTCCATATGTTCGCGGTCGGTACAACGCTTCATGCTTTTCTGCAGGGTTCTGGCGGAGCAGTATTTATACAGGCCGTCCGAGCAGAGCAGGAAAACCGCGTCCTTGGTGAGCTGATCCGTCACGCTGCGGCATTTCAGCGTATCTTTGACGCCGACGGCGTTGACCAGCTTGCCCCGGTTGGGATGGTGGAGGCTCGCCCGCTCGCTGCTGCTTAGGTCGGACTGGTTCTCCCACACCTCGTCCACCGTGAGCATATCCCACCTGAGCCCGCGGCTGATATAGCATCTGCTATCGCCCGCATAGACCACGGCGTAATCATTCCGGCAGACGAGAAGCGCCGTCACCGTCGTACCGCAGGTGACCGTCCTGTTGTACCGGTTGTAGATCGTCCGGTTGGCGTGTTCCAGCGCCTGCATGAGAGACTGGAGCATTCTGCGGAAGTCATGATGAAACAAATCTGGCGAAAAGGACTTCCACCAGTCTGCCAATTCCTCTACCACCGTGCGGCTGGCCTTTTCGCCGTCCGCGTGGCCTCCCATTCCGTCCGCCACGACATAGAGCCCGGCCTCGCCGTCCTGCCAGACGCCCACTGCATCCTGATTGATCTGCCGGACTCTGCCCGTGTCGCTTACGTCATAATGTATCAGCCTCATCCGTTCTCCTTATATCATATCTCTGATGCCGGTAACGCAAATCATTCTGGGAGAATCCCGCAGGGATTCTCTGGAAGCAGGCTGCTGAGCCTGCTTCTATTATATTCTCTGATGCCGGTAACGTAAATCATTCTGGGAGAATCCCGCAGGGATTCTCTGGAAGCAGTCTGCTGAGCCTGCTTCTATTATATCATATCTCTGATGCCGGTAATGTAAATCATTCTGGGAGAATCCCGCAGGGATTCTCTGGAAGCAGTCTGCCCAGCTTTTATCTGACCTCGAAGCGCATTTCCGCGCGTCCGAGCCGCAGGATATTGCCCGAAAAGATTTCCGACTCCGTGAGCACCTTGCTGTCGTTGACGTAGGTGCCGTTGGAAGACTGCAGATCCCGGAGATAGAACCTGCCGTCGCGCACCGTGATCTCACAATGTCTGCCGGATACAGACTTGTCAAAATCCAGCGCGATATCGCAGACTTCCTTGGTCCGGCCTATAACGATGGACTGGCTCAACGGCACGCTGAACGTTCGGGCCGGAGAGTTCACGTCCGTCAGCACTACCTGATAAGTCACCTGCTGATTCCAGATCATCACGGTATTGCCGTCGTCGGAGGGCGGCGCAAAAGCCCCGATGATCTCCGTCTTGCCGCTGCCGCTCTGTATGGACTGGTTGAGCTGGTCCATCAGCGTATCGTCCAGCGTCTCAAAAGAGGGCTTCTTTCCTTTTCTGCTCTTGATGATCAGGATTATGCCAATCACCAGCACGATCACGATAGCGCCTATCACACAGAAAAAGATGACAAAGAACAACGTATTGCCGCCCTGCTGCCCTGTCTCCTCCGCGGCCTCAGCGTTGTCGTCTCCGGCGTCCTCCGCCTCCTCTGCTGCCGCGGCGTCCTCATCCTCCTCCGCCTCTAAGTCTTCTTTCTCCTGACTGTCCTCCTGCGCATCTTCCGCCGATGTGTCCTGCGCCTGCACATTGTGGGGCATGACCGCCTCGACCGTCACCGGCGAGCCCTCAAAGGGCGTGATCCTGACAGCCTTCCTGCTGCCGTCCATCATCTCCTGCGCGGGCGTAACGGTAAGTTTCACGATATCTCTGTCCTGATTGAGCGCATTGTTGATATTCAGCAGACTGTCCGTTTCCCCGATCAGGAAGTAGTCCGCGGAGGTCATGCGGCTGAGCGCAAACATCTCCTCCAGTTCGTCTTCGCTGGCATTGTCCGCGCAGCCCACCGCATAGATCGGCACCGGCGTCTTGCGGATCAGCTCATGCAGCTCGTCCTTGGTATAACCCAGAGACTGGTTATCTACGCCGTCCGAGATCAGGATGATCCTGCGGTAGACGTCCTCCGCACTGTCCGCGTACTGTTCGGCGATCAGATGGTACAGTACGTCGATGATATAGGTGTCCTGATCCTCGTAGGTAATTCCGTCTATCGCCTGCTTTAACGGCGCGTAGTCCGCCGTGTAGTCCGCAAGCATACTGATGTCTTCCCCGAACACCCCGACAGCGATCTCCTCATTCTGCATTCTGTCCGAGATCAGGTTCTGCAGCAGTTCGCTTACACTGTCCCGCTCCGACTCCGAGATCGAGAGCGAATTGTCCACCAGCACCAGTGTCCGCATCGGCAGCTCCAGCTCCGATATCTTCTGCATACGGAAACTGTCCGCCGCCAAAGTGCCGACGCTGACATCCATATTTTCCGTGTCGGGCTCCATCCCCTTGATGTAGACCGATATCTGGGAATCCCCGGTGCAGGTCTCCATCACGGCTGCCGTTCCGTCCGCAAAAACTGCCGAGCCGCATATCATGCAGCCCGCCAGTATCCCTAACAACGCCTTCTTTAATCTGCTCATATCCTCTTACCGTGCACTTTCCTAGTTTTGTCCTTTGACCTGATAGTATTCGGCCAGCTTTGCGATGAAAGCATCCCGCTCCTCATCCTCCAGACCTCTGAAGCTGACTTCTTCGACCTGGTCGTGGTTAAACAGAAGCTGGCTGCCCTTGCCCATACTGCCTTCGGGGTATACGACGCCGATATAATCATAGTCTATCTGCGTAGCCGCGTCTGTCTGCTTGACGCCGTAGATCATAATGCGCTTTTTGGCCCCTTTCAATAATACCACGCTTCCGATCGGTAATAAATCCTGAATATTCATCTGCCTGTCATCCTCCTGTTTTTATTTGGCCTAACCGAACAGCCATCCTTTATTGTCCATCGCGGCGGCCCAGCCGTCGGATACTTTGCTCCACAGTGCGCCTGCCTTGTCCGCTATCTTTCTGCCCTGTTCCTGCAGGAAATCGATTCTTTTTTCCTCCGCATCCAGAATAGCGTCCGAAACCAGCTCCGTCACGTCCTTTCCGGTAATCCACTCGCACACGGCGTCTGCAGCGTTGGACACCAGCACTACCGCCACACCGGATGCGACTCCCACAACAGTGCCGGGCCCCGGTACGATAGAACCCACCGCCGCGCCTACCGTGGCCGCCAGAGCCAGATCCTTGCCCCAGTCCACCGCCGTCTCCATAACGGTTTCGGCGATAGCCCTTCCTTTGCTGATCTCGCCGCTTTTGTATTCTTCCATATTTTCAAATCCGTTGCCGATCGCATCTAAGACAATGCCGCCTACTTCCTTGACTAAGCCCCCTGCGGTCTTAAACCCGTCAAAAGTGTCCGTCAGGACATCGTCTGCATTTTCGGCAAACCGTTTCAGATATTTTTCGGCGCTGCTGCCCTTGTCAAGCGCTGCGCCAAGCCACTCTTTCCACTTGACTTCCCCGAAGCCTTTTACCGCCTTCTCGCCGATATCCCAGCCAAAATCCCACACATCACCGGCAAGTCCCGCCCAGTCCGCCGCCGTGTCAAGTCCGTCGATCCCATTGAGTATAATACTCCCCAATGCTCCAATCGGGCCGATTTCTCCCACCGCGTCGAAAAAGGTATCTTTCAGATGCGAGAAAATATCAAACCCTTCCTCCTCCGTCACGGCGCCGGCGACCGGTATGGCAGCCCCGATATCATCCATACCTTCCGCAGCATCTTCGGCGCCTCTGCCCAGCAGCTTTCTCTCCGTCCGCTCATAGGTGTTGACCGCGCCCTGCAGGGCGGTATTCATAGACCGCATACCGGTTCTGTGGTCTGCCACGCGGGTGGATATGCTGCTCAGGCGGCCCCGCAGATTGGCCGATGCCGCGACTTTGAAACCGAGCTGGTTTCTGATGCCGGTGATATCCCGGTTCAGATCGCTCAACTGCTGCGCATATCTGTCCTCTGCCGCCAAGGGCGTCTCTGTATTGATGGGTTTTACCGTAAACTGTGCCATGCCGTTTTCCTTTTTTCTATTATTTCTGTACGCGGATACGAAGCCAGCTCATCACTGACTCCGCATCCTTAACACTACTCCCCCTGTTTATGAGATAACGTCACCCGACAGGGTATTGCCCGTGTCGATGTTGGCGTTCTCAGCGGTGATATACTGCTGCGCCATCTCGTTCAGGTCTTTGACGTGCTCGCTGATCATGCTGTACATTCTGTTCATGTCATCCTGAAGCTGATGGAACTTCGTATTGTATGTCGTGGAAGCCTCGCCTTCCCATGCGGATTTGAGACTGTCTACGATCGATACCATATTGTCCGTAAGTGTTTTGATCTGACTTCCCGTTCCGTTAAATTCGTCTGCCGTGCTGATCAGTTTTTGGGGATCTACTTTAATAATTCCATCCATGATTTTATTCTCCTTTTCTCTTTACCGTTTTGATGTTGTCGTGTTATTGTTCTGTATTAGTAGGTTCTGCTCTGTGCCGTCGATACGTTCTGCGCTTCCGCCATGTCGTACTTGGATGCGATGTTTTCTAACGCTACGCAGTACTGCTCGATCAGGTTGTAGAAGTTGTCCATCTGCGCCGCGTCGTTCTTAAAAGCGGTATCAAATGCGTTCTTCGCCTCGCCTTCCCACATGGACATCAGAGAGCTCTCCTGCGTCTCCAGATTCCCCTTCTGTGTCTTAAACTGGTTGTTCAGATCTCTGAGTTCCCCTGCCTTTGCCTTTAACTGACTTGATGTTACCTGAAAAGCTGCCATTTCTTTTTCCTCCTGTTTTTGTTTTTTTATTAAATATTTAAAATTTTAAAAATTAAATATTTCGGTTTCTGTTGTACTCCCGGCTCTCGGCGATCCTGATCGCCTCCATCTCCGCGTCATAGATGCGCTTCGCGATGGTTCTGATATCCGCCGCCACCTGTCCCAGCTCACGGACGGTCGCGTTCATCTCGTCCTGCAGCCTGCTGCCCTTGGCCAGATAGGTGGAGGCATTCGCCCCTTTCCAGTTCGCCGAAAGCGTCTGGAGCGTATTTTCAAAATCCGTGGCGGACAGTTTTTTCAGCCTATCCGCTATGTCGTCCAGCTTTTTCGCTTGGTCGTTTGCTTTACGAAAATCAAATTCGATCTCTCCCCGCGTTGCCATGTCGTCCTCCTTAACTGATGATATCTCCGGGCAGCTCAGCCGCTACCGAGCTTACCGCCGCCTCCGCCGCCTCGTATGTCTGCGCGATCGCCGTCAGGTCCGCCGGATGCTCTTTCAGCCTCCTGAACATCTCCTCCACATCCGCTTTCTGCTCGGCGTAGAGGCTTCTCTGCTTATCGCCCGCCTCGCCGATCCAGTAATAGGAAGTCCTGTTGACGATGCGCTCCAGCTCGTCGAAGCAGTCCTGCATCTTCTTAATGTTGTCGGAAACGCTCTGCGCCTTGCCGACCAGCACTGTGGAATTTACTTTAATCAGTACATCTCCCGCTATTGCCATCTCATCTTCTCCTTATCCTATATTTTGATCGCCGATACGATATCGTTGACTTCGCTCTCGCACAGGTCGTACTGCTCTCTGGCGAATCTCATATTTCCGATCAGCGATTCCACCGTATCGCACATATTCTTGGTATTCTCGTAGTCGATACCAAACTGTCTGGTAAATTCCGCGTTGGCGGGCCCTTCCCACATCGCGTCCAGCTCCGTCACATCCGTGAACATGGCTTCTAACTGGTCTCTTGCTTTCTGCAGCGCCGTCTGCAGTTCCTCGATATCGGACGCCAGCGTCGATGTGTCAACCGTAATCTCTTTAAATTCCATCTTTCCTCCTAACTGCGGCTCACATACCGCTCAATACATTTGCGACTCCCGTGAAATCATTGACGCCCACTTCCTGTCTGCGGTGCACTACAAAGTTCTGCTCGCTGAAGTCGCATATTTTATTTTCGCAGCCGATATAGCTCAGTGCGGATCTGTCAAGCGCCTGCATCATCTGTTCCAGCACGCTGTGCTGGTAATCCAGACGGTTCTGCTGGTTCCTCAGCCTCGCGACCGGTTCGTCCATCTGCGACAGGCTCCTCAGTTCTCGGATGACCTGTTCGAGTTCGGACATCTGCCGGGACATTTCGGACACTTGACGTTCCATCCGGCTGCACTCTTGTATTGTCTGGTTTTTTACTATACTGAACATCTCCGCTCCTTCATCGTGATCTCATCATACAACAGATCCGTCCTTTTGTTTTATTTTCCGACAGATGACCTGTCTGTCGGGATGAACGGCACATTTTATACCAAAAGCAGGCTGCTGCCGTCGCGGATGCCCAGCTCCGCCAGAGACATACCGCGGGGCAGGATGCGCCTCTGCGCCGCCGAGCAGAGCATCAGTCCGTTGATGTCGCCCTTGATCGTGCAGTGCTCCTTCTGGCCGATCAGCTCCCCGATCTCCTCCACGATGGCGCCCACCTTTTCCTCCTCGTCCAGCCGGAAATCATATACGTTTCCCACCGCCGGCACATAAATATCCACCAGTATCATGACATCCTCCTCCTATATCTCCTTCTGCAGCGTATCGACCACGATCCGCCGTGAATACGGATAGATGCGGCTGCCCTCTCTATCCGCCGCCGCGAAATAATCCCGCAGCGTGTCCCGCATCAGCACATATTGCCTGATGCACGTCCTGTCGCGCAGGCGGTACAGACGCAGACAGTCCGTGATCCCGTCCCACGCGGCGTCCTCCATCCTGACGTCCGCCTCGTCCAGCAGCCGCGCCGCCCGTGCCGCCTGTTCGGGCAGATCCAGCTCCTCGGCGCTATAGAGGCATTCGTCGCTGAGCAGCTCGTCGATACGGAAGCCCTGCTCCCAGAGTTCCCCGGCCAGCTCCTCCCTAGGTATCTGCCGTATTCTGTGCATATCGTTGTGTGTGCCGCCCGGCGTCACCATGACCGCGCCGCTGCCCACGTAGATACACTGCTGCGGCCTGCCCGGATCACGGCTTGTATAGAGAAGCATCTGCTCCGCGCCCGCGATGGCGTCCGTCAGCCGGTCGACGTCGGGCGCCATGACGATGCGCTTTGCGGCGTCCACGGTGATGAGCCGCTGCTGCTCCAGCGCAAACACGGCGCGGTACACCGTCTCCGTGTCCGGCGCGTCCGCCTGCTCCATCCGGAACCCGTATAGCTCCTTGACGCCTTTGAGCGACAAAAGCAGCGCCAGCTCCACGCTTTTCAGATAATATGCTTTATCCTGTCTCATGTCCGGCCCATCCCCTTTAACGCCGCCTTGTAGCTTCTCGACAACGGCACGTCGAAGCCGTCGCTCAGATAGATAATATTCTGGGACAACACGACTTTTCTGATCTTCTTGGTGTTGACGATAAATCCTCTGTGGCACCTGACGAAGCCGTCCGGGAGCTCCTCCATCAGCCGGTCAATCGTGGAATAAAAGCCGAACGCCTCCCTGCCCGCGCAGACGTAGATTTTCTTTTCCCGCGCCTCAAAGAAATAGATCTGGTCATAGGGAATGCTGATCGTGCCGTCTCTGGTCTCCACGACATACAGGCCGCTGCCGGACTCTCTGCTGCTCTCGGCATAGGCGGCGTACTCGCTGACAAAGTCAAACAGTACGTCGTTTAACTGCTGCTTCGTCCACGGCTTCAACAACAGCGCGCTGACCTGCAGCTCCGGCCTGATATACGCCATCGGCGAGATGGAGACGTCCGCCACTACCAGCAGACGCGGCTGCGGATAACTCTTTCGCAGCTCCAGCAGCAGTTCCAGCGAGCCGTCGCCGCACACGTCGTAGATGATCAGATGGATCAGCGGCTTCCCGTCCAGATACGCCCGCAGTTCCTCCCCGGTACGGAGCTGCTTCATCTCCCAGTAGTCGTCGCTGACACGCGCCACCGCGTCCCGGGCAGCCGCGTCGATCTGGGCGGCTTCCCGCTCTTTTTTTACACAGGACAATACGTAAACCATCGCGCTATCCCTTCACAAGCGGCACGGCGATCTTGTGTGCATCATCGTCGTCGTTGGCCGGCAGCATACCGATGCCCGGCTTCAGCGATTTGTTCTGCTCCGCATACGGCACATAGTCGAAATTAAGAAGCCTCTGCGACGCCACGCTGCCGCCGAAGTGAATGCCTGTCTTATATTTGGTAAAGTACTCGTTGATCTTGGTGCCCGCCACCTTGGTCACATCCTCCGGGTTGTAGCAGGCGGCCCAGAATACGTTGTGCATACTTCCCTTGTCCAGCAGATTTTCCACGAAGGCACGCACATCTCCCGCGTCGCCCGGGTGCATCACATGAGTCGTGAAGTCCGCGAAGTTGGCGATCAGGATATATTTCGCCGGATACTGCCGCATATCCTGATAGATCTCGTCGTCCGACATTCCCGCCTTGATATCGCTCTTTTTCTGCACATTCCTCGCCTTGAAATCAGGCAGCAGAGCGGAGAAAAAGGCAAACAGCTTCTTGTCGTCGTCGATCAGCGTCACGTGCTCCGTTGCGCCATAGACCGCCATCTCGCCCGCGAAGTCGATTACGGCCACCTCGCTCTGCCGCAGCAGCGCCGCCTTTAACATCAGCTTCAGGAAATTCGTCTTGCCGCTTCGGGATCTGCCGGAGATCAGATAACAGTACGTCCTGCTTAAGTCGATTCCGTAGACCGCCGCATTCTTCATATTGTAGCCCACCGGGAGGTGCCTGTCGTCCTGCGCCATCCTGACCGTGTCCTCCAGCTGCGCAAATTCCGCCCACACAGGGTTCTCCGGAATCTCCGGCACCGGTCTGGCCATCCTGCCGTCCCATTTCTCCCGCATCAGGGCGGCCTGCTGCTCTATCTGCTCCATTCGCTTGAAATCGTCCTCCGCCGCAAAAGCGAGAGACGTCTGAAATTCCAGGAATCTGTCGCCCACCTTCGCCAGACCGCGGCCCTTGATATTGACCTCCGGAAGCGTGTCCACGTGCATGGAGCGCAGCGCGTCGGCATACTGGAATTTATCGTTCATCTCCAGACAGATCACCGTCCGCAGATTGTCGCCGATGCGCGACGGAATCTCCAGCGCGCCGAAGCCGCCCGCGGTGATCACCAGAAAGATGCCGTAGTTGACGCCGTCCTTGGAGATCTGCAGGATCATGTCCTCGTAGATGTTGTTGGTCTTGCTCTTAAAATTAGAATAATTGTCTATGACAATCACGACGGACGGGAGCACGACGCCGTTCACCCGCACGTACTGGCTATAGTTGCCGCCCTTAAAGAGCTGCTTGCGCTCCTCCAGAATGACGCCCAGCATCGTAAAGAACTTCGCCAGCTTATCGTCGTCGTTCTCGTACATCACGCCGCCTACATGAGGCATCTTTTCAAACGCGGAGAGCATCTTCGCGCTGAAATCGATGGCATAGATATTGATCTCCTGCGGCGTGTATTTATTTACCAGCGCATACACGAAAGTCTGCAGGAACGTACTCTTGCCGCTGGCCACCGTGCCGATGACCGCATGGTGTCCGTTCTGGGACAGGCTGACCGCCAGCGCGTCCTGCGCCTGATTGAGCGGATCGTCATACTTGCCGATGAGCACTTCCACATTCCACTCTGTCCTGCCGGTCTGCCATTTCTGCCCTGCGGCATCCCAAGCGGTCACATCCAGCGCCTCTTTCTGCCGGTAGGCGGGAAGCTCTTTCAGCTCTGCCAGATACAACATGGACGGCAGCACAGGGAGCCATAGCTGCAGATTGTGGGAGTAGCCGTTCTCCTCGGCCAGCTTTGCCAGATATTCCACCACCGCATCCAACTGCGTCTTCTGCTTCCGCTCCGGGAGTTTGAGCTTGTTGGCGTCGGCATACTGTATGATCCGCTCCGCCAGCGCCTCCCTGTCTGCGGGAATCGGCCCGGGCCCGGCTACGCGGACCAGCGCGGTGACCAGATCTTTCATCCGCAGCGCGTTGTATTCACTGTAGGGATAGTCGATATTGCCGTCTGCAAAGGCCGCAAACACTCTGTCCAGATAGGCGTCCATCAGGTGTCCGTCGCCCGCCAGATCCGCAAACGTGCACCCGCCGTCCGGCTCCGTCCGGGCCAGCAGCGCCAGCAGTTCGGCGATCCAGTTACGCTTCACCACCGCCATCTGCTTCAGTTTCATCCGGTTGCCGATCAGCGCCGCCTTGCCGCTGACGGAGAGCATCTGGGCGATATTGGATTTGACGCCGCCGTTCTCCTCGTCGTATTCGGCGCCGCTGAAGCCCGACTGGAACAGTTCGAACAGTTCGTCGTTGCCGACCTGCATATAGCAGCGGCCCGCCTGCGTGATGTACGCCGCGTCCGGCCTGTGGAGCATATCGTTACTGTCCTGCCTGTCCTGCACGCGCAGGCACAGACGGAACTTGGAATTGCTCCAGATATTGTCGTCCACCGTGCCGCTGGGCTTCTGGGTTGCCAGAATCAGATGGACGCCCAGACTCCGGCCCACCTGCGCGACGCTGATCAGCTCGCGCATAAAGTCCGGCTCCTCGCGCTTGAGTTCCGCAAACTCGTCGATGATAATGAACATATGCGGAATCGGCTCTTTGGCCTCGTTGTTCTTATACAGTCTCGTATACAGGTTGATGTTATTGACGCCGTGCTCGTTAAAGATGCGCTGACGGCGCTTATTTTCGCTCTTGATTGAAACCATGGCGCGCTTTACCTGATTGCCGGACAGGTTGGAGATCTGGCCGATCATATGCGGAAGTCCGTCAAACAGGTTGGCCATGCCGCCGCCCTTGTAGTCGATGATAAAGAATCCCACGTCGTCCGGGCTGAAATTGACCGCCAGCGACAGAATATAAGTCTGCAGCGTCTCACTCTTGCCGGAGCCGGTAGTGCCCGCGATCAGGCCGTGGGGCCCGTGGTACTTCTCGTGGATGTCCAGATACCAGCTGCTGCCGCCGGCCTTCTGCCCGATCACCGCCTTCATGCTGTCGTAGGTGCGGTTCTTGCGCCACTTGTCCAGCACGTTCAGCTCCTCCAGACGGCGCACACCGTACATATCAAAGAAGCTCAGCGACGTCGGGATGTCGCCGCCCGACTGCGTTTCGTGTACCTGAATGTTGGCCAGATTCCTCGCCATGGCCTCCAGCTGCGCGTTGGAGATATAGTCGAAGCGGATCTGTTTTCTGGCCTCGATATCCTCCTCGATGTCGTACATCCCGCGGAAGCCCTCGTCGTTCTGGATGATATAGCCGCACTCGTTGGGCAGGTTCTCGTAACTGTCCGTCAGAAATACCGTGGTGATATCCTGATTGGCCCGGTCCGTTATGTATTTGGTGATCAGCTCCCCTTCCAGAATCTCCGGGTCCGACAGAAACAGGACGAACTGCGGCAGTGCAAGCCGTCCTTCCCGGCTCTCCATGGCGCTTCTGTTCTCCGCCCGGCTGCGCAGCACCGTCGTGATCTCGTACAGTACGTCTCTGGCCTCCACGCGGTTTCTGGCGATGTATCTGCTCTTTTTGTCCTCCGACCAGACGTGCGGGAACCACTTCATATATTCCCAATCCGCAGAGTCGTCCCGCCCTTCGTCGTAGAGGAACGCCATTTTGACGTCCGTGTAGCAGTCCGAGGCGGCAATCTGCGCCACCAGACTGTGCATCACGTCCACCGCGCCTTTTTTCTTGGCGCCGCCCACGATGCCCACCATCCTGTGTTCCTTCAGGTCGATGCAGAGCGGCACGTCATGCAGCTCCCTGTAGCTCTGTTGTATCATGGCGGGTTTCTCCGCCAGCGAGTCGTTGATCAGCGAAAACCGTTCCTTCGGGATATGGATCTGCGTCTGGAACGGCATATTGCCGATTCCTAAGCGATGGCTCAGGAAATCGCCGTGTCCGGCGTTGCGGTTCCACAGTTCATGGGTTTCGGCGCCGTATCCGGTGCACACTTCCGCCGGCAGATACATGGCGTTCAGGCTGGCGATATTTTTCTCATATTTTTCTTTGATAAGGTTGGAACATTTGATCAGATATTCTCCGTATGCCTCGAATCTGTGCAGTTCTTCCTCGCGGTTTTTCTTTTTGTCCGCTTTCAGGTTGACCAGCGCCCATGTGGTGCCGATCAGCGCCGAGGAGACTGCCGTGACCAGTCCGGTATACATAAAGGCGCTGCCCGTGTTACCGCTCATCCGGGTGCTGTAGATCGACAGAATACATCCCAAAAGCATCGGGAGCGCCATCGTCATGGACGGCCCGATCAGCATACCGACGGACTTTTTGTTCAGAATCTTGGGCTGGGGCGGCGCCTCGATCTCTATCGTCTCGTCCTCGATCTTATAGAGCTGCCGCGGCGACCTGTGGTACATGATCTTTCTGTCAGATCCGGCATCCGGAGCCTCATACGCCGCGCCGCCCGCGTCGGTATACCCGGAGAGCTTCTGCGGATTCACCGCCACGTCGCCCACTTGGGCGCTGACGGCCAGCGTGTCGTCCAGATAGATCAGGCTCAGCCCGAACAGATTGATGCAGTCGCCGAACTGAAGCTGCCTGGAGCCGACGATTCTCCGGGAATTGACGAATACGCCGTTGGAGCTTCTGTCCTCGATGATGCACTGCGACTCCCGGTGGTGTATCACGGCGTGCACGCCCGAAATCAGATTTCTGTTATTGTAGACGATATCGCACGCCTCGCCCCTGCCGACGGTGATCTCATCCACCTGCCGGATGTCGTACTTTTCATAGACTTTGAACGAATTGGCCACTTCGTCCACCATGACGGAGATGTGCTCGTTATCCGGCAGAATGACCGTCAGCAGGTCGCCGTCCTTCATCGTTGTGCCTGTATACCGCTCGCGGCTGACCGTGTCCTCCAGTATATAATCAGGAGAAAAAAGAAACTGCCAGCAATTCTCAATAATCTGCATTTTCAGTTCCACATCCCGATCCAGCGAAAAAATATCGTTGTCCAGAATGATGGAATGCTCCGAATTATTGATTGCCGGCAGCAAAAACTGCTGAAACGCTTTGGTACTGTGCACCGAAAGAATGATTCCCATATGATCCCCCTCACTTATTTCTTTTGTATACCGCTCTATCTGCTCCTCAGCCTTTGATCGTGACCTTGTAGGTGACGCTTCCGAGCACGATGACATCCCCCGACAGGAGCCGCACGCCGTTGTGATCGACGATGGCCTGCTCTTTTTTCCTGCGCAGGATCGTCCGATTGCCGCCGCCCAGATCCCGTATGTAAACTTTGCCGCCCGCCACGAAGATCTCGCACTGCTGCGGGGCGATTCCCGCCGCCAGCACCGCGATATCGTTGATCTGCGAATCGCTCCCGATGTGGATGCCTTTCACGGGATTCAGCATAAATTTCCGGGTGGAGAGCTCCGTCTTCTCGATCAACTGCAGCATCGGCGCGTCGTCCCTCCGGCCCGCGCCGTCCCGCTTCTTATTCTTGCGTCCGTCCGCCTCGGAATTGCTGTAGTCCACATCATAGGGCACATAGACTTCTTTTCTGCCGGCGTCTCCCGCGTAACTGTTCAGGATGACGTTGTTCAGATTTTCGTCCCGCCGCTTGTCCTCGGCGGCGATGGCCAGCTCCCTGTTCCGGCGGCTGCGCCGTATGACGATCCGCAGGATAAGGATGATGCCTGTCAGCACGGCTGCCGCTATGACGGCGGCGATAATGCGGTTATCTTTGATCCAGTCTATTATCATCACGGTACATTTCCTCGTAGTATTTCTGATAGTCGCCGCTTGTCACGTTCTTCATCCAGTCCTCGTGTTCAAAATACCATCGAATCGTGCGGCGGATGCCGTCCTCGAACATCGTCTCCGGCTCCCAGCCTATCTCCGCCTTGATCTTGTCGGGAGCGATGGCGTACCGCCTGTCGTGCCCCTTGCGGTCCTCCACATAGGTGATCAGATCCTCACCGATATGCGCCCGGCGCGGATCGTCTTCGGGCAGCATCTCCCGCAGCGCCGTGAGAATGATCTTGACGATCTCGATATTCTGCTTTTCGTTGTGGCCGCCCACGTTGTATGTCTCAAACAGCCGCCCCTGCTCCTGCACCATGTCGATGGCCTTGGCGTGATCCTCCACGTACAGCCAGTCGCGGACGTTCCTGCCGTCTCCGTACACGGGCAGCTTTCTGCCCTGCAGGGCGTTGTTGATAATCAGCGGAATCAGCTTTTCCGGGAACTGATAAGGCCCGTAGTTGTTGGAGCAGTTCGTGATGTTGGCCGGAAACCGATAGGTGTCCATATAGGCCTTGACCAGCATATCCGAACCAGCTTTGCTGGCGGAATACGGACTGTGGGGCGCGTAGGGCGTCGTCTCGTAGAAATAGCCGCCGTCCTCCTCCAGCGAACCGTATACCTCGTCCGTGGACACGTGCAGGAATTTCTTGTCCGGGCGGAAGCTGCCGTCCGGCAGTTCCCACGCTGCCTTGGCACAGTTTAACATCACCGCCGTGCCCAGCACATTGGTCTGCACGAAAACCTCCGGGTTGCGGATGCTTCTGTCCACATGGCTCTCCGCCGCGAAATGAACCACACGGTCGATCTCGTTGTCCGCAAAGACAGCGGCGATGGCCTCCTTATCGCAGATGTCCGCCCGGATAAACGTATAATTGTCACGGCCCTCGATATCTTTCAGATTCTCCAGATTGCCCGCATAGGTAAGCGCATCCACATTGATGATCCGTATCGCATTGTCGTATTTGCGGAACATATAGTGGATGTAATTGGAGCCGATAAATCCCGCGCCGCCCGTCACTAAATAAGTTCTCATCTTTCCCTCCATATGCCGTCTGTCCGGCCTTTTAATAGCTCAGATAACTGAGATTCATGTCCACGTTGCCGCTGATGCCGCTCACCGTGCCCTTGGACGAATACTGCCACATATCGTATCTGCTGGCGCTGTACGTGGGAGCGCTGGCATACTGCGCCAGCCAGATCTTGTAACCGGTCAGGCTGGACACGTTCATTTTCTGGGTAAACCACGTCTTGTTGGCGTACACGCCCGCGGAGTAGCCGGAAGCCTGAACGGTGGCGCAGAACGCCCTGCACGCCGCCGTCCTCGTGTCCGCGCCGATGCCGTCCGCACGGCCTCCGCTGCTCTCCACGTCGAGAAAGATCGGATAGTCCAGACCGTAGCCGCTGACCAGACTGATAGCCATCGACGCTTCCTCCACCGCTTCCACCTCATTTACCGCCTGCGTGAAGAAGTAAACGCCCACTTTCAGGCCGGCTGCCTTCGCGCCCTTGATATTGCTCTTGAACTTAGGGTCCTCCACCAGCGCGCCGGTCGAGGAACCGCGGTAGCCGCAGCGGATGATGACATAGGACACGCCGGAATTTCTGACGGCCTCCCAGTCGATATTGCCGTTCCACTTGGAGACGTCGATGCCGATCGTGCCGTTGCCGGAAGCCATCCTGCCGTCGCTGCCGAAGGTGTACTTCACGCCCTGGATGACCTGTTCCCCGGTCACGTAGTTGCCGTTCTTGTCATAATAGTACACGCCGCCGTCGATGGTCTGCCACCCGGTATAGCGGTACGATTCGCTCTTGACATAAAAGACCTCGTTGTTGTAGTAATCGGCATTCTTGGCCTCTACAAACTGGTCGCCGTTTTTGATATATACCTGATTGCCGTTTTTGTCCTTTAACGGCTTGGCGCCGTCGGCCTGCCCCGACACGGTCACTTTCCACTCGGCCTTGGCATCGCCGCACACCGCCGTAATCGTAGCCTCGCCTTCCTGAAGCCCTTTCACGGTCACGGAATTGCCCGTGCTGCCCGTGATGCTCAGTACCGCGTCCTTGCTGCTGGACCATGAGATCGAACCGCCCTCCGGACTGGTCTTGCCGCTCAATGTCTCCGAGGCGCCCACCTTTACGGTCTTGGCCCCGCTGATGGTAATGCCGGTGTACTTGACCGGAGCCGCCTCGACTTTCACGGTCGCTTCCTTAGAGGAATCGCCGCAGGACGCCTTGATCACGGCCTCACCCACGGCCTTGGCCGTCAGCTTGCCGCTGCCGTCCACCGACACGATACCGTCACTGCTGCTGCTCCATGAGATCGAGCCGCCCTCCGGATCGGTGGCTGCGCTGGCTTGTCCTGTAGCGCCCACCGTCAGCGTCCCGGGGCAGTCCAGCTTCGTCACTTTGTAAGTGACGGGCGCAGGCTCCTGCTCCTTTCCCTTACAGCCGCTGACGTCGCCGCTGCCACACACAGGACAGTCGCTCTTGTAGTTGTCCGACGTACATTTGTTGTCACAGTTGCACTGCGGTTCGGCTCCCTTGCATTGACTGAGATCGCCGTTCTTACATACCGGGCAGCTTTCGTTGACGCTGCCGTCTCTGCACTTCGTATCGCAGTTGCACTCTGCGTCTTCGTCCGGCTCGCTGGACTTGGGGCTGCAGTTTTCGTAATTATCCTGACAGACGGCACATCCGGAAGCGTCTCCGGCCTCCTGATCCGCGCATTTTTCGCTGCACGTACACTCCGATGCCGGCGCCGGCAGCGACGTCGGCATGATGCCGGTGTCCACCGCCTTATAAAATCCGGTGGCGACCTTGGCGCTGTCGGGCGCGGGGATGCTGCCCTTGCCGATCTCCCGGAAGCCGGACTCGCCCTCGATGGGCGTTCTCGTGGATTCCACCCACTCCACTGTATCCGGCAGCGTGGCCTCCTGCACCGTATCCTGCACCGCGGTGTCTTCTTTGGCCGCGTTGATCTCCGACTCCGATTTGATCTCGTCCGCCACATCGACTTTCTTGTAGGCGATGGTGTCCGAGACGCTGACGCTGACCGCTGCCGTCGGCAGCTCATACTCCTCGTAGCTGCCGTCCGCGAACGGTTTCGCCTTCACCTGATAGCTGCCCGCCGCCACGCCGGTCTGATAGATAATGCCGTCTTTATCGTCGTCTTTCAGGTCATAACTCTCGGGCCCGGAGACGGACACCTCGAACGGAACGCCGCCGATCAGCTTTCCAGTGGATTTGTTGACAAATTTAATCTTCATGTCGGACTGGATCGACGTAACGTTCAGCGTGACTTCCGTCGTTGTCTCCTCCTCCGCGTCGTCCTCCGCCGTTTCCTGTTCCTCCGTCTCCAGATCTACCATGGCGGCCAGCCTCGCCGATTCGGACACCGCCAGCAGCCCGCTCTCGCCGATGACGGATACGCCGTCGATCTGCTGGCCCACCGCGGCGAACGCCTCCACCTGTTTGTTCACCGATTTCGCATTGGCAAAGAGAATACCCGAGGCGATGGCCCCCGCGACAACCAGAATGCCGAACACGGCCACCACCACATCCAGCGTGCTCATGTCCGCGATGAAATCGGCAAAGCGCGCTATGATGCCGCCCTTTGCGTCGTCATAGGCATCCTCGTCCTCATCCTCATAGTCGTCGTCCGGCTCCACGGCCTCAAAATCATCGTCGTAGTCGTCGTCTTCGTAGCCGTCGTCTTCCTCGCCGAAAGCGCCGTCTCCGTAGTCGTCATCATCCTCCGCGGCTTCGTCCTCGTAGTCCTCGTCGTCCGCGTAATCTTCGTCATCTTCGGCGAGGTCGTCATAGTCTACGCCGTCTTCCACATTATCCTTCTGATAGGATGCGATCGTCTCGTCATCAAGAATCAGAAATTCCAGCGTATCGTCCGTGACGCTGTCCTCGTCTTCCTCATCGAAGTTGTCCTCGTCCAGCAGCTCGTCCAGACAGAGCCTCTTGTCGTCATCCCGTTCGTTCTTCTTTTTCCTCATGCTTCCTCCACTGTGCCTTGCCTGATATATGCCGCTCCCCGGCATAAAATGATATTTATTTTAACATAAAATCAACTTTACTTCAAGTCTTGCGCGCGCCAGCGGGCGCACTATCCGCTATTCCTGAGACTGTGCTGTAAACGCGCCGTTTCATCTATCCCTCGGATGTGCCGTCCGCTCTCCTGTGGATGCCCCGGACGGCCTGTTCCGAATTTGGTATGATTTCCCTGATATTTGTGCTTTTGCGCGATATTTTACACCGCCAAAACCGCCATTTTACGTTAAAATGCCTTGACTTTATTTTCCGAAACTGACACAATACAAGTGCAGCCTTACAATGTTTCAGTCGTTTCGACAAGTAAAAAGGGGATATTTACTATGATGTATATGCACTATTGTAAGCGTTGCCAACGGGTTTATATGTTGAACGGCCATAAGCAGAGCTGCCCTAAGTGCCATGAGCGCATCAACGAGCTCAAGATCACTTACATGGACTACGTTGCTATGGACGCGGACGAGAGGAAGCAGTTGACAGTCAACTGCGCAGATGAAACGCAGCTCAAGAAGATGAGCACTACATACCGTATGTATAAATACAGTAAGTGGTACAAAGAGCTGCAGAAACAGTTTCCGCAGACGGCTATCCTCTCCTATCCGCTGAAAAACAGAAACCCGCAGGAAAACGCCGTGCCTTTTGTCTCGATGCGATAAAGGCACACACATCAGAGGGCGCTTCCGGGATTCCGACAGTTCCGGATGCGCCCTTTTCTGCTGCCGTATTTCTGCTGCTTCTGCAACTGTCCTTTCGGGCTCTGCCCTGCCGCACGCCGTATTCGTCTTTGCGGGTTCTGCCGCCGCCATTCTCCGAAATACGAAAGAATTTATTAAAAAACGGAGAAGGAATGGATTTTTATTTTTTTTCATAGTAAAATAAGGAGTGAATATAGCGATGAATAACAATACATAGCCGATGCACATAACGGCAGAGTCAAGAGCGCCCGGACAGACCGGGCCCCGCATTACGGAAGGAGACGGCATGAGCGAAAAAAAGAGACACGAAATTCCCGATACGGAACTGGCATACGAGGAGGATAACGCGGAAGAAAACGCAGAAAAGACAGGGCGCGGCGGCTTCCGGTTCAGCATACACTATCTGTTTCTGCTGGCTTTCGTACTGATCGTCGGCATCATCGTCTTTGCCCTGTACCGTTGGAACAAAGGCGTGCCGTCGGACTATGATCCGAATTACCACACGACGGAATTTGACGTGGAAGTGATCGACAATATCATTCCGCTGGCGCCGGATAAGCGGGAAGGCTATGTGGACGACGGCGTGACGACGATCCTCTGTCTGGGCGACGATCCGTTTTCCTTAAACAGGGGGCCCGGCGGCCTGTCGGAGCAGATCGAGGCCAAGACCGGCGCGGTCGTATATAACGGCGCGTTCACAGGCACGACCGTCGCCAGACAGAACGCCGACTTCGCCCAGTGGTGCTATCTGGATGCTTTTTCCTTTGTCAATGTGGCGCAGAGTCTTGCATCGGGAGATTTCGGACTGATGAAAGAAGCGCTGGCATACAGTTATGACGAGGCGTTTCCGGAGACGGTAGAACTGCTCTCCGAGGAAGTGGATATGAATAAAGTGGATATTCTGTGCATCATGTACGACGGCTCCGACTACGTGAATAAGCGGGCCGCGTACGATCCCTCCGATCCCTACAATCCCGTCGCCTATACGGGCGCGCTGCGGACCGGGATCGAAGCCATCCAGAATGCCTATCCGCACATCCGCATCGCCGTGCTTTCCCATACGTTCTGCCACTGCCTCAACGACGAGGGCGGCTATGAAAACGGCGACCGCACGGATCTGGGCAACGGCACGCTGAGCCATTACTGGCAGTTGGAGCTGGATGTGACGATGGACTGCAGCGTTTCCTTCATCGATAATTTCTACGGTTCCGTCAACGAAGACAATTATCTGGACTATATGACGGACTATATTCACTTCAACGACGCCGGGCGCGAGCTTCTGGCCGAAAGATTCGTGGAGTGCATCCTGCCTTCGTCTTCCGCCGAGGCGGAGAGCGACTGATTCCGATAGATCAGATAACCGCTGACATTGTTCTGCAGAACATAGCCGTACTGTGTCAGCGGTTCGTCTGTCTTTCTGTCTTCCTTAAGCACAATATAGCTGCAGAAGTATTCCGACGCCTTTTCCGTCAGCGCCGCCGTATGGATCACTTCTGACCGCTCCATTTCCAGATAGAGCTCCGGCGTGTAGTCCCAGCCGGGAATCAGCACTTCCCGTCCGTAAGGCATCCAGATGTTCGTATCGTACTGCCGCACGAAATGAATCAGTTCTTCCGGCATGAGCACCATGACCGCGCCCTCGTCGGTGTCGATGGCATCCGCCACATCTATGGCCTCCTGCGGGAGATGGTAGAGATTTTCCGCCGGCGTGATGTGCTGGCTGTCGTAGACATAATTCCCGCAGACCGCGATCACTATGCAGGCTGCCGCCGCGCCGATTCGGGGGTGCCGCCTGCACAGTCTGAGGATGGCATAGGCGCTGACGATACTCATCTGCAGAAGCCACAGAATGCGGTAATATGTTCCGGAATCGTCCAGAATGCCCACAAACGCCTTGCGGAACAGCGGGCAGAAAAACAACGCCAGCAGCACCGTGGGCACATACACCAGCAGCGCCCGCCTGCACTTATCCTTTTCCGTCATCCACAGATACAGAAGCGCCAGCAGGAAGATGCCCGCCAGATAGCCGTTCTCATAATACCCCATATAATTTTTAAAAATCGCTACGCTCTCTAAAAAAATACCCCACATAATGACTCCGTTTGCCTTGATGTCTATGCTGCCATTCCTGCGCCGCTTTTCTTTCTGTTCATCGCTTGTACCTGCGCCGCTATTGTCTCTGCATCCCTGCGCGGCTATAGGATCTTTTTCGCCGCTTTTCTTTTTTATTTTCTCAATAATACGTACACCAGCATATAAACCGCATTGGGAATGCAGACGAGCCCCATCTGCAGGATCACCCATGGGTTCCGCCTGACAAACGCCACGCAGAGCGCCGCCAGTCCCATCAGCATACAGATCAGGAAGGCGGCCATAGAGCTGCAGACGGCAGCCGTCATGTTGATGCAGACAAAGAGCAGCCACATCCCCGCATTCCCGCCGCGCCGTCCGTCCGCGGTTCTATGCTTCTTATCTGCGCCGTCACTTTCCCCGCCTGCGGCGCTGCGTTCTTGATCTGCGGCGTTGTGCTTCCTGTCCGCAGTGTTATGCTTCGGCGACGTCTCGCCGTAGATCCACAGAACCATCCACAACACCGCGGGGATCACCAGAGAACCGGCCACCGCCTTGCCCTGCCATATCCGCGTCAGAAAGAAAGTCTCGTTCGTATAGATGGACACGTTCCCGAAGATCTGGAACATCGCCATAAGGATCATAAAAATCGGGAGATTTTCCCGCCGGAAAATCTCCTCTCCGGCGGCATCCTTGCCCTTGGCGGCTCTCCCGGCACGCTGATCCGCCCTTACATCCTCTCCGGCAGTTTTTCCGGAAGGCAGGCGGAAAAGGAGCCTGCCGATCTCGTAGTAGACCAGATAGCTCAGCGGAATCAAAACAAAAGGCAGGACAAAATGTGACAGAATTGTCGTATGAATATGGCTCTTGGCCCCCACGAACGCGATCCACATCGGGAACACCGCCAGCGCGTGCCGCGTGTCCAGCGCCGTACTGCCGCCCGTGTACGGCAGGAAACGGTACATCATCCCGGTGCGCTGCGCCAGCAGGGACTCCACCACATAGTAAGCGTCGTCGCCGTCAAAGGATGTATAGGCCGCGGCACGATAGAGCTGAAAGGCGAGAAGCGCCAGAAACAGAAGCCATTCTATCCTCTCCGGCCACGGCATCCCGCCTATCGGCAGGCCAATGCACAGGCCGTACCGCCCGCGCCTGCGCAGGGCAGACACCGCTCCCACCGCCGCCAGCGCTATCGCCAGAATCATAAAGACCATGGACAGAACCGCAAAACCGCCCTGCCGCAGAAAGATCACGCAGGGCAGGGCCACAACCTCGAACGCCGCCCACATGACAAAATAGCCCGCCAGAAGCAGGAAGCCGGGCGTCTTCTTATCACCGTCCATCCGGCAGCCCGGAAGCAGTCCGATGCAGAACGGAACCACCAGCAGCCAGAACAGAAGTCCCAATACCTGTAGCATACTAATCCTCATTCCGGAGCGTTCACGCGACGGGGCGACGCGAATCTCAAATTCGCGTCTGCCATCAGGGGAGTTTGTGACGCTCCGGCACAAACTCCCGTGTGAAAAATCAGCACATCAGTGTGATTTTTCACACTAATCCCTCTTTATTTCAATCTGCTCCTCCATCGCCCGGGCCACGCACTCCATTCCCGCGGGCGTAAAGTGCACGCCGTCGGACACCATCTCGATCAGATTGTCGAGGGTGATGCCGCAGTCCATCAGATCTACCACCGTAGCGTTTTTGCTGCCCGCGATGACACGGATCTGCTGGGAATAGTCCTCCGCCGTGAGGCCGAAGCTATTCGTCAGCGTGACGAACGGATTGCCGTCGCTGCCGTCGCCCCACGCGCCCACCGGCGCCAGCGTGCAGCAGCAGATCTGCGCGTCCGGATAGGATTTCTGCAGCTTGTCCAGAATCAGGCAGTAGGCGTCGCTGAAATTGTCGATCACGCCCTCCTGCACTTCCCGCGTTCCGTCATTGTCGCCCAGCGGAACGTCGTTCAGCAGATCGTTGGTTCCCATAAAGACGATGATGATGTCCGGCATGGCGCCGTCGGCGGCCTTTAACGCCGCTATCCTGCTATCGCTGCAGCCGTTCTTCGGATCGTCGGCGTTTCGGGAATCGCCCGCGGCAGTGCAACCGGAACTGGAACCGTTGACACAGAGCGTCAGATCTTCCGCCTCCATGTACTGCATCCACCATGTCTGCGACACATCCGTGATCATGCCCGACCGCGGGAAAAATACGCTGTACCCTTCCGGAATCCATCCCTCGAACGTAGAGAGACTGTCTCCCAGAATGGAAAGTCTGACGCTGGTATCTTCCGGCATTTCGGTCTCCTCCGTTGTGTCTTCTCGTCCGTCGTCCTCATCTTCGCCGCGGTTGTCCTCGTCCTCGTCTTCGTCGTCTTCCTCGTTCTGCCGTTCCGCTTCCACACTGTCCTCCCATGCAATCTCCCGAAAATACTGCACGATACAGTAACCCAGATATCCGATCTCCGCAGCGAGCACCGCGATCAGCGCGATGATCAGCCAATGTTTCTTTTTCATAAGTATCTCCGCCGGTATGCGTTGTAAACGCTTACGAATTTTCGCCGGCCTTTTCCCCCTTCTTTCCTCTTGTGCGGAAAACAAACAATTTCTGCCCAAAGAAGTTCATAATCACAAAGAAGCCCATCCCCACTACCATGGCCACATTGTCCACAACCACCGCCGGCTGGGATGACAACAGGCGCTTTACAAGCGGCTGCGCCACGCTGAACGCGACCAGATAGCAGACGATGATATTGAGGGCGAACCGCCACGGCAGCCACTTGTCCCGCTTCTCCACCTTGAATGTCAGCTTCGCGTTGGCATGATAGGAAAATACGCTGCCGATAAAATAGGAAATGGCGCTGGACACCCAGTAATTTAGGTGGATCAGATTATACAGAACCGCCATAATCACCCAGCCCATCACCGTATTGGCCACGCCCACGATGCCGAAATGAATGACCTCCATGATAAAGTCTTTGTATCTGTCGTAAAGTTCCCTGATTTTTTTTATCATAAACCTGTACCTCTATGAGTTCCGTTACGCTATTCCGCCGCTAGTTCTGTTCCGCGCCGTACCGCTCCATCCACAACGGCCTCTCGATGGCGGTCACACTGTGCTTGCCGTAAAACTGCGTCACGACAGAGTTGGTAAAAGCGTCCGGGTTGGAAGTCACGGGCATATGCATCAGCGGCCCCTGAAAATCATTGATCCCCGGAAGAACCACATCCTGTACGCTGTCGTCCTCCAGTAACCGCGTCTGCAGCCGCATCTGTTCCCGGTAATCCCGCGCCTGTCCGGTGACGATATAGTCCAGTGACACATAGGAAGTGCTGGTTTTGAGATTGCCGCGCGCATACCATACAAAAGCCGCGCACAGGATCAATCCGCCAGTCAACAGGATGCGGTACAGAGTCGTGCTTGCCGTCCGTGTCGCGTCTGTTGCCTGCATCGCGTCTGCCGCCTGCGTCATATCTGTCACCTGCACTGCGCCTGCCGTCTGCGCCGTATCTGCCGTCTGTGCCGCGCGCTTTCCTTGCCAACCGCATAGCCACCCGGCTGTCTTCTGGGCCAGAATCAGCAGCAGTCCCGCCGCCGTCAGCAGAAACACCTGATAATTCATATTGGCCACGCCGCCGGACACCGTGACGTCCGCATACAACGCCGGAGACTGCATGGCGCTATAGAGACAATACAGTGCCGCCGCGAGAAGCCACGGCCTGCGGAACCGGTACAGACCGCCGCCGGACAGATAGACGGCGGTAAAAACGAGAAACAGGAAGAACAGGCCCGCAAAGATTAACGGCCTCTCCCTCATGTAAGTCCCGATGTCCCTGATGCCGCAGACAAAAGAGTTGCCGATCGTCCAAAGCGCAGTCTGGACGGAGAAGCCGAAATCCTCTCCGGCCCGCCTTCTGTTGCCGGGCGCCATGGCGCTGACCGCCAGCCCGATCAGCTCCGCCGCCATCGGGATGCAGAGACGGTAAATCTTTTTTTCCTTCCGCGCCAGCCGGACATAGATGACCGCATACGCCGCCACAATCAGCACGAACAACGCCGCCTGATAGTTGGAGCCGCCAAGCAGCGTCATAAAGACCATGATCCCGGCCCACGTCCGCCATCGGTATTCCCGGCAGTACCGCAGCAGCCACGCCGCCGTCATCTGGCACATGGCAAAAGGCACCATGTAATGTGCGCAGCCGTTGTACCAGAAGATAGACGATTTGGTGCTGGGTATCCATTCAATGCTCACCGCCAGAAAACAAGTGGTGATAAACAGCCAGCTCCAGACGCCGAATCCCAGCTCTCTGCATAAGATCTGCCGGAAAAGATAATAAGTGCTGGCGCACCATAGAAACAACATGAGAAACGCCACCACAAAGTACGCGCCGTCGTGAAAGGACTCCGGCTGCAGGGAAAACAGGGCGATGCTGAACCATGTGCCCTGCCATCCTCCGTAGTACAGTCTGACCGTCGTGCACACGGCCCTAACCACCTCCGCTGCGGAATGCGTGCGAAACCACGCCAGTCTCGTGTAGAGACCGTAGCCGTAGTCGTCGCCCGTGGCCCGGTTAAAAAAGGACAGATAGAGCACGGGTATCATGGCTGCCGCCAAAACGATCATACTGATGATGCTGTACCATCTGCACCTTTTTTCCATAACACGCTCCATCCGTCATCCTCCGCACGGCCTCTCTCCGTCACCGCCATCCGCCGCTTTGCCGCCGTCCGCCCTTGTAAAACGGGCCGCGGTATTATATAATCATGAAAAAGGAGACATTTATGCTGACACTGAAAATCAACCATATCGGTTATCTTGTCAAAAAAATAAACGCCGCCATTCATAGCTTTGAAACGCTGGGCTACCGCGTCTGTCAGGAGACGGTGACGGACGAGATCCGCAAAGTGGATATCTGCTTTATGGAAAAGGACGGCTACCGCATCGAGCTGATTTCTCCCGTGTCCGAGGACTCCGTCGTCTCCGGCCTGCTCAAAAAATACAAAAACTGCCCCTACCACATCTGCTATGAATCCAACGATTTTGACAGTGACTTTGCAGCGCTGCGCGCAGACGGTTTTCTCCCTATCGACGACCTGACGCCCGCGCCCGCCCTGTCCGGCAGATCCGTGATCTTCCTGACGCATCCCGCCATGGGGATGATCGAACTGATCCGGATGTAGCGCCGTCCGAGGCGTGCTATGCGCCGGTCTGCGCCAAGATGATATCCGCCATCTCGCCTACATTCTTCATCGTCACGACCTGTCCCATGTTGAATTTGATGCCGAACTCCTGCTCCACCGCAGCGATCAGGTTAATGTGCTCCAGCGAATCCCAGTCTTCGATATCGTCCGAAGTGGTGGCGTCGTTCACTGTGATGCTCTCGTCGTCAAACACATCCCTGAATACCTCGTTCAGTCTCTCGTAAACCTCGTCTCTGCTCATTTTTACCTCTGTTTCTGCGCCGCTCTCTGCGCCCTATCCATCCATTCCGGAGCGTTCCCGCGATGGCGGCGCGAACTCAAATTCGCGTCTACCACTACTATAGCCGCTTTCGCCCGATTGCGCAACCCGGATCATGGCGCGACTCGGATCACGGTATTCCTGTTCTCGTAATCCTGCGGAATATCGAACCGCCACACCGTGCTTCCGTCTTCCCCCTCCTCCAGTCTGGTGAAGCCCATATCCGCATAAAATTCCCGCACCATGCCGTTCTTGGCGGTGGGATAATAGTACCCCATGATCGTGCCGATCCCGCAGCCGCGGCACGCCTGCACGATACTGTCCAGCATGGCGTATTCCATATCGCGTTTCAGCACGCGGCAGCTCATCAGCCACAACTCCAGATGCAGCGTCCTGCCGTCCGCGTCTTTCCTGCCGATGACCACGGAGACGACGCCGTTATCGCCGAACTTGTCCGTCAGCTTGCCGTACCGTGTGATATAGCCGTCATCCGCCGCAAATCCCTCGATCTCGCTCTGGGTATAGCGTCTGGTGGTCAGGTTGAACTGATTGCTCTTATTGGTCAACTGGGCGATTCTGGCCATATAGACAGGCGCAAAAGGCGCAATCTGCGCCGTCATCTCCAGAGACAACAGATATTCCCTGTAGTCGCCGAACCGCTGCTGCTGCCGCTTTCGTTCGATATTGGCCCGATACATTTCGCTGCGCTTCTTGTCGTCCTCGGACAACCCGACGACCTCGAAATAGCCTCCGTGATCCAGCACCCGGATGTACTGCTCCGGCGTGCCGATATCCGGCGCCGTGACGCCGGGCACCTGCGCGCTCACGATTTCCCGCTCCGCCGGATTGTCGTCCACGAACACCAGACTGTCCGGCAGAATGTTCATCTCCGCCGCGATCTCCTCCGTATTCCGGCTCTTGGGTTCCCAGTTTGCTTTGATCAGGATGAAGTCCTCCGGCCGCAGCACGCCCTCCGGATGGTTTAACCCGGCGACGGCGTTCTCGTAATCGTTTTTGGAATTGACGTTGAGCATCACGCCGATATCCTTCTGCGCCTTCAGATAACTCTGGAACTCGGCGTAAACCTGTCCCATCGAAGTCTCCTGCCCGATTTCCAGATTCTCCGGGCCGTCGTCGCCCACGACGCCGCCCCACAGCGTATTATCCAGATCCAGCACCAGCGCCTTTTTGTTCTTTCCGAAAACGGCTTTGATGATATTGGAAAGATTATAGGCAAACTCAGGGATCGCCTGCATACACATGGCGTATTTATACATATGCCAGTAGAACGGATCGGCCCACCGGTCCAGCCCGTAGGCCGCCGAAATATAGTTGATGTCATGGATATAAAAATTCCCATGCGTCCGGGCATACTGATAAAATTTCTCATTCAGCCTGTTGATGAAGCCGATGCGCCCCTGCCGGAACACCGCCTCCTGATTGCCCAGAATACGGTAAAAAGGATATTCAAAATTATTCTGAATCACGGGGCAGTGATAGGTCTGCTCCAGCTTTTCCCACATCACGCGGAAGTGTTCATACTGCTCGTCCAGCAGCGCATCCACCGCCGCCTCGCCGTCCGACACCGCCGGATATGCCGTGATGTTGCGGTTGGAAGTGTGAATGTAGATCAGATCCGGTGCAAACCGCTCCAGCGCCGGGTTTTCAAACATCGCGTCCTGCCAGTACTGCGCATATTCCGATTCGTAGAAAGAGGGGCAGATTCCCTGATGCAGCAGAAATAACTCCAGAATCCTGATGATGTCGTGTGTCGTGCTGCCGCCGAGAACCGCTATCTTTTTGGGCAGCAGCCGGTCTGCGCCCTCCATAAGCTCCCGCTTCAGTTTTTTGGATTTTTTGAGGATATATTCACTGTCAAAAGGATATTCCAGTTCCTTCATAGCCCCTCCGCTGTATTTTCCTGTGATAGGACGCCCGAAGCCATATGCCGCCGCCCGGCAGCGCGGTGCGCCTGCCTTACTTCTCCTTGCCGGACTGTGCGCCCGCCTTATTCCTCCCGGTTGATCCTGCGCGTCACAAGCGTCAGCCGGTATTCAAAGTCGCGTCTGTTTTTCAACGCTATATTAGACAGTATCAGGCCGGTAAACAGCGACTGGATCGCCGCCAGTCCGATGAATCCGCAGACAAACAACGTGGGAAAGCGCAGCACAAGCCCGGTCTGCAGATAGGCGATGAGAATCGGGATGAACAGAAGCACCGCTATCACGGCAAGCGCCGCCGAACACAGTCCGAAGAACTGCATCGGCTTATAATCCCGGTATAATTTCAGGATCGTGCGGATCACTTTGAAGCCGTCGCTGAACGTATTGAGCTTCGACTGGCTTCCCTCCGGCCTGTCTCTGTATTCCACCACCACATTTTCGATCTGCATATGATTGGACACCGCATGAATCGTCATTTCCGTCTCGATCTCGAATCCGGCGGACAGTACCGGAAATGTCTTGGCAAAACCGTAGCTGAACGCCCGGTAGCCGGTCATGATATCCTTGATCTCGCAGTTGAACAGGCGGTTGATGCCGCTTCTGACGATACTGTTGCCGAAGTTGTGGAAAGGCCGCTTGTTTTCCGTAAAATAGGTGGAGGATAGCCTGTCTCCCACGACCATGTCCGCATTGTGCGCAAGCACCAGCTCCGCCATCTGCGGCGCATACTCCATCGGGTACGTGTCGTCGCCGTCCACCATGATATAGCACCGGGCTTCGATCTCCCGGAACATCCTGCGGATCACGTTGCCCTTGCCCTGCATATATTCGCGGCGCACGACGGCTCCCGCCTCTTTAGCCAGCGCCGCCGTCCGGTCCGTGGAATTATTGTCGTACACATACACCACCGCGTCGGGCAGCGCCGCCCTTGCGTCGGCCACCACTTTGGCGATCGTCTTTTCTTCATTATAGCATGGGATCAAAACCGCGATCTTATCCATTTGCACTCCGCCTTTCCTCTGACACCGCAGCCGCCGGGCCGGACGTCAGAATCCCTGATAGATAAATTCCCCTGCGCTGTAACCCGGCCCATAGCAGCCGAAAAGAATTACTGCAAAAATAAGCGCGTACCAGACCGCCCACCGTATCGGCAGCGCTCTGGCGGCGATCAGCTCCCGCACGGAGCCTTTCCTGTCCTGCATCAGCGATATGCCGCACAACAAAAGCAGCGCCCCCGCCGCAATCACCAGCTCGCCGGCGTCCAATCCCAGCCCCAGAAGACTGCCGTCCCACAGGATATGGGGATTCCAGACCGTCACCGCGCCTTTGAGCATCGCGAAGGCGTCTCCCACCGAGGCCGCCCGGAAAAACAGGTCGCCGATGCACACCAGAAAGAACGTCCGCACAATGCGGACAACGCCCACCGGCCTGCCGCCGGCATTGATATGCCATCTCTCCATCAGGCGGGCGCAGGGCGGCGCCAGAAGCTCCTCCATCACGATGTAGAACCAGTGGAGCAGGCCGGAGCCGATCACGAATTTCCAATCTCCCCCGTGCCAGATGCCCACCGTCAGCCACAGGAGAAACATCGCCGCAAAAGTGGCGTACTGCTTGCCCCGCTTCCTGCCGAACCGCTCTTTCCACCGGCGGTTCAGATCGGTAAAAAACCGCGTGCGCAGCACCGGATAAAACACGTATTCTTTCATCCAGACGCCCAGCGTGATATGCCATCTGCGCCAATATTCCGCGACGCTGCGTGACAGAAACGGCGTCCTGAAATTTTCCGGCAGGAGAATGCCGAAACTCTCCGAGATGCCCAGCACGATATCCATGCACCCCGAGAAATCCGTATAGAGCTGGAAAGCGTAACATACCGTGGCGAACCAGATAAACGCGCCGGGATAGTCCGCGTAGCCGCCGTACACCGTATCCACCATCGTGCCGAGGCGCTCCGCGATCACCAGCTTCTTAAAAAATCCCCACAACATCCGCTGCAGTCCTCTGGTAACGCGGACATAATCAAACGGATGCGGCTCAAAAAACTGTTCGCCGTGCTCCCTGTACTTGAGGATCGGCCCGGAGATGACCGCCGGAAAATACAGGCCGTAAAGCATCAGTTTCAGATAGTTTTGCTGGGGCGCGGCGATGCCGTAATATACGTCGATCACGTACCCCAGCAGGGAGAACGTATAGAACGAAACGCCCAACGGCACCAAAAAATCCACGCTCTCGATCAGGGGCCGCCTGCTGCCGAACAGGGCCGCGATGCCGTCAATCGTATAGATGCCGAAATTCACATATTTTAATACGACAAGTATGCCGATATTGACCAGTACCGTTCCCACGAGAACCGCCCTGCGCCTGCGAACCAGCTCGGGCGGCGCCGCCTCCAGCAGCCGTATGCCGATATAACAGGCCGTCACCGACACAATGGGATAGAGAATGAGCAGGCCGCTGCCGCTGACCAGATAATACGCCGCGCTGCACAAAAGAAGCAGCCCCCACTGGCATTTTCGTGGTATAATATAATACAAAAGCAGAATAATACTAAAAAAGCATAAAAAATAAAATGATGTAATACCCATGGGCTATCCGTTCCGTCCATAAATAACATTGTACTATCTCTAATGCCAGCAGCGTAAATCATTCCGGAAGAATTGCGAAGCAATTCTTGAGAGGCAGACTGCGGAGTCTGTCTTTATTTTATCATAAAATCATTCCAAAAAAAACCACTTTTGCAGGAATTTTCCCGAAAGCGCCGCGGCATTTGCATAAAGTACGCAGATGAGGTAAAATGAGCAGAGAGTCACGAGGAGCGCACGGCTTATATAAAATCACAGGAGGCAGATATGTTATTTAATTCGCTGACATTCGCGGCATTTCTTATCGTTGTTTTTTTGTTGTATTATATCATACCCCACAAATACCGCTGGATATTCCTGCTGGCGGCGAGTTACGTGTTCTATATGAATCTGCACGTCGCCTACGGCCTTCTGCTGCTGGCCACAACGGTTCTGACCTATGTGCTGGGGCTGCGCACGGAAGCCGCTCCCACCGCGCGGGCCAAAAAGCGGTGCCTGCTTCTGGGTATCGTGCCGCTGGTACTTGTGCTGCTCTTTTTTAAGACGGCTGCCCCCGTCATCGACAGGCTCAACGCGCTGATCGACGCGGGACGGCTCTCCCTGCAGCCATTGACAATCCGCATCCTGCTGCCGGCAGGCGTTTCGTTTTATTTCTTTCAGTCCATCGGGTATCTGATCGACGTATACCGCGGCAAAGTCAAGGCGGAGCGGCACTTCGGCTATTACGCCCTGTTTGTCTCCTTCTTTCCCCAGCTTCTGGCCGGGCCCATCGGACGGGCGGACAGCCTGCTGCCGCAGTACAAAAAAGAACATCCCTTTGACTACGACAAGGCATCCTACGGCATCCGGCTGATGGCATGGGGCTATTTCAAGAAGCTGGTGATCGCCGATGTGCTGGCCGGGGTGGTAAATACGGTCTACGACAACGCGACCTCCTATGTGGGACTGGTCTTTATCGTGGTGACGATTCTGTTTGCCATCGAGATATACTGCGACTTTTCCGGTTATTCGGATATCGCCGTGGGGTGCGCCAAACTGTTCGGCATCGATCTGATGACCAACTTTCGGACGCCGTACTTCTCGTTCTCGATTCGGGAATTTTGGAGCCGATGGCACATTTCACTGTCCACATGGCTGCGGGATTACGTGTATATTCCGCTGGGCGGAAGCCGCGTTCCCAAATGGCGGCACTGCCTGAATCTGCTGATCACGTTTCTCGTAAGCGGCTTCTGGCACGGGAGCCGTCTCACCTATCTGGCATGGGGCGGACTGCACGGTCTGCTGCAGGTCATCGAGACGCTGCTCTACCCTAAGACCAGAAAGGGCGTGGAAGTCAAGCGGAAGAAGCACTGGTGGCAGCTCCCAATTACCTTCCTGCTGCTATGTTTTACATGGATTTTCTTCCGCGCCAACAGTATAACGGATGCGGTCTGGATCATCAAGAAGCTCTTTTGGGATATCGGGCGTCCGATGGTCTATCTGCAGACCTGCGTCATCTGTCTGGGACTCACCAAGGCGGCGGCGATCGGCATCCTGACGTCCATAGCGGTACTGACGATTTACGATCTGCTTTCCCTGAAAGGCGACGTGATTGCCGCTTTTTCCAGACAGAAATTTTTTATCCGATGGCCCGTGTACGTTCTGTTTCTGATCGCCATCGCCCTGTTCTCCTCTAAGAACGTGGCGACGGAATTTATTTACTTCCAGTTCTGACGCAGACTTCAGAGCATGACTGAAAATCTTATTCTGACGCAAACGTCCGAGCGCGACTGAATATCTTGTTCCGGCGCAGCCGCCGGAACTTGGCCGAGTACCTTATTAATCATGTAAAAAGCGCACTGATGTGCCGATTGGAGATTGCCATGAAAGAAAAAAAAGCGATGCTTCGCTTCCTCCTGAAATGTATCCTGATCCCCGCCGCGGCGGTTCTGATCATCTACGCCATCAACAGGCCCTATGCCAAAATCAACGACCTGAATTATCAGGACGACATCAAATACGAATTTCTGGGCGACCTCTATACGGATATCGCCATCGGCAATCTGGGAAGCTCCCACGGCGCCTACGGCTTCCGTTACAATGATCTGGAGGAAAAGGGAATCGTATGCTTTAATTTCGGTAATGTCAGCCAAAGTTACAACTATGACTACGCCATCCTAAAGGAGTTCTCGGACGATATGGCGGACGGCAGCGTTATGTTTATCCCTGTCTCCTACTTTTCCTTTAACAACGAGGTAGTCAACGCCAGAGAAGCGGAGGCGATGAGCATCCACTATTACCGGCTGCTCTCCCCGCGCAACATACCGGATTACGATCCTTATATCGATCTGGTCACGCATATTTTCCCCGTTCTGTCTGCCGGCGAGGATCTGCTGCAGCTCTTTCCAAAGCTGAACACGGTGCTCACCGCCCGGGCGGACTATGAGGGAATCAATGTGGACGAATTTATCCAAAATGCACAGACCAGATATGACCGGCATTTCGGCGGCAAAGAGGAGTATTTCCTGCCGGAGCGGATCGAGGAGCTGCGCGAGATCATAATCTATTGTCAGGAGCATAACATTACGCCTGTGCTGATCACCACGCCTTTTTCCAAATATTACAGCGAGCTGGTGTCCGACGAATTTCTGCAGGAATTTTATGACACGATCCACACCATAGCGGACGATACGCAGGTGAATTATTATGATTACTCCCGCGATCCGCGCTTCTATGAAAATCTGGAACTGTTTTCGGACCCCGACCATCTGACGGAGGACGGCGCGCTCTACTTTACCGATCTTTTGTGGGATGAAATAGAGGAGCTGCAGCGTTTTCACTAGCTGCAGCTACCGTATCAGTTCTCCCATATGCTCCACGGCATTCTTTTCCGTCCTGCGGTTCCCGCTCAGATAGAACGCATCGGCAGCCACCCGGTCGATCTCATCGGTGGTTTCCTCCGCCAGCATCAGCCCCGGATGGAAAACCAGTTCCAGATCCCGCCTGCCCCGCTCCGCGCGGGCCTTCATACCGGCGTACAGACGCGAGATCCTCTCATAGTCCATGTGCCCGCTCATGACAAGCCCCCACATATACACGGACGGCAGGCCGTGCTTTTTGGCGTAACGGTCCACTTTGCCGGAGTAGAGCCATAGCAGAACATTCTTGACGATATTCACGGGACGGTAGCTTCTCCACAGTCCGAAGGTTTTCAAAAATACGCCCAGCGGCTCTTTCGCGTTGCGGATATACTCCACTTCATACCGCTCCTCGGCGATCACTTCCGTCAGCGCCTCCCACACCACGGGGATCATATGAGTATGCTGGTGGGAATCGATGCGCATTTTCGTCTGTCTGCAGGGAACGCCGCTCGCAGCCGCCGTCTCCATGGCAGATCCGATCACGCGCTGCGCCGCCTCGATCTGCGCCTTGATCTCGATTTTGAGCTGCCGCCTGAGCTGCCGACGCTTCCACGGAAGATAGGACGCCAGAAACAGACCGGCCCAAGACAGTTTCATCAGGCCGCCGGCGGGCTCTGCCAGCATAGGCACGGACGCCGCTCCCGCTAAGCTCCGGCCCTCCACGAAGTCCAGATGCACGGACATCGCCGGCAGAAAAGGAAGCTCCGGCACGGCCCGGTACAACATCTCGGCGCACACATCCGTACAGGACATATTCGGCGTGACGCTGATACTGCCCAGACACCCTTTCTTCATACAGTCGATGATATCCTCGGACGTGTGAACCGTCAGCGCGTAATCATCGGAATGAACATCTATCGCAGACATTTACTGCTCCTCTTTTTGATCGTCTTTTTTCCATACCACCGTGTCGATAATGTACCGCGGCCTCTGCTTCGTCTCCATATAGATCTTGCCGATATACTCGCCCATGATTCCCAGAGACAGTAGCGTGATCCCGCCGATCAGAAGCGACACGATCATCGTCGTCGTGTAGCCGGGCACGTTGTTGCCCCGCACCCAGTCCACCAGACTGATCACGCCCATCACGCAGCTGAACAGAAAGACGATAAATCCCAGCACGCTGATCATCCGCAGCGGCCTGACGCTCATGGACGTAATGCCGTCCAGCGCCAGCGTCATCATCTTGCCCAGCGTATATTTGGAATGGCCGGCCTCCCGCGCCTTTACGTCAAAATATACCACGTCGGACGGAAATCCCATCGTCGGAATCAGCCCGCGCAGAAACAGGTTGGTCTCCCGGTATTCCGCCAGTGCGTCCAGCGCCTTGCGGGACATCAGGCGGTAATCTGCGTGATTGGTGATCACACGGCTCCCCAGCAGATGCATCAGTTTATAGTACAACGTAGCGGTGCCTTTCTTAAACGCGCCGTCCGAATGCCGGTCGTTGCGCACGCCGTAGACCACCTCGCTGCCCGCCATATAACACTCCAGAAACCGATCCAGCGCTTCGATATCCTGCTGCAGATCAGCGTCAATCGTCACCACCACATCCGCCGCCGTCCTCGCCGTCATCATGCCCGCGAGGATCGCGCTCTGGTGGCCGAAATTGCCTGCCAGACTGACCACGGCGTAGAGCGGGTTCCCTGCTGCAATCTGATGGAGCAGTCTGAGCGTCTGATCCTTGCTGCCGTCGTTGACAAACATCACTTTGCTTCCCGCGGCTATCTTATGGGCACCCATCAGGCGGTGCAGCTTGTCCCCCAGCACCCGGGCGGATTTCTCCACCACTTCCTCCTCGTTATAACAGGGTACTACCAGATACAAAACCGGTATGCTTCTTTGTTCTTCGCTCATATCCACCGCGCCTTTCTGTGCTGTCTTTTCTCTCCGCAGGCCGGGGCCCGCTGCGTCTCCGGAGCATCTGCGCCCCGCCGTCTTTCTAAACACGCCCTGCTATACGCCGTAATAGGATCGGTACCACTCCACGAACCGCCGCAGGCCCACCTCGATGGGCGTGTCCGGCTTGAAACCGTAATCCCGCATCAGATCCGATACGTCCGCGCAGGTTCGGTATACGTCTCCGGGCTGCATCGGCAGATACTCCTTCACCGCTTCCCTGCCGATACATTTCTCCAGCGTCCGTATATAGTCCATCAGTTTCTCCGGCCTGTTGTTGCCGATATTGTAGAGTCTGTACCGCACGCCCTTGGCATTGGCGTCGGGCGGGCTGCACAGAATATTTTCCATGCCGCTTACGATATCGTCCACATAGGTAAAATCCCGGTACATATCGCCATTATTATAGATCTGGATCGGCTCCCCGGCAAAAATCTTACGGGTAAACTTAAAGTACGCCATGTCCGGTCTTCCGTATGGGCCGTATACGGTAAAAAACCGCAGCCCCGTCACCGGGATGTGGTACAGTTTGCTATAGGCGTGCGCCATCAGCTCATTGGACTTCTTGGTGGCCGCATACAGACTGACCGGCTCGTCCGCCTTGTCTTCCGTGGAAAAAGGAATCTTGTCGTTGCCGCCGTAGACGGAACTGGACGAGGCGTAGACCAGATGCTCCACCGGAAAGAAGCGGCATCCTTCCAGAATGTGAAAGAAACCCATCATGTTGGACCGCATATAGGCGTCCGGATTTTCGATACTGTACCGCACGCCCGCCTGCGCGCCCAGATTCACCACGATGTCCGGCTTATATTCCCGAAAAAGCCGAAGCACTTCCTCCTTATCGCCCAGATCGCCCCTGATAAAGGTATAGCCGTCATACTTGGACAGAATGGCCAGCCTGTCCTCCTTCAGGCGGACGTCATAATAGTCGTTCAGATTGTCAAAGCCGACCACGTCAGCGCCGCGCTCCAGAAGGCTTCGGGACAGATGAAAGCCGATAAATCCCGCGCCGCCCGTCACCAGATATACTTTCCCCGCATCCAGCGAACCCATATTTCTACCGTCCTATACTGTAATATTCAATACCGGCTTCCTTCATCGCCGCCACATTGTAGAGATTCCTGCCGTCATAGACGAGAGGGATCTGCATCTTTTCCCGAAAGACCGAAGGCGGCAGATTTCTGATCTCGTCCCACTCCGTAAAGATAAAACAGATGTCGGCCCCCTCCAGCGCTTCCTGCGGCGACGCCGCGTAGCGGATGCTGCCCTTCTGTGCGGGGCCCTCCGGAAATCTTTGTCTAAAATGCTCCGACGCCGCGGGATCGTAGGCGCAGACTTCCGCACCGCCTTCCAGCAGAAGCTGCACATTGTCCAACGACGGCGCTTCCCGCAGATCGTCCGTTCCCGCCTTGAACGCCAGCCCCAGTACGGCCACTTTCAGATTTTGGAACGTGATCATCCGGTTGCTGGCCTTTTGGAACAACTTCGTCTTCTGCTCCGCGTTGACGTCCACCGCCGCCTCCACCGTGCGCAGCGTGTAGCCGTGTTGTCTGGCCAGATATTTTAACGCCTTGGTATCCTTGGGGAAACAGCTTCCGCCGTAACCCACGCCGGCATTCAGAAACCGTGCGCCGATGCGGGCATCGTAGCTCATGCCCTCCGCCACGGCGTCTATGTCCGCGCCCACCAGCTCGCACAGGTTGGCGATGTCGTTCATATAGGAAATCTTCAGCGCCAGAAAATCGTTGCAGGCATATTTGATCATCTCGGCGGAACGCCGGTTGACGGATACGATCGGCAGGCCGAAAGGCTCATAAATCTTCCGCAGCTTCTCCTCCGCTTCCCTGCTCTCCGTGCCGATGATGATTCTGGCCGCGTGCAGCGTATCGTGCACGGCGGAACCCTGCGCCAGAAACTCCGGGTTGGACGCCACCTCGATCTTGACGTCACGCTTCAGAAAATCCCGGATAAACTGCTCCACCTTATCGTTGGTTCCCACGGGAACGGTGGATTTCACTACCACAAGACAGTCGTTTTCCACGGACTCGGCGATCTGCCGCGACACCGTCGCGATATAACTCAAATTGGCGGAACCGTCCGGCTGCTCGGGCGTACCGACGCCGATAAAGATCGCCTCCGCATTCCTGTATGCACTCTGGTAGTCCGTCGTGTAGTGGAGCCTGCCGGTGGCGTTGTTTTTGCGCATCAGCTCCTCCAGCCCTTCCTCAAAAATCGGCGACACACCGGATTCCATCAGCTTAATTTTATTTTCATCCACATCGACACAGGTGACGTCGTGCCCTTTTTCCGCAAAACAGACACCCGCGACCAGTCCCACATATCCCGTTCCCGCAACTGCTATTTTCATCTCTGTTCTCCCCTTTCAAACTGTCTCAATACGCGCAGCGTCCGCCTGACCGTGATCAGGAACGGATGCGCCACCTGATTTTTTCTGAGCGCCCGGTAGCCCTCCCGGAACGATACGAGATAATTGGAAAGTCCCGCATTACTCGTTCCGCCGTAAAACATGGCGATCAGCACCTCCGGCACGTAAGCCAGCCGGTTGCGGCTGTCCTTCAGGAAACGCACCATAAATTCATAATCGGCGGCACATCGGTAGTCCGTGTCGTAGCAGCCGTATTTTTCATAAATTTCACGCTTTAAAAACAACGCGGGATGGCCCGGCATCCAGCCGTCTGAGATGCTGCCTTCTCCCATGCGCCATGTCCTGACGACGCGCTCCCCTTCCACATAGACCAAGTCCGCGTGCGCGCCGACGCAGCCTTCGCCGCCCTGCTCTATCGCCCGCACCAGTCTGGACACGGCATCGGCCCTGCACAGTCTGTCGTTGCAGACCGCCACGATATCGCCGGTGCACATTTTCCATGCCTTATTCATGGCGTCGTACAGTCCGTTGTCCGGCTCGGAAATCCAGCGGACGGTTCTGGCCGCCCGGGGCCGCCCTTCTTCCCTGCCGGGCGCAGACGTCTCTGCCCGCTCCTGTCTGGCCGCATATTCCCGTATCACATCCACCGTTCCGTCGGTGGAACCGCCGTCCACGATCACCACTTCCAGATCGCCGTAATCCTGCCCGTCTATGCCGCGCAGGGTGATCCCGAGCTGCTCTTTTACATTATAGGTTGTCACCAGCAGAGATACTTTCCACATATAACAGATTTTACCTTATTTTGGGTGAATATGCAATCTCAAACCTTTTCCAAAAAACAAAGTTGCGCCAAAGAAGCAAAGTTCGGCATCCGGCTTGCGAATCAGCCGCAATTATGCTATATTCGATTGTGTTATATTTATTATGCGTGATGTGATTGTGTCATTATTGCATTGGGGAATTGCGGTTGGAGGTTATTCATGCTGCCATTTATCATCATCTGGATTCTGCCAAGTATCTTGTCCTATTTGCTCTCTTTGCGGCTGGTAAAGCGAGAGTCCGCGCATAGCGCCGGATATCTGTTCCTGTTATATTATGCCGCTCTGTTTTACGGCATCCTCGCGGTTGTCGAGACGCTGCGCGGCCATGGTTCTTCGACTCTTTTTGCCGTCCTTGGCTCCGTGTCCGGTAAGTATATGGCGGCCTATCTCGTTCCGCTTGCAGCGGCGGCTGTCGTTTTTCCTTTTCTGTCTCATGTTGTGTTTCGCAAAGCGTCTGAAAGCAGGTTTGTATCCCTCTTTACCTCATGCCTGTGCTTTCTGCTGCTCTTAGGCTATATCCGCGTCAATACGATTTCCAACCTCTACTATTCCTTTTCGTTTGTGTTAAGCATGATGGCCTCCCTGTTCGGTACTTTTCTCTGCAAAAAAGGAGAACTGGAAGGTTGTAATAAAGCAAATATCAAACAAAGACTTCGTTTTGCCGTTCCGCCCACTGCATTCTATATTGCCACGGTGGTCATCTCCTTTCCCGGAACGCTCGTTCTCAACAACCTGACAGAGACCAATATTCCCTTCCGCGTTCTGCTGGGAGCGTGGCTGGCCGGATGCCTGCTGAATCTCGTAATCGTCGCAGGCGCCGGGGTTCTGATGATGGCCCGGGGATTTTTCGAACTTTTTTACACGTTATTATTTTCCTTTGTTCTAACGGGCTATCTGCAGGCTCTGTTCCTGAATGGCCGGATGCTGCAGATGGACGGAAGTATCCAGAGATGGCCGATGTCGCAGGTCTGCATCAACGCCCTGATCTGGTTTGCAATAGCAGCGCTGATTCTGTTGTTTCGAGCGGTAAAACCCAAAATCACCGCCAAACTTTACCCCGCATTGTGCATTTATTTAAGCCTGATACAAATCGTCTCCGCGGGTTATCTTTTTATCAGGACATCGACAGATCCGTCCAAGCAGTCGGCTCACTATATGCTATCCACCGATGGGGAATTTGAACTTCATCCCGAAAACAACGTTATCGTCTTTGTACTGGACTGGTACGACCAACAGATTCTTGCCAAGATTCTGCAGGATGATCCCGCATTCCTTTCTGGGCTGGACGGCTTTACCGCCTACACTAATGCGTCCAGTCTGTACGCCTTTACGGATACGTCCGTTCCCTATCTGCTGACCGCAACGGAATGGCAGTATAATATGGGAACCGACCAGTATATCCAATATGCCCATGACAACGGCACTGTGCTGGACGACATTTCCGACGCCGATTACGACATGAGCGTCTATACCTCGTCCTACTACGTGACGCCGCAGGTTCATGCCAAACTGCGCAACAGCATCCTGTATGAACCCCGCTACAATATCAAAGAAACATTGGATCTCCTGCTAAAATGCGGGAAATATCAGACGGCTCCCTTCTTTTCCAAAGAATTATACTGGTATACCAGCGCTTACTTCTATGAACTGGCTCATACAGATGGCCGCGCCTATAGCTGCAGCAACGATGTACCGTTCTGGAACGCTCTGGAGGCTTCCGGGCTGAGCATCGATGAAAGTACGGATTCCAACGGATTCTTTAAATTTTATCACCTGTATGGAGCGCATCCGCCGTTTCGGATGTCGGAGGATATGACGCCCATCGTAACCCCCCCCCAGACAGACAACGCCGCTCTGCTCGCTCAGGCAAAGGGAAGTTTCCGAATCGTACTGGCCTATATCGACCAGTTGAAAAAACTGGATTTGTATGACAGGGCAACCATCGTTATCACTGCGGATCATGGGGAGAACTACCTTTACGATCCGCTCCGAAAGGATTTTCTGGCCGATCTGGAACTGCAGGAGACGTCCAATCCCATTCTGTTATTCAAAAATGCGAGCGACTCTTGGGCGGGCGTCCGCACCAGCCGTGCCCCTGTTTCCCACACGGAAATGATTGCCAGCATCGTACAGGCAGCCAACCCCTCCGAGCAGGCGATGGCACATTACGGACAGACTTTGGCGGATATCGATGAGACAACGGACCGCACGCGCACGTTCATCTTTACACGTGTTGACCTTCCGTATGTCAAAGCAGAAATCACCGGAGACATTCTGGATATGTCAAACTGGTCGGTCATAGAACGGATCGAGGCCGAAGACCGGTAAACATACTCCGGACGAACGAATCAAGGGAACATCAAACCCTCGTCTCGCCGTCGTGGGAAATACAGTTGACTGACGTAAACTGCTTTCCGACGGTCAACGCTTTTAACAGTTCTTCTTTCTGCGAAGTGCGGATCTCGATGATAAGCTCCGCCTCGCCGTTTCTGATCGTTCTGGATTTTTCCTTATGATATCTGCTGAGAGACTGCAGCGTCGCCTCCAGACCGTCATAATCGACCGTTTCCTCCCTGCCCTGCAGCACCAGCAGATCCGGCGCTTTTGCACCCGGCGCCTTTTCCAGAAGCAGCAGAAGCACTGTCATGACGACGCACAGGACAAACGCCAGTATCCACAAACCCACACCCGTGATAATGCCGGCGCTGATGGCCCAGAACAGATAGAGCAGATCCAGCGGATTCTTCACCGCGCTTCGGAATCTCACGATAGACAACGCGCCCACCATACCCAGCGATACGAGCAGATTGGACTGCATCGCTATCATGATCGCCGCCACGATCAGCGGCATACCGCCTATCGTCACATTCAAATCTTTGGAATAAAACGCCGACTTGCCGTTCAGTCTGTATACCGTGTAAATATAGATACCGATCAGGCACGCCGCCGCCAGAATCAGCGCAATACTGCCCGCCGTCAGGGTTCCGCCGCCGCCCAGACTCTCATAGACTCCTCTTTTAATCACATCTTTTACCGACATCATATCTTTGTTTTCCTCTCGTCGTACCGTCAGTTAATTCGATCTGTGTATAGCTCCCTGCATAACTGGTATTTGGAAAAAGACGACTGCTGCAGATTGCCGGTCTCCAACAACTGCAGCAGAAAATCCGGGATAAACTCATCATATTTGATTTCCAGAACGCTGTCCTGTTCCCGCAGACGGTCGTACACAATATCCGGCCTGCCGAAATATTCCGTCCGCCCGCAGGCGCGGATGTTCCTGTCAAATGTAATCCGCGTGTTGCCCGGTGCGAAGACATACGCCTTGCGCTCATATGCCACGATCACCTTAGGCCGCAGCCCGCCCATCCGGATCGCCAGATTAAACAACGTCGCCGGATCGTCCGCCGCGCCCGTATCTTCTATGCAGTGCCCGCTCATCAGCAGATTCATCTGCTCCCTGCTGATGCTTTTGGACTTCTTGCAGATTCTGGAATCCTTTTTCTGCTTGACCTCCAGACGGATCACATCCAGAGAATTGTTGTAAATACGGATGCGGTATTTATTTCTGTTCTCATGACCGTTCAAAGTATCATAATAGCACGCATCCGTCAAATCGTCAAAATAAAGGCTGATGATACTGTAACCGTCGTCCCCGCACTCGTTGACGTCCGGCTTCAGCACGGCGCCTATTCTGTTCTGCAGCACGTACATTTCCTGCATATCACAGTTGTATTTATCCTCAACCCGATACATTTCCGCTCCTTACTCAACGCGGCCGTCTCCCGGCAGTACCGCTCTATTTTCGATATAACCAATATTTATAGTACACGCATTTCAGCGTATAGACAAAAAAATTACCGATTCTTGCCGCCGCAGCGCGTATGTTCTCTCCCAGTGTAAAGCGATATCCCCGCCTGTTGACGTACCGCCGCAGCGCAGGCGTCACACCTGTATAAAAAGGCCCTGCATCATGGTTCAAGGGGAAGCCGCGATAGGGTTCATAAAAAATATCAATATAGTCCGGCCTGATACCCATCATGTCATTATACATGATCTGCCGCGTGTTAAGATAATTCTGCTTGCGCAGGATAATCTGTTTGGTTCCGTCCTGTGCAAACAGAATGTTGTGAGACGCAGTTCCTTCCATAGATACCATTTCCTTACAATGGCTGAAAAGATAAATCTGTTCCTCGATGGGCAGTCTCTCCGGTGCGATAACCGTATAGCCCATTCTGCAAAATATCGCCTCTATCTCTTTTTCACCCAGCTCTTTGCAGCTCGCCATCTGCCGTCTGGTCAGATAAATCTTGTCATAAACCGGCATTCCGCTCATTCTGCCGACATTTTCCGCCGCTCTCCGGTACACCGCGGTGAAGCCGTCCGCACACAGAGTCCCCGGAAATACCGATAATTCGGGAATAATCACCTCTCGGAAACGAACCGGTCTGACAATTTCGATCAGGCGTTCCGGCGCGATCCCCAAAAGTTCCATAAACCTGCCGTAAGAAGTACCCGGATCGCTCAGTGCGTTCTCCTGCATCTGCACACCGCAGTATGCCAGCCTGTACGGATGTTCTTCCTGCAGCACATACCACATTCTCGCCATGCAGTCAAACAAAAAATTACCCCAATGGCCACGCATCTGTCCGATAAAAACGACCGTCTCGTCCACTCGCTCCGGCTCCTGCTCCGGAACGTAGTCCCCCCCCCACAAACTGACGCCGTCATACGCATACAGGGACTCCGCAGCGAAATGCCCTTCCCTGTCCACAACACCGCCCCTGCCGTCTCTGTCCGGCAGGATTGTGGCGTCGGCGATCGTCTTAATCTGCAGCGCGTCCGTCTTTCGGGTATATCCTTTTTCCTGCCCGTTACGCTCCGGCATAACCCTTCCCTCGTTGCTGCCTCATCCCAGAAACTTCCGAATCTGCTCGGTCATCACCCGGCAGATATCCTGTCCGTCCCTGTATGCCAGCGTCCACTCCACGATCATCTCTATCGCCTGCTCTACAGTCCATACCGGCTTCCAGCCGAATGTCTTTTTCAGCTTAGAGCAGTCCAGCTTCAGAAAAGAAGCCTCATGGGGGCCGCCGTCATAGCCGTCCTTCCACGCCGCCCGCTCACCTGTAGCCAGGTTCCAGCTATCGCAGAACAGTGTGACCAGTTCGCCCGTCGTATAACAGTCCGTTTCGTCCGGCCCCACATTATAATTCCCCGCGGTCTCAGGCGCACGATACTGCGCGGCAGCCAGCATCAGGTACACCGCCACCGGTTCCAGCACGTGCTGATACGGTCTGGTGGAATACGGATTCCTGACCAGAATCTCTCGCCCGGACAACACCGCGCGCACACAGTCCGGCACGATTCTGTCCACGGCGAAATCCCCGCCGCCGATTACGTTGCCCGCCCGGGCCGTGGATATGGCCGCCGCGGGAGCAGCCGTTTCAGCAGAATCCTCCCCTTTTGTCGAACGGGCATCTTGCCGTACAGAAAAAAACGAATTTTTATAACATTCCGTCACCAGTTCGGAGCAGGACTTGGAATTGGAATACGGATCGTATCCGTTTAACTCCTCGTTCTCCCGGTATCCCCATTCCCACTCCCGGTTTCGATAGACTTTGTCGGTGGTGACATTGACAAAAGAACGCACGCTGGAACACGTCCGCACGCATTCCAGCACGTTCACCGTACCCATCACGTTCACCTCGTACGTGTAAACAGGATTCTTGTAAGATTCCCGGACGATAGGCTGCGCCGCCATATGGATCACAACCTCCGGCTGCGTCTCGTCAAACACCCGCCGCAGATGCGCCAGATCCCGCACATCACCCACGACAGAACGGATCTTGTCCGCGATCCCGCTCAGCGCAAACACGCTGGGCTCCGTGGGCGGCTCCAGCGCATAGCCCGTAACCTGCGCACCCAGCATATACAGAAGGACGCACATCCACGTGCCTTTAAACCCCGTGTGCCCGGTGATCAGCACCTTCCTGCCACGATAAAAATCCAGCCCGAAATCAAAATGTTCCACTGTTTTTCTCCTACTGTAACCGTTACTGCGGCCTTCCGCCGCTTACAAAAAGCAGCGCCGCCGCCGGAACCCCGCCGTCTGAAACGCCTCGGCTCACTGTACCGCCTGCACGAGCGTTTCCGCCATATAATCAATCATCTCATCCGTCATGCCGGGATATACCCCGATCCAGAACGTATTTTCCATAATGTAATCCGTGTTGGCCAGCTCTCCCACAACCCGGTAGCCTTCCCCGGCGGCGCGCATCTCATCAAAGCAGGGATGTTTGATCAGATTGCCGGCAAAAAGCATCCTCGTCTGTACGCCGTGTTCCTCCAGATACCGCACGGCCCTGCTGCGGGAAACCCCTTCCCGGCAGGTGACCATAAACCCGAACCAGCACGGCCTCGAATTGGCGCACGCCTGCGGCAGAATCAGCTTTTCCCCGATGTGCCTGTCCGCATCGGCGCTCAGAAGGGCATCTTTCAGCCTGTCAAAATTATGCCGGCGCCTTTCCGCAAAAGAAGGGAACTTGTCAAGCTGCGCACATCCGACCGCCGCCTGCATATCCGTCGCTTTCAGATTATACCCGAAATGCGAGTACACATATTTATGGTCATATCCGCGCGGCAGCTCCCCGAACTGCCCGTCAAACCGATGGCCGCACATATTGTCCCTGCCGGACGGACAGACGCAGTCCCGCCCCCAGTCCCGGAATGAACGAATACACTTGTGCAGCAGCGCGTTGTCGGTATAGACCGCTCCGCCCTCCCCCATCGTCATATGGTGCGGCGGATAGAAGCTGGATGTTCCGATATCGCCGAACGTTCCCGTAAAACCCGACTTTCCGTTCATCGTATACTCCGAACCCAGCGCGTCGCAGTTATCCTCCACCAGCCACAAGTTGTGTCTTTTGCAAAAATCGCTTACCGTCTGCAAGTCAAACGGATTGCCCAGCGTGTGCGCCAGCATAACCGCCTTGGTTCTGGGCGACAGAGCCTGCTCCAGCATCGTCACATCGATATTATACTGCGGGATCGTCACGTCCACAAAGACAGGCACCGCGCCGTACTGAATCATCGGCGCCACCGTCGTCGGAAATCCCGCCGCCACGGTGATCACCTCGTCGCCCCGCTCGATCCGCCTATCGCCCAGAAGCGGCGACGTCAGCGCCATAAACGCGACCAGATTGGCGGAAGAACCGGAATTTACCAGCGAACAGTACCGGACACCCAGATATTCCGCCAGCTTCCGCTCGAACTGATCTGTATACCGCCCCGCGGTCAGCCAAAATTCCAGCGCGCTGTCCACCAGATTGACCATCTCCGCGCTGTCATAAACGCGGGAAGCATACGGAATACGGTCTCCCCGCTCGTACGCTTTTCTCTTGTGGTACTTCCCGCAGTAATCCGCCACCTGCTTCAAAATACTCTCTCTTGCCTGCTGCTCATCCATTCCTTCAAACATTACCACACTCTCCACGGCGCCTTGCCGCTCTCCCATAATTCTTCCAGATATATCTTGTCCCTGAGCGTATCCATCGGCGACCAGAACCCGTCATGCTTATAGGCCGCCATCTCTCCGTCGCCCGCTATCTTCTCGAATGGGCCCGCCTCCAGCATCTCGCTGCCGTCTCCCAGATAATCAAAGACACGCCTGTTCATCACCATGAACCCCGCGTTAACCCATGCGGAGTCCGCCCGCGCCTTTTCCTTAAAGCCCATGACGCGCTCCCTGTCGTCGATCTTCAGCGCGCCGAATCTCCCCACCGGCTGCGTCGTCGTGATCGTAACCGTCCTGCCCTGTTCCCGATGGAACTGCAGAAGCGCCGGAATATCCACATCCGATACGCCGTCCCCATACGTCAGAAAGAACTCCTCGTCCTCTCCGATATAATCACGGATCTTCAGAATACGGCCAGCCGTCAGCGTTTTCAGTCCGGTATTGGCCAACGTCACTTTCCAAGGCTCCGCAAAATTCTCATGAATCACCGTCTGCTTATCCCGCAGGGCAAACGTGCAGTCCGACTGATTGACATAGTAGTGAATAAAATATTCCTTGATCATATGCCCTTTATAACCGCAGCAGATGACAAATTCATGATAACCGTAATAAGAATACAACTTCATGATGTGCCACAGGATAGGCTTCCCGCCGATTTCGATCATGGGCTTGGGCCGAAGCTGCGTTTCTTCACTGATGCGGGTTCCCATGCCGCCCGCAAGAATTACGACTTTCACAATGCAGCCTCCTCATCTCTGCTCCGCATCCACGGCGCCATATCCGCATTCCACAGATTTTCCGCTTCCGCCAGATCCCGGCGCGTCTCCACCGCCTGCCAGTACCCGGTATGCCGGTAGGCCGCGATCTGATTCAGCTCAGACAACTTGACAAATAACTGCTTCTCCAGATCATAATTTCCGGTCAGGAAATGAAATACCTTCGGGGAAAAAACGAAACAGTCGCCGTTCGTCCATGCGAGATCATTGTCCGGCGTTTCCGCCTGCTCGTAGCGGAGTTTGCCATCGGCGTCAAGCGGAAGAAGCTGCTCCCTGCCGGACGGCTTCGCCATCGCCACCGTCGCAATTTTCTGTTCCGCCCGGTGCAGGGCGATCATCCGCTCCACATCAATATCCGAAAGGCAGTCTCCGTAAGTGACTATAAAGTCCTCTCCCGCCACGTATTTCTCCACCATGCCGACACGTCTGCCCGTAGCGGAATACAGACCTGTATCCACGACGGTCACCTTCCAATCCTCCGTCTTCTTCTTATGGATCTGCACGGTGTTTTCCTTGAGATCGACGGTAATATCGGATTCATAAATATAAAAATCCATGAAGTATTCCTTGATCATGTCTACTTTATAACCGCCGCAGACAATAAACTCTGTCAGCCCATACTGGGAAAAATGCTTCATGATATGCCAGAGCAGCGGCTTCCCGCCGATCTCGATCATCGGTTTGGGAATCCCCTCCGCGTCGTTATTGATGGAACTCTGTAAACCGCCTGCAAGAATGATTACCTTCATCGCCATCTCCATTCCAAATCGTTCACACAATGCCCAATAGGGGCAGCGCCGCCCTCACAAATACATTGATTTTCCGTCTGCCGGCAGGACTGTCCGGGTGTTTCAGGACAGACAGTTGGGTGAGGTTTTTTTAAGTATACCATACCCTTTTATAAATTGCCAGTACAACAGGGCTGGCGAATTTTCGCAGAAAAATATACCCTTGTGAATTTTATTTCCTGCAGATTATGAAAGATACCTCTCGCAAATACCGCACTCTTGTCTAATGTTAATCGGTCTTCCATTTTACTATGCGCGTAAGAAAACGAAATACCGTTTAAAATCTTTTTAAAAATCTATTGCAATCCGGACGGGATTGTGTTATCATCATTTCATCAACATAAATTTGGAACCGATGGAAAACGCATATCAAGCTAGGCGATCGATAAGGTTCCGCATTGACACATATCTGGGACATCTGGCAGTTCTGACCGCATATCCTTACATTTCTGTTCTGAGAGAATCCCTTATATGTCAAAACAGTTTTATAAGGGAGGAAAAGAATGGGAAAAAAAGGTAACAAGACGGCACATACCGTACAGGGCAGAGTGTCGCGCAGTGTAAAAGATGGGATGTTCCGCACATTGTTTAAAGAGGACAGAGAAGCGCTTCTGCAGCTATATAATGCGCTGAATGATACAGATTATACGGATGCCTCTGCGCTGGAAATCGTCACGATTGAAAATGCGGTGTATATCGTAATGAAAAATGATCTGGCCTTTGTGCTGACGGACACGCTGAACCTATATGAACACCAGAGCAGTGTGAACGCCAACCTGCCGGTACGGTTCTTATTATATTTGGCAGAAGAATACCAGCGTCTGATCGAAGGGATGGAACAGAGCATCTACGGCAGAAAACAGATCAAGCTGCCGGCACCGAGATGTGTAGTCTTCTACAATGGCGAGGAAAAACGGCCTGACAGATGGGAGCTGCGGTTGTCGGATGCATTCGCAGCCGAAACCGGAGCCGGGAAAGCTGCTTGGAAGGATTATGGCATTTCAAATAAGCAGGGCGAACCGACCGCGGAACTGCGAGTGCAGATATATAACATCAACCACGGACACAATGCAGCACTGATGGAAAAGTGCCCGCTGCTTGCGTCCTACGCAGAATTTACGGCAGTATGCCGCCATTATCTTGCGCAAAAACTTGAAAAGCGCGATGCTTATGCCAAGGCGATAGACTACTGTATAAAACATGATATCCTGAAAGAGTTTCTGAGAAAACACAGAGCGGAGGTGATCGGGATGCTATTGACAGATTTTGACGCGGAGAAATACGAGAGGACAATCAGGCAGGAAGGACTGGAAGAAGGCTGCATAGATGCGGCACGACGTATGCTTCAGGATGGAGAACTGCCGCTTGAAAAGATAGCGTTGTATTCCGGTCTGCCGTTAGAAGAAGTACAGAAGCTGGCGATGGCGTAAAACCATTGTCGTCTTAGTAATAAACGGCGCAAACGGAATATGTGCTGCATAAGCCTGCCTGCTGGCAGGCTTATGGCGTAACAACCATCTCACACGACGGATTCTATGTCTACCGTAAGGAATGTCGCATTTCTTTACTTGCAAAAAGCTCCCATTTCTCGTAACACACCACTCCCGGTGGTCTCACAAATTTTATAATACCGTGAAAAAGATGAATGCTCTATTATAAATTTTTTCTCTCGCTCCGGTTCGCCTCCTGACTCCCATAACAACCATTTTTTTGTCATATTGTCTACCGCATATAGCAATTCCAATCCCAAAGGTGTATCGAGATGCCAATACAACACTGTCAGCATTACTGTTATATCAAACTCGTTGTCCCGTTTCACATCCTGAGCCCCGCCGCATATAGTCTCAATCTCCTCACAATGCATTAATTTGTTTAATCGCATACCCATTCCATACGTATCCTTATTGAATTCAACACCTGTAACGATTCCACCCAATCTGGCAAAAAAACGTGATAAGAATCCATAATAAGACCCTATATCCATAACCTTTTTTCCTGCAATATCAATATGGTTTTCTTTTAAGAATCTGCATATATGCACCATTCTTGCATTACCGCCAACATCTCTTCCTATTGGAAAATTAAAGAAATTCGGATGTTCCAGCATCGTATACGAATAAATTACGTCTCGTTTTCTAGCATAATCCACTACTTCATTGAATGCACTCATATTTTTCCAATATGCATAGTCCTTTTCTGACATCACTGCTGGGATGCGCTGCAGTCCTTTTGACAATAAAAAGCATATCTTAAATATATCTTTGTGCTGTACATAGAATTTTCCATTCTCTGCATATACCTCCACTGGATTTTCTATGAACCAATTCATGCCATAGTTAAGCTGCAAGTTCAATTCATTCAGCCGTAGCTGCGTATAAGAAACTCTCTCTGTCGGAGATAATTCATAGTCTTCTCCATTCAACTTTTCTACCGAACCGTGCAAACTATAGCGTCGTATCGTGTCAATAATACCCATCGCATTTCCATCGAACGCTTTAAGATATGCTAACAATTCTGCATATTTTACATAGATATGTTCTTCCGTTTTCTCCTTTTCGAACATTAAATCTGTCGGCACAAACGCTCTGACCATGTCGTTATCATGCCCAATCCATGCACCATCTACAAATCTTTCGTCCATTTCTTCATTATAATATGGAATACCGTCAATAAGCCCCTGTCCTTCCACCAATCCATTATACACCTTGGCCATCTGTCTCACAACATCCGAACTTGTATGTGTTGTAAAAGATTTATAAATGATTTTTCGATACCCCAAGCCCCATAGATAATTTGCAACAGACAATGGATTAGACGTAGAGATAATCACAATAATCTCCTCTGCATTACACTGGAACTCATCCGGCATATATACTCTCCGCCCTTCTGCCTCCTGTATAACATCTGCGCGCTTGTCCAAAAAGGCATCCACCTGATACCCAAGTGCTGCCATTTTTCGACATATGTCTTTTCCGACATATGCCGCACCGTAAATAACAATCCTGTCGCTTTTCTTCACGTCGTAAGTTCTCATTTTCTTCCTCCTCATGAAATATGCTTATTTTTTCCGTTCACTTGATAATGACTTCTCATACAGTACTCTCAAGATTACATTGTCCGCTATCTACCTCCTTATTCTCCTTTTGTCCCGAACCAATATATATTCAGCATCTCTGTTTCCCAGAATACCTTGGATATCCAAACCGCCTTTTTCCTGATTTCTGCATCCAGCATGGCATATTCCTGTTCCGTCATACCCACCAGCGCTTCTGTAGGAAGCCCCTGCCGCCATAGCTGCCATAACATCTCCTTCGCCTCTGCAATTCGTACGCTGCTGCCGATCAGAAGCACCATACCCGCCTCTCGCAGTTCTTCCAGATGAAGCCGTTCGTCATATTCCCATCCGGCATCTGACACACTCCCTGCAGCATCCGCATCAACAATAATCACTTTCCCTCCTCCCAGACGATACATATGCCTGCCATAGAATCCCTGCATATCGTCCATACTCAGCACGGTACGACCTCTATAACATTTATTCGGCAGATTCTTTTGCATCCATAACATAGAATCAATTAGCGATATTTTTACCTGCTCCTTATAGCTGTCTTTCCACTTTTCATAATCCTCTCTCTTTAACCGAACAGGCACATACCGCAGCCCTTTCGTCACCAGAAACAGTGTTCTGTGCTGCCCCTCGCACAGATTAAAATATCCCCGCTCGTTCCATTGTGCCAACGGTGCAGACGCTCGAAAAAATTCCCTGCCCGCCTGAAAATGCTCATTCCATAGCTCGTACAGTTCGGCCCGCTGCCGCAGAATATCCTGATCCGTATAGGTATTCGTATAGTTGCAGCTTTTTACGCCGTATCGCTCCAAATATTCTTTCGGTACAGACGCCAGATTCTCATTGGCGCCCAGATATGCAAATAGAGTCGTATAGGGTGCAAAGCGCACCAACGGTACATCAGCGTAAGGCGCCGGTTCGACCTGAGATGTGAATATCAGATCCGCCTCCACGTCTGCCGTCAGATAATCGCCGCTTTGTTCCTCCTCCCGCTCCTGTCGTATATGCTTCAAATATTGATAATATGGAATCTTCCCGATCGCTTGGTAATTGCCAATCAGAATGGCATTGTAGATTTCTATCAGCTCATACGCATATTTCGCATGAGCGCCGAAACGCATGGGTATATAGATAATTTTCTCTATCCCTCTCTCTGATAGCTTTTCAGCAATTTCATCGTGCTGCATCGCGTTTTGCAGCATGATGAGAACGCATCTGTTCTGATCTTTCATCCTGAGATAAGGATCGTCCATTTCATACACAGGAATATCCTGCACATTTTTTAACTCATCAGCACGTCTGTCAATAAATGCTATGATAGCAAATCCATCTCGGCGCAATATTCCAGCCAAACGCACCGCATATTCATTCACACCATACAGAATAATCTTCAGTTCACGGCTCCATTCGTAATACTTCATCCATGCCTCCGGAAGGCGGATCACACGCCTCCGGAATATCTTTGGATATAAAATAGCACCACTCTTCATTCTGCCGTTTGTGCATAGATTCCAAAATAGCTACCGCCTCAAATCTTCCCGGGTGAGAAGTCAGCAGCGCATACTCAAATTCCAAATCAGCGACGGTAGTCGGCTTGATGATATCACAACCAAAGAGCTTCCCTGTGGCATAGTTGTCTGCCACCGCTATCAGTTTCGCCCGCGGGAACAATTCGCTCATCATAGCGTAAGCTATTTTTCCATGAACGCCTGCTCCCCATATGACATAACGAAACACATCTTCTCTGCCAAACCGCGCCTCCAAATACCGCAGCCTATGGCGCAGCGCCCGGTTATAAGCCGCTCGTTGCCTGTCCTCCCAAAATGTGCTCAAGTCATAGATATCACGATTCGCTTCATACAGTCTTCTGATTCTTCGCGTGACCGCACTTATTATGTTTTCTTTCAGATGTTCTATCTCTACCGGCTTCGGATTCCAGTCGATTCGATCATATTGCTCTTGATCGTAGAGAGGAATCAACTTATCCAGCCAACTGAATCTGGAATCAATATTATCGATTGCCAGTATCACGGGGATACCCAGAGCCAGACACGGCGCAGCCGCGTGCAGTCTGGATGTGACAACCAAACGCGCTTCCTGCGCGTATTTCGTCAGAATCTCCCTAGCATAATCATCTATTTCCAGTCTTTCTTCTTCACCCAGCGGACGCTTTTTGATATATCCTTCCTGATGGATATATTCGCAATTCTCCTTCAGGAAATCCGGTATATAACGTTCCAGTCTGCTGGAAATATCAACAAAAAACACTTTGCCGTCTTTCGGCTCTGTCGTCCGCTTAGGTAGAGTAATTGTCAAACAACCGCTCACATAAGCCTCTACACCCTTAGAACGCAGCAAAAGCATCGTCGCCTCATCACGGCAGCCAATAGGTTCATGCTCTCGCAAAAACGATACAATATCGTCGCAATCTGCATCCGACATTTCAAAACCTACAAACAACGGTATAATATACGGTGATGTTGGCAGCTGGCGAAATCTCTTATAGTGCGAAGCATAACCCGCCATAGGCAGGAGAACATACCCCCCCCCTATAATCTGCGGCGCTGCACATATCAATATCCACAATATCCTCCTGAGAAACTCCCATTAACCGATAGATATGATCCACCGCATAAGTCTGGAAATTGTCACCGATATTATATATTTCCGAGTTTGATGGATAATTGTAAATTGCTCTTCCGAATTTCATAATCGTTCCTTTCTTCATCCTATATTGCATAGAGAACTGTTTCCGTCATATTGCAATTATGATGCCTAAGATAAAATTTATACCCCAATTTCAGGCCCTGCAAATATTTTGTAATTTCCAACAGATCCGAATCCTTATGGTATACACATATGGCCAATTTCGGCTTATATGCCGTGATCGTCTTTCTCGCCCCAATCAAAGTGTCCATTTCAGCCCCTTCTATATCCATCTTAATATAAGTGATCTCATCTTTAATCACATCATCAATTGCCACCACTTCTATTTGGGCGCTGCCGCTTGCGTCTACTTTGGACAAGCCTGAACTTACTTCTTCATTGACAAAAGAAAGCATCGCCTTCTCTCTGTATGTACCCTTATCGAAGTAGGTAATCCGCTCCTCTGCATCCATCTCACATATTACTTTCTTCAATATATCTTTACACTCCGCATTTGGTTCAAAACAATAAATGTGACGGTATTGATTCTTTAATTGACAGACCAACTCACGCAGCGTTTCTCCGTTAGAGGAGCCACATTCAATCACGCTCTCTGTCTTTGTAAACTTGATGATATCCTCCGGCCAATACTGATCCCGTGTCCATATATCTGACACAACATCCAAATCACCTGTCAATCTTCCTTCAATCACTCTTAACATGACCTCTCGGGAGCGATTATCTTCTAATAAATCGTAAATCTCAGCCAGTTCTTTTCGCTTTTGTATCAAAAATTCCTTATATACTTCATAACTTGTTCCGATACATTCATAAATCTCTGCTTCAAAACTGTATATATTTTCCTGCGGGATATGATAAGCCAGCAGCTCCTGTGTCAATTCTTTTCGCAAAGAAGGCGCGGAAATTGCGAAAAGAAGCTGCTTTGTATCTGTATTTTTTATAATATCTTCTAGCGTCATGCAGGGAATACCTTCTATCGGACTCTTCTGCTTTCTATCCGAAATTGCGAGTATCGGGACGCCTCTTTTAGCTAGGTAACGAACATAGTATATACCGGCGTGTCCCCCCCCCTACACAGATCACCATTCTTTTCTCTTGTCTGACACGTGCCACAAAGTCTTCCGGCTCGTTTCGTCTCTGCAAAATATCATTCATTCGTACCTCAAATACTGATTTTTCCATCTCATTCATCCTCCAATTTTTTCAGCAAGTCCTCTGCGAACTCATCGATATTATCATTACAGTCATACATCGGCAATACGCATTTACTGCACATTTCATATTGATTTTTATTGCCTCTGCACAAATCCCGCCAAAAATCCCGCAAAGCCTTTCCATGCCATATCTCTGTCATGGACTGTTTCGTCAAATCTCCCACTACCAGTTTGCGTTTCCAGTCTGCGCAGCAAACCGTCACCTCACCGTCAGGATTGATCAAAAGCGAATAGAAAGGATAAGGACAAACCATGACATTCTGGATTTTCTGTCCGTGAAGCCCTTCTGCATTCCGCGTTAGCTTTTTGGCCTCTTCAAAATCTGACCACAACGGAATCACATTGTCAATAAATATCCTGTCACAGATATCTCCAAACAACTCAAAGAAACGATCTTTTTCCGCCTGCGTGGGAACCGCCTCATCCACGATTTTACAATAGATTTCGCACTTTTCTCCGCTTCTGTCGTGCAGATCTTTGATATTGGCGAGAAACTCTGTAAAGTCTATATTTATCCCGCTGACACGTTTATATCCTGTTGTATCTATACCTTCGATAGATATCCTGATTCTGTCGATCCCCGAATCAATCAATCTCTGATTTAAATCAGGATGCAATCGGCTTCCATTGGTTATCATTTCTATGAAGTCGGCTATTTTCGCATCCTTCGCATATTGAATCATATCGCATAAGTCCGGATTCAATAGCGGCTCACCGTTTCCGGTGATCCTCAATACCTTTAATTTCTCCGGAAATTGCTTTAAATCATCAATAATCTTCTGGAACAGGCGCATATCCATAAACTGCTTTTTAAAATACACCTTCTCCTTTTTGTACTGTATCGCACAAAAATTGCACTTAAAATTGCACAAGTTACAGGGATCAATAGAAATAGTATATGGAGTTTTTAAAGGTATCACCTCTTGCAGCTGATGTCTCTCCCGACATACTATATTATCATTTACCGCTTTCATATTCACACCCTCCCAGAGTCAGATAATGATTACTTAAATAGTCATAATTCTGCTTCATTTCTTCCAACAACTCCACCAACATTTCTCCAATCCAATCATTCAAGTCTGGCTTCGCATCAGTATACATATTTTCTTTTGCCAATGCTCCTGTTTTATTCCGCTGCCATAACTCTCGGCACATCTCCCTGATCCGTGCACCGCCATACTCATAATAGGTGCAATCAAATATATGAGTAAAGTTCATGTTTGGTCTGATTTTCATAGTCAGCTGTTTACATATGGAAATCTCGCTGATTGTATATAAATACTTTCTAATTGCTATTCTTTCATCTTCCTTTATTTTTTCATGATAGTTCCCATATATTCTGTTATAATGCGCATCCCAGATATCTATCAGCTTTAACCCATTGTGCAGCTTTTCATAACTTTCTGCCACAGATCCCTGATAAAATTCTAATAATGCATCTGGCATGAATATGCGCATTGTCATTTCTCTTTTAAAGTCCGGGCGTTCATGGAAATGCTTTACTAATTTGATTTTTTCGGTTTCTTCTTTCGTTCGACTGAGTATCGTAGGATAGTTATGCTTTTTTGCAGCATAACTGTCACACACTTGCATTAATTCATCAATAGAAATACTCCAAACATCCAGCTTTACCCCTTCACTTTTTTTGATGACATTCCATAGTTTTTCCGGATTCTCTTTCGTAACCAAAAACATATCCATATCACTGGTTGCGTCATTCGCCAGATGAAGCGATATGCTTCCCGTGGCAGCTCCGAACAATGGTGTCACGCCTATCACATTTGCTATGTCAGCAATATTCTGTTTTATGAAATGATTTGTTCGATCCAACGATTCATTGTCCAACATTCATCGATACCTCTTTTTAATTTCCTCCGTATACTCATCCAGATTATCCGTCGTATTGGCCGACAGGCTCTCACACTCTTTACAGATTTCAATGCAATTTTTTTGCTTCGTCAGATGCAGCATCTGATACTGTCGAAGCCGTTCACCGCTCCAGATATCTGCGATGCTCTCCTTTTTCAAATCCCCCAGAATATGCTCTATCTTCCAATCCACGCAGCACAGATGAGCAATTCCCTGATCTGTAATGACCAGATTTGTAAAGATAAACGGACACACTTCCTTATGTATCAGTTCCTGTCCGTAGGTACCGCAGTGCGCATTAACGACTTTTTCCGCGATATCCGTATCCTGCCAAAGAGTAGCGGAAATCGTTTCTACAAAAATTTCATCACAGATATTCTCAAACAACCGATAAAAACTGTCCTTTTCTTCCTGCGAATAACCTATATCTCCATATTTAATAAATATTTCACACTGTTTTTTATGCTGATAGAGATAAGCAATATTTTCTCTGAACTTTTCAAAATCAAGCTCTCTTTCGCAGACGTTTCTGTACTGCTCCTCATTGATGCCGTTTACCGATATATTCATAATATCCAGTCCGGCTTCGACCAGACCTTCACTCAACTTCGGATTCAGAAGCGTCCCGTTGGTCGTAATTTCTATCAGTTCAGCCACGCCCGCCTCTTTTGCATAACGCACCATCTCGCATATCTGCGGATGCAGCAGCGGCTCTCCGATCTGAAATAAGCGAAGTTTCTTAACTTTCTCCAGCCCCCCCCAGTGGACTTTCATATCATCTATGATATGCGTAAACAGTGCAAAAGGCATAAGCCCCCACTGAACGCCTGCTTTTTTTACGGCATCGTGATCCGAGTGTACGCAGAAACCACAGTTCAGATTGCACGCGCTGCTAACGTCGAGCTGAATGGAAAAAGGCACCGGAAGCGGAACCACTTCCCCTAAGTTCACTCTCTTTCTTGCATATATTTTTCCTCTTTTAATAGCTGTCATTTTGCACCTCTTTTATTTTTTATGATTGTTCTGTATCATCTCGGTACAGACCTGCCGTACCGACTTCACAGTCTGTTGTAATTCCTCTGTGGTAATTCCCGTCGAACATGGCAGTGTCAGGATGCGGTTCCATATGCTTTCCGTAACCTGTAATGTCGATTTTTCCACATTTTGATAAGGCAGCTGCAGATGCACCGGTTTCCAAAATGGGCGGCTTTCAATTCCTTCCGCTTTTAATTTTTCACATACTTCTTTTATTTTTATATTGCAGTCCCTGTCAAAAACGATTCCCGAAAACCAACAAGTACTCTCTCCCCACTCAGGTTCCGGGAAAAAGCAAATGCCTTTTATATCGCTTAAACTATTACGATAATACTGTCTGATGCGCCGCTTATGGCTTATCAATTCATGCAGCCGCTCCATCTGCGCGCAGCCGACTGCGGCTTGAATATTGGTCATGCGATAGTTATAACCCACCATATCAAAATCATAATCAGCTCCCACTCTGGCCGTGGTAGACAAATGCTTCGCTCTATCTATCAGTTCTTTATCGTTACTTACGATCGCCCCGCCGCCGCCGCAGGTAACGGTTTTGTTTCCGTTAAAAGAATAGACGGTAATATCTGCATATTTTCCTGCTTTATCGTGCTTATATTCCGCGCCGACTGCAGCCGCAGCATCTGCCACAACAGGTAAGCCGTATCTTGACGCTATTTCTTTAATACGATCTATATCTGCAGGATTTCCCAATGTATACACAGGCACGACCGCAGCGATCCGCCTACGTAAAGCACTATGATAAGGCTTACCGTCTATCATCACGACTTTGCGCTCCAATTCATCTTCCAAGATGTCTGCAGACATTGTCCATGAAGCCTCGTCAATATCTATACACCACGGAATCGCTCCACAGTGCGACACTGCATTGGCTGTCGCGATAAACGTATAGGAAGGTATGATAACCATATCGTCCCTTTGTACCCCCGCGCTCAATAGCGCGGTATGGAGCGCGGTAGTTCCCGCAGATGTCGCAACTGCATACGCGGTTCCAGACACCGCAGATACCATTTCTTCCAACCTGACAACAAACTGCCCCACCGAAGAAACAAATGTGGAATCAATACACTCATTTAAATATTTGCGCTCATTTCCGTTTAAATCCGGCACCGCTAACGGTATCATGATTCTTCTCCTGTATAGCCTATATAAATGGATCAAAATATCTCGGCAAAGCCGCATTAACTTGGTTGATAATGTTATTGTAAGCAATTGCGCGGCAATTTTTACACTGCCCGCTCACCCATTTCTGATTTGACAGTTCCTTAACCGCCTTGTGTTGTTCTGAATTCCACATATCCTGCAGATCAGTCTCGTAGAGATTTCCAATACAAAACTCTGCTTTATCAATCTCCACAATATTAGGGTAAACACGGCCATCGGTGCTGACATTGGCAATCATACCGAATTGATTAACCCAGCACTTATGCACAAATTCCGGCTGCTTTCTGTAATTGAAGATGGAGCGAAGATTGGTAAATTTTTCATCAATCCCCTGATGTTCTTCTATGACTCTCCGCAGATACTGCTCTTCCTCCTCATTCAATCCCTGCCCATTGTCTTCATAATCGCGCACTATCTTAAATAAAGCATAATCAAATTGCCGCTCCCTGATGGTTTGTAAAAAATCATCTACACATTTATAATTTTTGTTAGTCAAAACCACTCTCGATCCGATAATGGGACTGCGAGCACCATGATATTCCTTTATTTTCCGGGGCAGCGATAACATTTTAAAGAGATTATCCGTACCGGTAATCGTCCGAAACGTCTCCTGATCCACTGCAGGAACGGAAATGGCAATATAGTTTAGCTTATCAGCGATCGGAATCAATCCCATCTCCTCAAAGCAGGACGCATTGGTAATCATGGAGCATTCTATCCCGTTCGCAGACAACCGTTCAATATAGTCTGCCAAATGAGGATATAGAGTTGGCTCGCCCCCGCCCGAAAAGTATACTGCCCGAATCCCCATCGCGATGACAGAATCAATCAGGCGGTTCATTACCTCTGTAGACAGACTGGCCCTGTTTTCATTTCTTTCCTTATAAGAACAATGTATGCACCTGTGATTGCAGGCTGCAGTGGGATGGATTTCTATCGCAACCGGCGCGAAATCTTCTTTTCCCTTGCTGATATCCTCCAACATCTTTCCATAATGAAACAAAATCTTTGATGAATTTAACAAATCCTGTGATAAAGCGATATCTTTCATATTCTCTCCTGCCTCTGTATGACATTTTGGTTAAATTTCCGCCCTGAAACACCGCATCGCTCTGCATTTCTCTTTTATCCGGTCTCTTATCACGGTTTCTCCGGAATCGTTCAGTACTACTACCTGATCGTCTTCTATTGCCTGATGGTATACGATTGCATTGACACCGATCGATACTCTGTCACCGATAGGTTCTGCTCCTATAATCTTAGCGCCTGTTGAGATCCAACACCCCTTGCCTATTCTAAGCGTCTTCCCCCATAATGATTTTTCATTGTTGGAAGTATTAATCGTAATATTTTGATTAATAACTAAAAAATCGCTATATTCAGCATTCCCTATTACACTTCCTACCGCATGGTTAAATAGGAATATATTGGGCAATCCGGCCTTATAGGAAACAAAAAAACCATGAAGAATCCTATTCAAATACATGAGTTTGTCACATACCATCCTATTGTGTGAACGTGTCCATAACGTGTTGGCAAAATAATATAAAAACTGCGCGTATTGATCACTGTGTAGATGGGAGAAAAAAGTCTGCCCCGCATCGTTGCAATAACTTGTGTCTGCCACAAAAGAAAAACTATATTCCAACCGTTCAAGCGCTATGGCAAACGCCTCGTCTATTCCCCCCCCCGATAGCTCTGCATTGTCCGGAAAATACAGGGCACACTGGCGAAGCACATATTGTTTTAATTCCTGTTTGGACATTGACATATTCATGACGCATTCTCCCCGCCGCTTATCAACAATGGCTTGCCCTTCCTCTCCTAACCGTCTATCATCTTCACCACCCGGAAGCTTTCCGCGTAGCGCACGCCTGCCTCACTTCCCCGCAGTGTCGCGAGCGCTCTGATGGCCTCCTGATTTCTGGGAAACGGGTGTGCCCCCATCTCCGTGTCATAGATTGACGCCGCCTGTAATTTTCCCTCCAGCGTATGTGATATATCAAAATAGAAATTCGGCGAAAAAGGATTCTCCGGTCTTCCGTAATTGGTCTCAGACAGGATTTCCATCGTCATCACCATCCTGACGCTCGGATGCCGGAACACCTTGGTGCACGCCAGACACCAGTCGAATACCCGCCTGTGATCCGAGTGAATGTCATTGTAGTCCGGCAGGAAGATCCAGTTTGCCCCTATCTCGCTGATATACTGTCCTATCATGCCGATAGCCTCATCATCCGCCACCTCCCTCAATTTGGTGGTAGGCAAACGCAGATTTCTGACGCTATCGAAACCATAGAACTCGCTGATTTTCCCGATCTGCTCTCTCCGCCGCTCTATCTGTTCCGTCGTATATCCCAGCTTTTCGTGCAGATCCGTGATATTGAGCCAGTAGAGCCGGTGCTTTTCACGCAGCTTTAACAACGTGCCGCCCGCGCCCAGCGTCTCGTCGTCCGGATGTGGAGATACCACCAATACATTCATAGCAGATATCCCCCTTCCTGCAGGCTGATATTGTCACAGTCCAGAATGTGCACCGCACCTTCCCCTGTCTTGACGACAAAATCCCGATCGGAACTGACCTTGATAATTCTGCCCGGCTCCCAATACACGGCAACGGGCTCACGCCAGACCTCTGCACGCCAGACTTTGTATTCTTCTCCCTGATGGCAAAAATGTGCGCCCACATACGGATGGGTCAGTGCGCGTATCAAATTGTAAATGCTTTCGGCGCTCATCCGCCAGTCAATCCGACCGTCCTCTTTGCCGCGCTTACGCCAGCTATTACCGCCCGCATTCGCACGGACATAAGGGAAACGTCCCGTCTTCTCCGCATATTCTGTAAATTCTATCATCTGCCGTGCGGCGCTCTCTGCCACCTTCTGATAGAGCGATCCTGCATCGTCTTCAGGCGAAATCGTGATCGGCACCTGACTAATGATATCCCCTGCATCCGCCTCCGGCGTCATCTTGAAAAAAGTGGAAGCGGTCTCCGGCAGTCCCAGCGCCAGTGCCCAGATCAGCGGATGTCTGCCGCGATTATTCGGCAGCGCGGCAGGATGAAAACCGATCCCGCCCATAGGAGGAATCTGCAGGATTTCTTCCGACAATAGCTTAGACCAGCCAAAACAGTAGATGACATCCGGTGCAGTATCACGTATGAATGCCTCAATAGCTCCCTTATCGGCTTCTTCCTCGCATATAAAAGGGATTTTCTGCTGCCGGCACAACGGAGCGAGCGACTGAAAATCAGCGTTGAACGCGCTGCTCCCTCTCGTGACCACCCCTGCAATCTGCTTTCCATGCTCCAACAATGTCTGAAACAGTACAACAGACGACTGCACACAACCGATAAAACAAATCTTCATTCCGCCACCTCCCCGACAGGAAGGTCATAGAATGCCTTCTTGATATTCACTTCACCGTTGGCAAAACGCTCCTCTAGGATACCCATAATTGCATCAGAAGTGTTCCCCGTTCCGTAAGGATTGGGAACATGGCGGACACGTTCACGGAACTCCGGCTCCGCAGCCTGCGCCATACCTTTCAGGATGTCCGCGCATTCCGGACGGCAGTTGATAATGCTTGCCGCCTGCACACGCCCTTTCTGTCGGTCGCCGATATTGACCGTAGGGATACCAAAGGCCGGAACTTCTACAATGCCGCTGGAGGAGTTGCCGATCACCATCTCACTGTGCTTCACGGCACTCAGGTATCTTCTCATCCCCAATGACTCATAGAGACGGATATTGTTCCGGTCGGCGGCATATTCTTCCCACATACGGTTAATCACCCTGCCGCCCGCGTCCGCGTTGGCCTTGGTACACAGATAGAGGTATTCCGGGTGCCCGTCCATCGCGCACATCAATTCCCGCATCTGTTCCTGTGCGGTATTGTCTTCCAGCGTAACAGGATGAAATGTGACCACTGCATAGGGTTTCTGCAGATCGCAGTCGATTTCCCGTGATAACTCCTCTTTTGACAAGAGCTTTTCCTGCAGCACATTTTCCACGCCAAGGGCGCCCACATTAAATACCCGGTCAGGCTGCTCGCCCATCTGAATAACGCGCCGGCGATATACTTCCGTACTGGTAAAATGGAAATAACTCATCTTTGTGACGGAATGCCGGATTGCCTCGTCGATCAGTCCTTCCGTGGCTTCTCCGCCGTGAATATGGAAAATCGGAATCCTTGCATTCATGGCCGCGCAGCACACCGCCATAATCTCATAGCGGTCCCCCAGAACCAGAACCGCATCCGGAGCGCTTTTTTCAAAATATTCCGAAAAGCTGATCATCGCCAAGCCCATCGACTTGGACATCGCCGTCGGCGTGTCGGAGCTGAGCAGTATTTCTATTTTGTTATCAATGTGCAGTCCGTCCTGCTCTATCTCATGATAGGTAGAGCCGAACTCCGGCGACAGGTGCATCCCTGTTACCGCCAGTTCCAATGTAAAATGCAAAGAGCGGTTCAGTTTCATGATAAGCGGTCTTAACAGTCCGTATTCCGCTCTGGTTGCCGTCACAACAACAATTTTTTTCATAATGTGCTTTGCCGCAGCACAGGATGATAATCCGTTATGTCCTCTGAGAAGGGAGGTCGTAAAAGCGCTTCATCAGATCGATACGATTCTGAAACAAGAACTCCTTACAGACGGACAGGATTTTCATACTTGTGCTATCCGCTGCATACGGATTATGCGCTGCCCCCCCCCCGATATTTCCATTCTCTGGCTCTGTCCATCGCCTTTCCGATCTCCTCTCTGTTTGTCCCACAATGAATGACCGACTCTGCTGCCAGCCTTCCTCTCTGCCTGTCTCCGATATCCACCGTCGGCACACCCAAGGCTGGGGCCTCCACAATGCCGCTGGAAGAATTGCCAATCACCATCTCACTGTACTTCACCGCACTCAGATACCGCTTCATGCCCAGTGAAGCCACCGCGCACACATTGGGGCGTGACGACGAATAATCATCTATCATTTCATTGATGGTACGCCCATGCGTATCTGCATTGGCCTTGGTAATCAGATACCGCATATCACAGGCATCCAGCGCCGCAAAGAGTTCTTCCACCTGTGCCCTGACATCTCCCTGTTCCAGCGTAACCGGATGAAAAGTCACAACCGCGTACGGAGCTTCCAGTGAAAATTGAAGCGCCGCCGACAGTTCCTCTCTGGACAACAGTACCGTATTCCTGATATTCTCCACGCCGAGGGCGCCGACCGTAAATACCCGATCCGGAGATTCTCCTAATTGGACAATGCGCCGGGCATATGCCTCCGTTGTCGGGAAATGCAGATAGCTGAGCTTGGTGATGGCGTGGCGGATCGCGTCGTCTGCCGCCCCTTCCGTAATCTCTCCGCCGTGGATATGCGCAATCGGAATGCAGGCATTCATGGCCGCCAGACACACCGCGAGAGCCTCGTAGCGATCTCCCAGCACAATCAGCATATCCGGCCTGTTCTCTGCAAAATATACGCCGAATCCCTCCAATGCCCGCGCCATCGCCCGGCTGGTATCGGCGCCCGAATCGCCCTCTCCCAAAATTGGAATGCGGACTGCTATCGGAAATCCGTCATCCAAAATCTCCTGAAAGGTATTGCCGAACGCCTGTGACAGATGCGTTCCCGTAACCAATAGCTGCAGTTCCAGTTCGTCGTCTTCCGCTATGCGCCGTATCAGCGGTTTTAAGAGCCCATATTCGGCTCTGGTGGCCGTCAGCACCGCGATCTTCCCATGATTCACAACTGCACCTCAATCAAATCATCCGCCTCATAATCCCGGTCCGCCGTCCGCCCCAATATCTCGTTCCATCTCATAGGCGAGATACCGCTGCCGGGCCGCTTGACGGCCAGATTGTCCTCCGTGAAGACTTCCCCCTTACGGATCGACACGCCGGCCACAATGCTCTTGCGCACGATCACGAGATTTTCTCTCTCGGATGCCGTAACCCTCTTATGTCCGTCTCCCATGGCCGCCTCTATATTACGGATAGAAGCCACCATCTGTTTCAGCTCGTCCGGCTCCAGACTCGCCCGATGATCCGGCCCTTCCATGTCTCTGTCCAAAGTAAAGTGCTTCTCTATGATGGCGGCGCCCAGCGCTGCCGCCGCAATCGGCACTTCGATGCCCAGCGTATGGTCGGAGTAACCTACCGGCACCCGGAACATTTCCCGCATCTGTTCCATAGCCCGCAGATTCACATCCTGCATGGGCGTGGGATACTGCGTGTTGCAGTGCAGCAGGGAGATATCCGCCGTGCCGGACTGCCGCAGCACCTCCAGCGCCCGACCGATCTCCTCCGGTTCGCTCATACCCGTGGACAGGATCACCCTGCCGCCGAACGCTCCTATTGTCTTGAGCAGAGGATAGTTCGTGATCTCCCCGGAAGGGATCTTATAGGCAGCCACGCCGATCTCATGCAGGAATCTCGCACTGTCCAGATCGAAAGCCGTAGACAGGAAAAGAATTTTCTTCTCCTCGCAGTACGCCTTCAGCTCACGAAACTCGTCAAATGTCAGTTCCAGCTTCCGGATCATGTCGAGCTGGCTTCCCGCCTCGCCGACAGTCTCCTTCTGATAACTCGCTTTCTCCGCTCCGGCTGAGACGCAGTTCGTCCCGATAAAAGTCTGGAACTTTACGGCGTCCGCTTTTGCCTCCGCCGCCGCATCCACCAGCTTCTTGGCGAGCCCGATGTCTCCGTTATGATTCACTCCCGCTTCCGCGATGATAAATATGTGCTCCTGCATTACTGTATCCTTTCTGCCGCCTGTGGCAAACTGCTCTCCACCGTCCGACAACTTCTTAGCCTGTCTCCGATCCGTACCTTGCCGTCATAGGTATATTCCAGAACTTCCAGCATAGTGTCGCCGGTCTTGACCAAAAAGCCGTCGCCCGTTCTGCCTACGACCTGTCCGACAGTGTTCTTATAGACATGACTCCCGGGAACCATCCGTGCACGGTTGATATAGATCGGCCTGCCGTCGATCCACGATACGGCCTGCGGCCCCGGCGTGCATAACGCCCTGATAAAATTGAAAATTTCGCGGCTGGTATGATTCCAGTCAATGATCTCGTCGCCCTCCTGCCGCGCGCCGCAGTAGATGCCGACAGGATCGATATCCTGCTGCCGGATGCGCTCCGCCTGACCGGTCTGAATCAACTTGATAGCCCGATACAAAACATCTGCGCAGCCTGCATAGGCCCGCTCCAGCAACGTGGCGTAATTATCCTCATCCGTGATCGGATAGGTCTCCTGCAGGATAATATCTCCGGTGTCGATCCCCTCATCCACATAATGAACGGTGATGCCGAACTCCTTCTCGTCATTGATAAGCGCCCAGTTCAGGATGTTCCTGCCCCGATAGAACGGCAGCTTGCCCGCATGACAGTTAATCGTCTTGTATACAGGCAGTTCTATCATCTCTCTCTTAAAAATCTGATTGAACGACATGGAGACAAATAACTCCGCGTGATACCGCTCTATCCGTTCCCTAAATTCCTGTGAATTGATATTAGCGCTCAATTCCACGGGAATCCCATGTTCTTCGGCTTTTTGCAGGAGATAGGTGTCGCGCTTATCGTACCTGACTGTCATGAACACAATCTCAATCGAATCATCCGATATGATCTTCTCGAACGCCTGATGCGCCCACGGGCCGTCCGCAAAATATCCTATCCTCATGCGGCAAGCCCTCCGCGCCTATTTACAGGGAAGGGATTACGCCCCCCCCTGATCGAATCTGTTACACAAGTCTGCATATCAGCGTTTTCCTCCATGGCCCTGTATGTAATCATAAACGGCACATCAGCACAAAAGGAACTGTCATGTTTCTTTCTCAACCCTACCAGTTCATCAAATGCTGACTGGTCAAAAATCGTCCTCCCAATATAAAAATCTGCAGCGCCCTGCGGACAAAAATTCCGTTTAAATCTATATAACGTATCTTCCGCTTCCGTACCGCCGCCCAGATGAAGCGCACGCATACCGTTTTGATTGGCCCAGCGAGCCGCTGATCGTAATAGTAAATTGAAAGGCGCATATTTCCGGCCCTCGATTGTCGTGCCGCCGAGGTGATAGTGCATATACCTATCGCTATACAAAAAAACAGCCGCGCTGATAATCTCCCCATCCTTTCGTGCATAAAAGAAAATAAGATGATCATTCATATTTTTAATCAAATATGTGAAATACTCTTTTTTAAAATAATAGTACGCATCCGCCTGATGGTGCTGCATTGTCATATAGTATATCCGCAGAAATTCATCCAGTTTCTCACCTCTGTCATGCAGCACCTCCACGGCATTCTTTTCAGCTTTCCGCACCCGATTCCTGCATTCCGACGTCATGTTTTGATCAATAGCTTCATAGTCCGATGTATCTATCGCTACAGTTTTCTTGAGAGATTTCATTTCACATATATCCGTAAACAATCTGTGATTATGCAGCAGCGGATGAAATCTGAAAAATTGCGATACAATATGATGCCCGGCACAATAAGAAAATAATTCCGCTCTGAATCGCTCCAATACGTCATGGGTTATCTGCCCTTCCGTCAACGGCCCGCCATATCCATAGGGTGATGTCCAGTCATAATAACGACCGGTCTCCAATAGATGCCGAAATGCCCGGCTTTCCGCAATATCGTTTTGAAACATCACATACGCGATTCTGGCACCCTGCTCCTCATAATAGATAAGCAGCGGCTGCCCATCTCCGTGCAGCATCAGCGCCGCATTATATTCGTATGTAAAATAAATATCCCATTGTTCAAAACTCTGTATCAGACAATTCCACCGTTCCCGGTTTGCCGTGTCGATTATTTCCATACATATTCCTCACAGATCAATACATATCTTTTGCCGTTTTTCTTCAACTCGATTGGTACGGATTTCCCTTTTTCGCTCTCTGCCTCATCTTCTGTTACGATTTCCCTGACTCTGTATTTCATCTGATCCAACAGAATAACCGCACCGCCAAAATCTTTTACTGCCCTGATTTTCCGTTTTATCACATCATACGTGTCATTTTCGATGTCTATCGTATAATCGGCCTCCTGCACCTTAGGCCTGTACGTTCCCCGCTCCTTTCGCACTGTTTCTGCTATGCAGCCTTCTTGTATAAAATCTACATATCTATCCAGCACTTTCTCCAAATGTGCATCCAGCTTATGATCCAGCTCTATATAATCGCTGCTTCCTACCTCTATCTCCTCCTCACAGATGACATTTCCCTCGTCAATCCCAGTGATCTGATACAATGTCAGCCATGTCTTCTCATCGCCAAGCAGAATCGTCCATCGGAGCGGGTGCGCGCCTCGATTGTTTTCTATACTGCCTGGATGAATATTATAGAAATCGTGTCTGGCAATAATATCTCGCGGTATGATATATCCGAACTTGTAAATCAGAACTTTGTCCGTTCGAATATGATCTTCTATTCGACAAATATCCGCCTTCTCATTCATTTCATACAAATCAATTTTTTGATCGGCAATCATCATCTTCGTTTCAGGAGAGATAACGCCCGGCTTTGTGATAATGCCGACCAGTGTCAGCCGTTCATCCGCAAGCAGGCATTGTATCATTTTCTCGGAATAACCTATATAAGTCAGGCGCATGATTCATCTATCCTTAATCATCAATTCTTTGTATTCGTCTTCCGGCAGGAACGGATACATATCCTGCAGCGCAGGCGTGAGCATTTTGCCGTTCTCGTCCAGTCGGGACATCACGCGCGGCATAACAGGATCGTCAAAGCGCTGTTCTATCTCCAGCAGCACCCGTTCTTTACTTCCGGTCAGCCATTTCACGCTTTCCTCCACTTCCGCATTGGAAGCGCATTTCCTGTACGCAAAGCCGAAAGTATCCGCAACTTTGGCAAAATCCGGAAAGCTGACGCCCGTATCCGGCGTGCAGCCGATGTAAGCGCCTGCGAAGAAATTCTTGCTCGTCTGCCGGATGGCTCCGTAGCCCTCGTTGGAAAAGATCACGAGGCTGACCGGCAGGTCGTTCTGCACGATCGTCTGCAGCTCCTGCAGATTCATCATCACACTGCCGTCACCGGTGATACAGTACACTTTCCGGCCGGAAGCCACCGCCGCCCCGATTGCCGCCGGCAGATCATATCCCATGGAGCCGCAGGTATAGTTGGTCAGTGTCCGCTGCCCCGCATACTGCACGCCGACCTGCAGCTTCGCCGTGTTCGCGGTATTGTTGCCCAGCGCCAGTATGCTGTCATGTTCCTCGTACTGCTGAAATATTTTCCAGAAATAATAGGAACATACCCGCTCGTCCATCGCGATCTGCTCTGCCGCCTCAAACGGCGTAAACCTGTTTTTCAGCATATTACAGTAGTCCAGCCAAACTTGCGGAGCTTCCACCGCGCAGTCCATGTGCAGCAATACATTCATCACTTCCCGCACATCGCCGTGCAGGAATCTGCTGATTCGCAGCCCCGGTTTTCTGCTCTCGGCCTCGTCCGCATCTACCATAATGATCTTGGCATCCGGCGCGAACGCCTCCTGATTGAATCCTGTCTGGCGGAATCCCAGACTGTTTCCCAATGTCAGAATCACATCCGCATTCTGCAGGATAAAATTGCCTGTACGCGGCCCAACATTACCGGAAGTTCCATAATATAACGGATGCTCGGTATACAGATTGTCCGCAACCCATGAACCGCCTATCACAGGAACGCCCATGCGCTCTGCCAGCTCTGCAAACAGGCTCCGGCTCCCGCTGCTGATAATGCCCGATCCGCCCAGAATACACGGCCTGTCCGCCTGCCGCAGCAGATCGATGATACCCTGCGCATCCGCCATACTGACTGCCGGCACGCTGCTGGGCGTCTCCTCCGCCGCATACAGTTCCCCTGCCTCTACTCTGGCGTTCTGGATGTCCTGCGGCACATCGATCCATACCGGCCCTCTCCGGCCATCCAGCGCTATCCGGATAGCCTTAATCAGTTCTCTCCTGACCGCCAGAGGATCGGTCAGCATCACGGCATATTTGGTCATATTTTTTACCGCAGGAATGATCTCAAATTCCTGAATGCCCCTGTACCTGAGCGGCAGACCGGATTTGGGAACGGAGATTTCATACCGCACCTGCCCCGACAATACGATCATCGGCAGACTGTCCTGCCATGCGCCCATCACACCGGTCAGGGTATTCGTAGCGCCCGGGCCGCTGGTGACGCAGACCGCCGCCATTCTGCCGCTATATCTGGCGTAGGCTTCCGCTGCCATGGCACACGCCTGTTCGTGGTGGTTGAAATACTTGTGTATTCCGTCACAGACCAGCAGTGCGTTGTCTAGGTGCATCGCGCCGCCGCCCACCACGGCGAAACAGTCGGTAATCCCATATTCCACCAGTGTATCCATGATGATGTCTGCTACTCTCTTACCCATTGTTCCGCCCTATACGTTTAATTTCTTTCTCATAGACTCCAGTTCTTCCAGCTGGCCCATATCCATATAGGCGTCTTCCTCTACCACGTACACGCCTATTTTGGCTCCCCGCCGTCTGGAATCGTCAACCAGCTCCGGAAAAGATATATTTTCCCCATGCGGCATCCGCCGCAGAAGGTCATGATCGACGACATACATACCGGTATTGATCAGATAGTCCATCTCCGGCTTTTCCCGCATGGCTTCATACTGGCCGCCGCCGTCGCACACCACCACGCCGTAAGGCACTTTCTGGCGATATTTAGCGGCTACCATTGTGATATAGTTTTTTTCTCTCTGATGATAGTTGTATATTTCAGCGTAGTCGGCATCTATGATAATGTCGCAGTTGATCAGAAAAAAATCCTGCTTTATTCTGTCTTCCAGCAGATACAGGCCGCCGCCTGTCCCTAACGGCTGCGCTTCTTCGATATAGGTGATCTGATAATTCTTGTGCACACTGTTGTAGTACGCCTGAATCATATCCTTTTTATGATTCACGATAAAATAAAACTGTCCGCAGCCAAACTCCACAAAATTATTGACGATACGCTCCGAGATCGGGATATCGCCGACCGGAATGAGCGCTTTCGGCAGAATCTTCGTATACGGATATAACCTTGTTCCTCTGCCTCCGGCCATCATCACCACAGGGCAAGCCAGCGTACACGCCCGGCGCACACGGCGGCCGTTTCTAAACACCACCTCGACGACCTCCTGATTGTAATTGACGATCGGCAGGGAATAAATCTCTGTGCGTTCAAACACCGCGTCGATTTTCTCTTTCTCATAGCGGGTTAGGTATTGAGGGGTACTGCTGGCAATTTTTCGCACCGGCAGGCTCATGTCTCCCTCCTGCAGAACGAAACGCCGCACGTCGCCATCCGAAACCGACGCGGTCAGCTTGCCGTTATTGACGACATAGATCACCTTGCATCTGACACGCTCCAACTGTGCCACGGCGCTTCTGATATTACTGTTCTCATCAATCAGAATATCTTCCAACTGCATAGACTCACCCATAAATCAACGACATCACATCTATCTCATCTTCATGCCGCCTGTACCAGTCGTACAACGCTCCCACCGAATCCCTGATATCCGTAAAACGCATCTGCGGAAGCTCCTTCAGAATCCTGTCATTATTGGCCGTATACTCGTTGGCATAACCTTCCTGACACACGAGGATCGGCTGCGGTGTTCCAGCCGCTTCATTGACGAGTTCCGCCAGTGTGTATAAATCAATCCTCTCGCCGCGCACGGCATTGTAAGTATGGTGCTGCGGCTTGTCCAACTGCAGGAACAACTCCAGCATACGGCAGAAATCATCTATCCACAGATAGTCGAAATAACAGTTCCGGCGCATGGATAGCGGCAAACCCTTAATCGATTTGCAGCACAGATTGGAAATATACTTGCTTGGCCAGTGCTCATATTTGCCGAAGATGCCGAACAGACGCAGATTATATATGTTCTCGCTGCACTCTATCATCTGATTCACGGTGTATTTCATCAGTCCGTACGGATCGACCGGAACCGTGTGCCGCACGATATCGTCCTCCGTCACGGATGCGATCGGAAAACGCTTGTCATACTCCGCGCCCGAACCCGTATAAATCATTCTGCCGTACAGGTCGGAATGCACTCGAAAATTGTGAAAAATCCGCAAATTATATTCTAACGACTTCGTACCGTCCTTGTTCTTGTCGATGGCATCGCCGTATACCGCGAAGTGCAGGACGACATCATAGCATCCCTGCCGCAGACAGGCGGCTACGCTGCGCTCGTCGATGCAGTCCAGTTCTCTGCTCGCAGGCGCATACACATCATATCCCCGATTCACAAGATATTCTTTTACATTCCGCCCCACGAAGCCGGAGCCGCCCGTAATCAGTATCTTCACACTTTTCAAATCAGCTTTCTGTCAACGAAATTGTCGGTTTGATGAGAAAACATTCTGTGCAAAATGTTTTCTTCGCGCGCAAAAGGGCGGATAATGGCAGTACGACTGTAACTTACAAAGGAGGAAGCATATGAGTACAACACAGCCACTGAAAAACATTGACGAGATTGAAGAACTGAAACGGTATTTCCTGCGGAGGGGAGAGATAAGGAATTATGTGCTGGTTACGCTGGGGATCAACACGGCGCTGCGGATCAGCGACCTGCTGCAGGTGGTCTGGAAGGATGTGTATGATTTCAGGTTTGAACGTGTCAGGCAGCACATGACTATTGTCGAACACAAAACCGGCAAAACGGCAAATGTTTATCTTAATCACCACTGCGCGGAAGCATTGGAGATGCTGAAAACGCATCTGAAACGAGAGATCCAAGACTGTGAATATGTATTTCGGAGCCGCGTCGGTGCAAACAAGCCCATCAGCAGAAACCGCGCCTATGTGATTATCAAGAATGCCTGCCTTGAACTGGGGTACGAAGGAACGCTGAGCTGCCATTCCCTGCGCAAAACGTTTGGCTATCACGCATGGAAACAAGGGACATCCCCGGCGGTTCTCATGTCAATCTATAACCACTCCTCCATGAAAATCACCATGCGCTACCTCTCCATTGAGCAGGACGACAAGGATGATGTCTACAAGACTGTCATGTTGTGACGCGCAGCACCGGCGAGAGCTGCAGAATTTCCGTTGCGGAAAGGCTGATCGAGGCAGGCTGATCCGGGCAGTGATCAGGGCAGTTTTTAAAATTCTTGCAATACCCCTGACTTTGTACTATAATAAAATAGCTGCGAAGAAAACATTTTGCACAAAAAGTTATCTTCACGCGGCGGCACAGGCCGGCGGGGACGCGCGCCGGACGGAGGGAAAGGGACCATGCACACATTCATCACTGCCGAGATCGGCATCAACCACAACGGGGACTTGGGACTGGCCAAAAAACTGATCGACGCGGCAGCCGTGGCGGGCTGCGACGCGGTGAAGTTCCAGAAGCGCACCGTTGACACCGTATATACGAAGGAATACCTTGACAGCCCGCGGAAAAGCCCGTGGGGAGAGACCCAGCGCGCCCAGAAGGAAGGGCTGGAGTTCGGGAAAGAGGAGTATGACGAGATCGACCGCTACTGCCGGGAAAAGGGGATCGAGTGGTATGCGTCGGCATGGGACGCCGGCTCCCAGAAATTCCTGCGGCAGTATGGCTGCAAATATAATAAGGTGGCCTCGGCCATGCTGACCAACGAGGAGCTGCTGGAAGAAATCGCCGGGGAGGGGAAGTACACGTTCATCGCCACGGGGATGAGCACCTTCGGGGAGATCGACCGCGCGGTGGAGGTCTTTAAAAAGCACGGCTGCCCTTTCGAGCTGATGCACTGCAACAGCACCTATCCCATGCCCATGGAGGAGGCGAACCTGAAGCTGATCGGCGTGCTGGCACAGAGGCACGGCTGCAGGGCGGGCTACAGCGGGCATGAGGCCGGGACGCTGGTGAGCACCTGCGCGGTGGCGGCGGGGGCTTCCTCCATAGAGCGCCACATCACGCTGGACAGGACGATGTACGGCTCGGACCAGAAGGCCTCCATAGAGCCCTATGAACTGTGCGCGCTGGTAAAGGCCATACGGGACGTGGAAAAAGTGATGGGCACGGGGGAGAAAGCCTTAAGCGCGGCGGAGGAAGAAGTCAGGAAAAAACTGAGGGGATAGGAAGGGATAAGCCTGGACGATGATAGAACTGATCGTATTGGACATAGACGGCGTGGTCACGGACGGCTCCGTCATCATCGACTCTGACGGGAAGGAACAGAAGCAGGTCAACTTAAAGGACATCGACGCCATATTTGAGCTGCACCGCAGGGGATACAAGCTGGCGGCGGTCACCGGGGAGGAGACGGAGATCGTCGGCTACTTCGAGAAGCGCTTCCCGTGGGAATATTTCTACCGGGGGAGCAGGACGAAGAAGGAGACCATGAGGCAGATCGAGGAAGGCAGCGGCATAAGCCGGGAGCACATCTGCTATGTGGGGGACGGCAAGTACGACGTGGAGCCCCTGTCCTATGCAGGGCTCGGGGTGTGCCCCGCCAATGCCATAGACAGGGCGAAGGCCGCCGCGGACATCATCCTGCAGAACGACGGCGGGAAGGGGTGCCTCTGGGAGCTGGTCTCGTTATTGGAGAAGTACAATGACCCGGCCTGCGCCCACAGCTACTTTTTGGGGAGGCTGGAGGAGCACACAGGCATCTTTAAGAAGCTGGCGTCCGACCGGGAGCTGGCGGACACGGTCATGGCGGCTGCGGAGAGGCTGGCAGGCATCCTGGAGGCCGGAGGGCGGTTGTACCTGTTCGGCAACGGCGGGAGCGCCGCGGATGCGCAGCACATCGCGACGGAGTTCATCAGCCGTTTCTATAAGGAGAGGCCGGGGCTCAACGCGGAGGCGCTGACGGTGAACACGTCCACGCTGACGGCGGTGGGGAATGACTACGGCTACGAGAGGGTGTTTGCGAGGCAGCTGGAGGCGAAGGCCGAGGCCGGGGACATGGCCGTGGGGATCAGCACCAGCGGGCGGTCCGTGAACGTGCTGGAGGGGCTGCGGTATGCGCGCCGCAACGGGCTGGTTACGGTCCTCCTGACGGGAGGCTATGAGAACCCGGAGACTGCGGACACAGCGGAGTATGTGGTCAGGGTGCCGTCGTTAATCACGCCGAGGATACAGGAGGCGCATATCTTCATCGGCCATGTGATGGCGGAGTATGTGGAGCACAGGTTGTTTGGAGATAAAAGCAGGAAAGATGATTAAACTATCGGATTATGTATTTGCATTCTTAAAGGCCAAAGGAATCCGGCACGCATTCATGCTGCCGGGCGGCGGCGCCATGCACCTTGACGACTCCCTGGGGCGTTCCGGGATCGAATATACCTGCTTCCTGCATGAGCAGGCCGCGGCGATAGCTGCCGAGGCATATGCCCAGCACACCAACACGCCGGGGCTGGTGCTCGTGACTTCCGGGCCGGGAGCGACCAATGCCATTACGGGCGTGGCGGCAGGCTGGATCGATTCCACGCCCATGATCATCATTTCCGGGCAGTCGAAGCGGAGCGATCTCGTGGGGGACAAGGGCGTGCGCCAGACCGGTTCGCAGGAGGTGCAGATCGTGCCCATGGTGAAGCCCGTCACGAAATACGCGGTGCAGGTTCTGGAGCCCGAAAAGATCCGTTACCATCTGGAACGCGCCTGGCATGAGGCAGGCACCGGGCGGCCCGGCCCCGTCTGGCTGGACATCCCGCTGGACGTGCAGGCCGTGGTGCTGGATGAGGATGACCTTACCGGCTATGAGCCGGACAGGCGGGAAAGCTGCGATATTTCCGCTGCAGTCAGGACAACGGCGGAACTGCTGGAGAAATCGGAGAAGCCCCTGTTCCTAGCCGGGAACGGAATCAAGCTGGCGGGTGCGGAAGACCTTCTGTACCGCCTGTTAGGGAAACTGCAGATCCCCGTGGAGACCACATGGAAGGCCATAGACCTGTTCGGCGAGGATGACCCCCTGTATGCCGGGCATCCGGGCATCATGGGCGACAGGGGTGCCAACCTGATCCTGCAGGAGGCGGACCTGCTCCTGTCCGTGGGCTGCCGCCTGGACACCAGCGTCACGGCATTCAACGACAGGAATTTCGGCAGGTGCGCGAAGAAAGTCATCGTGGACATCGATCCGCATGAAATCGCCAGAATGGACATGGATATGGAGGCATACGCCGCGTGCGACGCGGGAGATTTCCTGCAGGCTCTGCTGGAGTTTACGGAAACGGACGGCACTGCCCAGAATTCAGGAGAGGCCGGCGGGAAACGCAGGGCATGGCTCTCCCGCTGCCATGAGCTGCGGCAGAAATACCCCGTCGTCACGCAGGCGCACAGGGAGGCGGAGGGATATGTAAGCGCCTACTACTTCATCGGGGAACTGTGCAGGCTGCTGCGGGAAGACGACGTGGTCGTGCCGGAGAGCTCGGGCGGCGCGGGCGAGATCACCTATCAGGCGTTCCGGCTGAAGAAAGGCCAGAAGATGAAGAACGCGGCGGGGCTCGGCTCGATGGGGTTCGGGCTGCCCTATGCGATCGGTTCCTGTATTGCGAATGGCAGGCGGCGGACCATCCTGATCAACGGCGACGGTGCCTTCCAGCTGAACATCCAGGAACTGGAGACCCTGCACAGGCTGCGCCTCCCCGTCAAGATGTTTATCTGGAACAACGGCGGCTATGCCAGCATCCGCGCCATGCAGCGGAACAACTTTGAAGGGCGCTACGTGGCGAGCGATGCGGGGAGCGGCCTGACGATGCCTGATATTTCCAAGGTGGCGCAGGCGTACGGCTTTAAGAGCTGCCGGATACAGGACAATGCTGAACTGGACAGGGTGCTGCCGGAGATCATGAAGGACGACGAGCCGGTCCTGTGCGAGCTGATGGTGCTGCCGGAGGAGACGGTGTCGCCCCGGGTAAAGGCTGTCGTTGGTGAGGACGGCAGGATGACGTCCGGGCCGCTGGAAAAAATGTGGCCGTATCTATAGATACAAGTAATGTAATGAAAACTATCAAGAAGGATGATAGATAATGATCAGATATGAGGCTGCAATCAAAAAGAGAATTGCCAATCTAAAGGATAGAAAGCTTTTACTATGCGGAGACGATGCTCTCACAGATTATATTGCAAAAGATTTCATGGCAATGGGTAAGGACATAAAATGCAGAGGCGGCATTAAAGGCGGTGTTTTCTGCATTCAGGATGGCAATAGTCATGAGATGAAACTTGAGGATGTAAATCCTAAAAATTATTTTGTACTGGTAGCAGTATTCGAAAGACACAAGGAATATGTGGATTGTCTCGAAAAAATGGGATTTACTTATGGCAATGATTATGAAGTGATGGGGATAGGCGGGTATTGTACGCCGATTACGCATATCAGTCCTTTATTGACATACTGCAGAAATCCGGAATATGCCCATATGGGAAATGGTAAATATACCATTTTAATTTATGGCGGGAGTACCAGCGACGTTGGGCGTGGAGGAATAAAAGGCTGGCCTGAATATTTTCAGGAGGAATTAAACCTGCAAGGGGGGGGGTATTTTGAGGTGTATAATGGCGCAGTTTCAGGATATGGGGCTGCACAAGAGTTTTTAAAGCTTTGCAGAGATATTACGGTGTTTCATCCAAACTTGGTTATTTCTTTTTCGGGAGTTAATGATATTGGCGGAGGTGTACGGGCAGGAAATTATCCATTTTTACATAAATATCAGAAAAAAATGTGGAAGCAAATTTTAGAAAAAGGGAATTGTATTCCCGACTCTATGGATATGAGAAATATGCATGAAATATCATGGGGAATTGAGAGAAATGATAATCCCGGTGACGCGGCAATCTGGCTGGATTACGAGCGGATGATGTATGCGGTATGTATGGAATTTCAAGCATTTTTTCTTGGGATCGTCGAACCTATGAGTTATTCTCATGTGTTGGACAAAACTCTGGAACAAGACTTAGTGGAATTACTGCAGGCAAAAGGTATAGACAAAACATATTTTAAAAAACAAAAAAAATTTGTTATGGAAGTGCACGATCATATATGTCAAAAACATCTGGATTATATGATTGATTTGTCGGAATATCTGTCAGGTGAAACGGGTGTTTTTTCAGACTATATTCATTATACAGAAAAAGGCAATCAACTGATAGGAAATTATATGGCCGGTTTGGTTATCAAGAAAATAAAAGAAAATGGAAATATCATTAAATAGCGATGAATTAAAAACATATATAGGAAATCAACTGGATTCTTTCTTCCCTGACAAATACAGATTCAAGGGAGAAGATGTTGACAGAGCTTTTTGCCTGGCTTTAGAACGTCTGGAATATTGCTATAAGTTTATTGTTGTTCCGGCCTATAACCATAATGGACAAACTTTTTTCTCTCATTTACATGGTGACCAGTATAGCCAGTTCCTGTATTATCTGTCAAACAGTCTTTGGACAATAAGCGAAAATAAGCCAATCTGCGATAAGATCATTCAATTGAATAGATTACTGAGCGGTATGTTCTATTCTTACAAGGCGGGATTGCCGGATATTTTCTATTGGTCTCATCCGATAGGTACAGTCCTTGGAAATGCACCGTATGGTAATTTTTTCTCTTGTATGCAAAATTGTACTGTTGCCACACAAGTTGGAGATCACAGAAAAACATTTGGACAAGGACTTCATTTAGCCTCCGGAGCGCAGATTTTGACAAAAGATGTTGAAATTGACGACAGAGTAGTTATTGGAGCAGGAACTACTATTCGTAATGCCAGTCATTTAATGTCAGATACTTTAGTAATAAACAAAGGCGGAGTGACAGAGCAGATAAAAAGAACTAGGGAAGTGTATGATAAATTTATGTTGCCGCTTTGGAATGTGAAAATTTAATGAGAGGCTTTTTCGGAGAAAAAATCGAAATATAAGTTATGGCAAAATAATAGGAGAACTATCTTACAATGAAACCATTAAAAGTAATTATTTACGGAACCAAAGTGCTGGGACAGGAAATATATCGACAAATAGAGTGTTATAACAGAATAGTCCGCTCAAAATGCCACTTGGGGGGGGGTATAGAAGTTCTGGCATTTACGGAAAGCATATATAAAGGAGGGTATATAGAACAAATACCTATACTTCCTTTGGAACAATGCGCGCAGCTGCCGTACGATTATATTATCGTAGCTAATGCACATTATGAGGAGATCAAAAAGAATGTGATCGCCAGTGGTCTTTTGGATGTCAGAAAAATAGTAAGACACTTTGAATGGTCTCCTGAGAAAAACGGACTTAACCTGTCACAATTAAACACGCTATATTATTATCATTGCGCTTTACCCGGAGAAGATAATGAAGAACTTGCACTGCTTTATCAAAAATTTGATGATCAGCATTATTTTACAGATATCGAAAACAGACGTCGCTTTGTCGAAAATAAGAACGAATTAGAAAGATGGCGTAATACGGAAATCCTCTATGACACGGAGGAAAATCTAAACTATGTATTTGTGGAAGGAAAACGCTTATATTATCCAAAAGACTGGAGTCATGCAAAGATCACAGAATATCATGCGCTCAATATGTATACGTGCATGAGTAAATCGTCGGCACACTGTTATTTGTCCGACAGTTTTGATGTAAATGAAAATGATATCGTTGCCGATATCGGAGCGGCAGAGGGTTTATTCTCCTTATATATTGTAGATCGTGTCAAGAAAATCTATCTTTTTGAAGTTGATGAAACTTGGCTGGCGCCTTTATACGCAACCTTCAAACCGTACCGCGCCAAAGTTGTCATTGAGAATAAATTTATAACCAACATAGACCAGTGGGAATTTGCAACTTGCGACAAGTATTTTCGGGATAAAGAAGTCAATCTGGTGAAAATGGACATCGAAGGCGAAGAACAAAAGGCACTTCTTGGGTGTAGAGAACTCCTGAAACGTAAGAACATAAGATGGCTTATTACCACTTATCACAGGAGCTTGGTGTGGGATACAAACTATACCTGAGACATTACTGGGACTGCAACGGCACAGATACGGTTTTGTTTGCGATGTAATCGGCGGATAAGGAGCTTTCCGAAATGAAACTTTCCCCTCAAAGTACATTTGTTATCTACGGCGCCGACACCCGCGGGCGGGAGTATTATAAGGCCATTGTCGGAAATGGTATGCGCGTTGTGGCATTCATAGACAAAAAAGCCGCTGCAATAGGGCATATCGAAGATACTCCCGTCTATAAACCAGACGATTGGATCACAAAAGATAAAAATAAAGACACAAACATTGTCGTGATTTCCATCAGTAATGTATTCCGGCATCAGACAATGGCCAAACAGATGCACGATGCCGGATATTCGTATATTGTATACAAAGAGTTGTATGACGGCACAGACTACGGCAAAGCGCTCAACACTGTCTATCAGGCTATATCTATGGTATCCGGCGCAGAGCGTCTGATCGGTCTGGAACTTCCCGCTTTTCGGTTGTGCGCACCTGACAATATATCTGTCGGAGGCGGAAAATACGAAGTGCAGCTTGTTCCCATAGAATTGCTTTTCGGTTTGACCAGAGAGCTATATGTGAAGGCCAGGGCCGTCAGCGACCGGCATATGGAAGATCTGATTCCCGACAAAAGCCTGCTTTATTTTACCATCAACAAAGAAATGATGTATTTTTTCACCTATGGGTTCATGGAATCGGATCTCGACGCATGGGATGCCTACATCCGCCTGTACTTTGCCCAGCGTCGCTGCATGGTCAGCGGAGATACCGTAAACGCACAGGACGAAGCGGAACATTTACGGGATCGCTACTCCATCTTTCAGAATATGGAGCTTCTGTACAATAACAATATAAGTTTCTTTTATGAGAATCCCATTGATGTCGTCTGGAATCCACGGGGATACTTCAATATGCAGGACGGAAATAACCGTGCGGCTTTTCTGTTCGCCAAGGGCTTTACGATGTTGCCCTGCAGGATGTCCGCAGAAGATTACCGCCTATGGCTGAATGAGGAGAAGCTCGCCGCAGTTTGGCATATTGCGGATAAAATCGGCACATTGGAATATCCGATCCCGAATCCCAGCTTTTCTGCTATGCTTGCTTCTTCGATGCCTTTTTGCCGGCTCAAGCTGCGGGAGATTTGCGGTTATCTATACAGAGAGGCGATAGACCCGCAGAAGTTGTCTGTACTGGATATCGGCTGCCGCAACGGTTTTATGGGACAACATTTCGCAAGAATGGGCGCCTCCGTCACCGCGGTAGAGCAGGATGCTTCCTATCGCCTGTTATGCGAACAGGTGGATGAACTGCTTTATCTGAAAGAGACCGTTTCGGATACTTGGCAGACTTCGGGTAAGCGCAGTTTTGACATCATTTTGATACCGGAGTGGATGGTGGAGGAGCTGCCGGATATCCTCGTACATACAGACGGACGCATACTGATCGTGGACACACCCGATCCTCAACGGCTTTTGGGCATTCCTGCTCTGCGTGACAACTACACTGCCGTGGAATTATGCCGTCTTTTTAACGGCGGACGGATTATTCATACTATCATTTTTACATTCAAAGGGCACGCGCATGACACACTATGAAATCAAAAATAAAATAGCGCTTATCTACGGAGCCGGTTCGGTTGGCCAAGTTGCATCCGGTACACTGGACAGAGCCGGAATGATTATCGCAGCATATATAGACCGGCGGGCCGACGTGATACGGGAGCATAACGGGAAACCGGTATTTCATCCCGATCAACTGAAATCCAAAATCACCGGCAAAGACAACTATGTGATTCTCATCACAATCCGCAACGTCTTCGAACATTCTTCCCTAGCGGCACATTTCGCATCTGCCGGCTTCAAAAATATCATATACAAACCGTTGTCCATTCTGCGCGGCGGCGGGAACGAGGCCGCTGAGAGCATCAACGCGGTTTATGAAGCGATAACAGGACACTTTACCGTGCCGGAACAATGCGCCTGCTATGAGGAGGAACCTTTCCGGTTCCATGATTTTGCATTACAGGAAGAATCGGCAGAAGAACTGCTGGTGAAACTGCCTGCGGAACTCCTTTTCTCCAATACCAACCCTAGGATTCCGGTATGGAGTTGTCGGAATTTTTATGCTGACTACATCGCAGTCGATCTGTACGCTGCCTTCCACCATTCCGGCGGCGGAATGACGGAACAGATAGAGCGGTATATTAACCGCTTCGCACTGCCCGGCGCGCGGACAATGGAGGTAAATACAGAAGGGAATTGGCGGGAGCTTCTCATCGAGAGCCGTCAGAAAGTCTACTATGAAATGGAATATAAGCTATGTATGGACTATGACTTTTTCGTAAAAAACTGTGTGAAAGTACGTCCTCGGAGCGGCGGGGGATTTGAACTTGTTACCAGCGGCAAAAACCGCGTCTCTTTCCTGATTGCGAAGGGGATGCGTTATATACCCGTCAAAATTGACAGAACGGCATACGCCAGTTATTTGCACTTGGACACGGTCAACAAAATGATTGCTTATTATCAGTCTTCCCATCCAACCGTGTTTGCCGGAATACCACATCCCTTTTTCTATCGGCTGGATGTGACCGCACCGGATTATGCTATGAAAATTGTCAAGCCGCTGGCCCGCTTTCTGGCGGAACAGATATATCTGGAAAACGAGCGCTATGCGTATGAACGTTATACGTTGTCGATTGGGATCAACGACGAAGGATATATGGGCCGTTTTTTTAGAATGCTCGGATATCAGGTGCAGAGAACAGTGACAGAAAACACAGAATTATGTGCGCTTCTGGATGAATTGTTTTACTATGCCACCGACGATTTTATCACGGACGGCCACGCTTCTTACTGCAGTATCCTGTCCGATGATATGCCGGATAATATCATTCAACAAGCAGCGGAAAACACGGAAAAATTCCTAATATGGATCACCGGTTTCGCGTCTGGGCCGGCTGGACTTCAATTACAGGAACAACACCTTGTCAGACGTAAAGAATTGGTGGAAACGATATGGAGCGGAAAGTGTATCTGCGCATACCTGTACGAAAAGTGATAAAGGAGGATTCATTATAATGCTATTCGGGAACAAAAAGATACATGAGAGAATTTACAACGAAGTGGAGCAGTTTGAACAGACGCATGACGTCAAGGTCATATACGGAGCCAATGTCGGCGGTATCTCCAGAGGACTGCAATATAAAGACAGTGATTACGATACGCGGTTTCTCTATATACATGGAGATTTCCCTCACAAAATATATGTACCCGATACACTCCCCGAAAAATCCCTTATCTGCAGAGTGTATTTTGACAATGCACCGTTTGAATGGATTCCGTTTTGGGAGTTCTCATCCTTTATACAGTTTTTGAACAACCCGATGATTGACGCTAAATTTTCAGTCGGCCTATACAATGTAGTGGGCTGGACTTTTCTGTCGCCCTATACTTATGATCCCTATGGGATTCAGCCCAAAATATGGCCCCTGATACAGAAAGTTTTTCACAAAGACTATTTTATTGCTTATCACAAAAAAATGATGGAGAGCTTTGCTTTGCATGATGAAACCGTCGCAGCCAAGGACTATCTGTACGCCCTGCACGCTGCGTTGTCGATCAACTGGGCAGACAGACATAACGAATATGCACCGGTTTATACACCGACGCTATTGGCAGACGAACCGCATATTTTCCATGAAGTCTGTGATCTTATCCATAAATATCAAAAAGAGGCGGCAGACATGGCAGATGCAGATATGGGAAAAAGACTGCACGATACGCACTTCAAGGTTATGACGTCTCATGTACCGATGATCGACGATTACTTAAAAGCAACTGCGAAAAGTCTGGAAACCTTTAGCGTGCATCCCCTTACACCGGAAGAAAAGCAGCGTTGTGCCTGTGTCATAGGCGAAATCTATGATATTGTGCAGACGACATTGTATAGCGAACAATCTGTGCGCGACGTCAACTGTTAAAAAACCGGCAGCCAAAAATGGGAGGAATAAAAGTTCGCATGAATTATAAAGACTTGTCACTGCGTTTGATTGAAGATCACTATGAAGAACTGCTGGATCGTATGGCGCAATACCGTCACTGTCAAGCTCCTGTCATTGTTATATGGGGAACCGGAGCATTAGGACATATCTTATATCAATACCTGAAAAAGAATGGTGTCAAGATACACTTTTTTTGTGACAATGATACGGATATCGTCGGCAGCAGACTGACAGAGGATCATATACCGGTGGTATCTGCCGAACAGGTTTTGCAGATGCGGGATGCTGACATCTATATTGCCAGTACCAGTCTGGATGCCATACGGAAACAAATCAAAGAAAACGGATTTTCCGGAAATGTAATCACTCCGCCTCAGGATATGCTCGCTTTTATGGCCATCTCGCTGAGCAGACTGGAGACATACACCAAAGATGATGTACTGCACCACATCACGGAAACGTTTGATCTCCTGCATGATGAGCAGTCACAAAAAACGCTATATTTTAAAATATGGGGCTGGTTTGCCTCCCCGGAGCAGATGCGGGATTATGCTTTTGAGGATATCGTTCTGCCGGACCAATATGCGCCCGACGGTATTGTGACATTGAAAGATACCTCCGTGATTGTAGACTGTGGAGCATACTGTGGTGACACACTGCATTTCTTTGCCGAGAAGCAGCCGCATTTTAGCAAATACATCGGATATGAACTTGATCGCGGCAATTTCGCTATGCTGCAGCAGTCAGCAGCCACTCTTGCCCCAGAGCTGCGGGCCGGAACAGAATTATATAATCTGGGTGTGGGAGACACGGAACAGAATATTTCTTTCTTTTCCAAAAATTATAGCTCTTTGGTTTTAAACAATACCGGACAGACAGGCGATGAGAATATGGCGACAGGCAGAATCGTGCCGCTTGACAAACATCTGTCAGGCCGTGCCATATCTTATCTCAAAATGGATATAGAAGGCTCGGAGATGGCGGCTCTCAGAGGCGCCCGCAATCTGATCCGGCAGAACCGGCCGGACTGTGCAATCTGTATTTATCATAAGGCGACTGACCTGTGGGAAATACCGCTTTTCCTGAAAATGTGCTGCCCGGATTACAGAATTTATATCCGGCATCATGCCGCGTGTTATTTTGATACCGTCTGCTATGCCATCAGCGACGGAAATAATAAGTAAAAGATACAGGAGGATATCACAACGATGAAATGGACAAATAAAGGCCATGAATATGATGAAATAGCCGCCCATCTTATCGATAAGAAAACGCGGTATTACATATGGGGAGCCGGAACATTCGGCATCGCTTTCTGCGAAGAATTCTGCAAGGAATTTTCGTTTACTGCTTTTGTAGACCGCAATATCCGCAAACAGGGGACAGAAGTCTGCGGACTGCCGGTTCTGTCGCCGTCGGATTTTCAAAAACAGTGGAACGGAGAAATCGTGATCGTATCCACCGGTATGACGCGCTCCGCCTATGAGCAGCTGGAATCTTTCGGTCTGGTTCGGCACAAAGATTTCTATCATATTGATGAGATTTCATCGATCTATATGCTATACAAATATGGCAAAGTATATCTCAGCGATCTCACCATACCGATTACACAATACTGCACTTTGAAATGTAAATACTGTAACTCCTTTATTCCCAAAATCAAAAATCCGATCAATTTTGATATACAACAGATCCGGGATGAACTGGAGGCTTATTTCCGCTGGACAGACACGGTAAACATATTGGGACTGGTAGGCGGTGATGCCATGTCTCACCCGCGTTTCAATGAAATCCTGCGCTGGATCGGTGATACCTACTACCCTGAGAGAGCAAGGCATCTGGAGATATACTCCAACGCCGTCATCACACCGACGCCGCAGACTTTGGAGTTATTCCGAAAATATAATGTCTTTTATCGCTTTACGGACTACGGCGGCAGCTCCGGAAAACAAAATATAGATCAGATTACTGCAATCTTGCGTGAGAATGGCATTCGCTATGATCATGTAAAATTTACCGACTGGTTTGATAGCGGATATCCCCAGACAACCAACGGTATTACGTCCGAAGACGGGCTGCGCAGATTTTTCGATATGTGCGACCGCAAAAGCTGCCACACCATATATGGCAGTAAACTTCTTTTCTGCGGGCAGTGTATGAGTGCCGATTGGATCGATTACTGCAGACTGGCGGATTCCGATTATTTTGATCTGAGTATATATGATGAAACCCGCAAGCGGGAGTTCGTAGAATATAATCTTGGGTTCAATCAAAAAGGGTATATGGAATATTGCAGAATGTGTAATGGCAGTTTAAATGTAAACACTCACAAGATCATTCCCGGAGAACAACTCGGGTAAGAAACAGGTATAAGTCCATTAGGTGCAGACGCAGCCCGGAAAGAGAGGTAAAAATGACAGGAGCAGAAAAATTCAACAAAAAGAACCTAATTGCAACAAACTGCAGCACATTGGGGATTTATGGAACCGGTCTGGCCGCACGCGAGGCCCTGCACGCCCTGAGAAAAATGAATCTGTATGTCAACTTTCTGATTGATAATACCCCCCCCCTATGTGCTGACATTGACGGAACAAAAATCGTCGGGCTTGATGCGGTCAATAAGGATAGCTATGTCTTGATTGCCGCCAATCCAAGCTATGACATTCATCTTCGTCTGGAAAATGCCGGCATCAAGAATTGGGATTACGTTGATCCCGAATGGCTGCGGTTGTATAGCAACGGAATAGACGGTAAACAGATCAGACAGTCTTTGCGGGCAGCCGAATCTCAAATACATAAAGTATATGATGCGTTGTCGGACGATCTTTCCAAAAAAGTATTGCACTCCGTACTAATCCATCGAATGGAACACCGTCTGGAATTGATAGACGATATTTATGACCAAAACCAGTATTTTGACAACGATGTGATTCCTGCGGCAGGGCAAAACTTTGTAGACTGCGGTGCGTTTACAGGAGATACCCTGAAGCGCTATTTGCAGCATCCTCCTAAAGAATATCAATACTACGCATTTGAGGCGGATGCGGAGAATTATGAAGCCATTGTCACCTATTGCAGACAGAATAGCCTGCAGTATGTCAAGACATATCATATGGCGTGTTACGATGAAGCAAAACCACTCACCTTTTTACATGACAACAGTGAAATCAAAGTGTCCGGGAAAATAACGGATTCGGATACGCCGGATACGTTTCAGGTGCAGGGTGTCCGGCTTGATGACGTTCTGCGCGGCAACAGAATAGACATGATCACTATGGATATCGAAGGCGCCGAAATCCGTGCCCTGCGCGGTGCGTCTATGTGTATCAGGGCATACAGACCCAAACTTGCCATCTCGTCATACCATTCGCTTTCGCATCTATGGGAAATACCACTTCTGATTAAAGAACTGAATCCGGATTATAAACTTTATTTCCGACACCACCAGTGGAATATGCACGATACCGTCTGCTATGCAGTATAGCAGACGGCATCCTATTCAAATCAACTTTTCGGCGTCGATGTTATCGATATGATTTCTATAATAAGCGCCCAATACTTCAATCGATTTCCGGAAGCCGGTAAACTTGATATTACCAACTTCCCGCAGCAGCCGTTCATTGTTCCCGGTATACTCCGGTTTCCAGCCCGGCTCTCCGACTACGATATCGCAAGGAATATCCAAGATCTCTCTGACCATAAGCGCCAATGTATACAGGTCTATTTTTTCACCCCTGCATACGTTGTAGTGCTTATGCTTCGGTGTATGACCGATAAACCAGTCCATAATGCAGCAGAGGTCGTCTATCCAAAGATAATCAAAATATACATTTTTTTGTATCGTAATATCCTTCCCCTTTAGGGCACGGCAGATCGCATTGGAGATAAAGCGGCGCTCCCACTCCTCATATTTGCCATAGACGCCGAACAACCGGAGATCATAAATATGATCAGTGTTTTCGCAGGCACGGGACATGACATATTTGGAAAAACCGTAAGCGTCTTTCGGCACATGAGTACCGAAGTAGTCTTCACGCATAGCAGGAATATAATGCTGCATATCATACTCGGCTCCGGAGCCGAAGTAGTACATTCTGCCGTAATATTTCCTGCAGCGTTCCAGATTGAAAAACATACGCAGATTGCCGTCAAGCGCTTGGTCAGAAGTTGGAGTGTGATTGCGGAAACTGTTTGTAGTTGCTGCATGAATGATGACATCGAAAGCGTGGCTTCGCAGATAGTTTTCCACCGCTTCTGTATCTAATAAATCCAGCTCGCCGCGCTGCGGGGCCAGTATGGTATATTTATTCTGCAGCTGCTCGGCCAGATTGCGCCCGATAAAGCCATGTGAACCTGTGATCAGAATTTTCAATTTCGCGTATTCCTTTCCAATATGCAGTATGTTAAACAAATTGACCGGTGGGTGGATTGATTACATCTGGGTCTATTATACTATATCGGGCTTCTTAAAACAATTGGCATCTTAACAGAGCATTTCTCTCCCTTTTCTCCGGATTTTCAAAAAATATTTTCCGCAGACACTGCGCCTCAATAGTACCTATATTACATTAGCAGAATTGCGGCACCTTCAGATAGGGTAATGTATTTAAAAAGGCACCCATTCATTATTTCTTTTGCAAATAACATTTTCCCTTGAAAATGATCTTCTGTTATTTCCGCTTTTTTCAAATTGACAATTACATACGTCTAAAGTAGTATATACCCATTCGCGTATATAATTTCTCTGTTTTACATCAGCAATTACAGTAGCAAGAGTTTCAAAATCAACCGGAGCTTGCTACCACTCTTCTTTAACATTTGAACGGAAAGACATCTCTAAAATAGAAAAATAAAGAAATAGCAGAACGACAAGAACGATATTAGAAAGACGCGGCGCTATATTCCAGCGCCATATAATTTCGCAATAATTTGACTCCATTCGCCACGCTGCCGCAGCAAATACGATACAATATCCCGCACCGCGCCGCTGCCGCCCCGGTACGCAGATACATAGTCGGCAATCTCCCGGATCTCCTCACAGGCGTCCTGCGGGCATCCAACAAATCCGCATAACCGCATAGCCTGCAGATCATTCAAATCGTCTCCCAAATAGCCGACATCTTCTGCTTTCAACGCATTTTCACACATAAACTCTTTTAAGTAAGCGGCTTTGTCCTTAATATTCTGCACGAGGAGATCGACTTTCATTTCTGCCATCCGCCGCGTAGTAGCCTGACACTCCCGTCCGGTCAGCACTATCGTCTTAATGCCTGCTCGTTTTGCGGCAAAAAAGCCGACGGCATCTTTTGTGCAGAACTTCTTTAATTCATTACCATGATCGTCATAATATATCCCGGCATCTGTCATAGTGCCGTCAACGTCAATAATTAAATATTTGATTTTTTTTACGTTAATTTCTGCTTTCATGAGATACCTCCTGTCAGCAAATTTTCCTCTGTCATGCGGAAGTTTCCTCACAGACAATCAACTCGGATTTTCCGTACATCGCTGCAAACCATGTAAAACAACTGGTATACGAACCTAAAATAGTTTTGCATCTGGACAGACAAATCAAGTCAACTATTGCGCTTCCCATCCCTTCTGTAAAATCACGTCCCCAGTCTTTTCCCTGTTGTATAATAATTTTTCCTTTATATCGATCCATGATATTTTTTTCTGTTACTTTGTCATCTGTTGCCAAGAAAAAAGTAGTAAATTGATTACTCTTTATTTGGCTCTCAATGTTTTGATAAAATGCGATGTCTGTACTGTGGGCAATCGCAATATCATGATCTGTACGCCTTATGTGAACACCGCACACGTTTATATCTTTCACTAAGATATCAGCTTTTTTGACATATTTATCATTAAAAACAATCGCAGAATAATCTATCCCCAATCTTTCCTCCCCTATAACAATACCACTATAAGCATGGACAAATAACGGCTTCTTCTTTATTGTCTTTAGATAATCTGATACGCGCTTCCACACATTTTCCAAAAAAACATAGCGTTCCGCTTGACTCATGCCCATATTATCATAATCAATATATGTACTCCTTGATTTTAAAAATTGGGCATATCTTTGAAAAAGCCACCTTTTAAATCGTTTACGCAACTCCAAAATAATATGATAAAATTGTTTGTTTTTTATATATTCAGGTATGCTATGTAAATCTGTCATGTCAACGTCAATCACTTTCAGCGGTACATCGCTGAACTGCTCTTTAGAAAACGCTTCTGCATAACTGATGTTACATGCACGGACTTGCGTCCACAAGATTATAAGTTTCTCCGGAGAGTGCCCCCCCCCTCATCCGTTTTTCGTTATATTGTTTTAACAGGGCATATGCCTGTGCCAAAGTAATGCAGCGACTGGCGAATCCAGTATAAGGCCATATTATCATAGATAAAATCCTCCATAAATTTTCCAAATAACTATTCTATAATACCATCATAAATCAAATATGTATATTCATATTTTTGCCGATTCAACAAATAGGCCAACTCACCTGCTCCTCCCTTTGTTCTAATCAACGAATCACATTTTGATAATAGTATAATTTCCATCGCATACTCAGTAATTCTCTCTCTAATACTCTGTTGTGCTATTTCCTCACACCTTTCATCTGCATCCATAATTGGATTCCCACTCATATCAAAAAAATGGGGCAACGTTCTATCAGGGACATACAGACATCTCTCCCCAAACTCTCTTTTGATTTTCTCCATATAATATCTGTCATCGCATGACACAAACACACGGTCACAATGGAACTTTTGCATATATTCATAGAGTAAACTAATAAAATCACTGACGGATATACCTTTGGGATGGCCGGCATAAGATGAGTCACCACCAACCTGTCCCCAATATAAACCAGCACGCACCGATGCCCCTAATACTTTCTTATCTTTTGCACTCTGAAATATGTCCGCATACATTTTCTCTGCATTGCTGCGTATTTTCAAATTAAACCTTATATATTTTTCTGCCAGCCTGAAATATTCAATATATCTCTCATCAGTTGCATTTCCAATAGCGCCAAATGAAAGACTGCCATACGGTTGCCCTCTTAAAGGCCCCAAGACAACATGACTGCTTCTATATACTTCGTCCAGAGTATATGGGGGAACCGGTTGTTCAAAATAATATTCCCAAGCATTCTCCTCTCCGCGTTTTTCCTGATCCTGCAGGCCTTGCAAATAATAATTCTTGTAATCGACTATTGGTATCCAGCCTCGAGCAATCGCATATTTAATATTATTAAGTACCATAGTACAGGTTGAACCCAATCCCCACGCCTGCGTCGAGTCCGTACGAATCACATAAAAAGTCTTGTCCTTATTCAGATCCCCAAAACTCACTCTTTTCATATCGTGGCGATTATAATGTTCCGTTCTGATGTTTTGATATTTTTGGTTAAAATCTTCTCTTATCTGCTCAGGTATTACACCCCTGTATATTTTTAATAATAAGTTCATTAAAATTCTCCTATCCGATATATCTCAGATTTTTCTTTTTTTGTCGCACTGCCATGCCCGATTTCGTATATTATGTCGCAGTTCTTTACTGTTGTCAGCCTATGCGCCACCACAATCAGAGTCTTTACTTTTTGAAGTCTTTCTATAGACTCCACAAATGCTTTTTCAGTCTCATTATCAAGTGCTGATGTAGCTTCGTCCAGCACTAATATCTCCGGATCCGGATACAATGCCCTTGCAATTGCCAATCTTTGCCTTTGTCCGCCTGAAAACCGCACGCCAGCCTCTCCAATCTTTGTCTCCAGACCATAAGGCAGGCTTTCCACAAACTCTTTTAACTGCGCCTGTTCCAGAGAATCCCACACTTTCTCGTCATCGATATATTTCGCTTCAATGCCAAACGCTACATTATTCCGAATCGTATCGTTAATCAGGTACGACGTCTGTGGCACATATCCAAGCAGATTGCTCCAACCTCTCCCCAATTCCCGAATATCCCTGCCATCCAGAGTGACATTCCCCTCCTGTGGCTGCAGCAGCCCAAGGATAATATCTGCCAGTGTCGTCTTGCCGGCTCCGGACGCACCAATAAAAGCGACTGACATTCCCTTTTTAATCTTCATGCTGAGTCCGTCTATCACCTTATTTTCCGCATTCGGATACTGCCATGAGATATGATTAATGGAAATTTCATTTTCAAATTTAGCTTTTATTTCGTTATCGTCATCCTCCTCTTGACGCATACCGTTTCCTCTAACATCTTTCATATGCTCATATGTGGCATTTACCATAGGAACAGAATAAACCACATTGTTAATGCTGCTGGATATCTTACCGAGCGACGGAAGCACTCTGAATGCCGCTATCGCAAATGCTGCGAGCTGCGGCACCATCGACTGCAGATCCGCCGAAAAGACATTCCCTAGGCAGAGTGTAATCAGAAATCCGGATACAAACAACGCCTCGATCATATAGGCCGGACTTGCCAAGGCTATGGCGAATTTACCGTTCAGTCTGCTCTGTCTTTCGTTTGCTTCTTCATACTTTCTTACAAAGAAACGTCTTCGACCTAATATTTTTATCTCTTTGATTCCCTGAAACAATTCCAAAGAATACTTATGCAGTTGTTCCCCATTGATACGCTGCTTCTGTCCCCACTCTCTGCACAGATTTCTGAAAACCTTCAGCACCAGCAGAAGACAGAGCGCTGCTATGGCAAGTACCACCAATGCAAATTTATAGTTGACACACAAAATAAAAATAACGATCAAAAAGACTGTAATACAGTCTGTCAACAGACTGAAACCATTCGTGAGCACGTTGATCACACCACTCACATCCGTTCCTATATCTCGAAGACACTCACTTGACGAATACCCCAAAAAGAAAACATATTCCCGCTGCGTATATGCTTTTAAAATCTGGGTCGCGAGTTCCCTGCCTATTTTGTTGGAATAGGTGGTTTTGACATAAGCCAGAAGGCACATATACAGATTTTTAACGACATAGATCAAGATAGTAACTATACAGATCGCAGTAACCAGTTTTGAAATGGTATCCAGCGACAGAGCTTCCGCGACAAGCGACACATATTTATTGCGAAGCAGCTGCTCTGGTTGTATCATCACCTGCACCAGCGGCAATACAACCGAGACGCCAAGCGTCTCGAAAATGCCGCCTACGATCGTCATCGCAAAAACCAAAATGGCATACCGCTTCTGCTGACCAGTCATAATTAAGTTCAGCTTTTTTAGAATATCAGTAGTACTCTTTAAATCATTGATCATTTTACCACCTGCACTTTCCTATTATAGAAAGCAATCACAATAACTGCCAAATAGCCGAATCTTATTCAGTCCCGCACACGAACCGGCGTTTCACTTTTTCATAGAGGAACCTATACAATATATAATAACTATAACATACAATACACGTGCAGCCAAATATAAGAATAAATCTAACGCTTCCATGCGTACTCACACCGGCAAAAAGCGAGCCAAACCATCCCGTGATTTTTCCATGAATACAGTATACGGCGAAACTTCCCTCGGCCAGAAATTTGATGATCTTTTCCAAAGAACCTTTTATGGGAATCGGATTCTGCAGAGAACCCATCAAACACAATGTCATAATAATCTCCCAGTTATATGCCCCCATATTAAATACGTACAGAATCATCAGCAGATATATGATATATATAAATTCTCTTTTCTCTTTGATGGCATAATATACCGTCACGCCGAACAAAAAACAATAGAGCTCCGCTATCGGCGTATTCTCACAGAACCATCCTATCTGACTTGCCTCGCTCTGATAAAAATTATTAAGGAACTGCTCTAATGCTGAACGAAACAAAGGCGTAAATCCGAGCATAATAGTGAGTACTGCTGCCGATTTAACAAAATTATTAATGAATTTGTGTAGCAAAGGAGCTAATAGATAAAAAAACATAAAGGAACTCATTGTCCACCATGCATTTCTGTTGTTCCACAAATACCAGTCATCTGACGGGAGAAAAAGATTGGTAAACGTAAAGTAACGTAAATACCGGATTCCATAGGGTGCATTATAAGCTCCGACCGCTTCGACGATCCCCCCCCCACCCGGACACAAACACGGATTCAATCACTCCAACAAACCAATACAAGACAAGCGCCGTCCAGTACTCAGGGACAATCCGCATAACTCTCTTTTTATAAAATGCACCGACGGATATACCGCTACTCAGCGACTGAAAGATCAAAAAACCGCTTAACACAAAAAACAACTGCACTCCATACTGGCCGGCCTCAACATATTGCGTCCAGCCTGCATTTATCCCCGTATGTATGGAAACTACCATAAAGCACGCAACGATACGCAAAATGGACAGATTTATGTTGAATTGTGAATCAGACCCTTTTTCTCCAGTATGCATCGCATTTTCCTCTTTGATGTTTTCTTTCATCAGCGCAATCCATCATAGGTCCAGCAAAATGTCACATATCCTGTCCACATCTTCTATTGCCAGATCCTCATACAACGGCAGCGTCAGTACCCGTTCACTAACATATCGTGCGACCGGCGTATCGTCCGGATCAAATCGGTCTTCATAGCACGCAAAGCTGCTGGTTAAAGGATAAAAATATTTGCGTGCAAAAATATTATGCCGTGCAAGACGTTCCGATATCTCATCCCGATCCATTCCAAACACGGTCTCATCAACAACAATCGGAAAATAAGCATAGTTGGGCGCAACATCCGCCTGCCTTGGCATCAGTTTTAAGCCCGCTATGCCAGACAGACGCTCAGAATACCTCTCCACCAGTACACATCTTTTTGCTATGCCTTCCTGAATGTGTCTTAGATTGCACAACCCCATAGCTGCACAAAATTCATTCATCTTGGCATTTGCGCCGACACTATCCACCAGTTCCTGATCTCGAATTCCAAAATTCTTGAGCCCATACATGATTCTTCCGAACTCAGGATCTTTAAAACTGACGGCGCCGCCTTCTATCGTATTAAAAACCTTGGTCGCATGGAAGCTGAAACAGGATACATCGCCGTAACTGCCGATTCCCTTACCTCTATATCTCACTCCAAATGCGTGCGCTGCATCATAAACCACCTTCAGATGATGCCTGTCCGCTATATTTTGAATCATCTCTACGTTGCAGACGTTGCCATACACGTGCACCGGTACAATCGCACTTGTTTTATCCGTAATCAACTGTTCTATCTTTGCGGCATCTATCGTATAATCATTCGGATCGATATCGCAAAAAACCGGCGTCAGACCGTTCCTTACAATGGCGTGCGTAGTAGAAGCAAACGTAAACGGAGTCGTTATTACTTCACCTGTCAGATTCAGCGCCTGCAGGGACAGTTCAAGGGCCATATGCCCATTGGTCAGCAAATCTATATTTTCGACTCCCAGATATTCTTCCAGTTTTTTCTGCAATTCTTTATGTTTTACTCCCATATTGGTCAGCCAATGAGAGTCCCAGAGTTCCTTTATTTCATCTACATATTCCTGAAACTGCGGCATTGATGACCGGGTAACCAATATTTCGTCCATTATATTACTCCTTTCCACAACCTGAGCACTGATATTTAATCATTCGAGACATCAATACTTATATACTTATCAATATTATTGAGATAAAAATACATCTTATCTTCAGTATTAAAATGCATAAAAATAATTCCAATTGCCTTCGCTGCATTATCAAAATATTCCACATTATCGCCTTTGCTCTTATAAATACACTGCCGAATGATATACGGGGATAATTCTGCTGATATTCTAATTCCCTGAAAACGTCCATTTTGAGCCGTGTGCAAATTATAAGTTGCATAATAATCTTGTTTCTCTTGATTTGTAGAACAAGGAATCTTTTTTTCTCCCATAGCGACTTTAATAGTCATCTCTACAATATTCAAGCCAAATATCATGCTTAAAAGTTCTGGAATCATATTCCCTCCGCTTCGCGGACCAACATCAAGCAATCTAACATTATTTTGTTTATCCACTATCAACTCTACATTTAATGCCCCAAACTTAATACCCAGCTTTTGTATAAGCGCCTGTAATGTTTCCTTTATATGCTTTATGTCATCATCATCCAAGTATAGCGGGAAACTTTTTCCAGCTGGCACCAACGGATTTACATTCACATCTCTATGGCAGTTTAATAATCCCCATATGACTATTTTTCCATCCAATACAAATATATCACCACCCACAAGATATCGGTGTTTCTTTTCTATATATTCCTCTACAATAAATCTTCGTTTACGTGAAAAATTAATCGCATAATTAACCGCCTTTTCTATTTCGTTCCAATCATACACCACGCTTATCCCCTTGCTTCCAGAAGAATCGACCGGTTTCACTATCAAAGGCATAGTGTACATCTGCTTATCGGAATATAGCAAATCCATGCTACTATATCCTTTTGCTATGGGAGGATTAAAATCATTTTCCCGTAAAAAATTTCTAAATAATTCCTTGTTACAAAGTGTCTCTACGGCTATAAACGGATTTGTTGGTAATCCCAACTTCTCTGACACATATGCCGCCGTAGGCGCTGCAGGGTCAGACGCATAAGCAAGTACACCGTCTATTTTTTCCTCATTTGCGACTTCCATTATTTTATTTATATCTGTTGTGCTGACTAAATAAAATTTATCAGCGACATACTGCCCCGGATTATCTGGCAGATAATCACATAATATTGTATATAATCCCAATCTTTTTGCAGTTTCAATAGCAATTACTTGTTGATCCGATCCACCTAAAAGAAGTATCTTTTTCATTATCCCCTCTTTAAAACACTTTTTTTTAGTTTATTCTCTAAATTTTGTTGGAATAGCATATAATGTCAAACAATCTGCCGAAGCATTCATAAATCTCAGATAGAAACAATAACCATTATCTTCTGTCAGTTCTTCAATGATTGGTATATACTTTACTAGGGCATATTTATCAATTCCTGCTGAGATAACGAGTACTGGCATATTTTTCTTGATTGTATCTTTCGCTCCATATAGTAACGGAATAATTGTATTGCCAATACAGATTTTAATTAAAGTTACTTTTTTGTCTCCAAGTAATTTATCTATTGTCGTAACCTTAACAGGTGTGCCACTTTTACCGGTCAAGCATGTGCCTTGACTATCAAAATTAAAATAATCTACTCCTTCATGATCGCTAATACCAACATTATATATTTCCACACCAGAATTGTTAGCCCATTCTTGTTCTCTTAATTTCTGATACATTTTGGGCATAACTTCAACGGCAATAATTTTCTCATATTTTCCTTTTGTCTCTTTAATAAATTCACAAATGGATTTTCCATCATATGATCCCAAGTCTAGATAACTCTCGCTATCGTGCAAATGCAAAATGTTATTACTAAAAAAATTGCTCTGCTTAACAAAATGTTTCATAATATGACTGATATCATGTGTAACCTTTGCATTCAAATAATCGATCATATTGCATTTAGATATATCATCAGACAATCTATTGTAACAATACTCTAATTCATTCACATTATTTTCTACAAATACATTATCAATCACAATATCATTCCGAACTACACCTGCCAAAATCCAAATATTCTCTATCAAATCATTATGAAGGTCCCTTACAAATTCATAATTAGAATGTCCCACAACAACAGAAAATTTTTGATCTTTCTTCACCAAGTCATCTAACAAAACAACCTTATCAGAGTCAATTCTTGGATCAATAACCGCATTCTCAATATTAACAAAGTAGCCACATATAGAAATATTATTTTTTTGTAAATCGCTAGTTACACCAACTGCTACTGAACCTGCTCCCCATATATAAAGCAACGGATTGGAACTATGTTTCTTCCATTCATTTATTTCTCCATAAATGTCTTTCTTATTTACTAAATCAAGCTTATCTATTAACATTTTCCCTCCAATACATATACCATTTCAAAGCACCCATCTTCCAAACCAACCCTCAATCTACACGCCTAACAATACCCATTCATCCATATATAATTCTCTGCCGCTGCCATCTCTGCACCACTTATTCGGCGCAATAACAATCTTATCGTTATTCTCTGATAAAAATTGCGCCCACCAGCTATATGTGCTGTTTGAAATGATAAAGTGCCTGCACTTGGACATTAGGTATAGGCTTTCAACATTGGTATGCCTTTCATCATCAAAAAACACCGGATAATGAAAATCCATTTTTTTTACTTCTGACAAACTATCCGAAAAAATATAAAATATCGGATTTCTTACTCTCTTTGCCATTTCCTCCATGGCATGATAAAAATATTCTTCCGTGCAAATACCAAATTGTGGATGATTCACATAATCGCCTCGGCGGATGTGCATACACACCGACTCTGTCTCCCGGATATCACTTTCCATCCGCAATATTTCTGCATTCGGCTTATGAATCTGCTTAAAATCATTGAGCAGAATCGATCTGATCTCATTGATTTCTCCTGCCTCCTGAAACCATCCGTTCATATAGATATTTTTATGCAGCCTTAATCCAAACCTGCTGACTGTTTTATCATGATAATCTCTCTGGACAATTCCGAGCAGTCCAAATACTTTTTCTAATTTTCTTTCTCTCATCTCAGCCACTTTCGGGGATCGTCCGGCTGCAAAATATGCAATCAGTCTTCTGGCTATATTCTCCTGCAATCTCACTATCCCGCTAACAGTGCCATCAGACATGACTTGAACACTTTCGAGGAGTCTGAATTGATCCAGCCCAAACTCCCGCAGATCATCCCGATTTACCCGCGTGATATCAAGCACGATTTGCTCAATTCCCAGATCGAGTGATAACTTTCTGGCCATGGCATACTCAAACATCTGATTACCCAGCCCGCCTTTAATCTTAACGACAATCATTTTATTTATCCTCTATGAGTAACCTTCATAAACCGTTTCCGCCCCATTAAAAAATAAGCCAAATATAGCAACGGATCATTATACCATTTTGCCAAATCCCTGTTCCACTCGTCATTATCGTCAAGCAGTCTGTCATTGTATTTACAAGTTTTTACCTCATGAACATGATATTCAAAATCGTCATCACCATCCAGTGCCAACCGTATATGCCCCGTATTTCCCTGTTCGCTTCCGACTATATTCACTCCGCTTCCATCCCATCCCCAATTTCTGACCTTGGAAACAGTTGGGTTGATCGTGCAATACCCATTACAGGCTAAAATTATCCCCCTGTTAATATCCGTATTAGGCAGTTGTCCGTTGTTATCGCCATTTTCCAATAACGTACCCAGCATTCTGGAAAAGAGCCGTCTCCTTCGGCTGTATATCCTCCACATCAAACAAAACTTTTTCGACTGTTTTATCCAGTATTGCATAGTAAGCCGCTGATGAATAGCTTTTTCTTTTTCTCTCCATATTCCCATCCCCCAAGCAGAAAAATTAGTCAGTGCAATCGCATTATCCGTTCCGCTTTCAAAAGGAACCTCATCTGCGTATCCGCATATACCATATACCGCTGGATGCTTTTCATACAATTCAAGGCCTTTGTCCACATACGTCAAAAAATTGGCAGAAAATTCGTTATCGTCTTCAGTAAAGATAAGCCTGTCACACTGTTGGAAAATCAGTTCTTCTAAATACTGATAATTCGAACTTGCTCCTAAATTTTTCCCCTGATAATAGATATGAACCTCCTTAAAACCTGTCAGGGGTTCTTTCAGAAAGTCACATACCTTTTCCCACCCCGGTCTATATTCTTCACTCGGCGGATAATCCACGCTGATGTATACTTCCGTCTCGTCTGCGTAAGTGTTTTTCTGTAAAGATGCAAGACACCTTTTCAGATGCTCATATCTATTACACGTTGTTATCATGACCGGCGCGTAAATCATAACTGTCTCCCCAAACAACATCCAAGCCTGTTTCCTAAAGGCAGCATCACTTGTTATACAACGACTCCGTTATAAACACAATCTCTATCTGCTTTCTGATATCGGCTACATATCTGTTATTCTTGATATTGGCCTCTACCCCTTTGGTGTGCTGGCTTGCCATATAGGATGTCGCATAATTGCTTGTCTCCTCTTTATAGCCGTCAAAGCCCGCCACGTAAACCTTAGTAATTCCCAGTTTAATCAGCAGTTTCAGGAACATAATGACGCAGTTGTCACTGCTGCCCTTTTCATCAAAACACAGGTCCGTGTAATTTAACACATCTTTTTCATCACACACATCCATGAGGTTCGACGTCACCAGAACCTGATATTTCCTGTCGGATAAATCCAGCGCGCTATAGCGCATCGCGTTGGAACAGAAAACATAATCCTGCGCATACTCGCCGGAAGCAAAATTGGCGGATACCACAATCGGCTTCTGTTCCTCCATAAAGGCGTGTATCTTATCTTTCTGAGAAACAATGCTCGAACCAGGCGCCAGAATAAGCAGCGGCCTGCCGCGCCACTCCTGTTGCAGTCTTTGCCGCAACTGCCGGTCATCTACTTCATGATTCTGAAACTGCTGGTATAGCTCCTCTATATAAGCCTCGTCATATGCCGTCTTCTTATGTTCCTCGATACTCGCCAGAATATGATTGATCTGTTTTGCGCGCAGCCGTCCCTTGTTCAGCAGAAATTCCGCATAATTGCGGTGGAGATTATACTTGGCTGACAATGCGTATGCCGTACTGTACCCCCACGGCTCTATCTCCTTAAGCCGGATAATATAGTCGTCGATACCGTCCAGCACCGGATTGACATCATAGGTGCTCCCTTGAGTTCTGTTCATATAGTCCATGATCAGTTCCATACACAGGTTGCCCGGCACCCTGCCCATGCCCAACATAGAGGCATCAATCACGCTTCTGCGCCCGCTTGCCTTCATATCGATAAATTCCTGCGCCAGCGAATAAGACAGGGCAAGATTTTCATGCAGATGCAGGCCGATTACGACAGACTCGTCCAGATTATGCTCAATCAGGGAATAGATTCTGAGCAGATCAGACTTCATCATGGAGCCGAAAGTATCAACAATCGAAAAGGCGTATGGTTGTATTCTGTTCACTTTGTGAAGCAGTTCCAGAATCTGCTCGTCGGAATACCCCATAATATTGATCGGATTGCAAAAGACCTTATATCCTTTCTCTTTCGCCTTGCCGATAAATACCAGCCCTTCGTCAATGTCATAATCGTGAAATGTCACCCGGATGGCTTCAATCGTCCGACCGTCATAAGGCTCCAGTTGATCAATATCATATTTGTTGTGAAGCGCCATGGCGGTGAACATGGTATTGCCGCGTCTACCCGGCAGAACCGGCAGCATCTCGGCGCAGTTATTATACAAAGTCCTGTTCCTGTCATATGCACAGTTCCGCAGGAAACCCACTTCCACATAGTCCACCTGTGAATCCACAAGCTGCCTGATCACATTCCGGATGGTATGATATCCGAAATTCCAGTCATTGATATATCCGCCGTCCCGCAGCGTACAGTCCAATAATTTAATTTTCGACGCACTTTGATAATCACGACGCGCTTTTTCCATCCCCAAATACCTTTTCACACATATCATAATAATTCTCAAAGATATAAAGTTTATAACCTTCTATACCGTCATATCCCTCTAAATGATCCAGCGTATCTTTAAAATAACATTCTTCATATTCATTCTGAGACAACAAAATAAACACTTTCCCGACTCCTTTTCCGGGCTTCTCTGTCTCATGATCCATATCCTGCAGCCACGCCAGCAAATGATCCGGAGACGTCAATTGCGAGACATCATCATTCCAACACCACACCTCTAAGAATCCATCCGAAAGCTCCGACAATACATTTCCATTCCAGAAAGTTGCGTAACCCTCTCCGACGCCTTGTTCTTCCAGATATTGCGCTGCCATTCGCAGCTCTTTCGTCTTATCTGTCTGACCGTATCTCACATATCTGCCTATCCCGCATGATAAGATACCCGCCACCAGCACAATCACAACACCAATCTTAAGCCATTTCCTCAATTTCACTCGATCCAGACTCACAAAAATAATGGGGATTGCAAAAGCCAGCGCCGACATACTATATCTGTCCGAATACAACAGATCTGTAAATGAATACAATCCGGCAAGCATAACAAGCGCACATACCACATATGCCGCCATAATCCACATTTCGTCTGAACACTCTATTCTTTTTAAAATAATTCCCAGCAAACATATGAAAAAAACCATACCGATCAGGCAGCTGACTCCGCTTCCGAACGGATCTGACCGTTCTCCGTATGAATATCCGAAAAACCGTAAAATGCCAAAAAACATATCCACCAGTCGTTCTGCGGAAAACCCTGTAATCTTGATGCCGCCCCAGTCTGCAAAATAAAAGTTTGGTTCAATAAATGCCTTGTTTACAACATATCCTATACCTGCAAATCCGCAGTTCACCACCGAACATATCAGCAGCGGCGATAATTTACGTCTGACTATACATTGGACGAAAACGGCGGCCAGCAGCGGAAGATATAAATTCGCCAGAAGTCTTAAACCGCCGAGCCCCCCCCCCGAAAGCTAATACCGCTAAAACAATCAGCAAAATCACCTTGCCGGTTTTAGAGGCATTCGGATAATGAAACGTCATCCCGATAGTCCAAAAAGAAATACTGATAAAAGTCGCATACAACAACGCCAGCAAAACATATTCAAAATAGCCGTCTGAAAACGGAAAAATCAGAAAAACCGCCGAAAGCGGAAAATACTTTGTCAATTTCATCTGGCGGAGCATATAATAATAACCGGAAAGCATAAGCAGATAGGAAACCATAGAAGAAAGTATCCTGATCAGCTTCCAATCATGAAGAAACCTGAAAAAAATTGAATAAATCAAATGAATGTTTATAACTCTAAGTTCTGTCGAATAATACCACTGCGGAATGATAATTGCATTTTCTCTTGCTGCAAGCCTTCCCAGAATCATTTCACTGGAAATATCCGAATCCGTCAAGCGATCACCGCAGCACCACATAAAAACAGACAAAAAGCAAAAAGCTATGAGCAGGCATATCCACGCCAAACAGATCGTCTTCTTTTTAGTCATATTGTTTATCCTCCGCGGTTCTCTCACACTTGCTGCTATTTTATCACAATATACCGCTCGATTCAACTTTATTTAGAATAGCGATAGCCACGTCTCTACAACCAGAAACAAAAGCGGAATCAAATAAAATACCGCCATCAGCACTCCGAATAGCATCTCATCCAAGAAGAACAAAATGCGTCCTGCCGGACGGAAACGCCCCGAACCGATAGCATCGGCAATATTCTTGCTAAATGCAACGATACCTGTCAGAAGCACACCCAACACAGATAGCACAAGCCCCGGCCACCGTCCCGGCGGCGTATAGGTCAGAGCAATATCGTTATGTCCGTCCTCCACCGGCACTGTCAGAAAATAATCCCCCAATTCTTCCGGCTCTATTTTACTGCCGTTGACAGAGCAGCTCCATCCCGGTTCGTGATAGACCGGCAGGAACAGAAATTTACCCGCGTCCGCGTTGTCCAAAGATATCTTGATCGAATTGTCGTCTGCCTCCGCCATATAGTGATCCACACAAACCGGCGGATGCTCTGCAAATTCCTGTATCGGCAGCACGGCGCAGAGTATTTGCTGCACCGATTCCTCTGCAGATATTTCAATGGTTAAGGAAGCATTCTCCCAGACACCCAACTCCAGAATCCCGTCTATCCACCCAGATTCCGACGGTTGAAGCCGTTGAACCTGCCCGGAATAATCATCCGTCACTGTAATATTCCTGATGGATCTGCACTGTGGGGAATAGAAATAGAGTACGCTTTTATCCTCTATGTCTACGTGCCCACCCGATGGTGTGACCTCCTCGATCCCGCGCAGCGGTACGTATTCCCCCCCCCAGACAGCTTCCGCCATCCGATTCTGCATGGTAAACGGATCATTATCTCCATCCGGCACGCAGTCTGCATCATGTAACAAAATCCCTTGATCGTAGGTGTATAGGCACTGATAAGTACTGTATTTTCCATAACTTTTCTCATATTGGTACAAATCACCGTCAGCGCCCTGACTGTCGATCACTTCATGATATCCCAGCAAAGCGTCGGAAAACAAAGTACCGCCGTAGTCGCTCATGCGGTAACCAACGCTGGCATATCCCAAATATTTCAAGCCGGCCATTTTGCGCTGACTGTCCGCCACAAGATAATCGGATGCAGAATATTTCCCTGCTACAAGCGGATAATTATGATCTAATCCCGGATCGATACTTTTCGTGCGGTACAATGGATTCTGTGTCGCCTGCCTTTTTTCTGCTTCCATCAAAACACAGTCCGCAATATATGTGTCGCCTTTGGCGTCACATGGTATAACCGTGTTGACCGGGATTGTCACTATCTGCATGATCACAAGGCAAAAGACCGCTTTTTCATATATATGCCTTTCATAACACAAAAGCCCGCATCCTGCGGCCACACCCAAGACCACGATCGCGATCACATACACCGCCGGGATTTTCTCTTTATACACTGACATATCCGCACTTTTTAATAGCAGAAACTGTACTGCCGTTACCGCCGCCATAAGGATAAATCCGAAAGAACCAAACAGTATAGCCGATCTCTTACTAATCGTGTTTTCCTGCGGAAGCGCACCGTTGCAATAGGCGTATGCACCGGCAGTCAAAATCCAGAAAGTGAGCATATAGGCAAACCGCATCGTGTAGCCCTGATAGGAGCCTCCGTGCCATAGCAGATTCGTGCTTTCCAGCAGAATCGGAGCGCCTAATATCGCCAGAACCGCCGCCAGAAACCGGCTGGCTTTCTGTCCGCGGTGCCGCACAAGATACAGGAAAAACAATGACAACGGAATGCCTGTGTTTAACAACTTCATCCATTTCGCCGTAAAAAATACCCATACAGACCGCCAGATACCGACCAGATCAATGCCGGAATCCAATCTGGAGGATTGCAGGATCTGCAGACTGCCCGGCAGATAAATCCAAGCCGACAACATAATCGCGAGAACCGTCGAAAGCAGCAACGCAGGCAGCCGGCCCTGATAACGTTCTCTCGCTGTCAGCGGCAAAAGCCCTGCCAGAAACAACAACATCAACAGGATCATGCAGCTATGCTGAAAGTTCATCATACAGGCAAGGGAAAGCAGAAGAATATACGGAAGGCAGCGCCTTTCTTCCATCAGCAGGAAAAAGGCGTACATAACCAGCGGAAACAGAAAGGAGACATCCAGCCACATCACCGCATAATAATACTGCATATTAAAGACAGAAAATACATACAGAAGGCTGAACGCCATACGCAGCAGCATCGGGAAACCGGGGAACCATTTATACAGGACAAACCGTATACTGCATCCGATGGCAACTAATTTTATCAGCATATATACGGACATCAGCGGCTCCACCGAGCCGCGGCCGATAAACAGGAAAAAGAGATTGAACGGGCTGATCAGCCCGAAATGCAGCGTGGCGCCGGCCATATTATTGCCCAGACCGGTATACCAGTCGAACCACAACGATTTTGCGCCGTGCAGCACATCCCACAAATGAATATACATCGGCACATACTGCCCTATCATATCGCCAAACTCCAGCAGCCTGCCGCCAAAAGGATAGATGCCCTTAACCGCGCAGCTAATACTCCATACCGCCGTAATGAGTAACGCCAATATGGAGTATTCCAACAATGCTTTCCGGGATTCAGTTTTCCGCGTTTCTCCGCTCAACCGTTTTTCTCCCGTCTCTACACCGTGGGGTGCGGATCTTTCATGGCATACAGAATCTTAGCCATCTCATAGTCGTATACGTCGTCGATATCGGCTGCTTCACGCTTATTTACGAGCAGTCTGTAGGCTTTCGGGCCGTAATTGTAATGCCACTCCTTCACTTTCTCCTTAGGCGCCAGATCGATACCGTTCGTAAAGTGATATAGCATCGGAAGCTGCTCGGAATTCTTGTGTTCTAAGCCCATCTTGAAATTCAGCGGCCCGTTCTCATCCATCAGATAAGTCTGATAGGGCGCGCAGGTAATCAGGGAATCATATCCCTCCTCCAGCTTTTCAAAATAGACTTTGATTGCCTTTTCATACAGATAAGGCTCTACACAGGGCGATGTCGCACACGCCCACATCAGATGGTCACCTTCGATAATCCCGCACACATATTCAAGGAACATACCGAAAGGAACGGATTCATCCGCATACTGCTTCGGCCTCTTAATGGCCTTGACACCACATTTCTCGCCGATCTGAAGCATCTCGTCGGAATCGGATGATACGATGATCTCGTGGAGTCCGTCTACCTTCTTGAGCTGCTCGATCTTATGCTGCAGCAGGTTAGAATCTCCAAACGGCAGAATATTTTTGTTTGGCAGTCTGGAACTGCTCCCCTTTACCGGTACGATTGCAGAAATAGTTTTGTTCATAATGTCTGTCCTCCTATTTTTCCAGCTCTTTTGCTATTTTTGCGATAATGGCGTTGATCTCTTCTTCGCTCGTCTTTTCAAAATCATTCGCAATATGCTCTAATCGTCTTCTTTCCCGACGCTTTGCCTCCAGCCATTTCCATCTGGGCTTATCGTTTTCCAGCATAGTAAGATATACATTATAAAGCGGCGTCACCTTGGTCAGCGTTTTTGTGATCTTCTCGCCGATGCCCATCTTATGATAATACGCTTTCAGCTGCTCTCTGGTAAGGGCATAGTAGGGATCGCGGAGCACTTCCTCCGCCATATCCGCAAATTTTAAATAACTCGGCTTATCCCAGTCGATCGTATACACCTGATCTATCAGCTTCTCGCTGACAGGGAACGGCCTGTCGTCATGATAGACCGTCTCCCTGAAATCGTCGAATGTCGTAATCTTGTCCGCGTCCTTTAGAAACGCCAGCTCATAATCCGCGGGAACCGGCACCGGAAATAGCAGATAGCACATTTTTTTCCCGAAGAATGCCTCCACAAAGGTGGAACTGTTACCGGTATAAATCTTGTCACTGACCAGTATCCACTGCTTGACCGACCGGTCTCCGATCACTCTGAAATTGGGATATTTCTTGGCCGTTTCCTCCGCCAGAGGGCTCTCCTCGCCGGGATGGGGACGATATATGAAGACGACATCCGGACGTTCCTCGCAGATTCTTCCCATCCACTCAAAAATGATTTTTTTGGAAGGAAGCATACAGTCCTGATAATAATACCGCCATCCCTCGCCGAATCTTCTGCACATTTCCTGCAGATATTCCTCGGTATGGTGATCCGAATAATAAGGGGAAACAAAAAGAAAAATCTTCTTGTCCGCCGGAATGCCATAGTCCTTCAGAACTTCTTCCTTGGAAAGATAGTAACCCTTCAGCTCGTCCCGCAGAAAATCCATGCCCACGTGCCCAACCAGCTTGACCTTTTTCGGGTCCATACCGGCGGCCTCCAGCATCCGCGTCTTATTCATCACACCCCAAGACACCCGAACCACTTCTTTGGCCACGCCGGAATAGTTTTTGTACGCCTTCACATCTTTCTCATCCTTGGGATAGACGATATTTTCCCACTGCATATCGATGAGCTTGTCAAATTTGACAAAATTTTTCGTGTGCCACTCGATGGAACTGTTCTGATAACACGCCATCGTCACCACCACTTTGGTGTGATAGATGGGGCGCATCGCTTTCAGCGCCTCCGCATCCTCGATGTGAATAATCTTTACCTTGTATCCCCGGCGGTCCAACTCATATTTCAGAAGACACAGATTCTCAAGCTCTCTCACCTTATGTTCATAGATAAAAAGGAAATCCAGTTCTTCCATTTTGTACTTGACCATACTCAGCCTATATCCTTTCCAATTCCTCAGCCAGCGCACTGAAATTGCGGCGTGCATTGAACTGTGCCGCATAGAGTTCCAGAGAGCGCTCACACATCTGATAATATGCTTCTGTCCCGTACCGTTTTGCCATATCCGCAATCGCTGCCGCCACCTCGTCTGCGTTCGGATTTTCGGAAAGCAGCGTTCCGTTTCCCTCCACCATATGCGGCAGTTCCGCCACTGACGTCGCTATCACCGGCACGCCAAAAGACAACGCTTCCTGCACGGAAACCGGGGAGCCTCCCTCCGTAGAGGTCGTTGTGATAAAACATCCCACATAATGCTCCCTGTAAAACCGCACAACCTCCTCGTTGACGATGGAACCCATAAACTCATAGTGTATATGCGCTTTGCCCGCAAGTTTTCGGTCTGCCTGCCGCCGCAGTTCCTGCAGCAGTTCGCCGCCGCCGATGTGAACCCAGCGGATCTCGCGTCCGCCATCCGCGGTTCCGGCCAGTCCGTCAATAATCAAACCGACCCGCTTCAGCGGTATCATTTCAGAACAACTCAATAACAAAAAGAAATTCGGCCCCGGATGACGCCTGTCTTCTTTCGTAACATTCTGTTCCTGAACGCCCAGCCGGTACAGAGGGTATTTCGCACTGTCCTGTATTCGGTACCGCCTCAGATAATAGTCCTTAGCGTACTGCGCCGCGAAAATCAGCCGCTCCAGCCGCCGATCCGTCTGCGGTTTAAAAAACTGTTTCCCGTAGAGTTCCCGTTCGTCGTACAGATCATAGCCATGCGTTCTGGCAACCATTCTGATCTTAGGGTATTTGTGCTTGTGCATGGCCAGACCGAAGCATTTATAATCATTCCAGTAGAAATAAAAAAGCGCCTGCGTATCTCTCGTCAAAGAAATACTTTGCTTCAGTCTCCTGTAAAAAGTCTCCGCCGCCGCTCCGAACATAAGCGCCCTGTAGATTCTCCGGAATATTTTTTTACCGCTCCTTATAATGGAAACAATTTCAGTATAGCAGTCCTTTGTCAGAAGAAAGCAAAACAATGAGAACAGTTTCTCCGTAATCTTCTGCCGGTTAGAAATAATTCGCGCTTCAAACCCCTTATTTTCAACTTCTTCTTCCGATAGCAGTTCAGTGTCCGGCGGTACCTCCGCTGCAATAATGGATATATCGAAACGTTCACACAGATAGGGATATTCCGGCCCGACAAAAGAGTCCTCCAAATGTCCATACGGAAAATCCTGTGTAATAAGATACATCAGGGGCTTTTTATTTTCTCCCATATTTCCGTGAATCCTTCCTGCGCATCTGCCGACGGCATCGTCCGGCATGATACGACTCCCCGGCATCTCATCTTTCCGCCGCAGAAGCAAACAAATCATCTGTCTCCGCACGATCCGGATAATTAATCAAAACCGCTTTGTTGGCTCCCCAGAACACAAAAATACTTCCGGCAGCCGCGGCACTGGCGCCGCTATCTATCGCGCGCCTGCAGTCCTGTAAACTGCCTGCACCTCCGCAGGCGATAACAGGCACTTGCACATTGTCTGCCACTTCATGTATCAATTCATAATCATATCCCGTCATCATGCCGTCATTGGGAATGACATTTACAAATATCTCTCCGGCTCCCGCATCCTGCAGCCTTTTTGCATACTCCTTCGGACTGTACTTCGTATTTTTGGTGCCGTTTTGTGCCTTGACAATGATTTTGCCGAACATATTTTTTCCGACATCCATAGCGCCCACGATGCTCTGACTTCCATAGATCTGTGCGGCCTCACTGATCAGCTGCGGGCGCTCCAGCGCCGCCGCATTGACAGAAACCTTTTCCATTCCGATGCGGAACAAGGCTCCGATATCTTCCAGCGAATTAACACCTCCGCCATAGCACAAAGGCATAAAACACTGCTCGGCAATCTTTTTCAGATACTCGAAATCCGGTTTTTTATGCGAGCGGGTGGCATTGATATCCAAAAAAATCAATTCGTCCACTTCTTTATCGTTAAAAATTTTAACGGCGTTGATAGGATCTCCCACGTATACCGGTTTTTTAAACTGTACCGTCTTCACCAATTTCCCATTGTCCAGGAGCAGACAAGGAATCAGTCTGTTATGATACATAAATATATTTTACCCTTTCGCAAAATTTCCAAGAATCCTCATTCCAAAACGATGACTCTTTTCCGGATGGAACTGCGTTCCCATAATGTTATCTTTCTGTACAACAGAATCAAAACGAATCCCATATTCTGTCACCGCCGCCGCATCCGCGCGGTCGCGGCACGTCACATAATAAGAGTGCACAAAATAATATCTTTCTCCGTCCGTCATGTCATCGAACAAAACCGATTGTTTCTGCTTCTCTATATAATCCCAACCCATATGGGGAATTTTCAACTCCGGCTGCTTGGGAAATGCAAACCGCGTAACCTTACCGGGAATCCATCCCAAGCCGTCACAGTCTCCTTCCTCGCTATGCTCCATGAGAAGCTGCATTCCGAGACATATCCCCAAGATCGGCGTCTTTTCTTCCAGCACTTTATGATCCAAAACATTTTTCAGCCCGGATCGGCAGATCACATCCATGGCCCTGCCGAAATTGCCGACTCCGGGAAGGATCAGCTTGTCCGCCGCTTCTATTTGTGAGATCTCTCCCGTGACGCTGCTCTCATATCCGAGATATTTCAGCATATTCTGCACAGAATAGAGATTTCCCATTCCATAGTCCACGATTGCAATCATAATCTAAGGCCTCCACTGCTTATGAATATGAAAATGCCACAAGTGGATGATATCTTCCACCAGATAAATGCAACCGAACAGAATTTTCTTAATCACCTTTTTCATTTGCCTGCCCCGCCAAACATTTTGGAAATTTTCTTTATCATTCTTCCCGTCAGGTCATTTTCATTGTTAGGATAATCCCAATAACTCAACGGCTTTTCCTGCATGATCCGTTCAAACTCCTCTCGGGGAATCTGCATCTTCTCAAGGAAATATTCGATATCCCTTTCAATGGTCTTTTCATCATAAGGAGGCGTTTTCAGTACTGCAAGCGCTTCTTCGCGGCTTAACTGTCCGGCCACAATCAAACTCGATAAGTGCATCCTGCGCTTATCATATCCGAATTTCACCGGCAGTATATAGGTCTGATAAAATTTTGTATAAAAGGATTCATAATGCTTTCCGCCATAATCCCGCCAGTTATAATTTTCCTCCAAAAATCTCTTTGCAGCTTCCTTGTCATAATCAATATGATCCAGCAGATTGAACCACACAAATTTTCTCATAAAATAATCATAATCCGGACGGTCAAAATGGGGCAGTTTTTTAATTCCCTTAGAACCGTCTCCGTGCATTTTATATACCGACCGGATATAATGCCAGTCAAAGTGCCCCTGTGACCAGCTTCTCGGGAGAATGCTCTCCGAGGCAGTATTATGTCCGGTAATAATATATTTACATTTATACTTATGCGCCATCATACCCAAAATCGGGAAAATCAAATGGTCTGTCGGAATCTCACAGTCCGGCGTGGACGCCCTGAAAAAAGCCAGTTGCAGCGCGCGGAACGCCTGCCAGTCCACCACGTAAGTATACAAATCTACCTCCAGTTTTTCCAACAGACTTTTGATATTCTGCACCGCCAGCTCGGAATTCCACCCATTGTCAAAATGCACCGCCAATGGGCGCAGTCCCATTTTTTTCACCAAGTACATCACATAGCAGCTATCCACGCCGCCGCTGATCCCGACAATGCAGTCGTACTTTTTCCCTTTTCCCGCCGCTTTCACTTCCCCGCTGAAAGCGTCAGGATCAAATTGCTCCCGTTTTTCCTGTACTTCCTGCAATTTTCTTTCTGCATCCCTGCAGTGATTACAACGTCCCTGTCTGTCAAATACGATTTCCGGGTCCGATGTGTCCATAACGCAAGTGCTGCATATCCGATATTCCATAAGTCATGCTCCTTCTTTTCATGCCAGCCAGTATACCACCATGTTCTCCGGCTCCAATAACGTAAATCATTTCGGAAGAATTTTACTCCACATTCCGTCCGGCCACGCGTACAGACTACTCTTTCCATGAGTCAAGTCCTAATGAAAATACTGTTTTGCCGCCGCCAGAACTGTCAGCGCCATCGTCTTATCTGTCACATTTCCTTTTAGGAACATCTCAGTCAGATCATCCCGAAGCCAATTGTTGAACACTTCATTTTTTATCTCACGTTCATAATAACTCTGAAAAAACTGTTGTATACCGATGTCTGCATCATACCACGCATCAATCGGGTTCATATTGTCTTTATCCGGCATCTTCAACATCCGCTTGGCCGCCGCCATCAGCAGTCTCTCCGTCGTCCTGATCTTCCTGAAAAAGATATGGCTTTCCAGCGGCCTGACACCACCCCACTTTTCCCAACCGAACCGAGTCGCGCCGGGATATTTTTCTTTCATCCATCGCAGATAAATATGATGCCGGTTTCGATAGGCAAACGGAAGCGAGAAAACAGTATCGAGGAAATCCACATCCATAAACGGCGACGCCGTTTCCACAAAGTGCTGTCGGATCATATACGAGGACTGCGCTCCCAGAATGCCTCTCGTATATACCGCAAACATCTCCTGACACGGATATGCCTTTAAAATAGCCGGATCAAACTCATATTGCAGCCGTTCGGAGTAGCGGTGCAGGCCAAACCGCGGCGCAGAATCATTGAACTGCTTATCATAATAGAAAGTGGACAGGATCGCATCCCCTATCATCCCGGTATGTTCGATACCGAATCTGTCTCCGTTCAGAGCCGCCAGACACCGCTGCCCGCCGGAAATCCCGGAATAAAGAGCCGCGCCGTTATTCATCGATACGATATCTTCCACGTCGTATAGCCACTTTGCGTCATCCAGCGACTTAAACATATATTCATGGCCCAAGGCAACCGCTATCTGCTTAGAAATCTTATCATCCGCGTACCCCGCCTGACAGTACGTTAGATTGAGCTGGTCGGTGTACCCCATGTCATGCGCCACCCACGCGACCATGCGGCTATCCAGTCCGCCGCTTAAATCGACCAGATGACGATATCCGTATTCCCTGTCTTTGCCAAACTCCCGGCGGATAGCTTCCCGGAACGCCGCATCGACCTTCTCGATAGCCTCCTCCTCTGTCACGGAGACTTCCTCATGGCGGATAAAATAATACCGTGTGGTGGATATTTCTCCGCCTGCGATATCCGCATACTGCCCCGGCAGAAGCCGGTGAATCTCCCGTACGAACGTACTGTCGTCCAACATAGAACCGTAAGTCAGCATATACTGTGCCGCCACCGGATTAAAATGATAAGCAGCACCGTTGGCCCGCAACACACGCACCATAAATTCGACACAGTTCGACACCATCCAGCTATCCTGCGTGCAATAATAGTAGACGGCCTTATTAGAAACCTGATCCGTAAATACCGTAAGCCTGCGCTCTGTTTCTTCATACAGATACCCGCAGAACCCACCCCGGAGTTTCTGGAGAAACGTTTCCGTATTTTCCCATATCGACGAGGTAAAGACATTCTGCCAATCGGAGCCTGTTCCTTCCGCAAAAGCGCTTTTGTTTACCACGTATCCGTCCATGAAGCACACTGTTCTGCCGTCCGACGCAAATACGCCGTCTTCGGGAAATTTGTTCAGCAGATGCCTGTATTGGAAGCATACTCCCAGATCTTCCGTTTCTCCAAGGCATTCGATATTCAGATTTTTTGCCGCCAGCCAGCCGAACTGCTCCATAGTCTTATACTTCCCAATACCGCCAAGATATACCGCTTCTCACTTTGCCTGCGCCAAGGCTTCCCTGATACTGCCGCATACCGCCTCGATCTGTGCATCCTCCAGATAGGGATGCATCGGCAGGGACAGACATCTTTCGCAGATGCTCGCAGTCCGAGTGCAAGACACCGCTTCCACCTGTCGATCGGAAAACGCCTGCTGCATATGCATGGGCTTTTTGTAATACACCGCACTGGGTATCCCGTTCTCCCGCAGCCGTTCTATCACCCGGTTCCGCTCTCCAGCATCCTGCAGGCAGATCGTGTACTGCGCCCAGCCGGAGCGCATCCCGTCTAAGATCACCGGAATCTTTACCTGCCCGCATAGCTGCTGATTATATTTCTCCGCCGCCCGCTCACAGGCAGATATTTCCTCTTCAAAAAATTTTAATTTTGCCGACAATACCGCGGCCTGCATAGTGTCCAGCCGGGAATTTATGCCGACACGGACATTATCGTACTTATCCGCGCCTCTGCCGTGCACACACAACGATCTGAGTTTTTCCGCCCAAAGGTCGTTATCTGTAAAAACTGCGCCGCCGTCTCCATAACAGCCAAGAGATTTGGCCGGGAAAAATGAAGTCGTAGAGATATCGCCAAAGCTGCACGCGGGCCTGCTATCGATTCTGCCGCCGAATCCCTGTGCCGCATCCTCCAAAATCAAAAGACCGTACTCCTCGGCCAAGGCGCGTATCTTCTCATATTCCGCCGGCTGCCCGAACAAATCCACCGCTACGACAACTCTGGGCCGCAGCGCAGTGTGGTGAATCACATACTCGACCGCATTTCTCAGACTGTCACAGTCGATATTATAAGTATCCTCCCTGACATCCACAAAAACCGGAGTGGCGCCCACAAGAGGAACAACTTCTCCGCTGGAAAAAAAAGTGAAGTCCGGCACAAACACCGCGTCGCCCGCGCCGATATCCCACGTCATCAGCGCAAGCTGCAACGCATCTGTCCCATTGGCACAGGTAACGCAGTGCTTAACTCCCGTATACGCGGCCAGCTCGTCCTCCAGTGCCCGAACCTGCGGTCCGCTGATGAACTGGCTGGTGTCCAGCACAGACTGTATAGCAGAATCGATCTGCACTTTATGAATCTGATACTGCTTGTTTAAATCGCGGAACTGCATACTACAAATCGAATCCTTTCCTTATCAGTCTTCTCGTATTCCCTGCCGCATTTATCACAGTGTAATCTGTTGTCCAGAATATTTCCGCACCGGCACACCCATCCGGTCTGTCTGGCAGGCACCCCCGCCATCAGCGCATATGGCTTTACGTCCGTTGTGACCACAGCCCCCGCCGCTATCATGCAGTATTCTCCCAGCTCATGACTGCATACTATTGTGGCATTGGCGCCGATTGTGGCGCCGCGGCGAACCAGAGTGGGTTTATAGCCGGCGCTTCCTTTCGGATATTCCGCCCTAGGTGTCAGATCATTGGTAAAAACCATCGACGGCCCGCAGAAAACACCGTCTTCCAGCTCCACGCCTTCATAGAGCGAAACATTATTCTGTATCTTACAGTTATCGCCTATTTTGACATGATTGGAAACATTGACATTCTGGCCCAGCGTACAGTTCCTGCCAATTCTTGCGCCGCTCTGGATATGGCAGAAGTGCCATATTTTAGTATTGTCTCCGATCTGCACGTTTTCGTCGATATAACTGCTCTCATGAACGAAATAATTCATAGGCACATCTCCACCTTCGCACTCCATTCGACAAGCGCATAGCCTATATCATCACTTTTGCCGTTCCTTTGACGACTTCCTGCCGCTCTTGGTTCAGGACGCTCGTTGATAACCGAACAATATTATCCTCTATCGCCTCGACAATAACATATACCGTAACTGTATCTCCGATATAAACCGGCCTACAGAATCGAAGGGATTGTTCCAGATAGATGCTGCCCGGTCCGGGAAGATACATACCCAATACCGTAGAAATAAATGATGCTACCAGCATACCGTGACAGACTCTTGCACCGAACCTCGTCTTTCCTGCAGCTTCTTCGTCCATATGCACAGGATTAAAATCACCGCATATTTTGGCAAAATCACATACATCCTGCTCCGTTATTGTTTTAGACACCGAGGCGTTATCCCCTATCCTGATCTTTTTATCCTGCATATAATAAATATTATTTATTCCTTTCGCGAATAATTCTGGCTGGAATCCCCACTGCCACTTTATTTGGCGCTATATCCCTAGAAACCATAGTGCCGATCCCAATCACGGTATCTGCCCCAACGCTGCACTGATTTTTAACAATGCTGCCCACTATATATGCGTTTTCACCAACGTGCACACTCCCATATAATTGGGAGCATATCACAGTTGCATTTGATTCAATATAGTTATTATGACCAATATGCGTTGACGGAGCGATTTTAACGCCGTCTCCAATTACAGTGTCTCCCATTGTCCCTCTGGCAATATTGGTGTGGGAACCTATGAAAACAGAATCCCCTATTATAACACCGCCATGGTGCAGTATCATCTCTTTGGTATGATCTGCTGTTTCAAAATACCCGAATCCATCCTCACCGATCACCGTCATCGCCTGAATACAACAATTTTCTCCGATGCTTACCCTATTTTTTATTACGACATTATCGGAAATCTTTGTGCCGTTTCCGATCAAAACCTCCCCGGTAATCGAACAATTATTGCCAATCGTCACGTTCTCACCAATCTTTACCAGATCGCCGATTACAGTATTGCTTCCGATATCTGTCCCCGTGTCGCCATCTGAGAAAAAACGGTTTAGAACTGAGAAAAAAACGGCTTTCGGCGTTGGAGTTATAATAACTCCTATGTTATCTCCTCTATAATTTATCATCTGATCAGTAACAACAACCCCGCCTGACAGACTGCTAAAATCATACAGGCAATTTGAGTCAGCCTTTTTGATCCACGTGATACTTCCGGCCCGCAGATGCTCCAACTGGCAGTACCCATTTACACTCTGCTCGCGATCGCCGGCATATTCGGTCGTATAGTGATTGCCTTCTAAGTATTCCAATACTTCTTTTACTTGAATCATCCGCATATTTCATTCAATCCCAGCACCGACTCCAGATCGGTAAAATTGTTCTTATAGTTATCATAGCGCTCTCTATTTGCCCCGCAGATAAATGACTTGACAGTATCGTGAAGATCTTTTTCCTCATCATAATACCAAAACGAATGTGTCAATATCTGCAGCCGCCTGTATTCTCCGGAAGTCAAAATAGATTCTACCGGTTCCCGCCAATTTCTTCGGGAATCCGAAATATACTTAAATTCCTTAAAGAACAACCGCCCATATGAATTTGTCATACCCGGTATCTGCAGATCCCCCTCCAAGATCTGTCGGCTTGGCCTGTGCATAGACACAATGTTAACGTTCTTCTCAGTCACCGTTTTTAACTGCTCTGCTTCGCACAGTATTTTCTCACGGATGGTATGCGTATCCAAGGCCAGCTCTCCATATACTGTCTGATCAAAATGAAGACCAATTTCATGGCCTAAATCTATTATATCGCGGATGACCTTTCGGTTATGTCGTGAGAAAATATTATAAAAATCGCCGGTAACAAGGACAAAATAAGTGCTCTTTACGCCTTTCTCCCACTCGAACCGTGCAAACTCCAACGCTTTATCCAGACTATTGTCGATATCATGTCTCAAAATTACGCAACGATCGAATGATTCCCAATTATAATAATCCGCTATTTTATATCCTTGTTCTTGTATAATAGCTAACAATCTCCCATAACTATCAAATGTAAAATCCATATTTTCACCGTTTATCTGCCAAATCTTCCTTTAAAATCCATCGTACTGCACTCCCGCAGCGGAAGTTTAACAATGCTCCCCGTCGCTGCCGACTGATAGACTGCCAGCACCAGTTCCAGCGCTCTTTTGCCTGCTTCGGCATCGACGTAGGGGTGTCTGTCGTTCCGTATGGCGTCAATCACATCCGCATACAACGGCGTATGCCCATAGCCGTATACATTAGGCGGGTTTTCATGGAAACGCTGCTTCACTTCTTCCGGATCGTCAAGCATATCCGAGAAACGCCATTCCTCAATGATATTCACCGACTGCCCGCCGGCTTTGACTGTTCCTTTTTCGCCGAACAGATATAACGTTTCCTCAAGATTCCGCGGATATACGTCAGTCGTTCCCTCAATAATGCCGTAGGAACCGTTCTTGAATTTTACAAGCGCGATTCCCAGATCTTCCGCTTCTATATAATCGTGATGAAGCCTGTCCGTCATTCCTACGACTTCCTTCACTTCGTCACCCATCATCCAGCGGAGCAGATCAATGTTGTGGATACACTGGTTCATCAGCGCCCCGCCGTCCTGCTCCCAAGTTCCGCGCCAGCTTGCCCGGTCATAATATTCATGATCCCTGCACCACCTGATATGGGCGGTGCCATAGAACATTTTGCCAAAACGTCCTTTTTCGACGGCATCCCTTATTTTCTGAATAGACTTGTTAAACCTGTTCTGGTGGCAGGCGCATACTTTTAATCTCGTCTCTTTGGCTTTCGCAATAATTCGATCCGCATCCTCAATGGAAAGCGCAATCGGCTTCTCAATGATCAGATTGCAGCCCTGATCCAGACAATCCAGCGCAATCTGAGCGTGTTTGCCGCTCTCCGTGGCGATGGCTACCAGTTCTGGTTTTTCCTTGGCAAGCATTTCATGATAATCTGTATAACGCTTTACGTTTTCGTCCAATTCAAACTTTACCGCTTTGTCATTCATATTGGCGGTTACTATATCACAGATTGCCACGAACTCTAGCTGATTTGCTTTCGCCGCCGCGATATGATTCGGTGATATCCTGCCGCATCCGATCAGCGCATATTTCATGTTAATCCCCCTGTTGCTTCAAGATATATTCTTCCATCAGATCCACCATTTTATCGGCGGCATGGCCATCTCCATAAAAACATGGCCGTTCCTCCTTTGGTATTCTGACGGCATTCTTGCCAAATTTTAACGCCTTTTCTACACTTGGCCCATCTTCTGGATTCATTTTCAGTATCCAATTAGCTTTTACCAGATCATCCCAGATGTCCGCTTCCAACATAAATACGCATTTGGCTCCTGCAAATGATGATTCTTTGGACACTCCCCCGGAATCTGTGACGATCAATCTGGCTTTATTCATCAAGGCGACCATTTCCAGATAACCTACCGGCTCCACGATCCGAAAATTGTCAATGCCTAACGCAGCATCCCACAGATTAAAATATTTCAACTGCTTTCGTGTTCTGGGGTGCATGGGACAAACAATCTCCCCTTCCAGCCGATCAATAAACTTCAATATGCTCAGCATCCGATCTTTGTCCCCTGTATTTTCCTGTCTATGCCATGTCAGCAGGATCATATTTCCACTATCGTTTTTTTTGTCCATACTTTGTCCTGCATCTGCGGCAAGAAACATATCATACATGATATCGCCGGTCAAAAAGGCTTTTTTATCTAACCCCTCAGAGCAGGCATTTTCAAGCGATATCTGATCCGGACAAAATAACAGATCAGACAGATGATCTGCCACAATACGATTGTATTCTTCCGGATTCCCTCGATAGTGCGTTCTTGTCCCTCCCTCCACATGAGCGATGGGAATATTCAGCTTGGCTGCGGTAACGGCTCCTGCAAGAGTCGTATCCGTATCGCCATAAAGAATAAGAAATTCCGGTTGTATCTGCACAAGCTGCTTTTCAAATCCAAGCATAACGCCCGCCGTGATCTCCGCATGACTTCCGCTTCCCACTTTCAAATTGACATAGGGCTGCGGTATATTCAATTCCTTAAAAAACACATCAGACAGACTTTCATCATAGTGCTGGCCACTGTGTATAATACATTGTTCATAATTTCTTGCTTGCAGTGCACGATATAGCGGCGCCAATTTGATAAATTGCGGTCTGTTGCCAACCAAATGCAGTATCATATTTTTCTAATCCTCTATAAAATTTATAATCGGCCGCATAGCAGAAGAAACTCCGACATGGTCAACCGCATATTTTCTAATAATCCCGGCGATATCTCGTTTATTCCATCCTGTTGCCAATATACTGCGATAAAAATCTACAACTTTAGATATATCTACTGTCTGAGGGCCATTCTCAAAATTCTTCACATACTTATAGTCATCATCCAAGACGTCAATTTCGCAGCCTGTAATCTGCAGCATACCCTTGGCCAGACATTCCCGCGTTTTAAGTGCGCTGAGTTTTCCTGAGAAACCCGATTTATATACCCCAAACGACGCCAGCGCAATATCGCTCTTATCATACATTTCATCCAACTCGTCACCAGACATTGTAGGGTAAAACGTAATATAGTCGCCTAACCCATATTTTTCTGTCAGTTCCTGATATTTCGGCTTCTCCGGACCATCGCCTACCAGCATCAGGTACACGCGGAATTTTCTTTCCTGACCACTATAGTACTCGTGCAACCCCTCTATCACACGCTCGTAACCGTGATGACGCTGCATATAGGCAACGCCGATCATCGTGAGCTGATCCTCTCGATACTCGCCCCGCACCATGCGCACACTATCCACATTGATACCGTTGATTGTCTGTATCGCAGGCACGCCGAAGATCTCCTCATCCTTCGTATAAGTCACGAATCTGTCCACATATTTTTTCTGCCTGCCGCGATAAATCCGCTCCTTGATATAAAAAGGCCAAGCATTCCATTTGCCGAAATCATCCTTATCATAGGGGTAGGTGAAAATTTCAATAATGATCTTGCATTTCGGGAATTTCTGCTTCACCCGCCGCAGGAAATTCACATACGCCCGGTCTGCGACAGTCCTGCGGATATAGAGAAACGCCGGCTCCTCCAGCTGTCCGAGCGCCGAATCATAATCACGGCTGATGGAACAGGTCGGGGAAAGCCCGATCACCCGCTGCAGCAGCGACCGGTGCAGCGTCTCCACCTCTATCTCCCGCATCTCATAATACTTGCGGAATTCTTCCATCTGCATATCTATCTTTTTGGCAACGCCGATTGAAGTGCGTCCCTCAAAGTGAATATAATATCCCTTTTTCATGCTCCCCGCCATAGCAGATCCGAGTCCAACTTCGCTTAGTAAATATCAAAAATTATACCATAAATACTTATAACTTGCAAACCGGACTCAATTTACCTTTGATCCAAACACACTTTTCCTCTCACCGCCTACGCATCTTCTTTACATATCACGAGCTCACATTCTCCATATTTGCTTGCAAAAAAGGAAAAAACGCTTGTATAAGAACCCAGTATAGAATCGCATCGGGATAAGCAAATCAGATCTATGATGCCGGACCCCATTTCTTTTGCCGAATTTCTTCCCCAATTTTTATTTTTCTGTATGATTATGTTGTCCTTATATCTTTTGAGAAATTTCTTTTCCTCCGCCGGGTCATCAGTAGACAGAAAAAACCGGATATTTTCATCTCTGTTCAACGCTTCATCCATTTTTTGTATAAATGCTTTATCCGTACTGCATTTGATGGCCCTATTGTGATCCGTGCGCCGGATGTGGACACCGACATAGTTTCCGCTTCCCGCCATAATTCGATTCGCTTTCTCTAGGTACTTCTCGTGAAACCGAATCGTTCGGCTTGTTATCGCATCTGCCTCGCTGCCTTTCACAATTCCGGCGTATGCGTGTATAAACAAATTTTCATGGCCATGCTGAATCAGATGTCTTTCACATTCATTCCAACGCTTCTCCAGATGTATTCCTCTTTCTTCTGCCGTCATTCTTTTATAATTATAATCATAATCAATATATTTTTTACTTCTTTTCAGGACACCTATCCATACATTAAAAGCCGCTCTTTTCGCTCTTTTTTTGATCTCCCATGCAATATCGAGATATTTATGATCTATCAGATAATCGGGGATACTGTGAAACTCAGTCAGATCAACATCGATTACCTTTAAATCAATATCTGCGAACTGCTCTTTGGAAAAGGCTTTTTTATAACTTATATTGCACTTGTTGTCTCTCGGCCATATGACAACCAAGCCTCCCCCCCCCCGAGCTATACTGCTTTACTAGGTGGTATGCGTGTGCAAGCGTAATACAACGGCTGGCAAACCCTGTATATACCCATACAATCATTTTCTGCTTTCCCTCTTTCCTTTATGGTTTTCCTTCTGCCCCTGCAGCTTATTCTCGCACATATACGTAGTATCTGTCCATAACATTGATTTTCTGCCAACTGCCTGCGCTGCGTGTCAGTCTGTCGCTCTCCTCCTCGTCTTCATGCCAAGCGACGAAAACATCCGCATCCTGCAGCGTCACGGTTTCCTGTGTCCCGTCTCCGACATTCCCGCCATCGGCAGACGCATTCTGCAGCTCCAGATAATGATAAATATTGGGCCGGCCTTGAAGCTGCATAAAAGTGCTGAAAGAACTTCCCGCCTCGTTGTTTCCCAGATTGTCAATGATAACGCCGTCTGCCTCCGTATGCGCCAGCACGATATCATACACCCTGTTGACGGCATTCGCCTTCTGCGCATAGTCCAGACTGTCATTGACAATGGCGAGTTTAAACCTGCTCACAAGAAAGATGCCTATGATACATCCCAATAGAATCTCGTATGGCCGCCGCCGTATCAAGCAGCTTGCGGCAATCACAAAAACCGCCCCAAAACCGACCACTGCCGGGAGCAGATAACGGTCCCACATACCGCTTTCGGCATAGAGCACCATCTGGGTAGATACAATATAGCCGCCGAAGATCAGGAGTACCGCCGCCAGCCCCACATTTTCGTCCCCACGGACATGGAACCTCTTGGCCACGAGCAGGCCCAGTATCCACAAGACAGTAACGCCGCTCAGGACATAGGCCAGCAGCACATAGGCGTGCAGCGACTCTCTGCACATACGCTGGATGGCCCAGACATATCCTTTGATTCCGTAGTTGACATCAATCCCTGCATATCCGATCTGATTGACTCCCACATGGCGAACAATGACAACCGCACATATCAGAAAAACCGCCGCCGGAACTGCAATAAACAGAATATTTTTTTTGAGCAGCTTCCACACATCCCTGACAGAACGAACCGTTATGACTGCCTCCAGCCCCAGACGCAGCCATACCACCGCCGGCAGAAGCAAAAGAAAACTCTCTTTCATCAGGGCGGAACACACCGCCATAATCAGGATGACGGCATCCGTCTTTTTGGAAAAACGCTTCTCCCGATACTGTCTCGCCAACAGATACAGGCAGACCGCAAAGAAAAGCATTCCCAGATTTTCCTGATTGGACACGCGGTACCACATTTCAAACTGCCGGCCCACCGTGACGAGCAGCGCAAACAGATGGGACAGAACAATGGAGCATTTTAAATATCTTGCGCTCCAATACATCAGGGCATACACCGCGATTCCCATAAGGCACGTTATCACTTTGTAAACGATGGGATGATCTCCCACCAGATAGCTCAGGGCGACGCGGAACACCCAATACAACGGGCGAAAACGAATGTTGAAATCGTTTCTCAGGAAGAACAGGAGGGCGTCCGTCCAGGGCACGTTCCGATCTCTGTAAAGTTTGATAATTCGATACATTTCATGATCGTCCACATAGTGCCAGCCGGTAAAAAGCACGCCGGTGCCGATAATGATCCCGCCGATCACAACTGCTGCCACGAGCAGCACAATCCACCATTCTTTCAGCCAGCCGCTCCGCTTCTCACCCATAATATGCCGCCTTTCCGAACGTCCCCCTGCAATAGTCCGCGATTCCTCTCCACACGCCGGCAACCAGCCGCGGCTTGCCCTGCAGCAGCCACAAAAGGCTCAACACGCACCGGTTGATGATATAATAGACCAAGAAAACCGGGTAGCGTCCTCCCAGATACTGTCTGTTGCACAATAGCCAGTTTCTGGAGATATAATAGGCGCACAGAGGGCTTTCCGCTCCGTTGGAGCTGCCGCCCACCTTATGATACAGGCGGGCCGTAGGGCAGTAATAAATCGAAATCCCCAGCTTTTGCAGCCGGAAGCTATACTCCGTATCTTCATAGTAGAGAAAAAATCTCTCGTCCAGACCGCCGGCCCGCTTCAACACCTGCATCGGCAGGAACAGGCAGCAGCCCGTGGCAAAAGCCGTCTGTTTCTCCGTGTCAAACCGCCCGTCGTCCGGCTGATTCCATCCGTCATGACTGACCTTGCGTATGATCGGTGACACGCTGCCGCCGGCAGACCAGATTTTATTCCGCTCGTCACTATAGCAGATCTTGGGCACGATCATGCTGCCGGGATGCCTGTCCGCACAGTCTGCAAGCTGCCGCAGCATATCCGGCGCAGCCTCCGTATCGTTATTCAATAGCAGCACATAGTCCGCCCCCAGCTCCCCGGCACGGGCTATCCCTCTGTTGTTGGCCGCGGAAAACCCATAATTTTTATCCAGACACAAATACTCTATCCGATAACTGCCACTGCCGTCGCCATACCGTCTGCGCAGGCATTCCACGGAACCGTCTGAGGAAGCATTATCCACGACTAAAATCACATTTTGCTCCGGCATCGTATTCTGCAGAAGCGAGTCGATGCAGGCGCTATTATATTTGATACCGTTATAATTCACCAGAACGATCGCGATCATCACGGCTCTTTCCT
>CANRFZ010000005.1 GCA_947630025.1 uncultured Lachnospiraceae bacterium
TATTATATTCTGCCTCAGGAGTTTTTACAATGGTTTTTCGTGCATTTTTTGCCAATCTTTCCTCTCTTTCCGCATGGAAAACGAGATATTGGCTAACCGTGAGGAATGTCTGTACCGTTATCTCCGGAAATGCAGACAATGTGCGGCACAACGCATCTGCTTTTCCATGCTCTGCTATACTGTTGTCTGCTTCTTTCGTTGGGATACTTACTCTGAAAGCGAGAACTATCCATGTGCCAAAAGATTTCCGGCAGCAAGATCACTGCCGATAGCAACACTATAACAGATGCACTCAGGAATTGCAAGCGGTTTACGGTTCAAAAATCATTTTGTTCCTGATATAAAGTATGAAATTGTCAAGGTGCGATACTTAATACAATCTTGATTATTTTTAAACAACCACCCTGCTCATTTGCCTGATGATATCATAACCATCCCAGTAAACACCGATATTTAATGCCTGTCCTATGGAAACAATCCGGTCAATTCCTTTTAGGCCATTTTCAATTACAAATTTTTGCAGTCTTTCTTTGTCAATCCCATAATATACACAGGTTTGCACTGTATTCGTAATCCTTCCGGCCAATTCGTCCATGCTTTCCGCCGTATACTGAAAAAACAGGCCGAATTTGCCTCGGAGCAATGAGATATCTTTCGGCAATTTATTCATATCCATAACATACAACAAATTTTCATAACGCCATATACCGGTTATATTATCCATTGTTGCCGCCAGCTCGCACATCTGCACATATTTATCGCATACCTTAATTTCTGCCAAGTCATATTTCTTAGCGTTTTCAAAAACTGCTTTCCAAAAACGCTCTTGTCCGGCTTTTGCAGTGTCTTTATCCTGCGTCAGCCAAACCACCAAATGCGGAGTCGAACAGGCGTTTTGATCCATTAAATATGTATCGTTATAAAATTGTCCCGCCAGTCTCTCTAATCTCGCTTCATCGCATAAAAGTAATTCTTGCGGATCAATCACGGCAAACGAGTAACGATCCGCAAAAGTAAGTTCAATGCCTCGCGGTGGAATAGGCGACTTACGTATCTCATCGATAGTTCTGTTACCGCCCCATATGACCCTGATATCTGCTCTCGCGGAAAAGTCGTCATTGACTGCACGCTCATGTCCATACATGACAATCGCTGTCATCCGCCGGACATTTTCATACTGACCGCTTGAAAACATATCCTCCATACAACGGCATACTACTCTGACTTGTTCAAAATCTTTTGAAGATGCTCGAACAACATTCGCATTACCTGCCAGAAGTCCAAACACGTATGTGTAAAGACAGTTGATCGGGACATTGGAAGGCGCGATATGAAATGCCAGACCGCGTCCTATATGTACCCTTGCATCTTCAAATTCCGCCTTCATACGATTCAAATTCGCCCTTCTGCAGAAAAAAGCAAATGAAGCAATATCGGGCCATGCAAGCGCCTCCCGATTGTTCCTGAGGCGAACCGACAGATCATCCAAAAATGTGCAGACTCTTGCATCATATGGCGGCAGAGGATGTACCTCTTTTATCGGTTCGCCCGCCAAGTATATCACGTCATCTCTGTTCATATGTATCACTGCATCCTCGCACTTCCGCATTTTTAATCCGACCCAAAATCTTAAAATATTTCCCTTTTCTCCCACAGGGACAGTCATCGACTCCCAAAATTACCCCTCTATCCTCTGTAAGCAGCGAATGCCCCGGATAAGACTCCGGAATAGAAGAAACCACCTGCACGATCCCACTCTCACCGATTTCGCACTCTCGAAAATCGCTCATCCTTCGTATGAAGATATCCGAAAAAATGCTGGCGTGCAGATGTCCGTGCTCACATTCCATATAAATACAACCGGTCTGCTCCACCATTCCGTAATAATCATGAATTCTCCTGATTCCACAAACTTCCGCAAGTTTATTGCGAAACTCTTTCGGACTTACGGCTTCATTCTGAAGTTTTTTCCATCCGCCGCCATGAATGAGAATTCCATTAGAAAGATCAAAGCACTTTCCAGCTTTTTTCAATCGCAGTAATTCCTGATAAAAGAATTGCCAGATCATAAACGTAAAACCAAAAAAAAGAATCGACCGGCCTGCGTTTTTTTCCAAAAAATCTGCGACGCTATCCTCATCCAAGCTCATATCGTCATGAAAAGCGTATATTTTCTTCGCTCCAAATATAGAAAAACCCAGTATTCCGGCTCCTCTTGCCGAAAACATATCACGGTTTTTCAACACTGAAGGACAATCCAGTATAATCATTGGCATCCGGCTATTTCCCGTAAAGTCAGAAACGATCTTGACCATAGCCTTTTGCTGATTGGACGCCGTAGTTCTGTCAAGATATATCTTAGATACCGCCTGCCCGGATGTGCCGGAAGAAGTCATAGTTTTGACCACATCGCCCTCAGGAATGCTTCTCAATGTGAGATCCTTGAACATCCTAACCGGAAGGAAAGGAATATCTCCGATGTACTTTGCTTTCTCCTCATCATAAGAAATCGCATTCAAAAAATGGGAATATTCCACGCATCGCTCTCTGTGATGCTCAGTCAATTCCTTTAATCGAGCCATCAATAACAGATTTTTTTCCTTTTGAGCCAATGAATAAGGCGGTATTTGCATAAATTCTTCAAACATCATATCGCCCTGCCTCCTCGTAATCGTATTTGGCTTTACATATAATGCTTTTCCAGTTCCCCGTAAAGCGTTTTGCCTGCATCGTTTTTCGGGATTTTATCCATGACAACCACCTTAAATGCTGCGGGGTTCAAGCCGGTTTTCGACGCGATAAATTCTTTAACCGCATCCGCTACGGCATTATCCGTAACGAATAAATACATATGGTCATCCACTCCGGCGCTGGCACAGTCCAAGCCGTTGAACTGCCCCTTTATAAGTTGATCCACTTCATCCAGATTGACGCGATTGCCATATATCTTCAAAAAGCGTTTTTTCCTGCCAGCGATATAGAAATAACCGTCCGCATCAAACTGTGCCATGTCTCCCGTCTCCAGAATCCCGTGGCGCTCATCTCCCTTGGCCAGATCCTCGCCGCATTCCGCATAGCCGAGCGTAACATTGGGACCTTCATAAACAAGTTCACCCGTTATCAGAGGTTTCTCAACAGTTTCTCCATTTTCGTCTATCAGGCGAAATTTCCCGCCCGGGATGGCTATCCCCATAGATCCGCATTTCTCTATAGCCTTATCTGCCGGAAGATACCCCATCCTTGCCGTCGCCTCACACTGTCCGTACATGACCACGAACTTAGTCCCTTTCTCAGCCGCATATTCCGCGTATTTTTTATGTAGTTCTACAGTAAGTTTGCCGCCGGCCTGCGTCATCGTATGAAGACTCGGAAGATCCATACGAAAGAACCGGAGCCGTTCCAACATTTCATAAGTATAGGGAACACCGCCAAAGCTGGTCGCCCTCTGTTCCTTGAAAAAGTTCCAAAATTCCCTCTGCATTAATCCTTTATCCGTCACCAATATCGTCGCCCCTACCAGCAAATGACTGTTAAGGATAGACAAACCATAGGTATAATTCATCGGCAGCGTCGTAATGGGGCGTTCTTCTTCATTCAATTCCAGATATTCTGCAATAGATTCCGCGTTACTTCGGATGTTTCTGTAACTCTGGCGGACAAATTTAGGGCTGCCTGTCGATCCAGAAGTCGTAAGAAGCAGCGCCAGCTCCGGAAAAAGAGGGTATTCATTTCCGTAACCGGTTCGCAGCAAGCAGTATCCATATTCACAAAATGCAGACTCCATTCCCTGAAAATGTTCTCGCTGCCCTATGGGTAACCAGAGATATTTCGGCTTATAAACCGCCAGAAGGTTTTGCAGCAATTCCTGCTCCAATTGAGCGCTTAAAAGCACCGGAACAATTCCTGCATTCAAAAAAGAAACATATCCCGCTATCGACCCAAGCGTATTTTCACACAATGCAAATACAAGGCAGCGCTCACCCACGGCTGCGGCAATATGTTTCCCCATTTCTACTAATTCGCAGTACGTCAGACTGCTGCCATATTCATCCAACAAAGCCATCCTGCTGCTATACTTATCCAAATCCCAAACCATCGCCTTTTCACCCAGCTCCTTATCCGCTCGATTTTAAAATACAATTCCGTAATGTCCTTCCAAAATTTCTTTTCCTTTTTCAAAGGAACTGAAATCAATGATATCATCTGTATCCATCATGATATCAAAAGTATCCTCCAAAGCGGCGATAAGTCCCATGTGCCCCACTGAATCCCATTCTTGGATCGCCTGATATTCCAACCCCTTCGCCCTTTCTTCGTCCACTCCGAATGTTTCTGTAAAAACAGCTAAATACTTTTCTAAATTATTCATGATAACCTCCATTTTTTTTATTTTAAAGCGGACTCCTCTATCATAGTATCCGCTTCAATATCCACCACTGCCGTACGTCCGATCAGCTGATCCAACCTATCCGGCGCAATTCCTGTTCCGGGACGTTTTACGTCGAGATCCTCTCTGCGTAAAACTTCCCCTTTGACAATATTTCTTGTCGAGACAACGCTCCGCCTCATAATTTTACGTTGTTCATATTCTTCCGGCAGTACAATGCGTTCTTTCGCCCCAAGCGCAAAATGTATCTTTCGGCATACGTTTACCATATCTTTCAAGGCATCCGGTTCCATCGCCATTTGATTGTCCATTCCGATTTTTCTTGCATCAAGGGTAATATGCTTCTCAATAAGCGCCGCTCCTAACGCGACCGCCGCTATTCCGGCAGCACTTCCGAGCGTGTGATCCGAAAAACCAATCGGACATTCCGGGAAACGTTCCCTCAATCCAACAATATTATTAAGATTGATCGTTTCCGCCTCCGCCGGATAAACGGATACGCAGTGCAAAAGAATGATCTGGCTGCACCCCGCTTCCGCCAAAATATCCACGGCCCTCTCTATCTCCTCTGTTTCAGCCATGCCGGTTGACAAGACCACCGGTTTACCCTTCCTCCCTATGTATCTAAGAAAATTCGGATTATTAACCTCCATCGACGATATTTTAATAAAAGGGGCCTGACATTCCTCTGTCAGAAAATCAACTTCTTTTTCCGAATAAGGCGTAGAAGAAAAACCGATTCCCTTTTCCTTGCAATAATCTGCCATCTCTTTCAACTGCTCAGGGGCAAGAGAAAACTTCTTCACAAACCGCTCGGCAATCGGATTCTTTTTGTAATAGCTTCTTGAATAGAGTGAACTGGCAGACCACGACTGGAACTTCACGCAATTGCACCCCGCTTCCGTGGCGGCATCAATCATCCGACGAGCAATTATCAGATCCCCATTATGGCTACTATTCACTTCGGCAACAAAATACGGAATACCATAATCAGAAATTTCTGTTCCATCATTTAGTGTAATGTTTCCCATTTTTTCACCTTCATTCTTTAATTGGTTCGACAATCATTTCTTCCAAAAAAATATCTCGTTCCAAAAAGGGAGCCAAATCCTCAATAGGGCGTTTTACAAGCCTGCGTTCCTGATTGATTGCATATGATTCGTGCAGGTACGGCTGATCCCATCTACAAATCACTTCGCATAAGCACGAAGATTTCATTTGAAGAACATCCTCCAGCATCGAGTGCAGATTTTCCTCTCCTTCAATCCTTCTGTATGTTATAGAAAAGCATTCCGCAATCTTAGCAAAATCTGGCGCCGGCACACCGTCAGAAGGGTCGTTTCCGATTGTCCTTTTTCTAAACATATCCTTCTGCCGCTTCCGTATGACCGCATACATATTATTGTTGATTACAAATATTTTGGCCGGAATATCGTGCCACCGGATAATCTGCAATTCCTGTATATTCATCATGACAGAACCATCCCCTATCACCGCAACGATATTTTTCCTGCCTGCATAATACGCACCGACAATCGCCGGAATCGCATACCCCATAGCCCCTTGCGCTGCCGGAAAAAGACAACGCTGACCATTCTTAAAACGTATCACTGCAGGAATCACCAATTCTTCAAAACCGGCATCCGTAATCACTGTGGCATCATCGCCAAGCATTTCGGAAAGCATATCCGCGAAATGATATAAATCGATCTTTTTATCCCGATCTCCCCACAGGAATGTTTCTTTAGAAACAGCAAACGCTTCTTTCCAATGAAAGCACTTTTGCGCCCATTCCGTACATTGAATATTTAAACGGCATTCGGAAAGATGTTCCATAAAGAATTTAATATCTGCGTTTACAAAATGCCTCATACACACGCCATCCTTTTTGTGTTCCGCTTCATCAATATCCACCACCGTTACTTCCGCTTCTCTGGCAAAACGATCTGCCTGTGTGCCAACCGTCTGTGAACATAACTTCGAGCCGAGTACCAGCAGGTAATCGGCATTTTGTACAGCGAAATTTCCGGCACGACTCCCGCCTAAGCTGCCGACCGCTCCAATAGAAAGCAGATGTCCTGTACCGATAGCGTCGGCTCCTGACGATGAAAATACAACCGGGATGTCATATTTCTCCGAAAAGTCTCTCACAACTTCCTGCGCACCGGCGCTTCGGACGCCACCGCCTACAAAAAGCAAAGGACGTCTCGCTTCCTCCAGTTTTAAAGCGACCTGTTTTACATCTTCTCCTATATTTGCTCCAACTGAAAAATCTCTGCATATGCTCTGCGGAAACGTTTCCGGCTCCAAGCGCATATTCTGGACATCTAACGGCACGTCAATCCAGACCGGGCCTTTTCTACCCTCATTCGCTATGTGAATAGCCTTTTCCATCACCGGCACTACATCTTCCGCCCTTTCCAGCATTGTCGCAAACTTTGTGATTGGCGCTGCCATACTGATAATATCTGCTTCCTGAGAACCATATGTACGGATCTGCAGCCCCGTATGCCTTGTTGTCTCCCGCAGCATATGTTGTCCGGATATGAAAACACAAGGGAGATTATCCTGCCAAGCACATAATGCAGCCGTAAGTGCATTGGCCGCCGCACAACCTGTTGAAACAAGACAGGCTCCCATACTGTCTCGCGCCAGTGCATAAGCAGCCGCCGCATAAGAGACTCCCTGCTCATGATAAAGAGATACTCCCTCCATATCAGGATTCTTTGCAACCGCATCCGTCAGATATAAAATTCCCCGACCGGTAACCAGAAAGATTTTGTCAATATTCTCCTGCACCAGCCGTCTGATAATGTAATCCGCTACACGCTCCATGTATGCTCTCCTGAATCAATTTTCGCTTCGGCTATTTTGCTCAAGTATTGATGGAATTCCAATCGTAAAATCCGCTGAACATGACGATTGTCCATCCACACTGCCTTCCACTTTCCCATATGCGATCCCATCACGAAACATCTTTAATTCCGCAGACAAATCCAATCGGTCTCCGGGGATAATCTTTCTTCTAAACTCGATATGGGTAATCCGCAGGCACGCAGTAGGAATCCGTTCATACCCCGGCAAAGTCAAAAACGTCATCAGTAAAGTTTGCGACATGGCCTCCATAAGAATAGAACTGGGAACATTGGGATCATTCTCAAAATGCGCAGGAAAAAACCATTCGTTATAAGTAAAATTCTTATATCCCTTGGCAGATTTTCCCGGAATGACCTCATCCATAAAATCAAGCATCAGGCACGGATATCCACAATTGTGATAGCGCATAATTTCCTTAATATCCAAGCCTTTTAAAATGACATCTTCCATATTCTGCGCCTCACTTATTTCCCTTTGGACGAAGTTTTTTAAAAATATCCGGTATGATCACAACAGTTTCCAATTCACATACGAGTTCACCGTCCACATACCCTTTCACTGCACCCTTACAGAGTCCATGCCGAAACGAAAGCACTTCGCTTTCCATATCCAGACGATCTCCGGGGCGCACCTCCCGGTGAAATGTCCCCATATGTTTATAACTATGAACAACTTTTCCTTCCATGCCATCCAGTGACGTAAGCGCAACCGTCAACATCTGCGCCATCGCCTCGATCTGCAGGCATCCCGGCATATTGGGATTCCCCGGGAAATGTATCGGAATCCACCATTCATTGTTTGTCAGATTTTTATAACCCTTTGCATATTTCCCCGGCACGACCTCCGTCACTCGATCAATAAGCAAAAACGGATAACGGTTCGGCTGGTATCTCATAAGTTCTACTTCATTCAATGCGAACGCCTCATCCTGCATCTCGCCACCTCCGTAATAAAAAATCGTAACTGCACAATTTCGCTATCTATCATGTCAAATAGCCTGACGTACGGGAAGATGCAGGTGATAATAGCTTATTTTGTTGTAATACCCCCCCCCGAAACTATTTTCTCCGGATTATTTTTCGGTCTAAATTGAACCATGATTTCAGGTATTGCAATTTCCAATTCTGCGGAGCAGCAGAAATCACCTTTTACATAACCTCTGGAAATTCCCTTAGCCAATCCGCGTCTGAAGAAAGACAGTTCCGCTTCGATATCCAATCTGTCGCCCGGCACGATTTTTTTATGAAAGCGAGCGTCTTTCACAGAAATAAACCCCGTTTTTTTTCCTTTGTTTTCCGGAAATGTGAGGAAAGTCATCAAAAACACCTGCGTCAATGTCTCGATCTGCACAAACCCGGGCACATTAGGTTCATCGGCAAAATGCGCAGGGAAAAACCATTCGTTATAAGTAAAATTCTTATATCCCTTGGCATATTTACCCGGACACGCCTCCGTAATGTAATCTACAAAAAAACATGGATATCGATTTTGCTGGTATTGTTGTATCTCATATGCATCCAATCCCAGCAAAAGGTTTCCTTCACAAATCATAAAGTTCCTCCTTGCGCGCATCACACCATAATGTTCCCTGTGCCGTCACTCTGCCATTAAATCCATCAAATCCCCCACCGTCTTGCACCTTTTCAGTTCTCCTGCGCCGATCTGTTTGTCAAACTCATCCTCCAGCAATACAATAAAACTGATCGATGCCAGAGAATCCCATTTGCCTACATCGCTCAAGGGCATCTCCGCAGATAGTTCAGAGACCTCCACATCCAGCATTTCCGCCAACTTTTCCAACTTTTTTTCATCCGTCATAGTTATTGCCTCCTAAATGAAATAATTGTATATTGTAAATACTTTGCTTCCCCTGCTTACGGCGTTGTCACAGTGCAATCATTGTCGTCATCATAGTAGTTTCTGGTGTAAAACAAATCCACATATGCGTCCTTTGACAGATACATATCCGCTACACCCCAAGAAAGACCCACGCCAAACCCAGACATCAAAATACACATATCTTTCTCCCGCTCCTTAGCTACCAAAGATGTAACAATCGCAATCGGCACAGACGCCGCACCGGTATTCCCAAATTTCGTGAGCGACATCGGCACTTTCTCCGGTGGCAGTTTACACCATTTGATAATCCGCCCGATTACTTTTTCATTCGCTTGGTAAAAAGCATAGAGGTCAACATCGCCGCTCTGAATTTCAAAGTGGTTCATGAATTCCAAAATCGTATTGGGAACCTCACGAACAGAAAATGCAAACACATCCACGCCGGAAGTTTGCGTGTAGATATCCTGCGCATGAGGATGTCTAGCTCCGCCGCCTCTGGCAAATATGTTTTTATATTTATGACCGTCCGTTCGCAGCAGATAACGGATCGGACGGTTGTCTGTCATATCCTTTTCCAGCGCTATAGCCGCACCAGCATCGCCATACAATAAATTTGGCATACTGAAAGGATCCGCTATCTTGCTGACATTCTCACCGCATAGCAGCAAAGCTCTCTTGACATCACTTGTCTGCATGAGCGACCCGATTGTTGCCAGCCCGTATATGAATGCAGAACAACCCAGACTGATATCCTCCGCAATACAATCCACGGAAAGCCCTAAGCGATGCTGAATGACGCAGGATGTTGCCGGCTCCGTATAATCAAAGGATGTGGAAATATAGATAAGTGCACCCACGCTCTCCCGCTCCCATCCCAGCTTTACTAACAACGCCTCCGCCGCCTCAAAACAGAGGTCAGAAGCAAGCTGCGGCTCCAGCACACGGCTTGTAGACACCACCCCTGTTTCATTCTCTAAGCGTTTGAGTTCATCGGCGTCAAACCTGTCGGTGTACTGTTTCGTATATACTTTGTTGTCCGGAATGGCGCACATGATTCCACGCACCGCCACATTCCTTATTGTTCCAAATGCCATATTACGCCTCCGGTTCTTTATTATTTCCATGTGTCACGGACACATTTTAAAACAACTGGTAAATAAATGATGTCGCATCGTATCCCGGTCCATATATGCCAAATATCAGCACCGCAAATATTCCGGCCATATAAATCGTCCACCGAATCACAATGTTGCGTCTTCCGATCATGTCACGAATGTTGTGCTTCTCCTGCACGACATCCACAATCATCAACAAAACAATTGACCATATAGCCAGCCAGAAATTCCTTCGATCCAGCCCATAGCTATAAAATGTTCCATCCCAGAAAATCCATGGATTGATATCTGTCACCATCTTCTTAAAAGCCAGAATCGAATCCTGCAGGGTATTCGGCGTGAAAATCAGATAACTCGCCGCATATAGGGCAAATGTTCGTACTATCTGGAAACAATGCCATCCGGTACTCTCCGTATTGATGTGAAACCGGCTGGACAAAGCAGCCAGCTTATCCTCCAGCAGGGCAGTTAAGGCAAACAGGAATGTCCAGTACAAGCCATGTAAAAAATATTGCATTCCAACGTTGTGCCACATACCTATTATCACAAAAACACACGCCGTCGGCAGAATGCTTACAATTGCCTTAACTGTCTTCTCGCTGAACTTTCCTTTGATTTTTTTTCGGAATTTTCCAAGCAGCGAAGATGTGAGCAACGGCATATAAATATAGTCCTTCAGCCAATTAAACAGGCTGATATGCCATCTTCGCCAGAACTCTGAAACGCTCCTTGACAAAAAAGGATGATCAAAGTTCTTATCCAGCTTAATCCCAATGATATCAGAGATACCCGTAACGATATCCATACATCCGCTGAAATCCGCATACATCTGGAACGCGGCAAAAACCAGCGCAACCGGAATCACAAAACCACCGCTCGTATCCAGACCGTTAAATACATGATTTACGAAAATACCCAGTCGATCAGCTATCACCAGTTTTTTGAACAATCCCCAAAGCGCAAGCTGCGCGCCTTTGCAAAACCGGTCATAATCAGGTGATGTAAGTTTATCAAACTGCGGCAGAATCCTTTCATATCTGGGAATCGGGCCCTCCACAACATACGGAAAATATATCATACAAAGCAGCAGTTTTGGATAATTGCGCTCCGCCTCCACCGCCTGCCAATGAACATCCACAAGATATCCGACTGCGGAAAACGTATAGTATGAAACGCCTAACGGAACGATGATCTTCATCGCAAAGCTGCTTCCGGCCAAGCGGTTACAGAGTGCGATAGCCTGTATGCCGACCTTGCACCAGCACAGAATACCCATACATATAATCAGTGCAAAAAGCAGTACGTGTTTGCTTTTCGACGCATATTTCTGTCTCAGTTGTTTCTTCTCTGCGGAAGAAATTTTGCCCCCCCCCATTTCCAAAATCCTGCCATACTCCTGCCAGATCTTCTGCATTCGAAATGCGGAAAAATATACGACCAGAGAAGTGCCCAACATAAACAACAACTTATCAACACCGCTATAGACATAGAAAATCAAACTGAACAACAATAGCACCGTCCATTTGAACCGATTCGGCGTCAATACATATACTGCCAGCAGGCCAATCAAAAAAACCAAAAAGATAAAAGATATGTAATTCAATTCATCACCTCCCAAGCCGACATCAATATACGCCAATGCCATTTTCAGCATCCTGTTTCATCAAGTACTCCTCATATTGCCAAATAGCATTTTGTTTTAACGTGTTCTCACGAATCGCACTTGTTGCCTTCTCAGGATCATGCATATCGAAGCACACACTGTCCAAAACAATCCCCGAAACATTATCTAAAACCACAATGTTCAGTCCTCGTCTGTTCAAAGAGTATTCGGTTCCATCAATCAAAACACTTGACTTGGAGCCCGCTAGGAAGCCACTGCTGGATACGGAATATTTCTGTCCGTTTTCCAATGTTCCTTCACTCGTTATACTGCGATTTGAACAGGACTCCTGCCGGATCTGCCCATTCTCTACAATAGCCAGATATGCGTCGCTATAGTTAAACGAACTGAAATCCGCCTGCAGTCCAAATTCATTCAGTGTCCGGCATATCTCGGGTGACAAACCAAACGCCATATTGTCCGCTGCGGAGAAAAAAACCGTACTGTTTTCCACTTGTGAGACCTTGTCCATATACTGGAAAAAATCTGCTGTCAATGACAACTCCGCCAATCGACATACTTTATCATAAATCGGTATATCTTCTTCGTAGGCTTCACATACGCCTCCGTGGAGCCCATATTGTTCTTCAAACAAATTCACCAGATAATCGGTGACTTTTCTGGTTCCGGCATAATTCAAATGCGAGGAACCCGCTCCCGCCTCGATATTCCATTCTATCCCAAGGTCTGCATCATACTGAAGATCCAAGAAATCAATGCCGTCCTGTTCCGCTCGTTCTTTGAGGCGGTCTGATTTCAGTTTCGTCCACACGCTAGCCGAACCCAATGGATGTTCAAAGTGCGGTGTCTTCATCAACAAAAAGTGGATGCCCTTTTCATCACAAGCCTTTTTCATATCTTTAATCAGCAGCCAATTTTCCTCATCAATACGCGGATCATATAACGGTGAGGCATCTGTCGAACTTTGGATTGCATCCCCCCCCTCGTACCGGATCATCATATCTATATTGCTATTCGCTTGCGCCGCCAAGTCATCCATCCAGTCAATATTCATCCCCGTCCCTGTTATTGTACTCTGCAGCGCATATCCTTTTAAAAACTCATTCATTTCTGAATAATCAGCAGCTTTTGAAAAGCCATTTCCCATCAAAAATTGATCCGTTTTAACCGCGACCGCAAAATCATTTTTACTCAACGAATCCCACCGGTCATGGTATTGGTAAAAAGGACTTAATGCCGCCAAAAACGCATCTTTTCTCTTATCCTCATCAAATCCCTCCGCATATTGTCTTGCAAGAACGATTTTCCTATTGCTTACGGGAAAGAGATCCATCACTCCATGGTATAGACCGGAAGCAAATTCACCCTCATACGCCTCTGTCGCATCTACAATAATCAATTCCGGGGACTGCGTTTTCAACGCTTCGCCGCACAGAAAATAGCTTATCGGCAGAGGCTGAGCCGCGCTGGACATATTATACACGGTAATTCCTGTTTTTTTGTAAATACCCATAGGATCGATCTCCCAGTTAAAGCCGCTTTTTCCTATGGTAACTACCTGTATGCGGACTCCGTCATTGACAAGCTGATCCCACTCCATAACAACATCGCCGGATGTCGACGCTCCGCCCGGATCGCGATTAAACAGATTGGGCTGCAGAATAGCCTGACACATCCCAAATAAAATAATAAATATACCGACAAAACACACTGTTCTTAAAAAGTTATTAACAAAAAATCGTTGCATTTATCCCCCCTTCACTCGATGCCTCTCTCGGCATCCAGCTTCATTAAATAATCTTCATATTGATGCAGATACAGGTTGCTGTTTGTATAATTACGCATCGCCACAGACGCATTCGCCGCATCGTGTAAATCAAATCCTACACTGTCCAGTACCAGCCCGGATTCATTATCCAGAACTACAATGTTCAGTCCGCGTTTGTTCAAAGAGTACTCGGTGTCATCAATCAAAATGCTTGACTTTGATTCCGCTATAAAGCCGCTGCTGGACACGGAATATTTCTGTCCGTTTTCCAATATTCCTTCACTTGTTATACTGCGGTTTGCGCTGGATTCCTGCAGGATCTGTCTGTTCTCTACAATAGCCAGATATGCGTCGCTATAGTTAAACGAACTGAAATCCGCCTGCAGCCCAAATTCATTCAGCGTCCGGCATATCTCGGGCGACAATCCGAGCGCCATATCATCCGATGCGGAAAAAAATAATGTTACATCTTCAAGTTCAGATACTCTGTTCAACCATTGGTATAAGTCATCTTCCAGCTGCAAATCCATCAATCGGCAAATTTTATCATATATGGGAATATCTTCTTCGTAAGCCGCGCTGAATTTCCCCGAAAGTCCATACTTATCCAGAAGCACTTTCTCAATATACTTCGTCAGTTTTTGCGTTCCAAGATGGTTTAAATGCTGCGTACCCGCTCCTGCGTCGTGCTCCCAATCCAAGCCCAAATCCACATCGTATTGCAGATCCAAAAAATCAATACTCTCCTGTTCTGCTCTCTCCTTTACGATCTGTGACTGTCTTAACGTCCAAGGAGCTGACTCAACAATGGGATGTCCATATGCAGGTGTTTTGATCAGCAGCATCTGCGTATGGTTTTCTTCACAGATTCTTTTCATGTCAACAATCAAACGCCATATTTCTTCATCGAGCTGGATGTTGTATAACTGCTCGTTGATTTCTGTATAATTTACAGTTCCGTCTGCTATATCTTTTCGATAGCCCGTGGCGTCGCTTTGCTCAACAACACTATTCATCCAATCGATGTTCATACCGCTTTTGGTCACTCCGCTGCATGGATAATAGCCTTTGCGATATAAGTTCACTTTATCCCTGATCTCAAAATCCGTCTCAGACAAATCCGCCCATCTTTCATGGTACTGATAAAACGGAACCAGCGCTCCTATCAAAGCGTCTGTCTCCTTTTGACTGGGATGTTCCGACGCATATTGAGCCGCATAGTATTTTGCAAAATTAACTTTGTTCATACTCAGAGGCATATGATCTAGGATATAATGATAACCCCCATCAAAAAATGAATCATCGAATAACTTTGTCGCGTCCACAACAACCACGTCAGGGTTCTGCGTTTTAAACATTTCCTGACACAAAAAGTAACCGGCGGCTGCCGGTTGTCCGGAGCTGGCCATATTATATGTCACTATACCAGTGTCTTTATAGATCTGCATCGGATCAATATCCCATTCGAAGCCGCTTGAGCCAAAAAAGACCACTTGAAAATCTTCTGTTTCTGTCAGTTGATAAAATTCTTCCATCATATCATCTGGCGCTTCGCTGAATGAAGGATATATCCAATTACGGTCTAACAACCCTTGGACAATCCACAGTACAACACCGCATAGAAATATAAGAAGCACAGTTTTCAGTAAGTTTTTCCTGCACATTTTCTCTCTCCCCGAAATAATAAAACCTATTCTCCATGATTCATAAAATTCAAATATCCTTTTAACACCTCATCGGTCTTCCCCACTTCCCTGATCTCCCCATCATGGAGCCATAAAACACTATCACATAATCCTTCCAATGTTCCGATACTGTGGGACACGATTATCACTGTCCTGTTCTGGTCGCTTATAAGCGCCCGCATCTTGTCAAGACTTTTTCTGGCAAAATGTTCATCGCCAACGCTGAGCACTTCGTCAACTAACATGATATCCGTTTCCAGCATCGCGGTAATGGAAAAAGCCAGTTTTGAATGCATACCGCTCGAATAAGTCCTCACCGGTCTGTCTATAAAATCCCCTATCTCAGAGAAAGTAATTATTTCATCCATTTTCCGTAATATTTCCTTTTCGGAGAACCCTAGGAGCATCCCTGACAGAATAATATTTTCCCGTCCCGTGAGTTCTTCCTGAAAGCCAACCCCCAAGGCCATTAGCGACACCGAATGTCCATGTAAATCAATCGTTCCGCTATTGGGAGCGAATACCCCCGCAATCGAGCGCAGAAGCGTTGATTTCCCGCTTCCGTTTCGGCCAACGATACCAAAAACCTCTCCCTCGGCCACTTGAAACGACACGTGTTTTACTGCCTCAAAAGTCTCGTCATGCACTTTTTTTCTCAAAAAAGATTTTCGCACGGATATACTGTTGAGTATTCTATAATTGATACATATATCGTTTACATCAACTGCGATTCTTTTATTTTGAACTTCCATCAAAATCAAATCACCTTTACATAGGAATTTTCGTTGCTATAAACGGTAAATACCCCCAGCGCAATCAATATCATGGAAATAAATGCCCACAGGCCAAGATGCCCCCATGACGGCGCCGTTTTATATAGTAAGATATTTCGCACCGTTGAAATTAAAAAAGCAACGGGATTATATTTTTCCAAAGTACTGCCAAACGGTTCAGGTATTCCGCCGGAAATAGAATAAAATATACCGGTAAAATACATAAGCATATTCAGTACGATTCCGGTAATGTATGACAAATCGCTGACATATACCCCATAATGCATCATGATTGTCCCGACGCCAAAAGTAAACATGAAAAGAACGATAAGCACCGGCAGCAGAAACAAAATATTCATTGTAACCGGCACTTTGAACAGCACCATCATAATGGCGACCACAACAAATGATACAAACATTTTAAAACCGTTTACAAACATTCTTGACAACAAAAGAATATATTTCGGCATATATATTTTAGTAACGATTCCCTTGTTCATTCTGACAATATTCACGCTGGAAGCAACATTTCTGGAAAAAAACTCCCATACGGTTATCCCGATAAAAATAAATATGGGGAAATATTGCTCTGACACACGGAATACCACTCCAAAAATCAGCGTGTAGATCAACATCGTGCAGATTGGCTCTATCAGCCACCACAACCAATCCAGATATGCGTTTGCCACTTCCGCACGCAGATCTGCTCTGGCAGCCCTCACCGCATATGCAAAATATTTTTTTAGGTCGCCGGCAAATCTTCGGCCATATCTTTTTAACCCGCCTATGGTAATCTTGTCCTCTGTCATTAGGCACACCGGGAACGGCAGGACAAGTCCCAAAACGGCGCCTGCGCCGATATACTTGAACCGATATGACATCGTCATGCCGGTAAAATGCAAACCCTTTATGCCCCGTACATAAGATATTGCCAGCACAAAGGCATTCACTGCCAAAAAATAAAAAATGCCGAAAACAATCTGGCGCTTTGCTGCCATTTCACCATGCCGGATATATTTATGAACCATTAACGCCTCTAACGGCGGAAACATTAACATTACGAGATTAAAGAAAATCATATATGTTCACCACGTTCATTTTTTCAATAAAAGTATGTTCCTCTATAAAACTTTCCGCAGGCAGTTAAGAACTTGCATATCGTTCAAAATATTTCTCCGTAATAAAATCTTTGATGCGCCGGCCATTTTTGCCGTCGAAAGGAGCGATGTACTTTCCAAAAGCTTCTTCCAGCATCTCCTGCTTCGTATCTCGTCCCATTCTGACCATATCCATAAAGTCCATACATTCTTCGATGCCATGTGCCATATGCAGCTTCTCCGAAAGATTGGGATGATAGTCCTCGCTTTCCTTGCCGTCAAACCGCCGCAAAATGCACATAGGCTTTTTGATGGTAAGCGCGGAAACAAGAATACCGCAATTAACATCCAAAAGGACGGCATCCGCCAGACTATAGGCAAGCGAATAATCCGGATACTCATCCCAGACCATATTGTCCGAGGCGCAAAAATATTTTCTAAATCTGCCCACATCTTCTTCCGCCCAGATGTGATTATTCAGTAACTCCGCAATATATACCGGATGCGGACGGAAAATCAACGCACAGTCTTTATGCCTTTCAAAATAGCTGAAAATCTCTTTCGCATATAAATCAAAAGTCATATTTCCGCTTTTGTAGACGTGCCCCGTGGTCCATAAATAAACACGCTTATTCTTGATTTTGCCCCAATGTTCCGGGAACTCTTTCGGCGTATTTAATGCGCTATATATGCCGTCATATTTCGGATTTCCAAACGCAACGATTTTTTCATTTACAATACCGTTATCCGCCATTTCCTCGTATAATAATCTGTCAAAAATATAGTAGTCGATCTCAATTCCGTTTTGCTCTTGGAAAAGTCCTTCAACGTGCTGCCTTATATCTGCACATTTCTTAACAAGCGCAAAGGGAATTTCAACTGCCATCTTCTTATTTCTCATCCACGCCGGAGTTACATCAAAAGGCATAGAAATGAGAATGTCAGAATTTTGTAAATCCTCATCCGAAAACGTAATCACTTCATACCCTTCTCGTTCCACCAGTTCTATTTTATCTTTTTCAGTTCCGTAATTGGGTGGTTCCAATACAACCACACATACGTGAAATCGTTTATCCGCATCAAAGGCTTCCACCAGAGATCTACAAACATTCCATAAATGTATTTCTCCACCGAAAATAATCCTTACCTCGATTTTATGGGGCAGCAGATTGATGAGCGTCAGCCGTTCCTTGAGCTTTACATCCTCCATCCGCAGGCATTCTAAACCCGGACTGTGTGTATCAAAGCATACGGAGTCCAGCACCTTGTTTTCACGCTTATTGTATACGACAATATTGACGCCTCTTTTATTCACTGCATAATCTGTTCCGTCAATGACAATTTTCGCTATATTTTCATTGGTATACGGCGAACTTTTGACGCTTATCAAATGCTCGTCTACGCAGCCGTCATAAATTGCACTTTCATTCTGTGAAGCCAATATCTCGGCCACTGTATTAGATTCATTTCTAATATACAAGTAGCCGCGCCAATGCTTATCTTTTAAAATTTTTTTGATTCCCAGCTTTTTAAGTTCTACGACTAATTTGTAGTTCAAAGCGAAGCCTAATGTATCTTTCGTCGCTGCAATAACAATATAATCTTTTTTCAGGCGGCTGATTCTTTTTAGATAACTATGTATATCTGTAATGCAGCCGACGTCGTCCGCCATAACGCATCCGTTTCCCATTCTTTTCTCCTTATAAACACTGAACCCGTATGGTTTTGGCAGCGCAATCTATTTCCAAGTTTCTGGCGCATTTGTACTTATCAAATACCTTTTCTCCGACTCCGATGACTGCCGGGATTCCAAGTTCGCCCGCCCTGATTGCCATATGTGAATTTGCCCCGCCATGCATCGTGATAAATCCGGCAATATGATGCGAAAAAATCCAATCATATCCCGGATCCGCACTGGCGATAAACACGATCTTCCCTGTCATTTTATCCGGTTCCGGATCGTCTTTCAGCAGATACGCCTCGCCTGCCGTTCTTCCTGTCGTGATATAATTCGGCTCTGTATCCGGATAATAAAAATTCCATACCTCGCTCTCCTGTCTGAGAAACGGCGGCAGGACAATACTTTTTGTATTTTTATACGCCGCTTTCCCGGCTTCGATGGAACGCAGCAGACTTTCCTTGATATCCTTGGTCGAGCTATACAGATTGCGTACTGCCTGAATATCCAAATATTCGCAATCTCTTTTTGACAACCCGTTCTCCGCGCCGATTTCACTTATAAGCGAAAGGGCCTTGCTCAAATTTCTGGAGAACACAAACTTTCCATATTCGCGGCCTTCTATCACTATTCTGATGTAATCCATCAAGCCTAAAATATCATTGGTTAAGCCGCTCTCCGTAAGTTTCTCTTTTAAACAATTTAACTGCTCCAAAGACATTTTGAACGGTTCATGAGCAGTTTCGTTGTTTTCTGCAGCACTTACCCCCCCCCAGTCAAAATACAAATCCGGGTTTTCATCATAGCGAAGTGATGTAATATCGTAAGTTCCCGGCCTAAGATGTCCATATTTTTTAATAAAAGCCGTCTTTGACATATTTTTTTTGTCCAAACGCATATTAGAACTTACGGTATTGACATTTTTCATAAACAATTCATAGTCTGCGGTAGTCAGAATGCCGCACGTCACCATGGATTTTAAAAGCTGAACTGCAACGAAAGCTCCTCTTGCAAGTCCTGCAAAAGGCAGCGTTCCGTAGCGCTTACAATCCTCCAGCAGCCAATACGCTTTCTCGATCCTGTCCATATCGCTGGACATGACTTCTTCATACCGTTGTTCCAATATATGTATTTTCCTGTAATCTTTCTTCCAGAAGCCGTTTCCATAATCGATAATACGGTTAGTTATATTTCGGAGTGCATTTACGATCTGTTCTGTTTCCTCTGCCGTAAAGCCGTACAATCCCAATACTGCAATTCTTTCCGGCAGGTCCAGCGTATAGCATGAAAATACAATTTCAAACTCCGCCTTATCGTGTTTCCACGGCGCCTCAATAAGCCTGTCCAGATAATAATTCACAAGTTTTTCGCTGATATTTTCATCCAGTTCTGCAGGAACAAACGAGTTAAAGCTCACACGCACATCTATATATGGCAGTCCGCAGAAATCCACCATCAGCGGAAAACTTCTCAGATTCCGATAACCGTAATTGTCGCGCTGGTATGCCCAGATACTGTCTGTCACAATCTCTCTGTATAAAGACAACGCAAGCGGCTTGGGCCGAATCCCGATCATTTCCGCGGGATTCCAATCGGTCATAACGCTATAGACCACTTTATCGCCGCACAAAAACGGCTTTTTTGACTGCTCTGCGCAGACTTTGTGCGCAATTCTTTCCAACTCGCCTTTTTGTTCGTCTATAGCAATCCGCTCACTCCCAACGCACAAAGCTCTGACCTGTAAAATGTAACATACACCCATGCCGTCAAAAGCAAATTCCACATCCAGATTGTCCTGCCCGAAAAACCGCTCCAACTCTGCCAGCGTTTCAACTAATCTCTGCATTTCCGCAGATAGATCCCGCCTGTCTGCATCTTTAAAACAATAGAGCAGTCTGTTTTGTTTTCCGTTTCCTGATGTAACTGCATCCGTAGAGCCGCTCTCATCATAGTTGACGACATAATAGTTACCACAGGTATTGGGATCCAATGTAAATGCCACACCGCAGATTTTAACATCCGACAACATAGGTTGTACCAATACCTGATTATCTTCGTTGCAATCATCATAAGAAGCGATCACAGTGCCAACCGCGCGTTCGAAATCCTCCAGTCCTGATATATTGGCGACCGACTCGTATTTTCCGGCCTGCGACTCTTGTGCCGTATCTTCGCTGAGTGAACTGCTTCGCACAATAATATGCGCATTCCATTCTAACGCCGCGAATTCTTCTTTGATTCGTTCCGAATCGTCTGTCCATTCTCTGACCGTAAAGACATATTGGGGCAGTACTTTTGCATTATTCAATTTCCCATACAGCAATCTGAGTGTTTCTGCCTTAGTCCCCAATTGATTCATGTTAATCCTCATTTCGGAGCGTTCACGCGACGCGGCGACGCGAATTTCAAATTCGCGTCTGCCAATTTTCTGATTACACTTGAAAGTAACTCTCTATTCTGTCTGCCTGCTCATCCGGAGAAATCTCACCGTCATTCAGCAGTATCAAATCCGGCTGCTTCGGTTCCTCTAAAGTAAAATCGAGCCCTGCTACGTCTCTTTCCTGCTCCGACGTCTTACCGCTATACAACCCCTTCTGATCTCTGGCCCGTAATGTCTCCATTGTAACTTTGACATATATTTCCCTATAATTGTCTATATTCTGCCGATTCCATTCCCTGACGCTGTCAAACATGGAAATCGTACAACATATCACATTCATTCCCTGCTCTTGGAGCAGAGCGCATAGCCGCGAGTACCGCATCGCGCATTTTCTGCGTTCTTCTTCCGTGTACCCTAAGTCATCTCCAAAAACTTTTCGCAGAATATCACCGTCCAAAAAAACCGTATTAATATATCGGGCCCTAAGTCTTTCATAAAACAACCTGCCGATTGTTGTTTTGCCGGCTCCGGAAAGACCGGTGATCCAATAAACCGCTCCCATCCTGTCTCTCCCTTGTCAATGCAGCTGAGACTCTACAACTTTTAAATCTTCGCAGTCATCAATCTCGAACCATCCCCTGTTGATATGTACCGCTTTCAATTTATTCCCTTCATCAATAAGCCCTTGCAGCAGATCTGTCATATACATTTTCTGATAAGTACGGGTCGTTCTCCATAAAGCCTGATTGTTTGCGCTCCTTCTTTCTGCCTCTTTTGCCAAAGCCAGCATTGTCTTCAGGCCTCCCTGCCGGAAGCGCATCAGCCCGATATACTGTGACTGCACTCTGGCAAGCTCCGTCGTCTTCTGGCCGATCTCCGTCAGATAGTCCGCATCGTCAAACATCAGCGTCTCCGCATCATCCAGCGGATTTTCACAACGCGCCGACCAGTATTCATACCAGCCGTCGTCCACAATAACAGAACTTTCCTCCGTAGAAGCTAATATCTTTTTCAGAACCGTCTCATGATATATAATGTCACCGTATGATATCAGAATATCATCTTGCTTCTCCATTATGCTTTTTGCGCACATGAGCGAGCACACCATATTTGTCGTCTCGTAATTCTCATTCAGGATGATCTTTATTTGGGTATCTTTAAATCTATCCTGCAGCACATCGCCGCGATACCCTGCAATAATCGTAATGTCTTCATCAACAATACCGCATCTGTGCATGGTATCCAGCTGCCGTTCAAGAATACTTCTGCCGTTTACTTCTACCAGACATTTTGGCCTGTCATCTGTCAACGGCCTCAATCTTGTCCCCTGCCCGGCTGCCAATATAATTGTTTTCATCATTTCCTCCGTTCCATTGATGCCGTTTTATGCCTTGAATAGCGCTCTCACTCTTGTGATATCTGTTTCTGCAAACGGCTGCTCCCTCTCCGGATGCCACATCGTCGCCAGAATCGGCCTGTCCTTAACCCGAACCGCTTCTACTACGCCATCCTCTGCCTGCGCCAGAATTTCAAGCGCTTCCGTCACCTCCAGACAGGCTTGGCTATGATAACTGTTGACTGTGAAATTTCCCATCATACCCGCCACGGAATGCCTGACTGCAATATGCCCCTGCACGTCTGTCAGCTTACAACCGTAATAGTCCAGTATTACTTGCATTCCCCGGCAAAAGCCGTACACCGGTATCCCTTTTTCCAATGCAGTTTCGATTAAGATTCTCTCAGCTTCATCTCTTTCCGGCGCATTACCGCCGTATTTGCACAGACTGTTGCCGCCTGTCAATACAATGCCGCAGGGTCGGATTTCTTCGACCAGCCCTCGCGCCATACCGCATACATTCGGAAGCGGAATCGGGAGATATCCGCATTCCGACAAAAAGCGGGGGATGTTTTGATCCGCACAGTCGCGGCGTTCCTTATAGCTCTCAATTACATCTACCCTCTGCGTATACAGTACGCTCCTCATATTCTTTTCCTCACCACATCGTGTTTTTCTGCGCTATTTTACCTGTGCCATCCATATGCGGGTTGTATAGGGAACTTTAATATATTTACTGTTCCGCTTTTCAACCACTTTCCTGATTTCTTCATTAAGAAGATCAAATTTTTCGGGCGACTGACGATATACCGTTCCATGCGACCGCCACCCTTCAATAAAATCTTCTGCCAGCAGTTCGTGCTGCACAGTACCCTCTATATAATGTACCGGGCCGAACAAACCGGACTGTTCAATGATATCTGTCTGATCTTCCCTGCGCGTTCCGTAACTGTAACCTTCGATATGCGTCTTGAAAATCTGCTCAATCTCCTGCTGCAGAGGATCATTCAGATCTCTGTGATTCCACATACAGGCAAACCAGCCCTGATCCTTCAAAATTCTTTTCGTCTCCTGCAAGGCGACGAGCCTGTCACAGACATTAAAGGAAGAACCGAAAGTCACAAGCGAGAAAACTCCCGTCTCCATCCCGGTGTTCTCTCCAACGCCTTCCGACCATGCCACATTTGCAAATTCAGCCGTCCTTTTGATCCCGTTTTCGCGCATGGCATCGTTCGGCTCCACTGCGTTGACCACAAAGCCTTTCTGCGCGAGAAGCCTTGTCAGATGCGCAGCGCCTGCTCCTACATCGCATACCCTGTCGCCCTGCTGCACGCCTGCCGTCCGCAGCATCTCATCGATCGCATTCTCCGCATAATCCGGGCGTTTCAAATACGCCTCCGCCAGATTCGTATAATCCCATTCTGTTTTCATCCTGTTCATCCTTTCTCTTGATTGATCAGAGTCCAGACAAACAGCCAAATACAACCTCTCGGTTGATTTATTTCGTGCTCTGCACCGTCCATGCCCTAGAGCGGTACGGCACCTCGATCTCGTCCAAATCCCGGATAATCTTCTCGATATGATCTAGGATTCTCTGAAATCCTTCCGGTCCTGCCTGAACCTGAATATCATTTACCGACTTCCATGTGTTCATGTACCGCTCTTTCGTCATCACTTCCACGTGCGGGGCTTCCATAAATAAAATATTTTTAAAGTAACCCCCGCTTAACAACTTGTCGCTCATTTCTTCCGTGGAAACGGATTTCCCGGAAGAAACACGCTTAATATTCGGAATCTCTGCATAAACCGCTTCTTCAATCTTTTTATGCAGTTCGCTGCTTTCTATATCCCGCGGATTCCAAATCGCCGTAAAAAAGCCGCCCGGAACAAGTATTCTGTAGAATTCCTTTACCGCCAATTTACTGTCGGCCCAGTGAAAAGACGAACCCATAAGCGCCCAGTGAACACTGTCATCTTTTAAATTAGTAACCTCTGCAGTGCCTTCCTGCCATACAAACTCCTGTCTGCCTTTAAAATTCCCCCCCCCGATGCTCCGCATCGCTTCGTTGGGCTCCACGGCAAAACCATGCAGGCCGAGCGCCGCCAAATCTTCCGTCAGCTTGCCTGTTCCTGCACCGATATCCGCTGCCGGCCCTTCCCCAACACTGTTGAAGACATGATTTCTGAGACATTCCAGCACAACGCGGGAATAGCCCGGTCTGTTCACATAGTATTTCGCTAATTCTGTGAAATCTCCGTGTTTCATTTCTTGGTTTTCCTTTCTCTTTTTCCTATTTTGATTTGTCACGCCCTGTAACACCACGGACATGATATATCCCGGATTAATTTTCTAAATACCGCTCCCAGAATTCCTCGTTCATTAAATCACGGCTATCATTCCTGAATTTCTTCATCGCGTGATAAAATGAAAAAACGGAAATACAGGTTATCTTAAAAAGGTTTGCCAAAACCCTAAAAGTACTCAGCCAGCTTTTCTCTGTCATAAATGCTTTCCCGCTCGCTTCATCATAATGAAGCACACGCTTCTGCCTGTAAAAATTGATGGGGCGGCACAGACTCATGGAGACTGCTTGTACTTCTTTGTTTTTTACTCTTTTTGCCGGCAGCAGATATCCATTCACCGTCAGATATCTGAAACCTTTCACGATACCTTTGTCCGCCTGTTTCAAACTTTTCTGATAAGAGGGCAGCCGGAATGCCGCATTTTCTATTTTTTCCACCGGCACTGCCGAATAACCGGCACGCAAGATCTCCTGATGAAGCGTTTCGCCATCCGTTCTTTTCAGGAAATCGATCCCGCCGTAGAAATCCCTCACGCCTCTGAACAACAGGTCAATGTTCTTGTAACGGTAATAAATCATCTCTCTTGCCGTTGTTGTATACAACCTGTACAAAAAAGAACTCAGCTTATATTCCGGGAAATGAAGCGCGTTATCATACAACAGATTTCTCATGATATAGTACTGTAAATAAGAGGAATACTTATTTTCAAATGGTTCATGCCATACGCATACGCCGTTTAGCAAAACGATCTGTGTCCTGTTGCGCAGCCCATATTCCAAATCATCGCCACGAATGAAAATCGGCAGCGGAAGATTGGATTCGGAAATCAATTCCATCGGCATACAACAGTACCACCATGCGTTGTATTCCGTATACTCCTCTATTTCATTCAGTAGACAGTTCTGTATACACGTCAAATCCAGCCCTGCCTTATTGGACACCAGATTGCCCTCGTTCCACGACGCGCCCGCCTCTGCCTGTATACCGGGTCTGTCTGTCCGCAGCATCGCGCCGCCGACAAACATATTCTTATATTCCTCCCGGCGGCAGCGCAATAACGTATAAGTCCTAAATAAGGCTTCAGAAGAAACCACAACATCATCGTCCATCATCAGGACGTGCGTTGCGTCAAAAGCGTTCTTATCTTTTAATATTTCTATCAGCCCTCTTGTAAAACCTCCCGCTCCGCCGACATTTTTATTGTCGGTGATCTTGATGGCATCAGAACCGCCTGTTATATCATGAGGGAGCGTATTTCCATTGTCGGATATATAGATCTTGAGGTTCCCGTATAAAGCGCTGGCGCGGTTATCCATCATACTTTCCCGCAGATGATCCAAATTACGCCTGATATATGGTTCACGCTTATAAGTGCAGATATTGACTGCCAGCTTTACATCCCGCAGATTCCGTGCATCGACTTCGGCATCGTAATAGCCGCCATAATACACAGAATCCTCTTTAACCGCCCTTAACTCAAACGCCAAGATACCTTTATATTCGTATAGGTGGAAAGGAAGCGCAAATTCCTGTTTTTCAGGACTGTTTAGCGTTTTTCTATCAATAATGATCCGGTTGAGACCTTCTCCTGCCAAACGTACGTTTAACAACGTAACTTCAAAACATCCTTTTAGAATGATATGCAGGCTGACATCGCCGATCGTCGTGTACTTTTTCCACTTTTCTATGGATAGCGCATTATAGTATGTGTCAAAAAAACATCTGCCGTATTTATGGAAAGTAAGCGTTTTCCCTTCATCGCTATAATCGACTTCACGCTCTCGAGTGTCTTCTCTGTGAAAATACAGTTTTTCCTCTGTGCATATTCCCAGTTCAGGCAGGAGTAAATTCTGTATCTGCATATAGAAACCCTTCCTTCCCCACGCCTTTTCCAGTCCTAGCGCCAGCAAACCCTTCTATCCCCTCCGCCAGCGCACCCGCATTTCCCATTTCCACGAATCTGATCCGGCCACTCTCCCGGAATACTTCCCTGTTGGCCGCGTTGTCGCCTAAGATCATGGGCTTCTCCATCGCCTGATAGAGATAGGCTTTCCCCGGAATCACACGGGAGGCCTTGTCAATATCGGCGTTGAAATGCCCTGCCAGACACAGATCGGATCGGTCGATCCACGCGGCCAGTTCCTGCTGCGTCGCCCATGGGATACAGCGGATGTTATCGGCCATGGGCCTGCACCGTTTCAGACGCTTCTCCCGGATCGGCCCGATATACAGGAAATAAAACCTCTTATCCCCGGCAAACAGGCGCATGGCCTCCAACACAACATCGGTTCCCTGCAGGGGCAGGCCGCTTCCAAAGTACAGGACGACCAAACGATCCCGCAGAGCCTTGGGCCTTGGCAGCCCCAGCGGATGATAAATCTGCCGATCCGCCTCCAGATACAAAACGTGGCATTTCTCTTTCTTGATTCCAAATGTCCTGACCAGATAATCCGCGTGGGCCGCCGTATCACAGTACACCTCATCCGCTCTCGCAAGCGTTGCCCGGTCGAGACGGTAGAGCAGCCGCCCCGCTGCGCTCTCAGGCTGGAATTTCTGCCGGTCAAAGCACAACGTATCGTAGCAGGAGATAAAAAAGTCCACGACGAGTTTTTTATGCCGGAACTTCCACTGCCACAACGGAAGCACCAGCTGGGGCGCAAACCCGGCAAACACAATATCGAAGCGTCGCATCCGGGTAAAAAGGAGCCGTCCGTATACGCTGAGCAGCCGTATCGGATACGATCTGCTTTCGGAAGCAATCACATGGCAGGCAGCCGTATGTTCTTTCAGAAGCCGTATTTCCTGCACATTCCGGATGTAGGAGGCTTCCTTGGTGGTGACAAAGAGAACCGTCCCAGACTGATCTGCCTTCTGCATATCTGTTTTCCGTCTGCCGGCTTTCTGCCTGTGAGTTTTCTGCCGCCTGGCCCATATCCTGCCGCCGCGCCGCCCATGGACGAACGTTTCCGCCAGACTAAGCAGCGCGATGCCCCGAGGCAAGTGCAGCCGATACAGGAGAAGCAGGACTTTCAGTTTCCACTCGACATCCGAAAATGCCGCGCGGGAAAAGGCCCATCGATATTCCGGGAGAGCGAGCGCCGCTTGCATATCCCATATTTTCTCCCGGCGCTTCTTCGGATTGTCCGGATGAAAAAAACACAGTCTGCAACAGATGGCAAAGGACTTGACAATCCTGCACGCACAGGCGTTTTGCCACGCCTCTGCCGAGGCGCTCTTTGCAGTCACGTTGTCCGCTTCGGTTATGGCGTTTCCTTCTGCCGTTTCCTCCGCATAGCCAAACAGATATCTCCAGACTTCCCTGTCAAGCCGCAGTCTGTCCGGCGCGTACCGTCTGGTGATGGATTGCTCCACATAGCGGTAGTGATAGATTCTACGTTTACAGTAGGCCGCCGTCTCTGCCGCGCCGAAGACTCTGGCATTGAATGCCATATCATCCAGCACTTTCAGCTCCTCCGGGAAGCTCAGACGGTTTTTTATCAAAAAGGAATGGCGGTAGATCTTATCCCATGGCGCAGCCATCGACACCCTGCTCCCCGGATATAAAACCATTCTCTGAAGTATTTCCATGTTATGTCTGGTACGGAATAAGGCCGGTTTTGCAAAGTGTTCCCAGACTTTTTCCTGCTTTCCCCTGTTCTGAAAGGCGTCAAACAGAATCACATCCGCCTTCGGGTGGGCTGCCGCCGCGTTCAGTATGTGCGCGACGCCGTTCTCGGCGATCCAGTCGTCCGCATCGACAAACCAAAGCCAGTCGCCCCGCGCCTTCCGCATTCCCAGATTTCTGGCCGCCGCCGCACCGCCGTTAGGCTGATGGAACACCCGCAGAAACGGATATTTCCGGGCATAACTTTCTGCCATCTCCCCGGAGTCGTCCGTCGATCCGTCGTCGATCAGGAGAAGCTCACCGTGCTCCTGCAGAAGCGGCTGCTCCCGCAGGAAACTGTTCAGGCACTGCGCCAGATACGGTTTCACATTATAAATCGGCAGGATGACAGACAACAACATCTTCTTCTAGTTCTCTCCCTCTGTCCGGCGGGGCATGGTATCCAGCTTTCTCACATGATACTGCGTATCCTGCAGAATCTTTCTGTTCGCCGCCAGCATATCCGCCAGAAGTCCGATCATAAAGGTCAGAAACCCCATCAGAAGCAGCGTGCATCCGAGAATCAGCGACTGCACATGGCCGCCGGGCTGCCCGATCCAGCAATAAATCAGAAACCGCAACCCGATCAGAAATCCGATCAAAGTCGGAAAAGCCGCCAGATAAGTAAAAGCCTTTAACGGCTGGTACATCATATACACGCGCAGGATAATCGCGATGCTTTTCTTCACATAGCTCCACATACTGTGGAACAGGCGGGATGGCCTCGTCTCCTCGTTGATATGCACCGGCACGCTGGTGACCGCCATCTTCTCCCGGCCTGCCTGCACGATCGTCTCCAGCGTATAGGTGTAATCGTTAATCACATTGGTGCGCAGCGCCGCCTCTCTGGACAGGGCGCGGAACCCGCTGGGCGCATCCGGTATATCTGTGCCGGACGCCCTGCGCATAACAAAACTTCCGAAGTGCTGCAGGCATTTCTTGACGAACGAAAAGTGCCGGATCTCATCGATAGGTCTGGCGCCTATCACGATGTCCGCCTTTCCTTCCAGAATCGGGGCGATCAGCGCCGCGATATCCTCCGCGCAGTACTGGTTGTCCGCGTCGGTATTCACGATAATGTCCGCGCCGTTTCGCAGGCACTCGTCCAGCCCCGCCATAAAACCTTTGGCGAGCCCTCTGTTCTGCGGAAAGCGGACGATATGCTGCACGCCGCATCTGCGGGCCACTTCCGACGTATTATCCTGGCAGCCGTCGTCGATGATCAGATATTCGATTGCATCGACGCCCTCCAGTCGTCTGGGCAGTTCGTCGAGCACCGTCTCCAGCGTCTCGGCCTCGTTATAGCATGGTATCTGAATGATCAGCTTCATAGCGGTTTCCTGCCCTGTCATGGATCATAGTAAACATGAAACACCTCGGTGGACATCCGTCTGGCAAATAGTTGTGACAACGCCTGATCCTGCGCGGTCTCCGCGGATACGACCACCACGCAGTCCTGCCCGCCCTGTTCCGCTTCCCGCAGCTCTGCCGTCACGTGGATCGGCGTCTCCGGCATCTGCATCTGCAGGAAATCCACATATTCCGGATAGTTTTCGTCCAGATACAGAATCGTTTTGCCCTCCGCGCTCTCGCGCGCAAGCAGTTTAGCCACCGCAAGGTTCTCGTAATTGATGGCATTTAACTGATAGATATCACGGTCGCTGATCCGGATGCCGCAGGCGATATGAACCGTCAATACGCCGGTCATAACCCACCACAGGCTTTTCCGCTGCCTGCTGATCCACAGGAGCAGACAGGTAAACAGAGTCATCCCTGCCCCAAATAGCCACGCATCTCTCATAAACAGGCCGCTATCCTGCGCATTTTCCTGCAGCAGATAGCTGATCCCCTCGATATGGCAGCCGCGGATGCCGGTCAGCGACAGTTTTCCGATCAGGCCGTTGAGACAGATAGCCACCGCGCCCAGAGCCGCCTCGATTCCCAGCGTAACCGGAAGCAGACGCCTGCTCCGGCGCATTGAGACCATGCCGGCCACCATCATAACCGGAAGCAGCATTTCGTTATATCTGCCATAGAGCAGTCCGTCTACCGTGTCCGTGCGCAGCAGATAAATACTGCTGATGCACACTTGGACGATAACGGCCAGAAGAAGCAGAAGGCCCGTCCACCGGCAGAGCATTTCTTCTTCCGTAGGGCGCCTCGGAGAATCCTTCGCCTTTCTGCGAAATAACAATGCGCTCTGTCGGACACACCAGATCAGCCCCCAGTAAAAAATACCCATGCTGGACAGTCCGAGATAATACAGTTTCCCGACGATACCGCCCAGAAAGCGCACCATGCCGGACACGGTAAACAGGCTCCCGATTTTTTTCCACTGGCTGCCGAAATCATTCCAAGAAAGAGTATCTCGGTCAGCATAGTGAAAAACCAAGGCGATCGTCCGGCTTTTTAATACCGCCGCCACACAGAGCAGCAGCAGAAACAGGACAGTCCATGCAACCGCAGATTTCCGCCTGTCTTTCTGCGTCACGGTTCTGATAAAGCAGACCGCCAGACACGACAACATGACACCCGCCATCCGCATATGCACACAATATCCATATACAAGAGAAACCGTCAGCAGCGCCGCCGCCCACAGTCTCCGGTTCCGCATCCATACGAGGAACAGATAGACGTCCAGCACAAACAAAAAAATCAGCAGCGCTTCAGCCATTGTCGTCTGCGCATAAAAAAACCATACCGGATAGAAAGCCGCCGCGCCGCATATCAGGGCGCGTTCCTCCGAGCGCGTCTCCGGAAACAACATACCGGCGATCCGATGCAGCAGGCAGAAACCCGCGCACATCAGTGCCATATTGACAAAAAGCGCGGCCCGATATGCTGCAATTCCGCCGGAAAACAGTTTAAGCAGCGGAAACAGTATCACACTGTAACCGAACGAATAATAGGAGCCCAGCGACGCGATCTCCGACCAGTCATAACCTGCCATCGCAGCCGCGCTCGCCCAGTAGCCAAACTCGTCCGGGTACAGGGTGAACCCGTAAATCTTCCGGATTCCGTATTCAAACGTGCAAAAGATAACCGGCAGTATGATCCAGTATGGAATGTTGATTCTCTTAAAAACCGGGGTATTCTTCATTTTTCAAAAGGGAAGCCGCCAACATAGCGGCCTCCCATACGCCGCTTACTTAATGGATCAGTATTTGATAACCGCATAAGAAGCCTGACCGCCTGTGGTCTCGAACGTGATGGTATTCGGATCATCATCCGTATCCTCCAGAATCGATACCAAGCCGCCGTAGCGCACGCACACGATCGCAAACGTTCTGTCAGCCTGTGCGAAACTTGCGGGAATATCGATGGCCATCTTAATATTCGGGCCGTCAGCCGGAAGCAGACTGAAATCACCTTTGGTCATCTTGCCAAGGTCGATGTTAATCAGCGGGCCTACTACCGCACCCTGAGATGCCGCTGCAAGATCCATGACTTCCTTTGCGCGGAAGCTCTTTTTGGGGTCCATGTCCCAGAATCTTACAAAAGGCGTCTCACCTTCCGCCAGCGCATAGCTTGCCGCGATGTCAGCCGAAGGCGTGGCAACCGCCATTCCGGAAACGTTCTTCGCAAGATAAACGCCCTCCGTCGTGCTCTTAACGCCTGCAGCAGAGCTGGTCGTGGGAACTGCGGCAACTGCTTGGGCAACGGTCTCCGCCGCGGGCACCGCCTGAACGACAACGGATTCGTTGTTATCATGATTATCCGTCGCGCATACGCTCATCACAGGTGCAGCCGCCAAAGCAATCGTCAGCGCACTCGCCATCATTTTTTTGATGGTACTTGTCTTCATCGTTCTCTCCTCCTATATTATTTTTTATTTGCAGTTTGGAGATGGGGTTTAACCCCCCCCCAGACACAACTGCCGAAGATAAATCAGTTGTCCGCAGATATGTTAAAGCATTACATATACAATTTATATCGTTATTATATCTTATTATTGATATCGTTGCAAGCATTAATTTATAAAAAAATCCCGTGATCTCTCACAGGATTTTGTCATCTTGCACATATTTGCGGCGGGGGCCGCTAGTCTCCCCACAACACCGTCTCCCCCGCTTCCAGCGATTTGGGCACATCGATCAGCCGCTGGTTGGAGGAACCCCGGAAGCGGAGGCTGATATCCTTCTTGGCAAGGATAAACTCGCCGTCCACCAGCACGTCGACATATTGCAGAAATTCCCGCATACCGGCCCACTCCTCACAGAATCTCCCCAGCACATCCTCCTCGAAGCGGTAGCCGGTGTAGCACCAGACGTTTTTGTCCGGATAAAGCGTTTTCACACGCCTAAGAAGCCCCAGCAGCGCCTCTCTGTTGGGCGCTTCCAGCGGTTCGCCGCCCAATAGCGTCAGCCCGGCGATATAAGCGGGCCGCAGCGCCTCTAAGATACTTTCCTCCGTAAAACTGTCATAGGGATTCCCGTAGCGGAAATCCCATGTCATTTCATTGAAGCAGCCTTCGCAGCGGTGGGTGCAGCCGCTCACAAAGAGCGACACCCGCACGCCGGGGCCATCGGCGATATCATATTGTTTGATCTCTGCGTAATACACGTTCTGACTCCACCACCGAACCGTCCGCACACGCCGCGCCGCGGCCTCCTCCGAGGCTGCCGCGCCGCCCGTTACATCTTTTTACAGGTGCAGCACCCGCTCCTTGATCTCCTGCGTGCGGCCCTGATTCCAGAACTGCGTGCCGATATAACCGCAGGTGCGCCGCGCCACGTTCATCTTATTCTGGTCGGTGTTGCCGCAGTTGGGGCACTTCCAGATCAGCTTGCCGTCCGTGTCCGTCACGATCTGTATCTCGCCGTGATAGTCGCACACCTGACAGTAGTCGCTCTTGGTATTCAGCTCCGCGTACATGATATTCTCATAGATATACTGCATCACGGTCAGCACCGCGTCGATATTGTTTTCCATGTTGGGCACTTCCACATAGCTGATCGCGCCGCCCGGCGAAAGCTCCTGAAACTGGGACTCAAATTTCAGCTTGTCAAAAGCGTTGATCTCCTCCGTCACGTGCACATGGTAGCTGTTGGTGATATAATTCTTGTCCGTCACGCCGGGGATGATGCCGAACCGTTTCTGCAGGCACTTGGCAAATTTATACGTAGTGGATTCCAGCGGCGTTCCGTACAGGCTGAAATCGATATTGGTCTCCTCGCGCCACTTCTTGCAGGCATCGTTCAGATACCGCATGACTTTCAACGCAAAAGGCGTTCCCTCGGGATCGGTATGACTTTTGCCGGTCATATACCGCGTGCACTCGCAGAGTCCGGCATATCCCAGCGATATCGTGGAATAGCCGCCGTAAAGCAGCTTGTCGATCTTCTCGCCCTTTTTCAGTCTGGCCAGCGCGCCGTTCTGCCACAGGATAGGCGCCACATCCGACGGCGTGCCTTTCAGTCTGTCGTGGCGGCACATCAGCGCCCGCCTGCACAGTTCCAGCCGTTCGTCCAGAATTTCCCAGAATTTGTCCATATCTCTGCCGGACGAGCACGCCACATCCACCAGATTAAGCGTCACAACGCCCTGATTGAACCTGCCGTAAAATTTGGGCCTACCGTTCTCGTCATGGTAAACGGTCAGAAACGAGCGGCACCCCATACAGGTATAGCAGTTGCCGTCCTTCAGCTTTTTCATGATCTTCTCGGAGATATAGTCAGGCACCATGCGCTTGGCGGTACACTGCGCCGCCAGTCTGGTCAGATACCAGTACTTGCTGCCCTCGCGGATATTGTCCTCCTCCAGCACGTAGATCAGCTTGGGAAATGCCGGCGTGATATAGACGCCCTTTTCGTTCTTGACGCCCTTGATCCGCTGGTTGAGCATCTCCTCGATGATTAACGCCAGATCGTCCCGCAGTTGTCCCTCCGGCACTTCGTCGATATACATAAAGACCGTGATAAACGGCGCCTGTCCGTTGGTCGTCATCAGCGTGATAACCTGATACTGGATCATCTGAACGCCGCGTTTGATCTCCTCTTTGACACGGCTCTCCGCGATGCGGTTGATCTGCTCCTCGGTCACGCTGATGCCGTTCTCCTCCATCTCCGTGCGAATCTCCCTGCGGAATTTTTCCCTGCTCACGTTGACAAACGGAGCCAGATGCGACAGGGAAATGCTCTGCCCACCGTACTGGCAGCTTGCGATCTGCGCGATGCACTGAGTCGCCACGTTGCACGCCGTAGAAAAGCTCTTGGGCGTGTCGATCATCGTCTCACTGACCACCGTGCCGTTCTGCAGCATATCTTCCAGATTGACCAAGCAGCAGTTGTGCATATGCTGCGCAAAATAGTCCGCATCGTGGAAATGCAGAATCCCCTGCTCGTGCGCCTCCACGATATCCTGCGGCAGCAGAAACCGCTTGGTGATATCCTTGCTGACCTCGCCCGCCATATAATCGCGCTGCACACTGTTGACCGTCGGATTCTTGTTGGAATTTTCCTGCTTGACTTCCTCGTTGTTACACTCCAGCAGGCTCAAAATCTGTTCGTCCGTAGAATTGGATTTTCTGATCAGCGCCCTCTTATAGCGGTAAGTGATGTAGTTGCGCGCCATCGTGTAGGCCCGGTACTTCATCAGCTGGTTCTCCACCATATCCTGAATCTCCTCCACGCTGGGAGAACGCTGCATCTCCTCGCAGTTGTCCGCTACCACCTGCGCGATCTCATTGATTTCGTCCTTGGACAGTTTATCCTCGTCGTTGACACTGTTGTTCGCCTTGCAGATCGCCGCCACGATCTTTTCCAGATCAAAATTGACTTCCGCTCCGCTCCGTTTAATAATCTTCATTCCGTAATCCCCGCCATTCATCCTCATACATACCGTTACCGCGATGCCGCCGTCCGTCCGGTTTTGCATCATGATATGGTATTTCGTTCATTTGCTGCATACTATATATTGTAGCATTGTTTTTACAGGTGTCAAGATGTCATGCACAAATTATTGCAAAAAAAGACGGCGTCTTTTACGACGCCGCCATGATAAGCTGGAAAAGGGACTCGAACCCTCGACCTACTGATTACGAATCAGTTGCGCTACCAACTGCGCTATTCCAGCATATCCCTGCAACAAAAAATATTATACTGGTTTGCGGATCATTTTGCAAGAATAAAATTGCCTATTCTGCACTTTTTTTATCAGCCTTTCCGTCAGGCTGCTCCAAATGCACGTCCATCTGCGGATAGGGGATCGAAATTCCGGCCTCGTCCAGCGTGTATTTGATCTGTTCCAGCAGACGCCATCTGCACTCCCAATACACCGTATTCTCCGCAAAGCAGCGCACGTTCAGGATCACGCCGCTGTCGCCCAGTTCCTGCACAAAGACACGGTGTTCTTTGTCTTTGCACACATCCTGATCCTCGTCCAGCATCCGCTGCAGCGCTTCTTTGGCCCTGCGGATATCGGCGTCGTAGGAAACGGCCACCGGCAGATCCATCTTGCGCTCTCCCAGCGTGCTGATATTCATAATGCTCGTGTTGGCCAGCGTGCCGTTGGGGATAATGACGACGTGGTTATCCGGCGTCACCAGTCTGGTATAAAACAGCTGGATCTCCGTCACCGTGCCCTCGTGCCCCGCGCTGTCCACCTTGATATAGTCTCCCACCCGGAACGGCTTTAAAAGCAGAATCAGCACGCCGCCCGCAAAGTTCGACAGGCTCCCCTGCACCGCCAGACCGATGGCTACGCCGGCGGAGCCTAAGATCGCCACCACGCTGGCGGCGTCGAGGCCGAACTGCGAGGCGATCATAAAGACCAGCACTACATAGAGCACCGCCTTGAGAAAAGAATCCAGAAACTGCACCACGCCGACGTCCGCGTTCCCTCTTGTCAGCGACCGTCGCACGATCCTGCGGACCAGCTTGATGATCTGGACGCCCACCACAAAGAAGACAAGCGCCAGCACCACCCGGATGCCGAAGTGGAGCGCCTTATCCGGAAGCTGCCGCATATAAGCCTCGATCACTCCCACATCCAGTTGTTCGGTCAGCTCCTGTCCCGCCTTCGCGATATCCGTGTTCATCCGCATCTCCGTTTCCGCGCCCTGCGCTGTCTTAGTTTACTGCTGCTCGTGTTCCTGCTTCTCCAGAATCCGCTGCAGCTTATCGGCAGCCGCCTTTGCCTTTTTGCCCATCTCGTCCGCTATTTTGGCCCTCTGTCTGGCTTCTGCGGCGGCTTCCTTGGCCAGCTTCTTCGCCTCCGCCGCTTCCTTGGCGATCTGCTCCGCCGCTTCTTTGGCCGCCCTGCGCTCCTCCGCTTCCTTCGCCCTGCGGCGTTCCTCCGCGCGGGCCCGGTCGATTTCTTCTTTTTCCTCTTTCGTATAGGGCGTATAGGACAGGATGCTCACGGAAAGCGGCGCGCCTATGATGTCGATGGCGTAGGGCTTGCCGTCCCATTCCGTCTCCACGGTATTGCAGACGCCTTTGTTGACCGCGCCTCCGCCGCCGTAGATCTTCGCGTCCGTGTTCAGTATCTCCTTATATTTTCCCTCATAGGGAACGCCCACGCGGAATTTCTGCTTCACATTGGCAAAATTGGCCGCCACCACCAGCATCTCGTCCTTTTTCCCGCTCTTGCGCAGATAGGTCAGCATACAGGCGTTGGACGTGATGCAGTTGATCCACTCAAAGCCTTCCCTGGAAACGTCCCTGGCATACAACGCCGGCCTCGCCAGATACAATTTATTCAGATCGGCAATCAGACGGTTTAAACCGGCATTCTCCTTTTGCTCCAGCAGATGCCACGCCACCGTGCGCCCCTCGTGGAACTCGTCGTATTCCCCGATATCCTGTCCCATGAAAAACAGCTTTTTGCCGGGATGCGTCATGTAGTAGGCGTAAGTCAGCCGCAGATTGGCGAACTGCTCGCTGCGGCTGCCCGGCATCCTGCCAAGCAGCGTCCCCCTGCCGTGAACCACCTCGTCATGGGAAAAGGCCAGCATGAACTTCTCGCTATAGGCGTAGATCATGCTGAACGTCAGGTCATTGTGCCTGCCCGACCGAAAATACGGGTCCGTCTGGATATAGTTTAAGTAGTCGTTCCGAAATCCGATATTCCATTTCAGGTCAAAGCCCAGCCCCTCGTCGTCCAGACTGCCCGTGATCTTCGGCCATGCGGAGGACTCCTCCGCAATCATCAGCACGCCTTTGTTGCGCTTTTTCATAATGGAATTGAGGTGTTTTAAGAACTCCACCGCGTCCAGATTTTCGTTGCCGCCATAGATATTGGCTACCCACTGGCCGTCGCTCTTGCCGTAATCCAGATACAACATAGACGCCACCGCGTCCATGTGGAGACCGTCGGCGTGATACTGTTCCGCCCAGTATAGCGCATTGGCGATCAAATAATTGCTCACCTCAGGACGCCCGTAATTGTAGATAAGCGTCTCCCAGTCCGGACAGTACCCCTGCCTGGGGTCCTGATGCTCGTACAGGCACGTGCCGTCAAACCCGGCCAGCCCGTGGGCATCCTTCGGGAAGCGCGCCGGAACCCAGTCCAGTATCACGCCGATCCCCGCCTTGTGCATCTCGTTTACAAGAAACATAAAGTCTTCCGCCGTGCCGTAGCGGGCCGTGGGCGCATAATAACCGATGACCTGATATCCCCATGAAGCGTCCAGCGGATGCTCCATCACCGGCATCAGCTCGACGTGCGTATAGCCCATCTTCGTCACATATTCGATGAGCTTGGGCGCCAGCTCCCTGTAATTGTCGTACTCTCTGCCGTCCTCCGGCCTGTCAAAAGAGCCCAGATAAACTTCATACACATTGATCGGCCTGTCCTCCGCCTGCGCCTTGGCGCGGTTCTTCAGCCACTTGGCGTCCTCCCATGCAAAACCGCCGATGTTTCGCACGACGGAAGCGGTATCGGGCCTGAGCTGCTGGCCGAAAGCATAGGGATCAGCTTTCAGGAACGTAATCCCGCCTCTGGCCTTGATCTCATACTTATAGCAGCTTCCTTCCTTGACGCCGGGCAGAAACAGTTCAAAAATCCCGGAGTCCCACAGACGCCTCATCTGATGCGTCCTGCCGTCCCATCCGTTAAAATCGCCCACGACGCTGACGCGCACCGCGTTCGGCGCCCACACCGCGAACAGAACGCCCTCCGTGCCGTCAATCGTCATCGGATGCGCCCCCAGCTTCTCGTAGACCGTATAGTGGACGCCGGCGTTAAACCGGTCCGTGTCCTCCTTGGTGATCTGCGGCGCAAAATTGTAGGCGTCCTTCACCTTGCACAGAGAGCCGTCCTCCCGCTCCACGATATATTCGTAAGGCGGAATCTTTTTGCCCGGCAGAAGCGCCGCAAAAAAGCCTTCCTCGTCCGCCATTTCCATCTTATAGCTTCTGTCGCCCTCCAGAGGCTGCAGCCGCACGCTCTTGGCGCCGGGCTGGAATGTCTGCACGAGAACGGAACTGCCCGCCGGATGCGCGCCCAGAATCGCATGGGGATTGTCCGACTCCGAATAGACGATCCCTTCAATCTCAGGCCAGTTCATCAGTTTATAAAGTTTTTTGTTCATCTCATCCTCCGTTCCCGCCAGATACCGCTTGTCTGTCCGCATCATAGCTTGGCCGCCCCTGCCTGTGTTCCGACAGGACGCAGACTTGCGCAGGCTCTACCCGCCATGCCGCCGGCTGCCTCTATTTTTCGATGCGGTGCAGCAGAAGGCCGCTCCGCAGCTTCGGTTCAAACCATGTGGATTTCGGCGGCATCAACTGCCCCGCGTCCGACACCGCAAAAAGCTCGTGGATGTCTGTGGGATACATGGCAAACGCCGCCCTGCAGTCCGTATGTACCCGCCGTTCCAACTCCTGCAGCCCCCGGATGCCCCCGACGAAATCGATCCGCCGATCCGTCTTCGGGTCCGTGATGCCCAGCACCGGCTCCAGAAGCTCCCGCTGCAGCACGGCCACATCCAGATCGTGAACCGCATCGCCGTTATAGTGTCCGTCTGCGATCTGCAGCCTGTACCACTGATCCCGCAGGAACATCCCGATCTCGCCCTTGCGCTGCGGTCTGTACGGCTCCGCGCCCGCTGCCGATACGCCGAAAATCTGTCCGACGCGCTCCAGAAATTCCTCCTCCGAATAGCCGTTCAGCGATTTCACCACGCGGTTATAGTCCATAATCATCAACTGGTCGTCCGGGAAAAGCACCGACAGGAAGTAATTGAACTCCTCCCCGCCCGAATAGCCGGGATGCGCCTGTCTGCGCATTTTTGACACCTTGACGGCGGAGGCGCATCTGTGATGTCCGTCCGCGATATAGACCGTGTCCACCCGGTCAAATTCCCGCCGCAGCCGCTCCACGTCGTCCGCGCCGTCTATCACCCACATTCTGTGCGTCACGCCGTCCGGCGCGGTAAAATCATAGACAGGCCGGTTTTCCATAGCCCTGCGCACCAGCGCCTCTATCCCCTCGCGCCTGCGGTATGCCAGAAAAATAGGCCCCGTCTGCATACTGCACACATCCACGTGCCGGATGCGGTCGGCCTCCTTGTCGGCGCGGGTGTTCTCGTGTTTCCGGATCACCCGGTTCTCGTAGTCGTCCACCGACGCGCAGGCGCCGACGCCTACTTGGGAGCGCCCGTCCATCACCAGCTCATAGATATAATATGCCGGATTCTTTTCCTCTAGGAAAAAGCCGTCCGCGATCATCCCCTCCAGCATATCCCGCGCCCTCTCATAGACTTCCGGCGCGTACATATCATAGTCCGGCGGAAACTGCGTCTCCGGCCTGTCGATCCGCAGGAACGTATCATCGTCTCCCTGCACCGCCTCATACGCCTCCAGCCTGCTATATACGTCGTAGGGCAGCGCGGCAATACGGGCCGCCAGATCAGGACGCGGCCTGATCGCCCGAAAAGGTTTTATATTCGCCATAACTTCTCCTCAACACATAAATTCCCGCAGTTTTTCCTGCGTGGTATTGCGTGATATCTTTTATTTTAAGCAGATCCAATCCACATGATATATCTTTATTTATGCAGATTTGTCTGCGTGATATCTTTTATTTTAACAAATAAGCCTATACAGCACAAGCATCAAGTGATAAAATATATAGCGCAGGGAAAAACAAGCGACGCCGCAGGCGGCATTTGTTTTTCCGCGCTATATAACGAGCAGGCAGGCTGCGAAGCAGACTACGGAGCGCCGCAGGCGCGGGCCTGCGAGTCTCTACATCTTAGAATACTATGCGTAGCATAAGCATTTCATGAAATTGATGTGAGTGTAACGAACACCGAGAAACCGCAGGTTTCGAGGGGCGTTCGTGTGCAGGCAGGCTGCGAAGCAGACTACGGAGCGCCGCAGGCGCGGGCCTGCGAGTCTTCATAGCAGAAAGGAAAACCTCTATGACAACAGAACAACGAGAAATCCTAGACAAAATCAACGCCTACGCGGAGGAAGTGCTGGCGGACATCGACCCCCAGAAGACGCCGGTATCCTACCAGTTGGAAAAACTCCGCCCCGTGATGGACGAGATCGCCGCGTCCACCGGCCAGTCCGTGGAAGACGTTTTTATCCTCTATATGGATCTGGCCAGTGAAGCAGGCGTGGAGGCGGAGACGAAATTTCAGAATGAATTAAACGAAGATGGCCTCGATTTTTCCGCCAGAGCGGACAGACTGGAATAGAACCGTCCGGCTCTCTATGTCCGTGCGCTCCGGCGGGCGGTTATTTCACCACCCGCACCCGGAACACGCCGTCTATCGATTCCAGCTTCTTTATGATCTCATCGGAAGCGGGCGCCTCGATATCCATCATCGTGTAGGCGACCTCGCCTTTTGACTTATTCGTCATATCGGAAATATTGATGCCGTTATCGCCGAAGCAGGCGGTAAACTTGGTAATCATGTTGGCAATATTCTTATGGAAAATCGCCACGCGCCCCGCCTGAGTGCAGACGCCCATATCGCAGCCGGGATAGTTGACGCTGTTCACGATATTGCCGTTCTCCAGATAATCTTTCAGTTCCTTCACCGCCATCACCGCGCAGTTGTCCTCGGACTCCTCCGTGGACGCGCCCAGATGCGGGATCACGATGCAGCCGCTCTGCCCTGCCGTGGTACTGTTGGGAAAATCGGAGACATACTTGCGGATCTTGCCGGATGCGATCCCCTCCAGCACCGCTTTTTCGTCTACCAGCAAGTCTCTGGCGAAGTTGAGCAGGATCACGCCGTCTTTCATCTGGCTGACGGCCTCTCTGCCGATCATGCCCTTGGTGGCGTCCATAAGCGGCACATGGATCGTGATATAATCGCACTCCGCATAGATTTCCTCCACATTCAGCACGTGTTTTACGTCACGGCTCAGATTCCATGCCGCGTCCACGGATACATAGGGATCGTAGCCATACACTTCCATCCCCAGATGCTTGGCCGCGTTCGCCACTCTGACGCCGATGGCGCCCAGACCGACGATACCGAGCTTCTTGCCCAGAATCTCCGTTCCCGCAAAATTTTTCTTGGCTTTCTCGGCGGACTTGCCGACGTTTTCATCCGTCCGGTTGTCCTTTACCCACTCGATGCCGCCCACCACGTCCCGGGCTGCCAGCAGCATTCCGGCGATGACCAGCTCTTTTACGCCATTGGCGTTGGCGCCGGGCGTATTGAAAACGACGATGCCCTTCTCCGCGCATTGATCCAGCGGAATATTGTTGACGCCGGCCCCCGCGCGCGCTATGGCCAGCAGGCGCTTAGGCAGCTCCATGTCGTGCATGGACGCGCTTCTCACCAAGATGCCGTCCGCCTGCGCGACGTCGTCCGTCTTCTGATACTTTCCGTCAAATTTTTCCAGTCCGACCTGTGCGATCGGGTTTAAACAATGATACTGAAACATATGGCCTCTCCTATCTGTGTCCTTTTCCTTCCTGCCGGACATACCGCCCGGCGTCCGGATTAACTGTTCTTCTGCTCAAAATCTCTCATAAAGGCGACGAGCTTCTCCACGCCCTCGATCGGCATCGCGTTGTAAATGCTGGCTCTCATGCCGCCCACAGTGCGGTGTCCTTTCAGGTTTACGAAGCCCGCTTCCGCCGCTTCCTTGACGAACTTAGCGTCCAGCTCCTCGCTGCCCGTGACGAAAGGCACGTTCATGAGGGAGCGGTCCTCCCGGCGGACGGTGCCCCGGAACAGGCTGCTCTCGTCCAGATAGTCATACAGAATCTTTGCCTTTTTCTCATTGACTTCTTTCATCGCGGCAAGCCCGCCGTTCTTTAGCAGCCATTTAAACACTTTGCCGCAGATATAAATGCCGTAGCACGGCGGCGTGTTATAAAGCGAACCGTTGTCGGCGTGCACTTTATATTTCATCATGGTCGGCGTGCCCGGAAGCACATCGTCCGTCAGAAGGTCTTCCCGGATAATCACGATCTGTACGCCCGCGGGCCCTACATTCTTCTGCACGCCGGCGTAGACCATGCCGTATTTCGTGACGTCCATCGGCTCCGACAAGAAGCAGGAAGACACGTCGGACACGAGAATCTTTCCTTTGGTGTTCGGCAGCGTGTGAAATTTCGTACCATAGATCGTATTGTTTTCGCAGATGTATACATAGTCCATGTCATCCGTAATCGGCAGGTCGGAACAGTCCGGTATGTAGGAAAAAGTCTGATCCGCCGAGGAAGCCAGCTCCACCGCCTCACCGTAGATCTTGGCCTCCGCGAAAGCCTTCTTCGCCCACTGTCCCGTCAGAATATAACCGGCCTTGCGGTTTTTCATCAGATTCATCGGCACGGATGCAAAGACGAGGCTCGCGCCGCCCTGCAGGAACAGAACCTTATAGTTGTCGGGGATCGCCAGAAGCGTCCGCAGATCCGCTTCCGCCTCCTGAATGATCGTCTCGTAAGCCTTCGACCGATGGCTCATCTCCATCACGGACATACCGGTGCCCCTGTAGTCCAGCATCTCGTCCGCCGCTTCTCTAAGCACTTCCTCCGGCAGCACCGCCGGGCCCGCCGAAAAATTATATACTCTAGCCACTTTTCCACTCCTCCACTGATCGTAAAATTTATAAACCAACAAACATTTTACCTTTTCCGGGCGCTTTAGTCAATTACTACGACAGATTTTCTTTTCTTAGGAAAAAATGCTCCCCCGCCGTCTAATAAAATAGCACCGCTGCCGTGCCCGCTTCCGCGCCGTCTAATAAAACATTACCACCGGCGTGCCTACTTCCGCCCTGTCGTACAGTAACGCCATCATGTCTCTGGGCGTATTGATGCAGCCATGGGAACCGTTGGTCTGGTATATGGTGCCGCCGTACTCGCTTCTCCAAGAGGCGTCATGGATACCGATATTGCCCTTGACCGGCATCCAGAAGTCCACGTGGGAGGCGTAATCCGCCCCGCGCAGCGTGCGGTTCTGCTGCTTCATATAGACGTAATTGACGCCGGAGGGCGTCCCCATCCTGCGGGATGTATTGCCCGTCACAACCGGCGTGGCAAGCTGCTGCACGCCGTCCTCATAGTAATACATCATCTGCTGCCCCATATCCACTTCGATATAGGTGCCGCCGATGTCGTCCTGCCCCTGCACCAGCGCTTTCTGCACATAGGCCGGCTCATGGACCTCCTTCTTATGGGCGAGAAACGCCTGCGTCAGATAGGCCGTCTCCGCTTCCCTGTCGATCTTATTGCCGTAGGTGCCGCCCTCGATCGTGACGACGCCGCCCCGTGTCGCATGAAATTCTCTGGCCGCGCCTACCGTGTCGTATCTGTCCGCCAGCTCGTCGACAAACTCCTCCACCGCGCCTTCCCGGATTTTCAGGCTGCCGTCCTCGTCTCTGGTGAACCGCCCGTCCTCGTCCAGCTCGAGCCAGTCGCACACAACCGATCCGTCCACGACGATTTGATCGTCGCCCATCCGGTAAGTGATGCAGCACTGCTGCAGCGGCTCCAACTGCTCCCACAACGACAGGTCTTCCCGCATCCGCTCCGTCAGCTCCAGATCCCGGTAGCAGTTCTCCTCCTCCAGCCGGACTTCCGTCCTGCCTTCCTCGATCGCATTCACTACCGCATTTTTGACGTCCTCCACCTGCAGGACGCCCATACGCTCATTCACCAGCTCATAGCCGTGGTTCGTCTTGATGATCGCCAGACTGTGATCCTCGTCGCTTCTGCCTTCCTCCGCGGCGATGCACGGAATCTGCGACAACGTATGCTGCAGCGCGGTCATATCGTAGGTGATCACCGGAGACAGTTTCGTCCTGTTCTCGTGGAAAAGACTCTCAATCCACATCCACGGATTCTGCTGCTGGCGGTAGATCTCCAGCGCTTTCTTAAAATCAAACTGATAGTGGATGTCCTCCGCCGAGATCTGGTACGATCTGCCATCCCTGTCGTAGATGGTGACGCCGTCGTAGGAGAAGTCCGCCGTCAGAGCGTCGTTTACTTCCTGAATGCTATGCCCCGTGCAGTAGACGTTATTGATCCATGTGCCGTACGTAAAGGCGTTGCGGTAATAAACGGCCAGTCCGATGTAAGTTGCCATCAGACTGACCAGAATCGTACATACTATGATGATAATGTGTTTTACTGCTTTTTTCATATCAAACCGGTCGTTTTACATTTCTGTCTTCTTTGGTGACGCCGTTCAGCCCTCCGCCTTCTCCAGATCTCCGGCGTCAAAGGCTTCGCTGATGGGCGCGCCCGCCGGAACCATCGGAAATACCTTGTCGTCCTCCGGGATGATGCAGTCCAGCAGGACGGGCTTCTTCAGCGCGATCGCCCGCTCAACCGCAGGCGCTACGTCTTCCATCCGGGTGACGCGGATCGCCTCGCAGCCCAGACCTTCCGCCACTTTGCAGAAGTCCACGCTATCGTTGAGCACCGTCTGGGAATACCGCTTTCCATAGAAAAGCGTCTGCCACTGGCGCACCATACCCAGCACGTGGTTGTTGATGACCACCTGAATGATCGGAATCTGATAACGGCTTGCGGTAGCCAGCTCGTTCATATTCATGCGGAAGCAGCCGTCGCCCGCGATATTGATGCAGATCTTGTCGGGCCGCCCCACCTTGGCACCGATGCAGGCTCCCAGACCGTACCCCATCGTACCCAGCCCGCCGGATGTCAGAAGCGTCCTCGGCATGGAATACTGATAGAACTGCGCCGCCCACATCTGGTGCTGGCCGACGTCGGTGGTTATGACCGCATCGCCGCCGGTGATTCTGTCGATCTCCTCTATGATATATGGACAGGACAGGGCGGAATGGTCATAGGACAACGGATACTTTTCCTTCATCTCCATGATATGCCCGATCCACTCGTCATGGCGCTGCTGCGCAAGCCTCTGGTTGAGCAGCGTCAGGACTTCTTTCAGATCGCCCACGATCGAGACGTCCGTCCGGATATTTTTGTTGATCTCCGCCGCGTCGATGTCGATGTGCAGAACTTTGGCATTTTCGGCAAATCTGGCCGGATTGCCGACGACACGGTCGGAAAATCTCGCGCCCAGCGCAATCAGCAGATCACACTCGCTGACGCCGAAGTTGGACGTCTTCGTACCGTGCATACCGATCATGCCCGTATAGTGCGGATCGTGTCCGTCAAAGGCTCCCTTGCCCATCAGGGTGTCGCATACCGGAGCGTCCACCTTGGCGGCAAACTCCCGCACCTCGCGGTAAGCGCCGGAGATCACCGCGCCGCCGCCCACATAGACAAAAGGCTTCTCGGAAGCCTCGATCAGCCGCAGCGCCTCCTCCAGCGCCGCACTGTTGTCACGCTTAGGCACAGGGAGCTTCTCCGGTTCTTTTGCCGTATATTCACACTGATTGGCAGTGACGTCCTTGGTAATGTCCACCAGCACCGGCCCCGGCCTGCCGCTTCTCGCGATGGCAAAGGCTTTGCGCAGCGTGTCGGCCAGAATATTGACGTCCTTTACGATATAGCCGTGCTTCGTGATCGGCATCGTGACGCCCGCGATATCCACCTCCTGAAAAGAATCCTTCCCCAGCGCGGGGAGATTGACATTACAGGTGATGGCTACCATCGGTACGGAATCCATGTACGCCGTGGCGATTCCCGTCACCAGATTGGTCGCGCCCGGGCCGCTGGTAGCCAGACATACGCCCACCCTGCCGGTGGCTCTGGCATAGCCGTCCGCCGCGTGTGCAGCGCCCTGCTCGTGAGACGTCAGGATGTGCTTTATCTCATTACTATGTTGGTACAAAGCGTCATAGACATTCAGAATCGTTCCGCCCGGATAGCCGAACACGGTATCGACACCCTGCTCTTTCAGGCATTCCACCACAATTTCCGCGCCTGTTAATAACATACGTTATTCCTCCTGTTTTTATTTCTTTCCGGGGATTTCCAGAACGGCGCCCCTGTTGCCGCTGGTGACCAGCTCGCGGTATCTGGCCAGATAACCGCCCGTCACCTCGGGCTCCCTGGGCTGCCACTTCGCCCTGCGCGCTGCCAGCTCCTCGTCGGACACTTTCACGTTTAACGCCATATGAGGGATATCGATGCTGATGATATCGCCTTCCTCCACCAGCGCGATCGGCCCGCCCACCGCAGCCTCCGGCGACACGTGGCCGATGGACGCGCCGCGGGATGCGCCGGAAAATCTGCCGTCCGTAATCAGCGCCACCGAGGAACCCAAGCCCATGCCGGCGATGGCCGATGTGGGGTTGAGCATCTCGCGCATTCCCGGGCCGCCTTTGGGCCCTTCGTAGCGGATGACCACCACGTCGCCCTCGTTGATCCTGCCGCCCTTGATCGCGTCGATGGCGTCCTCCTCGCACTCAAAGACTCGGGCGGGGCCTTCGTGCACCATCATCTCCTCCGCCACCGCGGAACGCTTTACGACGCTGCCGTCCGGCGCGAGATTCCCTTTCAGAACCGCCAGTCCGCCTGTCGTACTGTACGGATTGTCCACCGGCCTGATGACTTCGGGATTCCTGTTTGCCGCATCTTTTATGTTCTCGCCGACGGTCTTGCCCATTACGGTCATGCAGTCCGTGTTGAGCAGGCCGATGTCCGCCAGTTCCTTCATCACGGCATACACGCCGCCCGCCTCGTTTAAGTCCTCCATATAAGTCGGGCCCGCAGGCGCAAGGTGGCAGAGATTCGGCGTCCGCTCGCTGATCGCGTTGGCCTCGGAAATATCGAAATCATAGCCGATCTCATGAGCGATGGCGGGCAGATGCAGCATGGAATTGGTAGAGCATCCCAGCGCCATGTCCACCGTCAGCGCATTGATGATCGCCTCTTTGGTCATAATGTCGCGGGGACGGATATTCTTGCGGAACATCTCCATAACCGCCATGCCCGCGTGTTTTGCCAGCCTGATGCGGTCGGAATAGACCGCCGGAATCGTGCCGTTGCCGCCCAAGCCCATTCCCAGCACTTCCGTCAGACAGTTCATGGAGTTGGCCGTATACATACCGGAGCAGGAACCGCACGTAGGGCACGCTTTCCTCTCGAACTCCTTCAGCTCGTCGTCGTCCATCCTGCCGGCGGCATGAGCGCCCACCGCCTCAAACATGGACGAAAGACTGGTCTTTCTGCCGTGGATATGTCCCGCCAGCATAGGGCCGCCGGATACGAACACGGTAGGCACGTTGATCCGGGCCGCCGCCATCAGAAGGCCGGGCACATTCTTGTCACAGTTGGGCACCATGACCAGCGCGTCGAACTGGTGCGCCAGCGCCATACACTCCGTGGAGTCCGCGATCAGATCCCTTGTGACAAGAGAATACTTCATGCCGATGTGCCCCATGGCGATGCCGTCGCACACCGCGATGGCCGGAAAGACCACCGGAACGCCGCCCGCTTCCGCCACGCCGAGCTTAACGGCGTCTACGATCTTGTCCAGATTCATATGTCCGGGAACAATCTCATTGTAGGAGCTGACAATGCCGACCATCGGCCTGCCCATCTCCTCCTCCGTAAATCCGAGTGCATGAAACAAACTTCTGTGCGGCGCCTGTTGTACGCCGGTTTTCACGTTATCGCTTCTCATATCCGTTGTTCACCCTTTCGTCTATTTGATCCGCTCTTTTAACAGGCTGCCCATCTGACTGCAGCCGACTTTCTTACATCCTTCCGCCATAATATCCGTCGTGCGGTAGCCGTCCTGCAGCACGCTTCTGACGGCGTTCTCGATGGCGTCCGCCTCCCTGTCCAGATCGAAACTGTATCTGAGCATCATGGCCGCGGACAACACCGTGGCAATCGGATTCGCCATGTCCTTGCCGGCGATATCCGGCGCGGAGCCATGGCTGGGCTCATAGAGGCCGAATTTCGTATCGTTCAGCGAGGCGGAAGCGAGCATCCCGATAGAACCCGTCACCATGCTGGCCTCATCGGACAGAATATCGCCGAACATATTTTCCGTCAGGATCACGTCGAACTGCGCCGGGTTCTTGACGAGCTGCATCGCGCAGTTGTCCACCAGCATATGCTCCAGCGTCACTTCCGGATAGTCCTTGGCCACTTCCTCCACGACGCTTCTCCACAGGCGGGAAGAATCCAGCACGTTCGCCTTGTCCACGCTGGTCACCTTCTTTCGCCTTTTCATGGCGATATCAAATCCCTTGACGGCGATCCGCCGGATCTCATTCTCGTCATACACAAGCGTGTCCACCGCTTTTCTGACGCCGTTCTCCTCGGTGGTATGGCGTTCTCCGAAATAAAGGCCGCCCGTCAGCTCCCGCATGATCACCATATCAAATCCCGCCGCCGAGATTTCCTCTTTCAGCGGGCAGGCCCCCCGCAGCTCACTGTAGAGAACCGCCGGCCTTACATTGGCAAACAGGTTCAGCGCCTTGCGGATCGCCAGAAGCCCCGCTTCCGGCCTTCTGTCCGGCGGCAGCTTATACCATGGCGACGTCGTGGTGTCGCCGCCGATGGAACCCATCAGCACCGCGTCGGCGCTCTTGGCCGTGGCGATGGCTTCCTCCGTCAGCGGAACGCCGTGCACGTCGATGGACGCGCCGCCCATCAGAATGTCCGTATACTCTATGGTATGGCCGTATCTGTCCGCCACCGCGTCCAGTACCTTCTTGGCCTCCGCCACGATCTCCGGCCCGATCCCGTCGCCCGGAATACATACAATATGCAGTCTCATACTCTGTCGTCTCCCTGTTCTGAATGTCCTCTTACTCCGCGTCAGGCTTCTCGATCTGCGCGATCGCGGATTTCTGCATCGGAATGCGGCAGTTCTTGTTGCTTCCAAATTCTACGATAATGGTGTCGTCCGTAATGTCGATGACAATGCCGTAAAAGCCGCTAGTGGTCAGCACCACATCGCCGACGCTCATCTCGGCAAGCATCGCCGCCACTCTTTTCTGTTCCTTTTTCTGCGGACGGATCATCAGAAAATACATAAACGCCACGATAATCACCAGATAACCGACCATCAGAAGTCCGCCGCCCGCCGCAGAACCGCCGGCTGCATCCGCAGTTGCCGTCAATAAAATACCCATCTCGTTTTCCTCCCTGTCTTTTTCGCCTCGCCGCTTTCTGCATTTATGGCGTTTCCGCCTGCCTGCATTGACTGCGTTTCCGCTTGTCTGCATTCGTTGCGTTTCGCCTGCTCGCATTGACTGCGTCTCCGCCTGTCTGCATTTACGGCTCAATGCCTATCATACACAAAACCTGTCCGGAAGACAAGTCTTTTATCCGTTTCCCTCTCCGCCGGCCTGCATTCTGTCCAGTTTGGCCTTTTTATAAGAAGCAAAGCGTCCCTCGTCCAACGCCTGCCGGATCTCCTCCATCATCTTATTGTAGAAATACAGATTGTGCAGGACACAGAGGCGCATCCCCAGCATTTCCCCCGCCTTCAGCAGATGCCTGATATAGGCGCGGGAATAACGCCTGCACGCGGGGCAGCCGCAGCCCTCCTCGATAGGCCGCGCGTCCAGCTCGTACCGGGCGTTAAAAAGATTGATCCTGCCGTCATTGGTATACAGATGGCCGTGCCTGCCGTTCCGGGTGGGGTACACACAGTCAAAGAAATCCACGCCGCGCTCCACGCCTTCCAGAATATTGGCGGGCGTTCCCACGCCCATCAGATAAGTAGGTTTGTCCTGCGGCAGACAGGGCACCGTCTGTTCCAGCACATGATACATCTGCTCGTGGCTCTCTCCCACGGCCAGCCCGCCGATGGCATATCCGTCGCAGTCCAGCATGGAAATCTGTCTGGCGTACTCCATGCGGATGTCGTCGTATATGGCGCCCTGATTGATACCAAAGAGCATCTGCTTCCTGTTGACGGTATCCTCCAGCCCGTTCAGCCTGTCCATTTCCTTTTTGCAGCGCTCCAGCCATCTGTAAGTGCGCGCCACGGAATTTTCCACATACTGCCTGTCCGCCATGCTGGACGGACATTCGTCAAACGCCATGGCGATGGTGGAACCCAGATTCGACTGGATCTGCATACTCTCCTCCGGCCCCATGAAAATCTTGCGTCCGTCCACATGGGAGCGGAACGACACGCCCTCCTCCGTGATCCTGCGCAGACTCGCCAGCGAAAACACCTGAAAACCGCCGGAATCCGTTAGAATCGGCCTGTTCCACGACATGAACTTGTGCAGGCCGCCCAACTGCCTGATGACACGGTCGCCGGGCCGGACGTGCAGATGATACGTATTGGACAACTGCACCTGTGTTCCGATCTGTTCCAGATCCTCGGTGGAAACCGCGCCCTTGATCGCGGCTGCCGTACCCACATTCATAAATACGGGCGTCTGGATCGTTCCATGTACCGTCTCCAGCATCGCCCGCTTTGCCCTGCCTTCTGTTTTAAGAATGGTATACATATTTTACCCGTTTCTGCTTACTATTTCCGATTTATATTTCTGCTTTATGTTTTTCTTTATGTTTCTGCCTTATAAATATTTATCCCAAAATTCTTCCAGACAGATATTCTCCTGCTGCATGGCAGCAGCAGCCTCCCTGCCCACATATCGATAATGCCACGGCTCAAAATCAATGCTGGTGATATATTCCTTACCATCCGGGTATCGAAGCGTAAATCCGTATTCCCAGCCGTGCGCCGCCAGCCACCTGCCGGCCTCCGTATCCGCGAAGCCGCTGTTCAGCTCCCCATATGTATCCGAAGTAATGTCCAGCGCCAGCCCTACCTGATGCTCGCTGGCGCCGGGAACGGTGATCACCTGAGACGTCAGCTTGTAGGCATCCATATAGGAATAGCCCTGCGACATATACAATTTGATTCTGTTGTTAAAGTTCGTCTCCTGCCTGCCGTCCGTTCTGTACGGCGACCGAATGATCAGATTGATGCCGTCGTCCTTGGCCGCCTGCATCATCGCCAGCAAGTCTTCCAGAATGCGCTCGTCACACATCATGCCGTCCTTGATAATGCCCAGCTTGAAGTTATAATTCTCCGGGATCGGGTGCTGCTTATTGATCAGGATCAGCCGCCAGTCGGCTGCGTCAAACACGGCATCCGCCGCGCCGCCGTCCGACACATTCTGTCCGTCTCCATCAATACCGTTACCTGACGTGCCCTGCCCATTCCCATCAATACCGCTATCCGCCGCATCCTGTCCGTTCCCGTCGATGCCGCTATCCGCCGCACCCTGCCCGCCTTCACCGCCGTCGCCAGCAGCCGCGCCGTATCCGTCCATCTCCTCCAGCAGATCGTCCAGCGAATACGCTTCATCAACGCCCGCGATATACGTTTCCTCATCATAGGCGTCATCATAGGCATCCACGTCCGCATACCACGCCTCCTCGTAGATCGTGCCCTCGTCCGGCAGCTCGGCCAGCACAACGTCCGAATCCTCCACCACGGCACTGTAAGTCTCCTGCGCGCTGATGAACCCCGTCTTCTCCGCAAACACGGCAAAAGAGAAGCTGCAGCTGCTCATAAAAAACAGGACGACAAACAGAACGCCGGCGTAGCGCTTCGTATTGGACGCAAAGTGCATACCAATATGATACAGACTGAGCACAACACACAGGGCACACAGGCACGGGTACTTCAACAGTCTGTTTTTCTTCGCAATATTCGCAAATTTTGAGATCACTCTCTCGCGAAATGTCTTTTTCATCCGATCCCCAAACCAATCTTATGTATCGCAAACGCTTTGCAGTATACGATATGAAACCCGCAAAATGCGTATGCAAAGCGCGGCAAATTCTCATAGATCACATAAATCATATAAAATGACATAAACCAATGAATATATCATAACACATAAAATTTATTTATGCACCTATTTTATGTAAATTATCTAAATATTTATGTAAATTGACTTCGGCAGCGAACGACATTTTCTATTTCTTTTCTTGATTTCTGTTTCTTTCTCATCGCCGATATGGTATACTTTGTCTGGAAAATCTCCGGCCCGGCCCGTCCGCTCCGGTGCGCGGCGCATAGCGGGTACGACAGATTATAGCGGGCACGTATCGTGCTTGGCGGATTACGATAGGGCGCACACTGTCCACATCGGTCTACGACGGCGGTGCGCCATACTTGGCAGATTGCAGCAGCCAAGTGCATAGCACACGAAAGATTGCAACGGCAACGTGCATAACACATAGCAAATTGCGGCAGCAAGCGCTGCATTCGCTTCATCGATAATTGTAAAAAATGGGATATTTAATACCGCTTGTTATTTTAACCATGCAGCTTTTCCTGCATAGTATTATCAGATAACTTCATAAATTTATCGTTAGAAAGGAACAATATAATGGCAGGTTCATCCTTTGGAAACTTATTCCGCATCACTACATGGGGCGAATCCCACGGCCCCGCGCTGGGTGTCGTCGTAGACGGCTGCCCTGCCGGTCTTACGCTGGAGGCTGGGGATATTCAGACCTATCTGGATCGCCGTAAACCCGGGCAGAATAGGATCAGCACACCCCGCAGAGAAGCGGACGAGGTGGAGATCTTGTCCGGCGTCTTCGAGGGACGCACCACGGGCACGCCCATCTCGATGATGATCCGCAATACCTCTCAGCACTCGGCAGATTATAGCGAGATCGCCGGCTGCTACCGTCCCGGCCATGCAGATTACACCTATGACGCCAAGTACGGCTTCCGCGACTACCGGGGCGGCGGGCGCTCCTCGGGCCGCGAAACGGCGGGCCGTGTGGCTGCCGGGGCCGTGGCTGCAAAACTCCTGAAAGAATTCGGCATCGAGCTGACCGCCTACACCGCAGCAATCGGCCCTGTTACGATCGATCCGGCCCGGTTTGAGCACGAGGCAGTCTACACCACGTCCACCTGTATGCCGGACCGCGACGCCTCGGCAAAAGCGGAGGCTTTTCTGGCCGACTGCATGGCGAACCGCGATTCCGCCGGAGGCGTCATCGAATGTGTGATAAAAGGCGTTCCCGCCGGGCTCGGCGATCCGGTGTTTGAAAAACTGGACGCCGACCTCGCCAAAGCCGTGATGTCCATCGGCGCCGTCAAAGCCGTGGAGATCGGCAACGGCACGGCTGCCGCGGCTGCCCGCGGCTCCGAAAACAACGACGCCTTCCGCATGGAGGCGGGCCGGGTGACGAAAATGACCAACCACGCCGGCGGCATTCTGGGCGGCATCAGCGACGGCTCCGATATCATCCTGCGCGCCCATGTGAAGCCCACTCCCTCCATCTTCTCCCCGCAGAACACGGTGAACACGCAGGGAGACAATATCGAGTTGTCCATCAAAGGTCGCCACGATCCGGTCATCGTGCCGCGAGCCGTGGTGGTAGTGGAATGTATGGCCGCCGTCACAATCGCCGACGCGCTGCTGCGAAACGCCGGGGCGAAACTGGATTCCCTGAAAAAAATATATAACGGGCGTTAAATAACGTCCGTTATATATTTTCCTGCTTCCTATTCTAATGGTTTTTCACTCTTTTTTTGTCAAGAGCCATCCTTTTCCTGCATAGTATTCCTTCCGAACCCCGAAACATAAGCAGCGCCTGCCCTTCTGCGCCTCACTGTCAAAAATAGGCTCACCACATTGGCAGTTACAAATTGGCTCCTATGTTCACAACACCACTACGCCCAATACTGCCCGACGTACCTTTCGGCCTCCTCGTCGCTCAGCTTCATCTTCTCCCGCAGGCGTCTGACTGCCTCCTCCTTCGTGCTGCCAAACTCCCTGATGGTCTCCACGATTCCGCGGATGCCCTGTGTCAATCCCTGCTGGATACCTCGCTCCATGCCCTGTTCCATTCCCTGCTCTATGCCTTCCCTGCGGCCTCTCTCCACCAGCTCCGTTATCGCCCTGCACATATCAACCTTCCCCTCCTTCTCATGGTACGTTTTCACTTTCATCAGTTCCGTCGTCTTTGTATATTCCGCTATCGCATCGTAAGTGTCAGGCTCCATCGCACGGTACGACGGATCATTCGCCACCAGTTCCCGCAGCCTGTCCGGTTCCTCCGCGTACCGCAGGCAGTCAAAAACCTGTTTTACGTCCGTCCGGAATACTTCCGTGTTCTCAAACTTCCTGACCTCGCACAGATGGATTTTGTAATCATTTACCTCGTTCTGCAGCTCCGGCGGGATGCCCTCCATGTTCAGGATTTCTTTTAACGTCGTTGCGCCGTCCCATTCACCGCCATAATACAACACAATCGTCACACAGGGCGCAAGCCTGCTTTCCTTCCTAAAGCCCGACAGAAACTCGGCCTTGGTAACGGTTCCTTTATCACAGTCTTTGCTCTTACTATTACTATTACCATTTCTGTCACCATTTCTGTTACTATTCTTATCCCTGTTCCTGACTTCCCTCCCGGCCTGTGACGCCTGCCTCTCATACTCTGCCGCATCATAGGACATACACCGCAGCGGCATCAGGTAGTCCGTCTCCTCTTGGTTTTCAATCCCGACCACCATGAAGTTCACACCGAAGGCCGCACGGCGCACCAGATCCCGCCGCCTGTCCTTCGGTTCCCCTCTTTTGCCTTGGCGTTCTCTCTGGTTTCTGCTGCTTCCGTTCCCGGCATCAACGCTCCCATTCCTGCTATCTCCGCTCGCGTTCCTGTCATTGTCCCCGCCGATACTTTCCGTACAACCGTACCCGTCTATCACGAACTGCCCCGTCTGGGTGTCCATGTCCGTCAGGTCGGAGGCCGCCAGCACCTGCCGTCCGCCGCACAGCACGCCGTTGACTAGGTCGGCGAACCGCTCCGGGGCGTACAGGTAGCCTTTCTTCCGCAGGTCTTTTGTTCCCATTCTCTTTCCTCCCTTATGATATTGTGTTGCGGCATATAAGGGATTCTTTCAGAACAGAAATGCAAAGATATGCGGTCAGAACTGCCAGATGTCCCAGATATGTGCCTTTCCGGGCTTCCGTTTACGGCTGCCCGGGCCTGTCTGCTGAGTTCATGGTAACATACCTTCCGCTGAATTGCAATAGGTTTTTCAGGAAAATATGGACGATATTTCGTTTATCTTGTGAAGTCACTTTTTATACTTCTTCCGAAGCGGTTTACAATACTAGCATCAGAGTATATGCTGCCATAGAATGATCTACGACAATAGCATCAGAACATATGCTGACATAAGAACCGGTTCAGTCGCCTGCCTCCAAAGATTTACAATACTAGTGCCAAAGAAGATTGTATAAAATAAATTCCTGATATAACAGAGGCCGCCGTATTACCGTATCCGTACCGCCCGGCCACATCCTCGGCCCCGCCGCCACACCATATCCTCAAGCTATCCGCTCACACCCCGCGGCTGCGTTTCCCGCCCCGGTAAAAGAACAACGCCAGCGCAGTGCACGTCAGCCCGATGCACAGAAACCATTTCGGATGGATGCCGGAATCGCCCGTGTCCGGCGAAATGTCCTTATTGCCCAGAGAGACAAATACCGCCTGCCCGTTCTCCACATCGGCAGTCACCGTGCCGGACGTACTGTAATTATAAATGCCGTAATAAGAAAAGTGCTTCGCCGTAAACACCACCGCCGGCTCATCCCCGCCGGTGTCAACCCTGCTGTCCACTTCCTCGAGCTGGCCGTCCGCATCCAGACAAACCACATGAAGATTCTCTCCGGTCACGCCTTTCGGCATCGGGAGCGTTACTTCCATGCTCAGTCTGCCCAGAGAAGTAATCTCCACCCCTGTGTCCTCATCCGTCAGCTTCATATCGTAGGCGCACAGATTATGCGGCAGCATACTGCCGTAAAGCTGCTTATAGACGCTGCCGATCTGCTCTGCGGCGGCCTCGTCGTCCTGTATCGTCAGCGTGTAATTTCCCTCGGAGCCTTCCATCACCGCAAAAGCCCCCTGCTCCTGCGGCAGCGTATAACTGCTGACCTTTACGTCGATCCCTTGATAGGCCGCATCCGCTTCGGACGCGCCGACACCGTCCAGACTGCTTTCGCCATCCTGCAGCGTATAAGAAACGCCGTCGATCCGGCAGGTGTCCCCCGCCTCCGGGAAAGCGCCGCTGCCCTGCCTTCCCACGATCCGCAGGGTGCCGTCCTCCTCGCCGTCCGCCGTCCGGCCCTTGACACAGATCACGCCTTGAAAACCGGCCTTACTGTCGCCCAGCACGGTGCCTTCCACTGTCTGCACACCATCGGGAAGCACGGCGATATTGCACCCTTTCAGCGCCATATCCCGGTATTCATCCCTGTATAATTTGCCCGCCGAAGCGCCGTAGACCAGCGCCGGAACCGCCGCTCCGTCAAATACGGCCACCGTGTTTTCCGTCTTCTGCGCACCGGTACTGTCATAAGCCCGCAGTCCGATCTGCCGCACCGACGCCGGGATATGCACCGTGGCGAGCGGGCAGCCCGCAAACGCCCTGTCGCGGATTTCGCGCACATTCGCGCCGCCCGTTACGGTAGTCAGGCCGGCGCAGTCTGCAAACGCGGCCTCGCCGATCACCTCCACGCTGTCCGGCAGGATCACCTGCTCTATCGCAGCGCCCATAAACGCCTCCGGGCCGATCTGTTTCACGGTGGCAGGGACGGAAACCACGCTGCCGGTTCCTTTGTAAGCCAGCAGAATGCCGTCGCCCACGATCAGATATTCGTCCCCGCCCACGTTCTGTTTCCAGTTCTGCAGCCACGGCGTCTTTGCAAAAGCCGCCGTTCCGATATCGCTCACGCTGCCGGGAATCGTCACATCCGTCAGGGAATCGCAGTGGTAAAACGCCGCATAGCCGATCTCTGTCACGCCGTCCGGTATGCGGATCGATGTCAGTCCGGATCTGGCGAAAGCAAATTCTCCGATCTTCTCGATCCCGTCCGGTATCTCATAAGAAGTCATATCGTCGTCATAATAGGCCTGCGCCGCGATCACCGAACCGTTTACGATCGTATATTTCGGAAAAGAGCCTCCCTTGGCGTCGCCGGAGCCCGCCAGCCCCGGTACGGTGTCCGTATTCTGCAGCGCCTCATCCTCTCCGGCTCCCAGCACCTCTCCCGTGCTCCCCACGTTCACCGGCGCCTGCGCATTGTCGATCAGCACGAATGCCTGACTGCCGATTACTCTTGTCTTGCCGACCACATCACTGTTCTCCTCCTGCTCCATCGCATTCATATGAGACACTTCATGATAGTAGTCCATCGGCGCAGCGGGCGAGGCTTCCGCGTCATTGTCCGATACGGAACCGTCATCGTCATAAGGCTCCGTCGCCTCCTCATACTCCGACACATCTATGTCGTCGAGCTGCAACGTCTGGGCGAATGTGTCCGCCGCCGAGCCCGGCTCTGCCGCGATATGCAGCCTCGTACATCCGTCAAAGGCCGTACTGTGGATCGATGATACCGACGGCGGGATCACGATCTCCCGAAGCCTGACGCAGTCCTCAAACGCTTTCATGTCAATCAGGTTGACCGAATAGGGAATCTCCACACTATGTAAATTCTTGCAGTTGGAAAAGGCATAGGCGGAGATCTCCGCCACTTGACTGCCAACAGACACACTTTCCAGATGATAGTCACCCCAGAAAGCATAAGGCTTGATTTTCTTCACACTGTCGGGCATCGCATAGCTGCTTCCCGCTCTGCCGGCCAGCACCTGATAGAGCGTATCGCGGCCATTGGCATTGTAGACCGCGCCGCCGTCACATACATAACGGCTGTTATCTTCGTCAAACTGCACAGACGCCAGACTGTAATCACCCGCGAACGCACCGTTGCCGAGCTCTGTCAGGCCGCTCCCCACCGACACGCTTCGCAGCACCGGACACCGCGCAAAAGCGCCGTTGCCGATCGACGCCACCGAATTCGGCACCGTGACGCTCTCCAGACTGCCGCAGCCCGCAAACGCGCTGGCGCCGATCACCTCCACGCCGTCCTCTATGGAAACGCTCTTGATAGCATTGTTGTCAGCAAAGGCAGACGCCTCAATCCTTTTGACCGAACCCGAAATAGACACGTTCTCCGACGTGCCGACATACTTCACCAGTGTAGTTCCGTTCATCTGAAAATCAGATGCGGAAGTGGTATCCACCGCTTCCACATCCGTTACCGGGATCTGCGTCACCGCCACTGCCGTTATCAGCAGCAGGACGCCGATCAACCGTCTGATTGTCTTCCCCATAAGCTCGATCCTTATGCCGTCTTCGCCCTGACACCCTTGTCTTTCTTCAGGAATAAGATCACGGACAGACAAGCCAGCCCGATGGACAGGAACCACTTCGGATGGATCGGATCGCCCGTCTTAGGCGTCGTGTCCAGCATACTCTCTGTCAGGTTGCCCGTATCTACATAGATCGTGTACGGCGAGAAGTGCGTCGCCGTAAATCTGATACAAGGTACGCCGTTGATCGTCGTAAAGCTCTCGTTCAGGTTCTCTAACTGGCTGCCGTTGACTACCGCGCCCGCCATATTGTTGCCGCCGTATGCCACCAGCGCATCCGGAATCGGGATCGTCAGATCCACGGTAATGCCGGACGTATCCGTAATCTTCACCGTTCCGGTGGCATCATACAGACTGATATCCATCGCATAATACAGGATCGATTCCAGATTGCCGTACTTGTTCGTCAGCGCATCCGCCACCGCTCTGGTCGCCTCGTCCGTCTCGGTAATCTTGACGACGAAGTTATCCGTCGAACCGTTCACATTGGCCGTCGCCAGATCCTTATTGGAAATACCCGGTTTCGTGATATCCACACGGGTATTGCCGGTATCGCCGACACGGTTCGCCGTGCCGGTGCCGCTTATCGCATTAGTGCCGTTGGTATTGCCGGTGCCGCCCGCAGCCGCAGCCGCCGTATATTCCGCGGTAATCGTCACGTTATTGGCCGGCATCGTAAACGTCGTAGGCGTCGTGCTGACGCTGGCTAACGTCACGCCCTGTGATTCCGTCACCCACTTGCTGAACGTCTGCCCTGCCGCCGGCGTATTGGCCGTAATCTGCACCGTCGCGCCCTGCGCATATGTGCCGCTGCCGCTGCCGCCGATTACCGTCACCACATACAGTCCCGCCGGCGTTCCCGACGTGGAACTCGTGGAAGTGGACGTGGTGGACGTGCTGCTCGAACTGCTGCTCGTATTATTCGTCGAACTGCCGGACGGATTCTGCGTAGAACCGCCGCTGCCCGTGGTCGTAGGTTTATATTTCATGAGGATGGTCTTCGGCGACTGCACATTCGTATAGGTATCGCTGTAGCCGTCCGCCGTGTAGCCTTCGTGAACCGGATGCGCCGGCGCGATCGCGTCGCTGCCCGGATCGACATACTGCGTCGGCCCGACCTGCTTGCCGTCTACGCCGTCCCAGAACTCAACCGGATATTTGCCGTTGACCATGCCGCTCTCCGAATAGCCCTGCGCATAGAACGCGGTGTCCTCATGGATCGCGTCGCCCAGATTGACATTGTTCGCGCCAACCCATCTCTCAAAAGTCCAGCCTTCCATCGTCGGCGGCTCCGGCTCTGTCGGACGCGCGCCGTCCTCCACATACTGCGGATTGTCAAGCGGCTCTCCCGTCTGGTCTTTTAAATCCTCTATCAGCACATAATTCGCATCATAGAACGATACCTGCCAGAGCTCGCCGAGCGGCTGGCTGTCAAGCTGCAGCTTGTATTGCTCGCCGTTCTTACCTACATACCGCTCTACCGCGGAGTCCTCATAGGCGCGCACGACAGTCCATACCTTGTCAGGATCACCGTCAAACGCCCTGTCGGATATCTCTACCTCTTTGCCGTATACCGTCAGACCGGACAGTCTGTTGGCGCCTACAAATGCCCCCGGCAGCACATTATTGGCAGACAACGGCAGCACTACCGTCTGCAGATTGTCACAGTTCTTAAAGCAGTCTTCCGGTATCACCGTAAGCCCTGCCGTAGTCTGCTTGCCGAAGTCAACCGACGTAATACTGTCGCAGTCTTCAAACGCCCCCGGTTTAATGGCGCTGACATTATCCAAATAGGAATCCGACAGGTTATTGACCGTAGGCTGGCCGACCACATTCAGATTACCCCTGCCTGACAGACATTCCTCTATCGTGTAGGAACCGTCCGTATTCACGGAATAGATAATGCCGTTCACTGTCGTATAATATTCATTGTCGCCCACCGTCCGCATGGAATAACATCCGCGGAACGGCGCAACGCCGATGTCGGCGCAGTCCGGCCCCAGATTGACAGACCACAGACTTTCGCAGCTATCGAAAGCATAATCAGGCAGATACTTGACACTCTGCAGATCAACGGTGCAGATGACGTCGTTGCCGCGCTGCCGTTTCTCGGCCCCCGCCGCGTCTCCGTCCACATAATAACCGCTGAAAAGTCCGGACACAATATCGATATCGTCATCCTCGTCATGTTTCAGATGACCGTCGTACATTTCCTGACTGTTCAGTGTCCATCCCGAATCATTAGTGAAATTTTTCAAATAAGTAGTCAGATTCGCCGTGTTGTTCGCAGCGGTCACGTTCTTCTCGCCGTCCGCAGTCAGGTTATGCGCATAACCGTATACGTCGATCGAATCCACGCCCGCCGGTACGACGATATTCTTGGTATAATAGACCAGATTATCTTCCTCCAGCGTCGTCGGGAAGAACGGATTGTCGGAATCCACCGCCTGCGTAACGACAAACGGATTCTTATCATAATAAGCGGTCGGCTTATCCGCCGCGTAAGCGGTGATCGGCTCAAAGAAAAAGTCTGTTATAGTGTTTGCCGAAGCCGACCATGTTTCCTCGTCATCTTGCCAATCCTTCTCTGTTTCCAGACCGAAGTTATTAAACCACTCGTCAAAATGAGTGCCTTCTACAAAAGTACAGAACTCCGGCGTGATCCACGGGCCGTAAGCATCGTCCGCATATAACGCTTCTTTATCCTCTGCCTCTTTCCATTTCTGCGCAAATTCATAGCGGTTTACGTCATAAACTGGATCTTTAAACTGCTCATACAATTTTCTCTCACGCAGATCATTATATGTTGTTATGTTGTCTGCTGGGTATTTGGCCCTATATTGGCTAATTTCCTCCTCATACTCCGCATTCAGGATCGTGTCGATCTCACTGTACTTAGGATAATCCAATAACGTCACCATATCCGTGACCGGATTATACATAACCGTCAGCAGAGTAGGCGCAAGGCTCTGGTAGCATACGCGGAGTCCGTCCTGCGCATTGATCACATTGTCCGGCGAAGTCGCCCAATCGAAAGGCGCGTAGCCCTCCACGATATCTCCGTGGAACGTAAGCTGCGGGCTCTCCGTCTTGAACGCATCCGTGCCGATCGTAAAAGCGTTATACCCCGCCGTGGGCGTCGCAAAGGTTACATCCACTAAGCTGATGCAGTCTTTAAACGCATTGGCGCCGATAGAGGCAACGGAATTGCCAATGTAGACTTTCTCCAGAGCCTGCCATTCGCCCTTCTCGTCTTTGCTCACAGGATCTTTCCCTTGAAAAACGCCGTTTCCGATGGAAGTAATGGAATCGTCGGAGATTTCCAATTCTTTGACTCGTTTATTCAATTCAGGATCAGAGAAGCAGCCGGGGGCGATACCCACAACTTTTGTATTGCCAACCCGCGACGGAATCACGAGTTTACCGCCTTCTCCGCCGTTATTTGTGCCGTCCTCCTGTATATCGGGTTCTTGAGTCCATTTATTCTTATCTGCATCGGGTTGAAACGTGCAGGACGTGAGAATCCCTCCATCGTCAATACACTGCAGATAATAATCGTCGCTGACTTCATAATATTCTTTACCGTTCTCTACATACAGATACGGAATCGTGTTGGAAACCGCCGTTTTCGCCTCCCACGTCTTTGAACGAGGTTTTGCAGCCTCACCGTCTTGGCTCTGTTTCGGCCCTTTGACATAGAAGTCCGGATTGATAACGTCCGCAAACAATTTTTCTGCATCAAAATCTACAAATCCGCAGGCATACGGATCTGTCGACGAGTTACATGGAAATTCTACATACTGCAGATTCACACATCCATGGAAAATGCAGTTCGGTAATGTTACCGTTTGGGAACGCCCATATTCCGGCGGAAACACAACATACTGCAAGGCAGACCGCCCGGCAAACAGGTAATTGCCGATCTTACCTTTTTCAGGAGTGCTGGAATTAGACAGACTCTTAGGCAGTACAATCCCCATAGGCTGCGCGCCGGAAGCCGTGGCAAAAGCGCCGTCCCCCAGTTCCCTGATCCCCGCGTTTTCCATCGAAATACTGGTCAGGGCCGGGCAGTTATAAAACGCATAGTCGCCCACGACACAATTACGTATATTATCGTTAAAGACAATACTGGTCAGGCTGCTGCAGTCTGCAAACGCACCGTCACATATTTCTTTAAGCGTAGATCCAAATGTAATCTGCGAAAGCTGGGTGCCGCTGAAACACTCCGCGCCGATGGTTTCCGTCGCGTTACCCAGATCGACGGTAGTCAGGTTATTGCATCCTTTAAAGGCACAGTTGCCGATTTTGGACACGTTAATCAGTTTTACGCTTTTCAGCATACTGGCATTCAGAAATGCTTCGTCGCCGATATAAGCAATCTGTTCGGAAAATGTCATGTTTGTGACATTCGCCACATTTTCAAACGCTTTGTCGCCAATCGCAATCATGTTGGATTGGCTCTTGGACAATGCAAGGAATCCCTGATCGTCAACATAGTTTCCCTCGGCAGCCATGCCGCCTTTTGCCAGGAATACCGTACCGCCCACCGGATCACCCTCTTTTTTGGGCCGCCCGTCATGCGCGCTGACAAGTGTAAACCCCGATCCTGCATTTTTCAACGTGGTGCAGTGTTCTGCAAAATATTTCAACTGGAGCGCTCTGTCCGTAAGATCGGTAATCGGTGTCTTGGAGAGAGACGTCGGCTCACTAACTTCCTCACCCCGATCCTTCCTTGTTTTATAATCCGCAAAAGCCCGTTGTTTCTCCGTTACTTCTGCGCCGAAATATTCTGTCAGGAAAGTGTCCGGACTGGTGCTGCTCTCGTAATCGGTATAACTGTACGTCACCTCCTGATTGGGATTGGTGCCATCCATCGTTACAGTCATATGATGGCTCCCACTATAGGAACCGCTTCCCCAATTAGCAGCGTCAAAATAATTATTTACATCCGCTTCCTCTACCACAAAATATTCCGTGATCGGATAAAGGGGAAGTTCAACCGTCTCGGTAAGAAACGCACTGTTATATTTGCATACGACGCCCCCCTGACCGCCTTCGGTCGGATTGGTCGCCTTATAATACATAAACTGCCAGCTCAGTCTGTAATCTTCCGAACCCGCCGAGTCCTGACCAAGATCCTGCACGGTATACGACGCATACACGGAATCGTTAGTCCCCGTGTCCTCATCCGACGCTATCTTATCCTCCTCAATCAAATCACTTACGCTTTTGTCTTTGTACTTGCTCAGACTTGGACTGGAAATCAAAGGAGTATAACTGCTCTTTGATTCAAATCCATATTTGCCTACACCATCACCGCTCGGTCCTTTTTCCAATTCATCATTATGTACGTCCACATTGGCTATCGTCGCGATCGGTGAAGAAGCCCGGTTCTCCGGCACAGGAATTGCCGCCACGCCAATCGCGGTAATCATGAGAACCGCCGACAGGCTGCGCCTTACACCCCGCTTCAATCCCCTCTTTGACTTTTTAACCGGTGCATTCTTTGCCATTATCTTCTCTCCTTTTGCTCTCCGTTTAGAAGTGCCTGCGCGCCAAGCGGCGGGAAAGTCATGTGTTATATATATCGTCAGTTCCGAGCCGTTCGATTAGACTTTTTACGTGATTTCCGTCTGGTTTTTGTTTGTCAGCATATAGTATAATTTTACTATATCTTGAGATTTATGCAAGAGTTTTGTCACAATTCCAATCCTAATGCCATCCTTTTCCAATCCTTTATTCCGCGTCGTCCTGTTGTTCTTCCATCAGCTTCTCCGCGTCCTCGACGCTGATCACGGGCCGGCCCCGCTCGGGAAGCATATCGTTGATCTGTCCGTTTCCGGTCGTCCTGATGGTGGATTCCGCTGCCGGTTGTTCTGTCTGCGGTTTTCCGGCGCAGGCCGTCAGCAGGGCAGCCAGCAGAATCACCGCCGGGATGAGCGCCGCCGGAACGCCGGACGTCAGCCTGCCGTGCGCCCGATGTGTCTGCGTTTTCTTTTCTTTTTCTATAGAACGATCTGTTTCTTTTCCGTACACGAAACCCGCTTCCTTTCCGCCTGCGCCATGCAGCCGACCGATACGCCTTTTCGCCTCTAATTCGTCAGATAACTGCTGATGCAGTACAATGTCTGGCCGTTATAGTCCACTCTCGACCATCCGACTTCCTCGTTGATGCCGGTTCTGGTCACATACTCGCCGTTGTGGAGCACGGCGATCACCGTCGCGTCGGGATTGGTCACGCTGGGCAGCGCCCGCAGATTGACTTCGATCTTGGCCGTCACCTGTTCGTTTCTGTCCGCAAACTTTGTCTTCAGGCCGTCTCCGCTGCCGGCTCCTTCCGCCGCAGGCGGCTGATAGGACAGATCGGTGGTCAGATAGCTGGAAACGGCGTAAACCGTCCGCCCGTCATAGGTGAGTCTGGACCAGCCGCTGTCGCTGACGCCTGTTCGCACCGCCGTCTCGCCGTTGCGCAGCGTATACAGTACGGTGCTGTCGCTCCCCTGTCCGGGGATATCCCGCAGATTGGTGGCGTCCTTGGCCGTCACGGTCTCCTCCACCGCCGTAAAATTCATCGACGCACCGGCTTCGGCTTCCTCTCCGTTCGCCGTTCCCTGCGCCGGATTTTCCGATGCGGTATCACCGCCTTCGGCCTCCGAGGTCAAGCCATCCGCCGCCGTGCCGTCCGCCGCGCCCGCGCCGCCGGTTTCTCCTGCGGCATCTGTACTGTCGGTTCCTTCCGAAGGTTCTGCACTGCTGCCCTCTCCGGCTGCGTCCGCGCCGTCGTCCCCTCCGGCATCGCCTGCACTGTCAGACGCTCCCGCAGAGCCGTCTTCTTTGCCGTCAGGCTCCTCCGCATCAATAACATCCGTTATTTCATTTGCAATCTCATCTTCGATCTCTGCGTCAAGCTCCTGCGCCGCATCCACCGTGCCGGCGGTCTGCTCCGGCGCTGCCGGCTGCCGGTCTTTCCGTCCGGTGACAACGATCACCACGATAATGGCGATCAGCAGAATCACCGACAACACCGCCACGGGTATCAGGAACGCGGTGACGGACACCGTACCGCGCCCGCCGTCTCCGTCCTCCTCATCACCTTCGGCCCCGCCGTCCAAATCGCCGTCCTTCTCCGGCCCGTCTTCATAATCGTCACGATCACCGGCGTCGTAACCGCCGTCTTCCTCATCCAGATCCATCAGATCGTCCAGTTTCATCCGCGCACCTCCACGCAATACGGGCTTTATCAGAAGTTATCCAGCAGTTCCAGATAGAAGTTGTGGTAATCTTCTCTCTTTTCCTTCATGAACTGGATCGCCGTCTTAGGGTGCTGGTTCAAAAGCCCGGTCAAAAGATACGGTACATCATACCCCCATATTACACCCGAAGCGCGCAGCGGTACAATATGCTGCTCGATAAATTTTAAAATCGGATTGATGGAATATTTCGGGTTCTTCAGGAAGCCCAGCAGAAGCTCGCTGGGGCAGTTGCCGCAGCCGCGTCCCATGCCGCTTACCGTCGCGTCCAGATAGCTGACGCCCTTGATAATCGCCTCCGTGGTATTCGCAAAGGCAAGCTGCTGGTTGTTATGCGCGTGGATGCCTACTTTTTTGCCGTACTTATCGGCCACCTCCAGATATTTTTCCGACAGTCTCCTGACCTGTTCGGGATAGAGGGAGCCGTAACTGTCCACCAGATACACCGTTCCGACGCTGCTCTTGCACAGAAGCTCCAGCGCCGCGTCGATATCCACGTCGTTGGACTTGGAGATCGCCATGATATTGACGGTAGTCTCGTACCCCTTCTTCGTGCAGTCCTCGATCATCTCCACCGCCGCGGGGATCGTGTTGATATAGGTGGCCACCCGTACCAGATCCACCGGACTGTCCTTCTTGTTCAGAATATCTTTTTTAAAATCGCACCGGCCCACGTCCGCCATAACGGAAATCTTCATGTCGGTCTTATTGTCTCCCACGACGGCGCGGATATCCTTGTCGTCGCAGAATTTCCACTTGCCGAACTTCTCCACGTCGAACATTTCCTTGGACGCCTTGTAGCCAAATTCCATGTAATCGACGCCCGCCTTGATGTTCGCCTGATACAGATCTTTCACAAATTCGTCCGTAAAGAAGAAATCGTTGACCAGCCCGCCGTCCCGCAGCGTGCAGTCCACCACCTTGATCTCAGGCGTATAAGACATCAGTGTTCTTTCCTGTGCTTTCTTTTCCATAAGTTCCTCCATTCATTTTATGATGCTTTCTGTCGTCTGTCCGTTTGCTTCGTCGTTCTCTTTCTGACAGTCATCCGCTGTCCGGCGCTGTCTGACATCTGACTGTTTCCTGTCGTCTGCCTGATGTTTCCTGCTTTTCCGGCGCGGTCACTCCGCCAGAATCTTTCGGAAACTCTTTTTGCCCTTTTTGACGATAAATTCCTGTCCGGCAATCTCCTCTCTCGTATAGGACGCCCGGATGTCCGTCACCTTTTCATTGTTGACGGAGACGCCGCCCTGCTCCACCGCGCGTCTGGCCTCGGAGCGGGAAGCCGCCAAACCGGAAGCCGTCAGGATGCCCAGAATGTCGATGGCGCCGTCCGTAAACTGGCTCTCGTCCAGCTTGGAAGACGGCATATTTTCCAGACTGCCGCCGCCCGCAAAGAGCGCCTTGGCCGCCTCCTCCGCCTTCTTTGCTTCTTCGCTGCCGTGCACGAGACTGGTCAGCTCGTAGGCCAGAATCTCCTTGGCACGGTTCAACTGGCTGCCCTCCCAGCGGTCCATCTCGTCGATCTGCTCTAATGGCAGGAACGTCAGCATCCGCAAGCATTTCAGCACATCCGCGTCCGCCACGTTGCGCCAGTACTGGTAGAACTCGTAGGGCGAAGTCTTGTTCGGATCGAGCCATACCGCGCCTTTCTGCGTCTTTCCCATCTTCTTGCCCTCGGAATTTAAGAGCAGCGTGATCGTCATCGCATAGGCGTCCTTTCCCAGCTTGCGCCGGATCAGATCCGTGCCGCCCAGCATATTGCTCCACTGGTCGTCTCCGCCAAACTGCATATTGCAGCCGTATCTCTTATACAACTCCAAGAAATCGTAGCTCTGCATAATCATATAGTTAAACTCCAGAAAACTCAGGCCCTTCTCCATTCTCTGACGGTAGCACTCCGCCCGCAGCATATTGTTGACGCTGAAACACGGGCCCACATCCCGGATAAATTCGATATAGTTCAGATCCAGCAGCCAGTCGGCGTTGTTGACCATCAGCGCCCTGCCCTCGGAAAAGTCGATAAAACGGCTCATCTGCTGCTTAAAGCATTCGCAGTTATGGTCGATGGTTTCCTTCGTCATCATCGTGCGCATATCGCTTCTGCCCGACGGATCGCCGATCATCGCCGTGCCGCCGCCGATCAGCGCGATAGGCTTATTCCCCGCCTCCTGCAGCCTTTTCATCAGGCACAACGCCATGAAATGCCCCACGTGCAGGCTGTCCGCCGTGGGATCAAAGCCGATATAAAAAACCGCCTTTCCGCCGTTGATCAGATCCCGGATCTTATCCGCATCCGTTAATTGCGCAAGAAGTCCTCTTGCCTGTAATTCTTCGTAAATTCCCATCTCTTTTTCCTTTCCGCGCCGTAAGCCATAAAAAATCCCCGTCCTGCCTATAGGACGAGGTTAATTCCCGTGGTACCACCTATCTTTACAGACGGCTCACACCGCCTGCCTCAACGAGTACCGCACAAATCAGATACTCTCCTGCTATAACGCGCATTCCGCGGCGCGGCCTACTAGGTCTCCCATTCTTCCGCGCGGCTCAGGGATGTATTCATAAAAAGCCTCCAGCGCGCCTCTCATCACCCGGCTGCTTTCTGTGCCTTCGACAGTTTACTACTTGTTCCCGTCATCGCCTTTTGGTGTCTTTTCCTTTATTGCTTACTAATTTAAACGAAACTTCTCTATTTGTCAATAAATTTTTTCAGTTCAGCCAGTTCAGCTAATCATCATTTTTCACATGGTCCATATATCTTGATTCCCTCTTTGAGTATCTCCTGCGTCAGTTCCAGATTATCTTTCAGTTGATTCACATCCAGAACGTCTACCTTTTTATGAAGAATGTTTCTTATCTCCTCAACCAATCCATAAAATTTTAATCCTTTTATATCTGCTGAAATAAGAAGATCCACATCACTGGACGGCGTAGCCCTGTGCTTGGCATAGGAGCCGAAAAGATAACAAAAATTGATATCGTATTTTTCAAATACCTGTGTGCACTTGCGTTTTATGTCTTCCATATTCAAAACGCCGTGGCTTTCATCAACAGGATTTAACTTTTTTAATTTTTCCACGATATAATTGTATTTTAATGTACCCTCTTTATCGGCATCGTTTTCGTATGTTTTATAAGAACGCAGAGAAATGCCCACAAATTCCGAAACCTGCTTTTGTGTCATTTTCTTTTCCATTCTTAATTCTTTCAATTCACCCACGTTTTGCACCTCCGGATTTATTTTAGTGCAAAAATTGCACTTTGTCAACTGTAAGGTGCAAATGGCGCGGGCTGAACTGAAGGAGATGGCTTTTGCGAATGGCGCGAACTGAACTTGCGCAGCGCAGCCGCGCTATTCGCTCCCCTCCATCATCTCGTTGACGATCGCCTTCACCTGATGGAAATCAAACATATCGTAAGCCGCGCGCAGCTTCTTGATCTGCGCGTTGATCTCGCGGCCGAAATTCTTCGAGGCCAGCTCCGGTATCATAACATCCGTTACTTTCATATTCATCTTATCCAGCTCGGTCTTGAGCGCGGCCAGCGTCTCCGCCGTCAGCTCCTCCACTTCCTTGCCTTCCAGATCGTCCTCCTGCGCGGCCTCGCTGAATCTGCCTTCTCCCACCAGATACGCCTTCACCTCGTCCAGAATCTCCCGGAACTTCTGCATCGAACCGTCGAACTTGGAGCGGATCGCCTCCACGTCTCCCGCCTTGCCGTCAAATTCCAGCGCTTTGAACAGGGCGGACACTTCCATGGCGCCGATGCTGGCGCTGGAGCTCTTGATGCCGTGCACATCCGTGGTAAAGAGCTGGATATTCCCCTCATCCAGCAGCGCGGGAAGCAGATCCAGATACTTGACGCCTTCCGTGTAGTAGGTGTTCAGAATCGCCGCATAAGCCTCCCGGTTGAACCCGATGTTTAACAGGCCCTTGTCGGTATTCAGCCCGCTTTCCGCGGCCTCGGACGCGCCGCCCTGTTCCTTGCCGTCGGGCGCGCCGCCGCTCTCCTTGACGATGACGTGCTCGATCAGCTCCTCCGGCAGAAATTCCAGCAGGCACTTTTCCAGATAACGCCGCTTGATGGGCTTGGCCAGATACTCTTGGAATCCCATCCCCAGCATTTCCTCCCGCACGTTCACGCCGGCCTGTGCGGTCAGCGCCACGAACGGCACATCCTTGTACGCGCTATCCTCGCGCAGGCGGATTCTGGACAGCACCTCGTCCCCGGCCATATCGGGCATCACCAAGTCCATCAGGACGATGTCGTAGCGCTCCTCCGCCGTCTTGCGGATCGCCTCCGCGCCGCTGGTGGCCACCGCGATATGGATGTCGTACCGCTGGAAAATCCCGTCGGCCACTTTCAGGTTGACGACATTGTCGTCCACCACGAGCACTCTGGCGTTCTTGGCCGTAAAAGTCTCCTCCACCGTGGCTTTCTTATAATCGTCCTTGTCCCATCGATGGTTTAAAACGGCGGAAATCATAATGCAGGACAACGGCCTGTGGATCGGGCGGCACTTGCCGAAATCCCCGTACACGCCGTCAAAATCCGAGAGCACATAGGTGTAATCCTGACACTCGTAGAGGGAAATCAGGTTGGACAGACTCTCGTACACTTTGTCCGTCACGAAGATAAAATCAAACTGCTTGTCTCCCACCGCATGATCGAAGCCGTAATAGCTGCGGACATACTGCGGGCGCACGTCGAACACGTCCATAATGTCCTGCCATCTGGTCATGTCGAGGTCATTGTCGGCATAGATCAGCACGGCGGGTTTCCGGTCGTCCTCCAGCCGCACCATCGGCGCGTCGTCCACGATCCGCTGCCGGAACGTAAACAGGGACGCCAGACCGATCCCCTCGAAGCTCTTGACCTCGATATCGCCCTGCATCATGGCCAGCAGTTCCTTACAGATCGTAAATTTCAGGCCCACGCCTTTCAGGTTGCTGGACTGGCGGGAATCATAGATATCGTACATACCGAACAGAGACTGGATATCGATCTGCGACAGTCCCTTGCCCGTGTCGGCCACCATACAGTGGAGAACCGCCGTTCCCGTCTCCGCCTCCCTCTCGCACGAGACCGTCAGAATAATGCGTCCGTTGCTGGTAAAGTCCAGCGAGACAAATAGCAGATAGAGGAAGATCTGCCGTATCGTGATCCTGTCGCCGTAGAGGAGTCTGGGCATACCGCCGTCGATGTGCACTTCCAGATAGAGCCCTTTTCTGCGCACTTCCTCCGACACCGACCGGACGATTTCCTTATATAGCGATTCAAAGCTGTAGGTGTCTTCCGAGAGCTTCGTGTCGCCGGCGTCCAGCTTCGCGTAGGTGAGCACGTCGTCGATGATGGAGAGCAGGTCGTAAGCCGCGCTTCTGACCGTGTTGACGGCGCTCTTGGTCTCCCCGCTGTTGTCTCCCTTCATCATGATCTCCGACAGGTTGATGATGGCGTTCATCGGCGTCCTGATCTCATAGGACATATTGGCGAGGAACTGCCGCTTCGCCGTGCCCGCGCGCTTGATCTTGCTGCTGCTTCTGAGGATGCGGTTCTGCTGCTGCTGATAGAATCCTTCCTGAATATACAGGAACAGGACGAGCAGCGCCGCCGTTCCCACGAAGCAGATCGCCATATCGTAGAAATGAAATACCTCCGACGCATTAAAAAGCGTGCCGTCCGCCGGAAGAAACACTCTGCCGTAGAGACCGCCATAGAGGAAAATAAACAGAATGAGCACCCCGAAAAAGATAAGGCCGCTGAAAACGGAGTAGACGATCAGCATACTCGACGCGAACCACATGATCGCCACGCCGTACACCACATGGCCGGGGCGCAGGATCATCGGCACGCAGACGCCGTTGATCAGAAGCAGCGCCAAGAACGCGGAGAGGCAGTACTTCTCCGTCCACAGGTCTAGCAGCATGAGCAGGCCGCATCCCGCAACGATGATGAGGATCGGCGCCGCCAGCTCGTCCCAGCCGCCGAACAGGACGGCGATGGGGAAGATCAGCAGATTCTCTATGGCGATCACCGCCAGCAGGAGAAGCAGGTTAAACTCTCCCAGCGGCATATCGCTCAGTTTCTTTCTGACGATTCGGTTTTCTTTACGCTCTACTGACATACTCATCCAAAACAGACAACCCGGTGATCAGGCTGCTCCCCCCCCCTCGGCGACATAGACGATCTTCTCCTGCGGCAGACAGCTTTTCAGCACTTTTTCCAGCTTATCCCGCTCGATCGGTTTCGAGATATATTCGCTGAACCCGGCGGACAGAAACATCGCCCGGGCCCCGCTCACGGCGTTGGCGGTCAGCGCCGCCACCGGAACGGTCTGCATCCGCGGATCGTCCATCGCCCTGATATTTTTCAGCGTGTCGATGCCGTCCATCTCCGGCATCATATAGTCCAGCAGGATCAAATCCGCCGGATCTTCCTGCAGCAGCTTCAGGCATTCCCTGCCGCTGGCCGCCAGCGTCACTCTGACCTGATACCGGCTCAGCACGCTGGCCGCCACCTCCAGATTGATGATATTGTCGTCGACTACCATAATATGTACGTCCGGGCAGATAAATCTGCCGTTGTAATCTACGTGATGAATCGTGCTGCTCTGCCTGCCGCGCAGGAGCGCGTCCAGATTCAGACAGTTGACCGGTCTGGCGAAAGTGCACCGGATCAGCGCGTCGTCGTAAGACATCATCCCGGTGCCGATCAGCACGACCGACTGGGGCCTGAGCAGGGCGGCCAGCCTGTCGCAGACGCCGTCGTACCGCTCCTCCGCCACGAGGATATGCGTGTATTCCGGCTTCGCGCACTCGGACAGGAAGAACTCGTCCCCGGACGCCTGACAGAACGGCACGCCCAGATCGTGCAGCACCCCGGCGAATACGCTCCCCTGCATCATTGTGTTTTCGTAGAAAAGCACGCGGGAGGCGCCGTACGCCGTCTTGTCCACCAGCGGCTTGTCCGATTCGTACCCCTGCACGATATGGAAGTGATACGTCCTTTTGTCGTCTCCCTCGTCTATGCGCATCGTGCCGCCCATCAGCTCCACGAGCCGCTGCGGGAGCGGCGGCCACACCTCGTCGGTTTCATCCGCCATGCCGTGGGACTGGTACAGCCACTCCCGGTAGGAGTGCCGGAACGTGCCCTCCGCTGTCACCTCCACCGCCAGATCGACCTGCGCCTCGTCCGCGGCGCTCCGGATGCGCAGGCGCACCGCGCCGCTGCCGACGGATTTCATGACGCCCGACACCACGCTCATCATGATCTGCCGCACCATACCGGCGTCGCCAATAAGCTGCTCCGGGATGCCCGCGTCGATGTCCGTAAAAAGCTCCGTGTTGTAATCCGCGAACCGCACGGCGATCATATTGATCAGCTCGTCGAAAATATCCCCGATAAAATAGGGCGTGCCGACAGGCTGCAGTTCCGTGTCGTCCAGCTTGGAAAAATCCATCAGCTCGTTGGTAATGGACAGAAGCGCCCTGCCGGATTTGGCCATCTGGAAAGCGCTGTCCTTGATGTGCTCGTCCGCATCCTGCTCCATCAGGATCTCCGTGATGCCCTGAATGGCATTTAACGGCGTCCTGATTTCGTGGGACACGTTGACCAGAAACATATTTTTGGCAAAACTGAACTGCTCCGCCTGTTTTTCCATATCGATGCTCTTATCGATCTCCCGGCGCAGCACCCTGCTACGGAAGGCGATCTGCACGCCGCACACCGTCCCCATGATAAAGAGCGCCGCGATAATGCGGATCAGGAGGATGATATTGTACGCCGCGTCTATCTGATCCGCCGTCTGTCCGATCTTCTCCAGCATCCGGTAGATACAGAACAGATCCACGCAGGAGACGGCGGCGACGATGGCCGCGGCCCACCGCTTTTGGAACAGAACCGTGATAAAGACGATGCCCGTCAGGAAATACACCGGGAAATCATAGATCGCATAAGCGACGCGGAAAGACAGCGCCGGCAGGAGCAGAAAGAACATCATAAAGAGATAGCCGCCGGAAACCCATTCCAGCCGCCTGATATGGCGCTGGCCTTCCATGGCCGCCAGCGTGATGAGCACGCCGCCGCCGAGCATGACGGGCACGATCCGTTCCATGCGCAGCAGCACGGACAGAAGCGCCATAAACATACACGCCGCCAGACTCAGCGCCATGGAGACTCTGAACAACAGAATATTCTCCGGCTGCTCCGTATCCAGATAATTTTGCAGATGTTCTCTCAGCGGCATCCGTCATCCTTTCCTCATCCGGCCACGTTCTGGATGTCGTTTTCCACCGACAGGAAAACGTCCACAACCGCCGGGTCAAAATAGGTAAATTTCATAAACTTAATCTTCATCATGGCTTCCTGATGGCTGAATATCCTGCCCTCCTCGCCGATGCTGCGCAGATTGTCGTATGTATTCACGACGGCAAGCGCCCGCGCCTCCAGCGGGATCTTATCCCCGGCCAGCCGCTCCGGGTAGCCTTGGCCGTCCCATCTCTCGTGGTGGCTGCGGCACATATTGTAGGCGTAATTCATAAAGTTATTCTCGCCGGCGCTAAGCTGCGTCACTTTGGACAACGTATCCGCGCCCAGCGTCGTGTGCGTCTTGACCGCCTCCCGCTCGAACTCGCTCTCCTTGCCGGAGCGCACGTTATTCAGATATTGGTCGGCGATACAGAGCTTGCCGATATCGTGGATCTTGGAGGCGAAGCAGATCGTCGTGGCGTCGTCGGCGCTGAGGCCGAACTTGCCGGAGCGCACCATCGCGCTCAGCAGGATGTCCATATATTTCTCCGTGCGCTTCGCGTGGTCGCCGCCGAAGCCGTCGCGCTTGGTCAGCAGATCCACGAACATGGCCACGATGGAATACTGCAGCTCCAGATTCTTCTTGTTCTTGTCCTGCACCAGATTGTTGAGCGAGCGGTTCACCTCCGCCACCTTCCTGCGCTGGGACAGAAGCTGTATCTGGATGTCCACGCGCTTGCGCAGCAGATTCGCCGTGTAGGGCTTCTTGATGTAGTCCATGGCGCCCAGATTGTAGCTTTCCAGCTCGGTGGTGTCGTCGTCCTGCGCCGTCAGGAAGATCACCGGGATATTGACCAGCTTAGGGATGTTCATCATCTCGGATATGACCTGAAAGCCGTTTACATTCGGCATATCCACATCCAATAACACCAGATCCGGCAGCTCCGGCATATCGTTCAGGCACTCCAGCGCCGAGATGCCGGAGGAGACGGGAATCACCTCGTATTCTTCCTCCAGTGTCTTTCTGGCCATAATCAGATTGGCCATGTTGTCGTCCACGATCATTACACGATACATACTCCACTCCCTTTCCGCGCGCGCCCGCAGACGCCCGCGCACATACGCCCGGCAGATGCCGTACACTCCTCCCCGGATTAACGGTTCGTCATCAGCTTTATCATCGCCTGATTCAAGCCGTCCACCGTCAGTTTATACATCGGAAAAAGACCTTTGACCGCCGTCTCCGCCTCCCGCCACGGCGCGTGTCCCGGCGCCATCTTGGGATTCAGCCAGACGATCTTCTTATAGTGGCGCTTCATCAGAAGCAGCCAGTCCATGCCGGAGAGCCCGCCGTTGGGCCCCCTGTAATTGCCGGTCTCGGAATACAGTTCCTCCGGCGCCATCGCCGCGTCCCCGACGATAATCACCTTGTAGTCGCTGTCCAGATTCCGGAACATCCACTCCGTCTCGATCCAGTCGCCGTTCTCGCACTCCGGCGTGTTATACAGATTGGCGTAGATGCAGTTATGAAAAAAGTACGTCTTGACGTCCTTGTAGTGGTTGGACTTATACACGGAATGGAACAGGTCGTTTAACAGGGACGTATACGGAATCATCGTCCCGCCGGAATCCATCAGCAAAAGCAGCTTCACCGCGTTCTTGCGGGGCTTCTCCATCACGATCTGCAGGCACCCGCCGTTATTGCACGTGGCGTCCACCGTGCCGTCTATGTCCAGCTCCGTCTTCGGGATGTCCAGTCTGGCGGAGAACTGGCGCAGCTTCCGGAGCGCCATCTGGAACTGTCTGTTGTCCAGCACCTTGTCATTCCGGAAATCCCGGTATTTTCTGGCGCCTATGACCTGAAACGCCGACTGGTAGCCGGTGGTGCCGCCCACCCGGATGCCGCCCATATTGCCGCCCATATTGCCGAAAGACGTCTTTCCCATCGTGCCAATCCAGTAGCTGCCGCCGTTGTGCTCCTCGTTCTGGTCGCGCAGCCTGTCCTTAAATTTATTTTCGATGTCCTCCTTGTCCATGGGCACGACTTCCTGATTCATCTCGTGCCGCATCTCCTCGAAGGCCTCCTGCAGCTCCGGCTTATCCAGCCAGCGCATCATATTCTTAGTCACTTCGTTCTCCGACTGTATGCCGCGGAACACCTCGTCGAACGCCATGTCAAACTTATCGTACTCCGTCTCGGACTTCACCAGTATCATGCGGGACACGTAATAGAACTCCGTCAGGCTGCTCTGGCACAATCCCTGCCGCAGCGCGTCCTGCAGCGTCAGCCACTCGCTGAGCGATACGTCCAGTCCTTTGTCTTTGAGCGTATAAAAAAATTTCGTGAACATAACCGCCCTCACATCCTGCGCTGCCTGCCCTTGCCTTACACTGTCCTTACATCCTGCACCGCCTGCCGGCCCTGCTTTGCGCCGCCTACACGCTCTTGGCCCTGACCGTCTCCAGATCTTCGTCCTTCTTCACCACCACGCCGATAAACGGAAGCTCCTCCCGCAGTCTGTCCGTGGGGATGCCGCCGATCTGCAGCGCGTTGATCCAGTCGATGAGTTCGGAAGTGCTGGGCTTCTTGCGGATGTCCTTCATCGAGCGAATCCAGTAGAAGACGTCCATCGCGTCCTTTAACAGCCGCTCCTCCACGTCCGGGTAGTGGGTTCTGACGATCTCCTCCATCAGCTGCTCATCCGGAAAATCGATATAGTGGAAAATACATCTCCTAAGAAACGCATCCGGCAGCTCCTTCTCGGCGTTGGAGGTGATGATCACGATCGGCCTGTGCTTCGCCCGTACCGTCCGCTTCGTCTCATGGATATAAAATTCCATCTGGTCGAGCTCCCACAACAGGTCGTTGGGGAACTCCAGATCCGCCTTGTCGATCTCGTCGATCAGAAGCACCACCTGTTCGTCGGCCTCGAAAGCCTCTCCCAGCTTGCCCAGCTTGATGTAGTGGGCGATATCGTCCACGCCCTCCTCGCCGAACTGTCCGTCGTAGAGACGCTGGATCGTGTCGTACATATACAGGCCGTCCTGCGCCTTGGTGGTGGACTTGATGTTCCACACGATCAGCTTCTTGCCCAGAGACTGCGCCACCGCCTGCGCCAGCATCGTCTTGCCGGTGCCGGGCTCCCCTTTGACCAGTAACGGCTTCTGCAGCGCCATCGCCACATTGACGCTGGCCAGAAGCTGCCGGGACGCCACATAATCGGGTGTACTGTTAAAATTCTGCCTGCTCTCGCTCATTCCTCAAGTCCTCTCCGTGGCGGGCCGGGCCGGATGCCGTCCGCACCGCCGTCTGCTTTTCATTTCCTTCCTTGCTTAACCTCTAAATGTATGTTACGATATTTCAAGTGTAAAAGCAAGAATTTGTTGCAGGAAAAGACCTGCCGGAGACAAGGCTTACCGGCAGGCCCAGATCCTCCGCGAAAGGAGCCATGATGGAAAAAGAACGTTCAGGCGGCGGAACAAGCCTCTCTTTTGAGGTTTTTCCCCCGAAAAAAGAAGAAGAATTTGACAATGTGTTTCAGGTGCTGCGGCAGTTGCAGGCACTGCATCCCGATTTCATAAGCTGCACTTACGGCGCCGGAGGCTCCCGCGCGGGCAAGACGATAGAGATCGCCTCTTTTATCCAAAAAGAGCTGCAGACCGATGCCATCGCGCACATCACCTGTGTGGGATTTACGAAGGAAGACCTGCGGAGAAACTGCGACGCCCTGCGCGCCAACGGCATCACCCATGTGCTGGCGTTGCGCGGCGACAGGCCGCTTACGATGAGCGACGAGCAGTTTGACAGCCGCGAATTTTATTACGCCGCCGATCTCGTCCGCTATCTGAAGGAGCATACGGACCTTATGATCTCCGGCGCGTGCTACCCTGAGAAACATTTTGAGTCGCCGAGCATGGAGGAAGACCTGCGCCACCTGAAAGAAAAGGTGGATGCCGGCGTCGGCTCCCTGATCTCCCAGATGTTTTTTGACAACGACTACTTCTACCGCTTCCTGGACAGGGCGCGCGCCGTCGGCATCGATGTCCCCATCCACGCGGGCATCATGCCGATCACGACGGCCAAGCAGCTCGGCACCACCGTATCCCTGTCCGGCTCCTCCGTGCCCAAGAAGCTGGCGGATCTGATCGCCACCTACGGCGAGGACAAGGAAGATATGCGCAAGGCCGGCATCGAGTTCGCCGCAGAGCAGATACGCGACCTAAAAAAACACGGAGTAGACGGCATACACATCTACTCCATGAATAAAGTCAAAACCACGACGGAAATCTGCAGCATGATCTCTTAGACACTACGCATCCTCCCACGGCAGCAGCGGATTCTCGATCTTTTTGTCCCGAAGCATCAGCTTCTTAACCGCTTCGTCCGCAGGCTGGCCCTCAAACAATATGGCGTTGACTTCCTCTATGATGGGAAGCTGGACGCCGTATTTTTGTGCCAGTCCGATGGCTGCCTTGGCGGAATAAACGCCCTCCACGACCATCTTGACCTCGTCCATCGCCTGCTGCATCGTATAGCCCTGTCCGATCAGAATCCCGGCCCGCCGGTTGCGCGAGTGCATGGAGGCGCACGTGACGATCAGATCCCCGATGCCGGTGAGCCCGTAGAAAGTTTCCGTCCTGCCGCCCATGGCCACGCCGAGCCGTCCGATCTCCGCGATGCCGCGGGTGATCAGCGCCGCCTTCGTATTGTCTCCGTACCCCAGCCCGTCGGCGATGCCCGCCGCCAGCGCCACCACGTTCTTTAACGCCGCGCCCAGCTCGATGCCGAGCACATCCGGACTGATATAGACGCGGAACACTTCGTTCATAAAAATATTCTGCAGATATTCGGCCAGCTCCTTCTTCTTGGCGCCCACGACGATCGTCGTAGGCAGGCCGCGGCCTACCTCCTCCGCATGAGACGGGCCTGACAGTACCGCCACCTGCGCCTGCGGAATCTCCTGCTCTATGATCTGCGACAGCGTCATCAGCGTATGTTCTTCTATTCCTTTCGCCACATCGACGATAATCTGTCCGTCCCGGACATAAGGCGCCATACTGTGCGACGTGCTCCGCGTATACGGAGACGGCACGGCCAGCACCAGCACATCCCTGCCCCGGCACGCCTCCTCCAGATCGGTGGTAAACGCCATATCCTCCGGCAGCTTCACGCCCGGCAGCTTATCCGTGTGTTCCCGCTTGGTCCTTAACATCTCGATCTCGGATTCCAGCATCGACCATACGGTTATCTTGTGTCCGTTCCTGTGCAGGTTTACCGCCAGCGCCGTGCCCCAGCTCCCTGCGCCGATGATACCGATCTCAGCCATGTTTCTCTCTTTTCTCCCTCCCGGCGCTCTCTCCCGCGCCGTCGTTGTCCCGGTGCGTCAGATAGGTCTTGCGCTCCGTGCCGTGAAGCAGTCTGACGATATTTTCCCGGTGTTTATAAAACGCCATCACGGTCAGCGCCGCGCTCACCGCGTACAGTTCGTTCAGATACGGCTGCGCCATGTGGAACACGCCGTTCTGCCCTAAGATGACCATCTCCGCCATAAACACGATATACAGAACCAGCGATCCCAGCGAAACATAGTGGGTGGTAAAGAAGATGCCGAAAAACACCACCACCGCCACCGGGATAAAGTACGGATGGAAGGCCAGAATCATGCCCGCCGTGGCCGCGATCCCCTTGCCGCCTTTAAAGTGCAGATAAAAGGGAAAGTTATGCCCTAAGATCGCGCCCGCCGCCGCATAGATTTTCAGCAGATAGATCATGTCGGGGTGGGAGCCGCCGAACAAAAGCCCCGCCACAACGATGGCAAGGATACACTTGAGGATATCCCCCGCCAGCACCAGCACTCCCGCCTTGAGGCCCAGCACCCTGAGCGTGTTGGTTGTGCCCGCATTGTGGCTTCCGTAATTGCGGATGTCAATTCCCTGCAGTTTTCCGTAAATATAGGCCGTCTGGAATAAGCCGAACAGATAGCCCACCGCCAAACAGATGATTCGTTCCACGTTATTTGTCCTTTCTCTCCCGTATGATAAACCGGAACGGCGTTCCCCGGAAGCCGAAAGTCTCCCGGATCTGGTTTTCCAGATATCTGGTGTAGGAGAAGTGCATCAGTTCCTTGTCATTTACAAAGATCACAAAAGTGGGCGGCCTGACGGCAGCCTGCGTGATATAGTAGAGCCGCAGGCGTTTCCCTCTGTCCGACGGCGGCTGCTGCAGCGTCACCGCCTCCGCCATAATCTCGTTGAGCACGCCGGTGGCAATCCGCATGGCGTGGTTCTCGTTGACGGCGTCGATGATCTCATACAGTCTGGAAAGCCGCTGCCCCGTCAGCGCCGAGATAAACGTAATCTCCGCATAGGGCATGAACGAAAGCACCTGCCGCACCTTCTGGGTGTATTCGTTGACGGTCTTATTGTTCTTTTCGACGGCATCCCATTTATTGACCGCTATGATCGCCGCCTTGCCCCTGTCGTGGGCGATCCCGGCGATCTTCGCATCCTGCTCCGTCACGCCCTCTGTCGCGTCGATCACGAGCACGACGATGTCCGCCCGCTCCACCGCCGCCACGGTGCGGATAATCATGTACCGCTCCAGTTCTTCCTTGACTTTGCTCTTTCTGCGCAGTCCCGCCGTATCGATAAAGACGTACTCCTTACCGTTGTGCGTCACTTCGGTGTCGATGGCGTCTCTGGTCGTCCCCGCGATCTCGGATACGATCACGCGGTTCTCCCCGATCAGCTTGTTGATGAGGGAGGACTTTCCCACGTTGGGCTTGCCGACGATGGCCACCTTGATGCGTCCGTCGTCCTCCTCCTGCGCCTCCGTCCGGTCAAAATGCGACGTCACTTCGTCGAGGAACTCGCCGAAGCCCAGCTTGTTGACGGACGAGATCGGGTACGGTTCCCCGATGCCGAGATTATAAAATTCATACACATCCGCCATATATTTGTCGAAGTTGTCCACCTTGTTGACCGCGAGAACCACCGGCTTGCGGGAACGCCGGAGCATATCCGCCACCTTGGAATCCGCGTCCACAAGCCCCTGCTTCACGTCCACCATAAACACGATCACGTCCGCCGTGTCGATGGCGATCTGCGCCTGCTCCCGCATCTGGGACAGGATGATGTCCTTGCTGTCCGGCTCGATGCCGCCCGTGTCGATCAGCGTAAAATTCATGTCCAGCCAGCTTACGTCCGCGTAGATACGGTCCCTTGTGATTCCCGGCGTATCTTTGACGATGGAGATATTTCCCCCCGCCAGCGCGTTAAACAACGTGGACTTCCCCACATTGGGCCTGCCGACTACCGCGACGATCGGCTTGGTCTTTTTCTTACTCACTCTGCCGCACTCCTAACACTGTATAAACAAAGTCATGTCCGCTTGATTTTACAATATCTGCCTTTACTTGTAAAGCCTTTTCCACCTCAGCCACGGTGACGTCGTCCAGAAAATAGTCCTCGCCGCTGCGCAGCACGTTCTGCGGCAGCAGGATTCTCGTCCCCAGCGGCTTGTCCCGCAGCTGGGCGATAATGTCCTGCCCCGTCAGCAGCCCCGACACCGTGATCTGCTCCCCGAAAAAATCGTTGGTGATGGCGTACACATGAATACGGAGGAACGGAAAGCGCTCCGTCATACGCCCGGCCATCTCCCGCACATACGGATAGGCGAGCCGGCCCGTGACCACGGACAGTTCCCCGGCGGTCCGATCCCATCCGCCGTCTTTGGCCGCCGCGCCCGCTTCCTCCAGCGCCTCGTCAAATTCATCCAGAAAGAGCCGCAGCATACCGACGCCGTTCTCCAGCTGCAGATAGCCGTCGTAGCGCGCCGCCTCCGGCAGCTCCTCGCCCGCCATCACATACCACTCGTCCGAGGCGTGGACGAAGTGCAGGCCGTACTGTGGATAGAGCCGCTCCTGCCACCTGTGGATGCAGGACAGTACCTCCTTGGCGTCCGCCGCGCCGAAAGGCTCCAGCGGGTACAGGCCGTCCCGGAACCGGGAAAGTCCCACGGGCACCACCGACACACTCTCCAGATGCGGCAGATAGGCCGTCAGATCCGAAATGCTCCTCTCCAGCTCCGCCCCGTCGTTAATCCCCTTGCAGAGCACGATCTGGCCGTTCATTGTGATCCCCGCCTCGTAGAGCCTGCGCACCTGTTCCAGCGCTTTGCCGGCGAAACGGTTGTTCAGCATCCTGCACCGCAGCTCCGGGTTGGTGGTCTGGAAAGAAATGTTGATCGGCGAGAGGCGGTAGCGTATGATCCGGTCGATATCCCGCTGCGACATATTGGTCAGCGTCACATAATTGCCCTGCAGGAACGACAGGCGGGAATCGTCGTCCTTAAAATACAGCGTCTCGCGCATCCCTTTCGGCATCTGGTCGATAAAGCAGAAGATACATTTGTTGCGGCAGGAACGGTAATCGTCCATCAGCCCGTTTTCAAACTGAATCCCCAGATCTTCGTCGCAGTCCTTGTCGATCTCTAAGAGCCACTCCTCGCCGTCGGGCTTGCGGATGAGCACTTCGATGTACTCGTCCTGTATCAGATAGCGGTAGTCAAAGATATCCTCGACCGCGCTGCCGTTTATCGTCAGCAGAACGTCTCCCGGCTCGATTCCCATCTCCTCCGCGATGGAGCCCTGCTCAATTTTCCGTACCGTATGCTGCGGTTTTGCCATGGCCTCCGCGCGCCTCCCAAGCTGAATCAAATCCTCATTTCTTTCATTTTTTCATGTTCCGACAGTAATGTCAAGAATAAATACCGCGGCGGAAGGCGCGGCAGGAAAACGGCTTATCCTCTGTCAGAGAATCGCTAAGAGGCTGCGCCGCGTCCGTCAGAGAGAACACGCCAAGGGACGGCATGGCGCCCGGAGACATAGAATGGTCTTGACGCGCCACCGGCATAATGTTATAAAATAGATGTCGGCGCGCGGTCTGCAGCGCGGAAACGGAGGATAAACTTCATGCCTAATACGGAACAGTTGAAAAACGCCATGCCGGTGGCGCCGGTCAGACTTCTCACGACCAAATCCGCGCTGCCGTTAGCTTCTCTGGTCAACGGCCATCTGGTAGAACTGCGCAGAAACCTCGACAGTAATTTTAAGAACGATCCGGCTTTTCACGGCTATGTGGAAGACAACTATCTGGTGGAAGTGGAATGCCCGCGTTTCGGAACCGGTGAGGCCAAGGGGATTCTCTCCTCCTCCGTCCGGGGCAAAGATATCTTTATTCTGGTGGACGTGTGCAACCACAGTATCACCTATCGGATGAACGGCTACATCAATCATATGTCCCCCGACGACCACTATCAGGATTTGAAACGGATCATCTCCGCAATCAACGGCAAGGCCCACCGCGTCACGGTCATCATGCCTTTTCTCTACGAGGGCAGGCAGCACAAGCGGAACGGACGGGAATCGCTGGACTGCGCCTACGCGATCAAGGAGCTGATGGACATGGGCGTGTCCAACTTCATCACATTCGACGCCCACGATCCGCGGGTGCAGAACTCCGTGCCGATCAAAGGCTTTGATAATTTTACGCCGCCCTACCAGTTCATTCAGGCGTTATTGCGCACGGAGAGCGATCTGATTATAGACAAGGATCACACGCTTGTGATCAGTCCCGACGAGGGCGCGCTGGACAGGGCCGTATACTTTGCCAACGTGCTGGGCGTGGATGTGGGGATGTTTTACAAACGGCGTGACTATTCCACCATCGTCAACGGCAAGAACCCCATCGTGGCCCACGAATTTCTGGGCGACAACGTGGACGGCAAGGACGCCGTGATCATCGACGACATGATCTCGTCCGGCGGCAGCATGATCGATACCGCCAGACAGTTAAAAAAGATGAACGCCAAGCGGGTTTTCGTCTGCTGCACTTTCGGCCTGTTTACGGACGGGCTGCAGGCTTTTGACGAAGCCTATGAAAAATGCTATTTTGACCGGATCATCACGACGAACCTCTGCTACCAGCCTCCCGCATTAAAAGAGAAGCCCTACTACGTGGAGGCGGATATGAGCCGGTTCGTCGCTTCGATCATCGACTTTATGAACCACGACGCTTCGATGGCCAATATCTACACGCCCACCGACAAGATCCATCAGATTCTCGACAAATACAACAACCGCGAAGTGAGCGCTTTCGACCTCTAGGGGTGCTGCGTTCTCTGCTCCGCCACCGGCGGGAAGCTCAGCGTCACCTTGAACAGATCGCCGTCCAGCCCGATCTCAAACGTACCGTTCTGCGCCTCCGTCAGATTCTTCGCGATGGACAGGCCCAGCCCGCTTCCCTCCGTCGTTCTGGATTCGTCGCCCCGGATAAACCGCTCCGTCAGCTCCTCCGGCGCACAGTTCAGCGGCATCTCGGAAATATTTTTGAGCGTCAGCGTCAGCCAGCCTTCCCGCCGGTCGCTGGGATCGATGGAGAGGTACACTCTGGTGCCCTGCATCGCGTACTTGTATATATTGTTAAACAAATTCTCGATCACCCGCCATATCCTGCGGCTGTCCGCCCGGATCACGGCGTCCTGCACGTTGATATTCAGCACCATCGTGAGGTTCTTCTGCTCGAATTTCTCCGAAAACTCTCCCAGCGTCTGGTTCATCAGCTCCGCCAGATTGATATTTTCAAAGATCAGGCTGATATTGCCGGAGGAAATCTTGCTGGCCTCCACCAGATCGTCGGTGAGCTGCTTCAACCGCTGGGACTTCTCATCCAGCACATGGATGTAGCTCTGCACCTTGGGATTCTCCACCTGCTCCCGCTTGATCAGATCCACATAGTTGATGATGGACGTAAGCGGCGTCTTGATGTCGTGGGAGACGTTGGTGATCAGATCCGTCTTCATACGCTCGTCGCGCACGCTGACGTCCACCGCCTCCTTGATGCCCTGCCCGATGTTATTGACGGCATTGGCCAGCGCCAGATTGTCGCCGTGCATCCTCTGGGTGTCCACCTGACAGGTCAGATCCCCCGCGGCGATCCGCTCGATGTCTTTCCGGATTTCCCGGCGCTCCTTGGCCCCGCGGTACAACAGGTTCCCCGCGCCGATATCCAGCGCCGCCAGAAGCAGCAGCGTAACAATCCCCGCGTTGCCGCTGACCAGTAAGACCGCGCCGAGCGTGTTGATCAGTACGAACAGGAGAAATAGTCCCCATGTCTGCAGGATGACGGAACTGTTGTCATACAGTTTCAAAAAGAACTTTCCGAGACACCGGACGCCCCGGCAGCACCAGCTGTTGCGCCACAGTGTCCGCGCCTTGATCCTTCTGACCAGACTGTAATAGAAAAGCATGGCCACGGCATCCGCCGCACACAAGAGCACGGCTGCCAGAAGAAGCCCCGGTCTGGAATTAATCCATTCCGCCGTCGATAACGGATCGAACAGAGCCCACGTCGACGGCAACATCTCCTCCACCAAGATCAGGAAAAGGGCTCCCACCGCTATGACGCCTGCGGCGATCAAAAGCGCTCCCTCCGTGGGAATCCGGTCAAAGGCTCCCAGCCGGATCGTCCGCACGCCCTGTTCGTCAACCGTCCTGCCCGCCGTCCACGTCAGGTACACCAGGAGAAGCAGATACAATAAGCCTGCCAGAAACGCCGTCGGAACGGAAATCCACAGATATTCCGCATTCTTCTGGAACGCATCAAACCCCTGACGAAATTCATCAGGCCGTTCCAGCGCGCCGGATACGCTGATCCACATCTTGACCGACTCGGGATAGCCATAGTCGTAACTGTAAAACTCCTGCCGGATCAGATCCTCGTCGAGCTGCGTATTGGTGTCAAAAACCATATCCGACGGATCGTAGTAGAGATAGTAGTCTTCCGATTTTTTGCCGGCCGCCTCTTTGACGCTGCCGGAGAGCATCCCATGGAACAGGCTGTCGCGCCACTCGCCTGCCGGAATATTGGTGATGACCTGCGTGTCGTCCCCGATCGGCTTGACGATCATATAGCTGACGTTGGAGTTTTCCTCGTTATAGTATTCGTTAAACGACGTATATTCCTCATAATTATAAGAAAGGCCGAAAGCCGCGTTCTGCAGGTTCTGGCACAGATCGTTGTAGAGCTGCCAGTCCGACACGTATTCCTCCAGATTTTTCTTTTCCGCCGTCTGGTAGCGGTTTAATAGCAGCATCACCTGCGGTTCCCCGGATTCCTCGGAAGCGGCGATTTCTTCCGGCACGCTTCCGTAGTAGCCGCCCCCGCCCAGCGGTGCGAGCATATTGCCCGACACATCCTGTATATTTGCTCTCTCCTGTACCTGCGTGCAGGATGCCATGTCGGATTTCAGATAGCCGATATCCGCCGTGTCATAGTGGGAACCGCCCGTCTCCACCACCGTCACCTGCGTGGTGTCCGCCAGAAACTCCGGCACCTCCGATCTGGCGACGGTCTTCCACTCAAACCCGTGCTCCGCCCATCGCAGCAGATCGCTCAGATAATACTTGGCGGTGACATACTCCTGCGGAAGTCCGCCGGTTCTGTAATTGTACGCCGTGACGTCGATCTCCTTCCTGCCGTCGAACTCGCCGTTCGTCTCCATCTGGGAAGCCACGACTCCCTCCCGGACGACGTCCGACACCACGTTCCCCCACAGGACGCTGTACAGATGCGTGTCCGCAAAAACATCCTGCCTCTGATCTTTCTGATCAAAGCTATAGTAAAACGACCGGCCAAACGACGTGATATGCACGCGGAAAGCCGCCATCGACACCAGCGCGGCGATGACGCAGACCGCCAGCATCAAATGCTGCACCCACCGCAGTACCGTCCTTTTCTTTTCCATGCTCTCCTCTCCTTTTCAACCGGCCTGCCCGCCGCTTTCGTTCTCCGGCGCGCAGACGGCTCTTACGCCTGCCGCTCATGCGGCCCGCCTCCTACTGCTTCTCGACTTTGTAGCCTACGCCCCAGACCACTTTCAGATATCGCGGCTCCTTGGGGTTGATCTCGATCTTCTCACGGATATGCCTGATATGTACCGCCACCGTATTGTCCGCGCCGATGGCCTCCTCGTTCCAGATGCGCTCGTAGATCTGGTCGATGGAAAAGACTCTGCCGCAGTTTTTCACCAGCAGCAGGAGGATATTGTACTCGATCGGCGTCAGCCTGACCGCCTCCCCGTCCACCGTCACTTCCTTTGTGTCGTCGTCGATACACAGGCCGCCCACTTGGAAGAACGTGCTCTTTGCGGTGTCCGGGCTGCTGCCCAGCATCGTGTACCGGCGCAGATGGGACTTCACTCTCGCCAGCAGCTCCAGCGGATTGAAAGGTTTGGTCACATAGTCGTCCGCGCCGATATTTAACCCCAGAATCTTGTCATTATCCTCCGACTTGGCGGACAGGATAATAATTGGAATGCTTGAATATTCCCGAATCTTCAGCGTGGCGTGGATGCCGTCGAGCTTAGGCATCATCACGTCGATGATTAACAGATGGATCTCCTGCTCCTTCAGAATCCGTATCGCCTGCTCGCCGTCATACGCCTTGTAGATCGTATACCCTTCCTGCAGCAGATAGATTTCGATCGCATCCACGATCTCCCTGTCGTCATCGCACACCAGTATGTTTGCCATACCCTTACCTCCGTCTTGGTCATCCGTTTGATTTTATTAAAGCAGCAAAACTTAAAGAAAAAGAGGGGAAAATCTTTAATGTTTTCTTAAAGAAGGCCCAGAAACGCGCCCAGATTGCCGCGCCTGCCCTGACTGGCCCTGTGGGAAAAGAGATAGCCGCTGTTGTGGCAGGTGCACAGATCCGTCACCTGTATCTGTCCGTCCGGGATGCCCGCTTCCGTCAGGACGATGCGGTTGGCCTCCCACAGATCCAACTGGTATCTGCCGTTTTCGTTCCGGCGCAGAAGGCGCTCCGCCTGCCCCGCCCGGCCAAACTCTGCGGCGAATGCTTCCGCCACTTCCTCCCCCACCTCGTAGCAGTCCTGACAGATGGAGGGCCCGATCGCCGCCGTCAGATCCGCGGGGTTCGTGCCGTATGTCTCGCCCATCCTGCGCACCATGCACGCGCCCATGCGCCCCACGGTGCCGCGCCATCCCGAATGGGCCAGCGCCACAACGCGGCGCTTCGTATCGACGAAATAAAGCGGCACACAGTCGGCATAGAACGTCGCCAGCACCACGCCCGCCTCGTCGGTCATCAACCCATCTATCGCCGTGTAGTCCCGCGGGCGCGTGACGCCCTTGCCCCGATCCGCCTGCGTCACGGCCCGGATGTGGACGGTATGCGTCTGATCCGAGCAGACGATATCCTCCGCGCTGCACCCGAGCACCGCCGCGATCCGCCTGAAATTCTCGCTGACGGCCTCCGGATCGTCACCGCGCGTAAAGCTCAGGTTCATCGTACTGTAGATGCCGCTGCTGACGCCGCCCACTCTGGTGGAAAAGAGATGCCGCACGATGCCCGTCCTCTCCAGCAGCGAAAACGTCAGGTACTCCACGCCGTTCTTTTCGCAGCGCCGCATCCGCATCCCGCCGCCCTGTCTGTATAATTCCATATGCCCTCCTGCCGCTAACGCGGAATATAATAAAAAGCGTTCTTGATCCACCGGAGCCGCCCGCCGTCGATGGCCACCACGTCGAATCTGGACGGCACGCCGGACGTCATCCCATGCACCAGCCGATAGTAATCGGCCACCCGGCAGATTTTTCTCTGCTTGGCCGGATTCACCGCCTCCGCCGCGCTGCCCCTGCCCGCTCCGCTCCTGTACTTTACCTCAAAGAAAACCAGCGTGTCGCCGTCGTACCCTATGATATCGATCTCTCCCTGCCGGCACCGGAAGTTCCGCTCCGTGACCGTGATCCCCGCGGATAGTAAATAGGCACAGACCTGTTCCTCCTTCTGTGCCCCTTTCTCATGCGTATTCATATGCAGCCATTCCTCCCGGTTTCCTATGACTTGGCGATCTTGGCCTTGATCTTGTCCATGGAATCCACAAAGACCAGTATCTCCGCCACGACCTCGTACAGTTCCGGCGGGATCATGTCCCCGATCTCCAGCCGGGAGAGCGTGTCGGCCAGCTTGTCGTCCCGGTGGATCGGCACGTCGGCCTCCTTCGCCTTCTCGATGATTCTCTCCGCCAGCGCGCCCCTGCCGGACGCAATCACGCGGGGCGCTTCGTCGGACGGATCATATTCCAGCGCGATCGCCTGTTTCGGTTTCTTCTTCTCCTCGTTCGCCATAACCGCCTCCTATGCGCGCATATCAAAGGACGTCCTGCTGAGCACGGAAATATTCCGCTGCTGGTCCAGAATCGTCTGCATCACCGACGTCTCCTCGTCCTCCTGCCGCTCCTTGACGGACATCTGCGCTTTCAGTTCATACCCCCGGCCAGCCAGCCGCTCATTCAGCAGATGGATATGCGCCTCGATCAGATCCAGCACACTCTCGTCCGCCACCGTAAAATTGGTGCTGACACGGTTCTGCAGCATGGTGACATAGACGTCCAGCGGCCCCAGATGCTCCATGTCCAGATGGAGCAGCGCGCTGACGCTGCCGTCTCTGGCGGCAAGGTTTTTCTTGTTCGTATAGACATACAGGTCGCCGTGGGCGTTATTGCCCGCCAGCTTTAACGGGAGCTGGACGTAAGTGAACATATGGTTCAACTGGTTCATAAAATCGATGTTATTTTGGAGATTCTGCACGTTCTGGGCTGCCGCCGTGTCTCCTTTGCCGGCGGCCTGCACCGCCTCGCCAAGGCGCATACTCTGCTCGCGGATTCGCTCATATAGCTGCTCCACCTTGCGGGGGTCCGCCACATCCTTGGGCTCGATCATCCACTGCCTGCTGATCTCCTCTTTCAGCAGCGTCTCGAACTCGCGGCTTCCCAGCAGCCGCTCCGCCGCCCGGTGATGCGCGCCGTCCTGTCCGCTCTCCGCAAGCAGCCCCCGGATCAGGCGCAGCGCTTCCCCTGCGGGCAGTTCTCCCTGCCTGACCTGCTGCACGGCCTGTTCCTCCGCGCCCGCGTCACGCATCAGATCCGCCAGCGTCTGCCACTGGCTGTCCGCAAGCAGCCCCCGCGCTTCCGTCTGTGCCGGGACTGCGGAACCTGCCCCCTCCGGTGTCTCCGGATGAGCCGGATCAGGCACGGCCTGTACCGCAGCGTCCGCCGCCGCACCCGCCGCATTCTGCACGGTCTGGGCGGCCTGCGGAATGCCGTCCTGCGCCGTCTCTGTCTGCGCCGTCTGTCCGGCCTGTGCCGTCTCCGCCTGCGCGGTCTGCCCGGCCTCCTGCGCCGCCTCCCGCAGCGTGACGACGCCGTCTCCGCTCTGCATTCCGGAGGCATCTCCGGCTGCTGCCGCGCTCTCTGCACCGCCTTCCGTAAAGAGATCCAGCACCGTTTCATAGAACCGGAACGCCTGCGCCGTCCTGCCCTCCGCCAATAGCTGCGCAAAGACCTGCGGCAGTTCGTCCATAATCGTCTCCGCACTGCCCAGAAGCTGATGCTGCGCGTTCCGGTACGCATCGAACTGCTCCAGCGTAAGCTCCGTCACCGGCAGCCCCAGTCTGGTCATCTGCACCAGAACCGCCGGACTCTGCTGCGGGAACTCCGCCATCAGCCTGCCGATATTAGCCAAGGATTCCCGGTCGATGGGCATTCCCTCCTCCATCATCGCCGTCACCATCTCGAGATTGGCGGCGGTCTGCGGCATCCCCGCCGCGTCCAGCGCGCGCATCGCCGTCGCCTGATTGTCCAGATTGGCGTAGAGGGGCGTCAGCGAGAGCAGCGAGCCGTTGTTGGATTTCACCTCGAAACTCATATTCTGGCCCAGCACCAGACTGATGCTCTGATCGATCTTCGCATTGATCAGGACATTCCCCCTGAGGGCGATCTGCACGGCGTTTCCGTCGCGGCTCACGACAGAACCCTGTATCGTCTGCCCCGGCGTCAGATGCCGGATCGCGCTCTGTACGCGGTACGACTGCTCCCCTTTGGACATCGCCTGGGCGCTTCTGCCGACGTCGTCCGCCTTGACGCTTCGTGTATCCTTTTTAAAAATTGATCCCAGATTCAATGTTCGCTTCTCCTATTGCCTGCGCTTCCACGGAGTGCCCGCCTATGCCTCTGTTTCCATATCCTGCTGCGGGGCCTGCTCATGCCTCATATGCCGCATCCTGCTGCGGGGCCTGCGCTTCCGGGCCGCAGAAATGCGTGATAAAGGATCGCCTGTGGATCGGACACGGCCCGAAAGCCTTGAGCGCGTCGATATGCGCCTGAGAGCCGTAGCCCTTGTTGGCCGCGAAGCCGTACTCCGGATAGATCCGGTCATACTGCACCATCAGGCGGTCTCTGGTCACTTTGGCCACGATGCTGGCCGCGCCGATGGAAATGCTCTTGGCGTCTCCCTTGATGATCGGCACCTGTCTGACCGCTACGCCGGGTATCGTCACCGCGTCGTTGAGCAGCAGATCCGGCGCCACGGACAGTTCCGCGATGGCCTGCCGCATGGCCTCATAGGTGGCCTGCAGGATATTGATCTCGTCGATCCGCTCCGGCGTACTGTAGCCGAGCCCCACCGCGACGGCCCGCTCCATGATCACATCATATAGTTCCTCTCTCTTTTTTTCGGACAGTTTCTTGGAATCGTTGATATATAAAATATCACAATTTTTCGGAAGAATCACCGCCCCCGCCACCACCGGGCCGGCGAGAGGGCCGCGGCCCACCTCGTCGATGCCGCAGATATGGGCGTAGGCGTCGTATTCCCGCTCGTATTTCTGCAGCGCCTCGCTGCGCGCCACTTCCTTTGCGTAGGCGGCCAGCCGCTTCTGCCCCTGGCTTACGGCTGCGCGCACGCCCGCGCGCATATCCTGTTCGTACTGTAAAAACAACGCAGGCAGCTCACTCACTGACGCTGCCTGTATTTTGGCCCTGATGGTGCCGACCGCTTCTTCCATCCTTTTCTCCTTTTGCAGATGAATCCGCTCTGTCACAATGCGGAAACCTCTATCTGTGCTTAATCAGGCCGAACTTATCCAGCGGCCAGATGCGCAGCCACGCCCTGCCGATGATCTCGCTGCGCTTGATGTTGCCCACCGACGGATCTCTGCTATCCGTACTGTTGTTTCTGTTGTCTCCCATCACAAAATATTCGTCGTCGCCCAGCGTGATCTCCTCGTAAGCCCGCCCCGGACTCTGGATCACCTCTTTGCCGTAGTTCTCCTCCAGCACCTCGCCGTCAATGAGGATATTCCCCTCGCCGTCGATCTGCACGGTTTCCCCCGGCATCCCTATGATCCGCTTGATATAATAAGTGTTGTTCTCGTAGTGGTAAGGAAAAACGATAATGTCAAACCGCTCCGGCTCATGGAACCGATAGCTGATTTTGTCCACGATCAGATTGTCCTCGCTGCTGAGTTTGGGCTCCATGGAGCTTCCCAACACCTGTGTCCGCTGCCCCACGAAATGGATCAGCAGATAGATGGCGCACAACACAAACAAAATATATGCGCTTGTGCTGAGTATCTCTCTCAATACTTTATTCATGTTCCGTTTCCTCGATCCCCTTTGTCTCCCCTGGGGAAGATGCGTCCTGCGCCTTCCCGTCCTGCGGAAGCTCCAGCGTGATTCTGCCAAGCCTGCCGCTTCTAAAATCGTCTATCAGAAGCTGGGACGCCTTTTCATAGTCCGGCTCCTGCCCTTTCCTGTAGCATTTGCGCGCCTCGCAGATATGCGCCAGCACGTCCGTCACCGACGCATCCTCCGGGATGTCCGTCCGGTACCGCTCGGCCAGCATGGGCCGATAGCCTGCCAGAAGGATGCCGAGCAGATCTCCGGCCAGCTCCGTCATCTGCAGGATCTCGTCATTGATCGAGCCGATCAGCGCCAGATTCCTGCCCACTTCCCTGCTCTCAAACTTCGGCCACAGAATCCCCGGCGTGTCCAGAAGCTCCAGCTCCCGGTTCAGCCGTATCCACTGCTTCCCCTTGGTGACGCCCGGTTTATTGCCGGTCTTCGTGCAGGCTTTTCCGGCAAAAGAATTGATGAACGTGGACTTCCCCACGTTGGGAATCCCCACCACGATGGCCCGGATCGGCCTGTTTAGGATGCCCCGCTTCCTGTCGCGCTCTATCTTCTCCCGACAGGCTTCCCGGACGATCCCCTGTATCGCCCGAAGCCCTTGTCCGCTCTTGGCGTTGATCTCCAGCACGTGCAGGCCGCGCGCCTTAAAATACGCCGTCCAACGCTTGTTGGCCGCCTCGTCCGCCAGATCGGATTTATTTAACAGAAGCAGGCGCGACTTGTTCCTGCCCAGCTCGTCTATATCCGGATTGCGGCTGCTCATCGGGATTCTGGCGTCCACCAGTTCGATCACCAGATCGATGAGCTTGATGTTTTCCTGCATCATCCGTTTCGCTTTGGTCATGTGTCCCGGATACCATTGATAGTTCATCTTAAACCTCATTCTGAAGCGTTCTTGCGACGGGCAACGCGAATCTCAAATTCGCGTCTGCCATCAGGGGAATTTGTAACGCTCCTCTACTTGATCAGCCCCATGCCGTCCCAGCTCTCCGCCATTTTGAACCACGCCTTGCCGACGATGTTTTCCTTCTTCACCGGCCCGATATTTCCCGAACGGCTATCCTCGCTGCTGTTGCGGTTGTCGCCCAGCACAAAAAACTCGTCCGCCGCCAGCTTTAACTCGTTCTCCGCGATCCCGGCATCCGCCATCTCATCGTAGGTCTCTCCCTGCTCTGACGGCACGCCGTCTATGTAAATGACGCCTCCCCGGATCTGCACGGTCTCGCCGGGAAGCCCGACCACTCTCTTGACATAGTAGTGGGACTTCTGGTTGCCGTTGGGCAGAAAGACCACCACATCGCCCCGCTTGGGGGAAGACAACTTGTAGACCACCCGGTTGATCAGGATCTCCTGTCCGTTGGACAGGCCGGGTTCCATGGAGTCTCCCACGACGCCCGTCCGCATACCGACGGAATATACGATCACAAACGCCAGAAAAACGGCCACCGCCGCGCCCACGATCATTTCAAAGATATCTTTGATGAGCGCGGGCTTTATCTTTTTTTCCTTCTGGTAAAAACTGAGTCCTTTTCTTCTGGCCACGACGTCTCCCTTTACTGCCGGATTGAAAAACAGATAGCTCAAATCCCTTCAAGCTATCTGTCACATCATCGGATTATTTAACGATCTCCTTTACCTTAGCTCTCTTGCCGACGCGGTTCCTGAGATAATTCAGCTTCGCGCGCCTTACCTTACCTCTCCTCACCACTTCCACTTTCTCAACGTTGGGAGAGTGCAGCGGCCACGTCTTCTCGACACCGACGCCGTTGGAAATCTTCCGCACGGTAAAGGTGGCCCGGCTGCTGCCGCCCTGCACCTTTAATACAGTGCCTTCAAAAACCTGTATTCTCTCACGGTTACCCTCTTTGATCTTGCCGTATACCTTCACGGTATCGCCGACGCGAAAATCGCCTGCGGACTCTTTCATCTGCTCCGCTTCGATTGCCCTGATGATTTCGTTCATTTTTCTGCCTCCTATGGATATGGATGTTCTTAATACATTCAGTAACAGAGGACCATCTTTTTTCGCAACAGTAATAATTTAGCATACTATTGCGGAAATTGCAAGGTTTTTTTGAGATATGCCTCGTACAGATCAGGCCGCAGCGCTTTCGTCCGCTCTAACGACTGCGTCCTGCGCCATTCGTCCACCTTGGCGTGATCGCCGGAGAGCAGGACTTCCGGCACCTTTCTGCCGCGCCACACCTCCGGCCGGGAATACTGGGGGTATTCCAGCAGGCCGTCTCCGAAAGTCTCTGTCACCGCGGAGTCGCTATTGTGCAGCACGCCCGGCACCAGTCTGGCGATGGCGTCCACCATCACCATGGCGGGCAGCTCCCCGCCGGTCAGCACGTAGTCGCCGATGGAGACATAGTCCGTCACCACTTCCTCCAGCACGCGCTCGTCGATCCCTTCATAATGGCCGCATAACAGAATCAGATCCTCCTCGGCGGCCAGCTCCTTCGCCATCTCCTGACAGAACGTTTGGCCCTGCGGCGTCACATAGACCACCCGCGCCCGGCGTCCCGACGACGCCGCGATCCGCTCCTGCACCGCCGTACAAGCGTCGTAGACCGGCTGCGCCTGCATCAGCATCCCGGCCCCGCCGCCGTAAGTGTAGTCGTCCACCTTGCCGTGCTTGTCCAATGTATAGTCACGGATGTTCACCGCCTCGATCCGGATATAGCCCTGTTCCGAAGCCCTGCCGATAATGCTGGCGCCAAGCCCCTGCAGCACCATCTCCGGGAACAGTGTCAAAATATGAAAATTCATCGTTCACCCGCCTCCGCGAAACCAAAGACGCCGTTACAACAGGCCGTCCATAATGTGTACGGTGATCCTGCCCCGCTCCACGTCCACCGACTTAACACACTCCCGAATCGCCGGCAGCAGCGCCTCCGAGCCGTCCGGTCTGGCCACGATATAGACGTCGTTGGCCCCGGTGGTGAGCACATCCTTCATCACGCCGAAATGCGCCCCGTCCTCCGTCACCACTTCCATGTCGATCAGATCCGCGATAAAATACTCGTCTTCCTGCAGACTGACCGCCTGCTCTCTCCCGATATACAGCTTCGCGCCCTTGTACGGCTCGATCTCGTTGATGGAATCGTATCCCTTGAATTTCAGGATGGCGTACTGCTTAAAAAATTTGACGCCTTCGATCTCCAGCCGCAGCCGCTCCCGTCCGGTGTCCGCCGTGACTTCCTTTAACTGTCGGAAACGCGCCGCGTCGTCCGTCGTGGGAAACACCTTGACCTCGCCCTTGATGCCGTGCGTCTGTGTGATGATCCCCACCTGCATTTCAGATACCATATGTCCCTCCGCATCGTTCTGCGATACATGAAACAGCCTCACGGATTCCCATGAGGCTGTCATATTAAACGATCTCTACATCCACTCTCTTATTGTCTTTGGATGACGCCGCTTTTACAACAGAGCGGATCGCCTTGGCGATACGTCCCTGTTTGCCGATCACCTTACCCATATCAGACGCTGCGACATGGAGCTCCACGGTAATATGTCTGCCTTCCTCCTTCTCGGTCACAACCACCTCGTCGGGGTTCTCGACAAGAGCTTTTGCGATCACTTCAACCAACTCTTTCATAGTCCACCTCCAAAAGCCTTGTTCTCCGCGTATTTTGCATCCGCAGAGCAATTATTTTGTTATTCCCACGATCTTGAAAATCTTGCTGACGATCTCGGTCGGCTGCGCGCCGTTAGAAAGCCACTTCTTGGCCGCTTCCTCGTTCACCTTGAAGGTGCTGGGGTCCGTATTGGGATCGTAAGTGCCGATCTCCTCGATGAACTTACCGTCTCTGGGAGCCTTGGAATCCGCTACGATAATACGGTAATAAGGCGCCTTCTTCTGTCCCATTCTTCTCAATCTGATCTTAACTGCCATTTTCTCTGCCTCCATGTAAAAAATTATTATTTATTTGAAATCCTAAAACGGGAATTTCATACCGCCCAATTCGCCCATACCGCCGAACATCCCGCGGCCCTTCCTGCCGCCGAGCATCCCCGGTATCTGCTTCATCATTTTCTGCGACTGCTCAAACTGCTTGATAAATCTGTTGACCAGCGCGATGTCCGCGCCGGAGCCTCTGGCGATCCGGTTCTTGCGGCTGGGATTTAATAACTTCGGGTTCTGCCGCTCCTCCGGCGTCATGCTGAGCACGATGGCCTCCATCTGCGCCAGCTGCTTCTCGTCCACCATGGACTCGATATCGCCCATCTGCCTGCCCATGCCCGGCAGCATACCGAGCAGCCCCGACAGGCCGCCCATATTGCGCATCTGCTTCATGCTTTCCAGATAGTCCTCGAAATCGAACTTGCCCTTCTTCATCCGATCGGCCATCTGTTTTTCTTTTTCCGCGTCTATGTCAATGTTCTGCTGCGCCTTCTCGATCAGCGTCAGCACGTCGCCCATCCCCAGAATGCGGCTTGCCATGCGGTCCGGATAGAACTGCTCCAGATCCGAGAGCTTCTCGCCCATACCGATATACAGGATCGGCTTCCCCGTCACCGCCTTGACGGAAAGCGCCGCGCCGCCTCTCGAATCGCCGTCCATCTTGGACAGGATCACGCCGTCGATGCCGATTCTGTCGTCGAAGTCCTTCGCCACGTTGACCGCGTCCTGACCGGTCATGGCGTCCACCACCAGAAGCGTCTGGTGCACGGTGACATTCTCCTTGATCTCCTGCAGCTCCGCCATCATCTCCTCATCGATATGAAGACGTCCCGCCGTATCCAGAATCACCACGTTGTGGCCGTTTTTGTCCGCGTGCTCGATGGCCGCTTTCGCTATGTTGACGGGCTTATGGTTCTCTCCCATGGAGAAGACGTCCACCTGCTGCTTCTCTCCGTTGATCTGTAACTGCCGGATCGCCGCCGGACGGTAGATATCGCACGCCACGAGAAGCGGCTTCTTGCCCTTTAACTTCAGCTTGCCGGCGATCTTGGCGGTGGTCGTCGTCTTACCGGCACCCTGCAGGCCGCACATCATGATGACGGTGACCGCCTTGCCCGGCTGCAGCGTGATCTCCGTTGTGTCGGAGCCCATCAGCGCGATCATTTCCTCGTTGACGATCTTGATGACCGTCTGCCCCGGATTCAGGCCGTTCAGCACGTCCGAACCGACGGCTCTCTCCTCCACCGACTTGACGAACTGTTTGACCACCCGAAAGTTGACGTCCGCCTCCAGCAGCGCCATCTTCACTTCCTTGAGCGCGGTCTTTACGTCTTCCTCGGTGAGCCGGCCCTTGCCCCTGAGATTTTTGAACACATTCTGCAGTTTGTCTGTCAGACTTTCAAACGCCATATCAAACAACGCCTTTCCGCTGCCGGACCGCCTACAACTCCTGCAGGATCTCGCCGGAGAGTCTCTTGATCTGCTCACAGTACGCCGCCGCGTCCATTTCCGGCCCATGTCCGTACCGCTCCGAGAGACGGCTGATATCGGACACTTTATCCTTGATCTTCCGGAATTTCTCTATGAGCCGCAGCTTATCCTCATAGCCCTGCAGTATCTTGTCGCAGCGCTTCACGATATCGTGCACGGCCTGACGGCTGACGCCCTCCTCCTCGGCGATCTCGCCCAGAGACAGGTTTTCGTATACGATTCCCTCATAGATGCGCCGCTGGTGTTCGGTCAGCAGCTCGCCATAGAAATCATATAATAAACCCTGCTCTACGATCTTTTCCATGATAAAACTCCCGTCGCAGACCTCCGTAACGGTTCCGACTTTATGGATTGTACTATAGGCGGAGGTGTGTGTCAAGTATTTTTTCTTTACAGGCCGATTTTTCTTTACAGGCCGATTTTGCTTTTTTACAGGCTGACTCTACAGGCTGGCATACATTTTCTTCGCAGTTATGGCTGCAGTCCGTTTTGAGGCTGCGCGGCGGTCGTGTTACTCCGTAATCACTTCCAGATACCCTACCATCTTGGATAAGTCAAACTCCTTGATGACGCCCAGATTCGGATCGTAGAACTGTCCGTCGTAGCCCACCAGATAGTGGCTGTACCGCCCCATCTTCTCCATGATAATGCAGCAGCGGGGCAGATTGGCCTGCCGGCCCAGCGTATAGACGATCCTGTCGGCGTGGCGGATGCCCAGATATTCCAGCGTGGCGATCATCTTGCTCATATTGGCCTGCCACTCGCGGCACTTCATGATATCGCACGCTTCGTCCAGCGTCGTGCCCGCTATCATGGCGATGCACGCCTGTCCGCACAGGCCGTCCCATGGCTGCGTCACCAGATCGATGCCGTCGATGGTGCGGATCGGGTTCTGGAGACTGTAGGGGCTGGTGCTGCTAAGCGGCGCCGTGTTGCCGACGATCTCGATGGACATCTGATATTTCCTGCCCAGCTCCACCTTGGACAATGTATCACTGTTCACCGGGATATCGTAATAGCCCTGCCCTCTGGGAATCAGATCGCAGATAAAGCAGACGTCGCCGAAGCATACCCTGACCGGCGCGTCTCCTACCCTCTCACAGACTTCCCATACGTTAAACGGCACCGCGATGGTGTTCTCCGTCTCCCGAAACTCAACCGTTCCTTCAAATTCGTATTTCATACTCTGCACCTCTCCTATCATTGATTTTCCGCTATGTTATTCCGGCTTCGACGGCGCCCTGCCGACGATCGTCTTGAAGCGTCTGGCGAACGTGGAGTAGTCGTTAAATCCGCACTCGTAACACGCCTTGGACGCCGGCATCCCCGACAGGATCATCCGCTTCGCCGCCTGAATCCGTTTTTCATTGATGTACTGATGGATGGAATAGCCGGTGGCCTCCTTAAACTGCCGCATCAGGTAATACTTGCTGATATAATGGCGTCTGGCCAGATCGTCTATGCCGATCTCCTCCGCCAGATGGTTGTTGATATAGGTGATCACATCGATGATTTTCTCGTGGTAGGACGCCGTGGTGATATACGCATCCGGCTGGTTCTCCGCGTTCTGGTTAAAAAGCACCATAAATTCCAGAAACGCGCTTTTCAGAAGCAGGTCATTCATATAGCCGTCCCTGTCGGCGTCGATCTGTTCCATGCGCAGCAGGCACCCCACCAGCCGCTCATAGCTCTCCGCCGCGAAGTGGATAATATGGTTCTGCCGCCTCTGGGCCTCCTCGAAGCAGTATCGCAGGCTCCTGCCGCACGCGCTGCGCTGCTCCAGAAACGCCTCTGACAGATAAATCACGTAGCGCTCGTAGGCGCTGCCCGCGCCGACCTCCGGCCTGTGAATCTCATTGGCGCCCACCAGCACGAAGTCATGGGGTTTCAGGCGGTAGGTCTTGCCCTCCACGTTATAAGTGACCTGTCCGTCCACGAAGTAGATGATCTTACAGAAATCATGGTAGTGGAACCGAAATTCCCGCTCTATCCTGTCCCGGAGATGAAAGATCCGGTAGGGTACGGTCAGGTAGCCTGTCTTTTCATACCGCTCCAATTCACTTTCATTCATCCGACCAGTCTCCGAAGCTGATATTCAGATCCACGTCCGTGCCGACGCCGGCCACCGAACCCTTGTCGGTATACTGCCAGATCTTGAACTCATATGGGAAGTAAAACTGCTCGCCATAGTAGGCGAACCACTTGTCATACTCCTCCAACTGCTCGATATCCAGCATCAGCATAAACGTTTTCAGGTTGCCGTATATCATCGGCGTGTAGCCGGCGTCCCGAATCATCTCGCAGAAAGCGAGGCAGCATTCCGTCCGCTCCTCCTGCGTCAGATCGCGGGTTCTCGCCTTATTGCTGGAGACGGCCTCCACGTCCAGCACCACCGGGTAGTCCACCTGATAGGGCTCCAGCGCGTCCAGCACGAACTGCGCCTCCTCCCGTGCCTCCTCCACAGTGACCGCCTGCGTAAAGAAATACACGCCCACGTCGATGTGATTGCGGTGCGCCTCCTCGATATTGTAGACAAAACTGTCGTCCAGCGCGAGGCCGCCCTCCGTATAACCTCTGATCCCCAGCCGCAGGAAGGCGTACTCCACGCCTGCGTCCGCCACCTTTTCCCAGTCGATCTCGCCCTGATAGGTGGAGACGTCGATGCCCTTGTGGGAGACGATCTCCTCATCTTCATAGTACGACAGGAAGCCGTCGTCCTCTACGGCGAACTTCTCCGGATCGTATGTATTGTGTTTCAGGCTGTCCAGAATCGGGAAGAAATAATACTGGCCCGCGTCGGCCAGAACGATCTCGTCTGGATAGAAATACCGGAGCATCGCCGTGGCGCCGTCGCCCGAAAGCATCAGCTCTTTGAGCTTGTCCAGAAATTCCTGCCGCACTTTTTCGCCGGTCTCCTCCACCGCTTCCTCCACGGCCAGCGCGGTCATCGCATCCGCCTCCTCCTGCGTATAGGTGACGGTCTCGTCGGTGCGCAGCGCCTCCAGCTCGTCCATGATCACCGCATTTTCCATCTGGACGGAACGGTATCGGAATACCATCGTCATGCAGATCGCGATCGCCGCCAGCGTCACGACGCACAGAACGATGGAACCGGCCAGAATGCCGTTCTCGCTTCCCTTCCGCTTTTTCTTCTGTTTTCTGTTCTGATTATGATTCTCCAGCATATGCCACTCCATATTCCGCTTTTCTTCGCACAGTACCTAGAGCCGTTCGGCAAAATAGCTCTTATATCCTTCCCCGAAAATCTCCGTCGCACTGGTCACGATCAGGAACGAATCGGGATCTTCCTCCTTGACGATGGCCTCCACATAGGGGAAAACAGGCTTCTTTACGGCGCATAGCAGCACCTGCTTTTCCTCCCCGCTATAGGCGCCCCTGCCTTCGATCAGCGTCGCGCCGATATCCAGCTCTTTCAAAATGCGCGCCGTGATCTGCGCCGGTCTGCCGCTGATGATATACAGCAGTTTCGCCTCATCCCTGCCATAGAGCACCATGTCCAGCGCAAAGGACGTACAGGCCACCGTGATGGCCGCATACAACGCCGCGTCGATATCCCCGAACGCGATTCCCGACAGGGTTACCACCACCGCGTCCGCCATAAAAAACAGTTTTCCGGTCTTTAAGTGCGGCAGCCTCCGGCGCAGCGCCTTTACGATGACGTCCATCCCGCCCGTAGTGGCGCCTTCTTTAAAGATCACGCCGATGGATGCGGCGGACAGGATGCCGCCCGCGGCAGCCGCCAGCAGCCTGTCTTCGGTGGCCGCCGGAAATACCGCCAGCAGATCGGCAAAAACGGAAACCAGCGACGTGGCGTAGACCGTGGACACCGCAAACCGCGCGCCGAACCGCCCCACGGCAAAGAGCAGGATCGGAATGTTAAAGGCCAGAATCAGCGTACCGGTGCCGATGGGCAGGAACCGGTTGACGATAACCGCGATACCCGTGATCCCGCCGGGCGCGATATCGTTCGGATCCATAAAAAGGCTGATCGCCGCCGCATAGACAAAAGACGCCGCCGTGATGACGATGTATTTTTTGCAAAAGGCAGACACCCTGCGCCCTGTGCCGGCGGCCTTTTTCCGTCCGGCTTTCCTTTCCGTTCCGGTCTTCTTTGTCTGTTCCGTCTTCTTTTCCGCTCCGGTCTTCTTCATCTCTTTCACTCCATGGCGCCGGCGGCGGAAACGTCCCGCGGATTTCTCCGCCGTGGCAGATGCGCCTTTATAGCATATGCCGTTTTCCCGAAATCATAACCGGGCCGCCTAGGAAAAATAGGCGAAAAGAGCCGTGATATCGTCGCCGCAGCCTAAGCTGCTGGTCTCCGAAAGCCACGGTGCGAGACTCTCCTCCACTGCCTGCGCGCCGTGCTTTTTGATCAGCTTATAATAATCGCGGCAGGTCTTGTGGAACTCGTCCTCATCCCGGTAGCTGTTGGCCATGCCGTCCGTGGAGAGCATATACAACACCGGGCCGCTCCGCTTTCCGCCGGTCTTTACGGCAGCCGTGACCGCCTTGCGCCATGCGTCGGGCCTGCTCAGCGAATGCGTCTCCGTTCCCAGAATCTTATCCGCCTCGATGACGTTGTGCACGCCCGCCGCGGACACTTCCATGATATCGCCGTCTCCGAGCTGGAACGCAAACAGAAAGCCTGACGTGATGACCAGCCCGACCAGCGTGCTGCCGTACATCCTGTAGACGGCATCCCTGTCTCTGCCGCCGTCCTCCCCTGCGGGCGTCTCCCGCTTATGGCCTGCGTGCACCCGCAGAATCCGGCGTTTCCACTCCGCCTCCACCGTCTGCGCGATCTTCGTATCGCTCTCGCGTTTCAGAAAGGTAAACAGCATCTCCGGCTGCTCCCGGTAGGTGTCCAGATATTCGGCCATGATCCTGCAGAAAATATCCACCGCCGCCTCCGCGCCCTCCCTGCTATACGGACAGGCGTCGCTGCCGTGTCCGTCGGCGACGGCCAGTATCACGGTGTCCTCGTCCATCTCCACGAACCGGAGACTGTCCTGACACTCCCTGCCGCTTCTCACATGGGACGCGCCCTGCACGGACGTGCCGAAAACATTACGCGCCATACGCAAACATCCTTTCTACCATACGTCGCCGTCCTGTATGTCGTCCGTATCCGGAAGGGCGCCGCCCAGACTCACGATCACCGGCGTCTGTCCGTCATCCGGCGCGTTCTCCGCCGTGTCTGCGGCGATGCTGGCCGGAGCCGACACAAGCGACGCCGCCGTGGACGCCCATTTGATCATCTTCGTCAGCGCCGCCGCGTTGTTGGCCTGCAGCACCAGCTCCTTATTGCCGGTAAACTCCTCCAGCACCGCGTCGTCCGCGTCCTGTCCGATGGAGATCGCTATCCTGACCGCCTTTCTGCCCCAGGGGAGCTTCTTTAACTCCTCCAGCGGTCGCTTGTAATTGTCCGTGGGCTGGCCGTCGGAGAGCAGCACCAGTACCGGCGGAAGCGCCCTGTCCGACATGGGCGGAATCGTAAGCTGCGCCGCCAGCAGTTCAAAGGCTTTGCCCAGATCCGTCACGCCCGCCGCCTCCAGATCGTCCCACGCGAACTCCTCCACATTGACTGGACTGCTCGTAACCCACGACGCGCCCGTGGAAAATTTCAGCGTGCGGATCATCAGCTGCGCGTTGGGATTGTTCTCCGCCGCCGCCACCATCTCCGGGATGGTGGACTGGATCGCATGGTTCACCGTTCCGATCTTTTCGCCGTACATCGAGCCGGAGCAGTCCACGATCCAGAAGAAATGTAACGGTCTGCTGGCCAGTTCGCCGCCCGGCCTTTTCATTACTGCCATAGTAACCCTCCTTATATGTTCGCTTTCGCGCATTTTATTTGCTGGTTTCTCGCATATATCATAGCGTAGGAGCCCGCGTTGCACAGTATCGTAAAGTCGGCGTGCCTGTCTGCCGGTTCCCCGAACGCCTGCGCGAAACCGCTCCCTCTGCCGCCGCCGATCTCGATAACGGAATCCGGCAGATAGATCCGCCGCAGATTCCTGCAGCCCGCAAAAGCACCCTGCTCTATGCCGGTCACGCCCTCCGGCAGCACCGCCTCCTCCAGCGACTCGCAGCCCTCGAAGGCCGATTTCCGGATGACTTGAAGCCCTGCCGGGAACACCACTTCCCGCAGCGCCCTGCACCAGCTGAACGCATAGGCGCCGATCTCCTGCAGTCCCTCCGGCAGCACCGCCTTCTGCAGACTGCCGCAGCCGGAAAAGGCGTATTCGCCCAAATATCTGACACTGTCCGGGATATGGATCTCCTCCAGCGCCGTGTATTCAAAAGCGCCGTCCAGCTTCGTCATCGTGCCCAGAATCTTAGGGCATCCGGCAGGGTCCGACGTTCCGATTCTCCTGAGCGTAGGGGGCAGAACCGCTTCTTTTAACTCTTTGCAGTTGAGGAACACGCCGTTCCCCAGCGTCTCGATCCCCTCCGAAATGATAATCTTCCCGATACCGACGCAGCCCTTAAAAGCGTGGTTGCCTATCTCCGCCACGTTTCTGCCGCCGATCTGCCCCGGCACCGTCACGACCTCCGCGTCAAAATCGATATAGCGTGTCAGTTTCAGTCCGCGGGGCGTCTCCACATACTCGTAGGCCCGCTGGCCGTTTTCCTCCGCGCCGGACAATTCTGTACCGTGCGCGCCGTCCTCGGCTTCCGCTCCATCGGAAGTCTCTCCGGAAGGGCTTCCCGCCATGGCAAGCCCCAGCGCCTGCGCCCACGCGAGCACGGCTTCCCTGGCGTGCTCCGCCTGAATGCCGTAGTCTTGGCTGACCGTCTTTACAAGGCGGTTGCAAAGCACATGGTCAAACCGGCTCACCGCCCGCAGTTCGTCCACAATGCCGTCATCGTAGACCAATAACAGCGTATTCCTTTTCCGCCTGTCCTCGGGAAAGAAATCCGAAAACAACGCCTGCAGCTTCTTTCGATCCTCCAGCGCGTCCGGATAATCTTTTATGATTCTGGCTAAAACTCTGTGATCCTCCATAGCCGTCTCCTCAGCGGAACTCTCCCTTTAACTGCCCGAAATCAATCTGCGCGTCCTTGACGATGGCCGCCGTCCGCCCCTGCTCCACCGGCACCTGCGTGCCGTCCGGCCTGATATAAGTCCAGTTCTGCCGCGTCAGGTTGCGGATGCCCCACAGACCGGGATTCTTGGGATTCTGCACCACTTCGCCCGCCACGGTCTCCATATCGTAGCTGCCGTCCGTGTGATGCCGGTACAGGCGCGTCCTGTCCGTCAGAAGCACCGTGCTCCTGCCGACCACGATTTTGGCGGGAACCGGCACCGTGTTCTGGCAGCCCCAGCAGACATGGGCCGCGCCCGCCGCCTCCTTTGCCGCGTCGTAAAAGACTTCCGCGCCGCAGTGGGGGCAGATCATAATGCCGGACATCATGTTGGCAAACGTCTCCAGCCATCTGGATTCCGTGATTCTGCGGTTGGGCTCCCGCAGCCCCACCGTAAACGACGTGGTGAACAGATCCTTGAGCTGCTGCGGGTACAGATCCCAGAAGATCAGCGCATTGTCCTGATACCCCGCCACGGGGCGGTTGTCCTTGTTGTCCGGATCAAAGATGAACAGCGGGTCCGTACCGTACAGGCGGTTCATCGCATGGATATCCATACATTTGATCTGCGCCTCCCGCCTTCCCTCCAGCGGGTGATTCAGCATAAACATATAAAACAGAAGCACCGCCAGCGAAAAGAGATCCGTATTTCTGGACGGCTTCGCCCGGCCCAGCACGATCTCCGGCGCCATAAACCGGGGCGTGCCGTAGACGCCGCTTTTGGCGCCGTTGTAGGAGACGTTGTCGTTGTCGCAGATCAGGACGTCTCCGGTATCGGGATCGAAGAAGGCGTTGCCAAAGGAGATGTCCCGGTAGCTGAAGCCTTTGCCGTGCAGCGCGTTGTACCCCTTGGTCAGATGATAGGCCGCCCGGCACAGACAGTAGAAGGACGGCTCCGCCTTCCGCTTCATCATATCGACGATGCTCTTATAGTTTTTCGGGCGCAGGGGCATGATATACCCAAACGAGCTGCCCTTGCCGTCTTCCACCATGTCCTCCGGCCACAGGAAAGAGTCGTCGGGTTTCCCTTTCTGCACGAGATTGTCCAGAATCTCCCGCTGGTTTTCTGTGGCGGTATTTTTATAATACCATTTCAGCGCATACGTCCTGCCGCCGGATTCCACCGCGTAGACCTCGCCCTGCCCGCCGGAACCCAGCATTTCCCGCACTTTATATTTGGTGCCGCTCTCCGCGGTCAGCACCGTGCCCGCCTTTAACTGTCCGTCCATAGGTCAAACTCCCGCTTTTTCACGCCTTCCGTTCCGGCACCCGCCTGCCGGATGCGCCGCTTTCCTATATGCTGGCGCGCACCACCTTGGGCTGATAGCCGTTTTCGGTGAGCGCCTCTATGATCTTGTTCTTGTGCTCCGTTCCGTATGCCTCCAGCGTGATGCGCAGCTCCACCGCCGCGTTTCGGTTGATGGACACGAACTGGTTGTGCTCCAGCTTGATGACGTTGCCGCTCTGCTGGGCGATCACGCCTGACACACGTGTCAGTTCTCCCGGCTTATCCGGCAGAAGCACGGACACTGTAAAGATCCTGTCGCGCAGCACGAGCCCCTGCTGCACGACGCTGGACATCGTGATGACGTCCATGTTGCCGCCGCTTAGGATTGCTACGATCTTTTTGTTTTTGACGTCCAGATGTTTCAGGGCGGCCACGGTCAGCAGTCCGGAATTTTCGACGATCATCTTGTGGTTTTCCACCATATCCAGAAACGCCACCACCAGCTCCTCGTCCTCCACGGTGATGATGCCGTCCAGATTCTTGCTGACATAAGGGAAAATCGCCGTGCCGGGCGTCTTGACCGCCGTGCCGTCGGCGATGGTATTGACGGTGTCAAGCGTCAGGACTTTGCCCGCGCGGATAGACTCCTGCATACAGTTGGCGCCCGCAGGCTCCACGCCGATCACTTTGATCTTGGGATTCAGGAGCTTCGCCAGCGTCGATACGCCGGCAGCCAGACCGCCGCCGCCGATCGGCACGAGGATATAGTCCACTAACGGAAGCTCCTTGATGATCTCCATGGCGATCGTTCCCTGTCCCGTGGCCACATCCAGATCGTCGAACGGATGGACGAAAGTGTAGCCCTTCTCCTCCGCCAGCCGGTAGGCGTAGGCGCAGGCTTCGTCGTAGACGTCCCCCTGCAGGATCACCTCCGCGCCGTACCCTTTGGTGCGGTTCACCTTGATTAACGGCGTCGTCGTAGGCATCACGATCACCGCCTTGACGCCGTAGCACTTGGCGGCGTAGGCGACGCCCTGCGCGTGGTTCCCCGCGGAGGCGGTGATCAGTCCTTTGCTGCGCTCCTCCTCCGACAGCGTGCTGATTTTATAATATGCGCCGCGCAGCTTGTAGGCCCCCGTGAGCTGCATATTCTCCGGTTTCAGGTAGATCCTGTTATCCGTCTGCGCGCTGAAATAATCGCTGTAGATCAGCTTCGTCTCCGAGGCCACTTCCCGGACGGCCTCATATGCCTCCTCGAATTTATCCAGTGTCAGTTCCTTCATGTGCTCTTATACTCCTTCCTGATCCTGCGCCGGATCGCTCTCCTCCCGCGCCACGTCAAACAACGCATCCACGAAGCTGTCCGCGTCGAATTTCTGCAGATCGTCTATCGACTCGCCGACGCCGATGTACTTCACGGGAATCTGCAGCTCCGACTGGATCGCTACCGCGATGCCGCCTTTGGCCGTTCCGTCCATCTTCGTCAGGATGATGCCCGTCAGATCGGTTACTTCGCCGAACTCCCGCGCCTGCTGCAGGGCGTTCTGCCCGGTAGTGCCGTCCAGCACCACCAGATTCTCCCGATGCGCGTCGGGAAATTCCCGGTCGATAATGCGGTTGATCTTCTTTAATTCCTCCATCAGATTCTTTTTGTTGTGGAGCCTGCCCGCCGTGTCGCACAGGAGCACGTCCGCCCCGCGCGCCTTGGCCGCGCTCAGCGCATCATAGATCACGCTGGCGGGATCGGAGCCTTCGCTGCCGCCGATGATCTCCACACCGGCACGGGCGGCCCATTCGCCAAGCTGCTCGCCCGCCGCCGCGCGGAACGTGTCCGCCGCCGCCAGAATCACCTTGCGCCCCTGCGCTTTCAGCTTGCCGGCCAGCTTCCCCACCGTCGTCGTCTTGCCAACGCCGTTGACGCCGATCACCAGCACCACCGACTGTCTGTTCTCAAACTCATAGGCCGTCTCCGCCACCCGCATCTGTTCCTTGATATTATCGATCAAAAACTGTTTGCAGTCCGCGGGTTCCTTGATATGGTTCTCCCTGACCTGTTCCCGCAGCCTGCCTAAGATCTCCTCCGTCGCCCTGACGCCGATATCGCCGGTGATCAGAATCTCCTCCAGCTCCTCGTAGAAATCTTCGTCGATACTGGAAAATCCGCCGAACACCGCGTCGATGCCGTGGACGATATGATTCCTTGTCTTGGTCAGCCCTTCTTTCAGCCGTCCGAAAAGGCCCTTCTTTTCTTCACTCATCAGTCATCCAGATCCTTGTCAATCAAATTTACGCTTACCAGCGTAGATACGCCCTTTTCCTGCATCGTGATACCGTAGAGGCGGTCCGCCTTTTCCATCGTGCCCCGCCTGTGGGTGATCACGATAAACTGCGTGTTCTTAGTCAGTTTATGCAGATATTTTGCAAATCTTCCCACATTGTTCTCATCCAGCGCCGCCTCGATCTCATCCAGCAGACAGAACGGCGAGGGTTTCAAATTCTGTATGGCAAAGAGCAGGCAGATGGCCGTCAGCGATTTCTCACCGCCCGACATCTGCATCATGTTCACCAGTTTCTTTCCGGGCGGCTGGGCGATGATGCGGATGCCCGCCTCCAAAATGTCCTCGTCCTCGATCAGCTCCAGCGTTCCCTTGCCGCCGCCGAACAGTTCCTTGAACACCTTGTCAAACTCCCGGTTGATCTCGGCGAATTTCTCACGGAACTGCCTGCGCATGGAAGTGTCCAGCTCCTCGATAATGCCGAGCAGCGTCTTCTCCGCCTCCACCAGATCGTCGTGCTGCGTTTTCAGGAACGTATAGCGCTCCATCAGATTCTTGTAATCCTCGATGGCGTTGACATTGACGTCTCCCAGACGCCGGATGCCGTCCTTTAAGGCGGTGATTTCCTTTTTCATCGCGGGCAGGTCGTTCATGTTCTCGTCTTTGAGCGATTCCGCGTCGGACAGGGTGATCTCGTACTCGTCCCACATATAATTGATCTGGGACTCGATGGACTCCTGCAGCCGTTCCTTCTGGCTATCCAGTCTGTATACTTCCTTGTCCAGCGCGCTCATCCGCTGGGACAGTTCCTCTCTCGTGTCAAAGAAATTTTTCTGCCTGCCGGCCAGTTCCTCTCTGGCGGCGGTGTCTTCTTTCAGCTTCCTGTCGGCGTCCGTCTGGGCGGTGTAGGAGGCCGCGATGGTTTTCTCGATCTCCAGAATATTGTTTTTCTTACGCTCCACTTCTTCCCGGCCCATATGCAGCCCTTCCTGCACCTCTGCAAGCTCCGCCGTGTGTCTTGCGATCTCGCCCTCCACACGCTCCAGGTTCTGATTCTGGAAATCCGCGCTCTGGCGCATCTTCTCCACTTCCACGTCCCACTCGGACACGCGGGCAGCCTGCCCGGATTCCTCGTCTCTTTTGGCTTCCAGACGGCTCTGGAATGCCGCGATCTGCGCCTCCGCCTCTTTTTCCAGATTTTCGGAGTCCTCCAGCTCTCTGGCGATCTCGTCCTTGCCCGTGCGGATCTCCTGTATCTGCTGCGCGATGTCCTGTTCCTCCGCCTTTAGCTCGCCGAAGCCTTCCTCCGTCTCGCTCTTTCTGTCGCGGGCCTGCATCACGTTCAGCCGGGCCGTATTCTGTTCGATGAATTTGCGCTGTAACTGGCCCTTGATGTCCTCCAGCTCCAGACGCATCTTATTCCGTCTCTGTTTCGTCTCCTCGATCTCGTTCAGCAGTTTGTCGATATCGACCACGTACTGTTTGACCTTCCGCTCCAGTTCTTCCATCTCCCGGCGTCTGCCCAGCAGATTGGAATTATTCTTAAACGCGCCGCCGCTGATGGCGCCGCCCGGAACGAGCAGCTCGCCCTCCAGCGTGACCATGCGGATGCCGTAGTCAAATTTTCTGGCGATCCGCACGGCGTTGTCCACATTGTCAACTACCATGATGCGGCCCAGCATCGCCTTGGCCACGTTGCGGTACCGCTTTTCGATCTTTACTAAGCCGTCTGCCAGCCCGATGACGCCCTTTTCCTGCAGTGCCTCGGGATTTTTGAACTCCTGCGGATGCTCTATGCTGGTGAGCGGCAGGAACGTGGCGCGCCCGGCTCTGGTCTTTTTCAGATAGCCGATCATCCGCTTGGCGGTATCCTCGTCCTCGGTGACGATATTCTGGATATTGCCGCCCAGCGCCGTCTCGATCGCCGTCTCGTATTTCGCCTCCGCCTGTATGATATCCGCCACGACGCCGATAATGCCTTTCTCGCTGCCTTTCTGCTCCATGACGGCCTTGACGCTGCCGCCGTAGCCCTCGTAGCGCTCGGTCAGGTTGGCCAGCGCTTCCAGCTTCGACTTTTCCTGATGGTAGAGCACCTGCGTGTCGCGCAGCTTCTGGTCTTTACCGGAGAGTTCCTCCCGGATGGCGGTAAGACGCTCCTCCATCGTCTCCTGCTTCTCATTGAGCTCGCGGATCACGACGTTGACCGCCTCGAACGCCTCCTCCAGCTTCTTGATATTCTCCGCCTGCTCCGCCTCGTCGGATTTGACGCGGAGAAGCCGGGAGTTCAGCTCCGCCTTTCGGATGTTGATCTGCTCCAGCATCGTGTCATAGCGCCCGATCTTGGATTTGATCGTGGCCCTGTTGTTCAGCGCGTCGATAATCGTATTTTTGCCGCTCTCGATGCTGCCGTTGAGTTCCTCGATGCGCCGCTGCGTCTCCTCCAGAAGCGCCCGCGCTTCGGCGCGTTCCTTCTCCATCTGCGCCAGCCTGTCGTCGGTTTCTTTCTTGTCGGCCAGTATCGCTTCCTTTTCCACGGTGCGCTCGTCGAGCAGCTTTTGAATGCTCTGGATGCGCGTGTGCAGATGCTCCTCGTTGCCCTCTGCGGAGCGGATCTGCTCTTTCAGGACGTTGATCTCACCCTCCAGCTTGGAGCGCATGACGCCGGTGTCGGTCAGCGTCGCCCGGGCCGCCTCGATCTCCTGTTCCAGCTCGCCGATGCGGGCCGCCACCTGTTCGTATTCTTCCTTGATCTGCTCGTACCGGCGGGTAGTGTCCTCCAGATCGCCGCCGGCAATCTTCAGCTTGCCGTCCACGTCGTCGAGCTGCTCCCGCACGCGCACGTTTTCCAGCAGGAACACGTTGACGTCCAGCGTCTTTAATTCTTCCTTCTTCTTTAAGTAGATCTTGGCCTTTTCAGACTGCTTTTCCAGCGGGCCGATCTGATGCTCCAGCTCGGACAGGATATCGTTCACGCGGACCAGATTCTGCTTCTCGTCCTCCAGCTTCTTCTGGGCCGCGTATTTCCGGCGTTTGAACTTGACGATGCCCGCCGCCTCGTCGAACAGTTCCCTTCTCTCCTCGGGCTTGCCGCTCAGAATCCTGTCGATCTGGCCCTGCCCGATGATGGAATAGCCCTCTTTGCCGATGCCGGTGTCATAGAAAAGCTCGTTGACGTCCTTTAAGCGGCATACGGCGCCGTTCAGCATATATTCGCTCTCGCCGGAGCGGTACAGCCGTCTGGACACGGTCACTTCGTCATAGTCGATGGCAAGCTGGTGGTCGGAATTGTCCAGCGTGATGGCGACGTAGGCATAACCCAGGGGCTTGCGCAGCTCCGTGCCGGAGAAGATGACATCCTGCATACTGGCTCCCCGAAGCTGCTTGATCCGCTGCTCGCCCAGCACCCAGCGGACGGCGTCCGCGACGTTGCTCTTGCCCGATCCGTTGGGGCCTACGATGGCCGTGATGCCGTTGTGGAATTTGAAAGTAATCTTATTGGCGAAGGACTTAAATCCGTGCACCTCTATGCTCTTTAAATACATATATACCTCTCGTTATCTGCCGTTTCCCGTCTGCCGCTTCAGTCCTCTGCAGGCATATCGCCGCCGCGCAGTTTCAGCAGCGCCTCGTACGCCGCCTTCTGCTCCGCCGCCTTCTTGGAGTGGCCCGATCCGCCGCCCATCCTGACGCCGTCGATCAGCGCCTCCACGCAGAACGTCTTGTCGTGTTCGGGGCCTTCCTCCCGGATCAGCTCGTAGGAGAGCGTTCCCCGCCCCGTCTTCTGCACTTCTTCCTGCAGAATCGTCTTGGCGTCATAAAAGAGCTTCTTGTGCTCCAAATCGGACAGAATATACTTCCGGATGAACTCGCCCGCCTTCTCCTGCCCGCCGTCCAGATAGACCGCGCCGATCACCGCCTCCATCACATCCGAGACGATGGAATCCCTGGCCCTGCCCCCGGTGGCCTCCTCGCCCCTGCCGAGCATGATGAAGCGGTCCAGCCCCAGCTCGCGGGCACAGTAAGCCAGCGCCGGCTCACAGACGATGGACGAACGCAGCTTCGTCATCTTACCCTCCGGCATATCGGGATTTGCCCGGAAGATATAGTCGCTGCTCGTCAGCTCCAGCACGGCGTCCCCCAAGAACTCCAACCGCTCGTAATCTTCGCATTTATTGATTTTCAGTTCGTTGGCGCAGGAGCTGTGCGTCATGGCCTGCCGCAGCAGACGCCTGTCCGCAAACGCATAGCCGATGATCTGCTCCAGTTCTGCCATCCAATCTTCCTGCATACATCCTCCATCATATAGAAAACCCCTCCTGACGGAAGGGTTTCTGACTCATTGTGCCATCGAATTTTTGATCAGGGCAACCGCTTCCCCCACCGTTGCAATCTTTTCCGCTTTTTCCGCCGGGATTTCTATGTCAAAGGCTTCCTCGATCGCCATCACGATCTGAAAGACGTCGAGAGAATCCGCGCCGAGATCTTCCACAAAGGTCGTCTCAGGGGTGATCTCGTTAGGATCGACGTTCAGCACGTCCGCTATCACTTCTTTTAATTTTGCCAATTCCATATCGAAGTCTCCTTCCTCCTGCCGCTCCTACGCTTCCTCGTCGTTGACCGTCTCCTGTGTCAGCAGCATTTCCTTTATCTTTTCGTTGATCTTCTGCTCCTTAAACGTAATGCACTGCAGAATGGAATTTTTGATCTCCACGGACTTGGAGCTTCCGTGCGTCTTGACCACCAGCCCCTTTAACCCCAGAAGCGGCGCGCCGCCGTACTGCTCTAAGTCGAACGCCTTCAAGGTCTGTTTTAACGCGGGCTTGACCAGCAGGGCGCCGATCTTGCTCCGCAGACTGGTCATCATGCCGGCCTTGACTTTCTTGATCAGCGTGCCGCCCACGCCCTCGTAAGTTTTTAAAATCACGTTGCCGACGAAAGCCTCGCAGACGACGACGTCCGCCGCGCCCGCCGGGATATCCCTGGCCTCCACGCTGCCGATAAAGTTGATGTCCGGACAGTTCTTCAACAGCGGAAACGTCTCCTTGACCAGCGCGTTGCCTTTCTCCTCCTCGGCGCCGATATTGACGATGCCGACGCGGGGATTCTTTACGCCCATTACATATTCCATATAGACGGAGCCCATCTTGGCAAACTGCACCAGATGAGAGGGCCGCGCGTCCACATTGGCGCCGCAGTCGATCAATAGCGCGCAGCCTGTCTCCGTAGGGATAAGCGGCGCTAACGGCGGCCTCTCCACGCCCTTGATACGGCCCACGATCACCTGTCCGCCGACCAGCGTAGCGCCGGTGCTGCCCGCCGAGACATAGGCGTCGCAGGCGCCTTCCTTCACCAGATTCAGCGCTTTGACAAGGGAGGAATCCTTCTTCTTGCGGATCGCCATGACAGGAGGCTCCGCCGTCTCGATGACTTCCGATGCCGGAACGATCTCGACCTGCTCCTTGGAATAGGTATACCCCGACAACTCCCGCTCCAATACATCCTGCGGCCCCGTCAGATACACCTTCACCCTGCCGCTCTCATTGACCGCCTCCACCGCGCCTTTTACGATCTCTCCCGGCGCGTTGTCGCCGCCCATCGCGTCTACCGCCACTTTTACCCATTCACTCATATCGTATACCGTACCCTTCCGTATTTCATGGGCAGGACATCCCGGCCTGTCCGCTTCCGGGCGCGCACTCTCCCGCCCGAATATCAATCATATCTACTATACTAAAAATGCCCATAAAAATCAAGCCGGATTACCCGGCCATCTGTCAGTCCGCTGCAGCCTCCGCCCGTCCGGGCTTTTCCTCGTCCGCCCGACGCGCCTCCTGCGCAAAAAATACCCCGCATTATGACAATGCAGGGTATTTTACTTCTCACGATCAGTCTACTGCAACGATCTCTTTTTTGTTATAGGTGCCGCACTTTTTACATACGCGATGGGGCACCATCAGCTCGCCGCACTTGCTGCATTTTACCAATGTAGGCGCGGACATTTTCCAATTTGCTCTCCTCTTATCCCTTCTGGATTTGGAAGATTTGTTTTTCGGACAGATCGACATCTTTACACCTCCTTATTCCCGTTAAAAATATCCCCGATGACTGCCATCCTAGGATCGGGAACAAAGTCGTCACAACCGCATATTCCCGTATTCAGATCCCTGCCGCACTGCCTGCAGATGCCGCGGCAGTCGGGCTTGCACAGAACCTTCATAGGCCAGTTCATTACAATCTCAATGTTCAGTAAGTCTTCTACGTTCAGCCGATAGCCGTCCATAAACGCCTGATCGGTCTGCTCGTCATCCGTCGTGTCTGTCACGTCCGGCGCGTACACTTCCCTCTCAAAGCGGATCTGCAGCGTCTGATCCACGTCTTTCAGGCATCTGTCGCACTGCATCCCGAACGTGATCTCGGTACTGCCCTGCAGCTTCGCCCTGCCTCTGCCGATATTGACCGCCGTCAGAGAAACCGGTTCTTTATGCCGCACCGGGAACACCGCGCCGCCTATGGCGATCTGCTCAAGTTCCGTTTCCGCCTGTACTGTGACCGTACCGCCTTCGTTTGCAAACACATCGGTCAAGTTCACGAACATAGCTGACTCCTATCCACACTCAAACAATTATACCCATGGGATCAGGGTTTGTCAACCACAATTTTTCCCGAATCACGGCCCCGATTTTTCTCGAATCATAGCCCAGTTTTTCCGGCAGGCTGCCCGAATGTTCCGGCGCATGGTTCCGGGCGTCGGCTCTATGCCAACTGCGCCTGCACTGCCGTCAGCGCCACGACGCCGACGATATCCTCCCAGGAGCAGCCGCGGGACAGATCGTTCACCGGCTTGGCGATGCCCTGCAGCATCGGCCCGTAGGCTTCCGCCCGGCCTAAGCGCTGCACCAGCTTATAGCCGATATTGCCGCAGTCCAGATTCGGAAAGATCAGCACGTTGGCCCGGCCTGCCACCTCGCTGCCCGGTGCTTTGGACTTCGCCACCTGCGGCACCAGCGCGGCGTCAGTCTGCAGTTCGCCGTCCAGACACAGGTGCGGGTACTGCTCATGGGCGATGCGCGTCGCCTCCACCATCTTATCGACCAGCGGATGCTTGGCGCTGCCCTTCGTGGAATGGGACAACATCGCGATGATCGGTTTGGCGCCCACCAGACTCTTGAAACTCTTGGCGGACGAATCCGCGATAGCCGCCAGCTCCTCCGCCGTGGGGTCCTGATTCAGACCGCAGTCTGCGAACAGGAACGTGCCGTTCTCCCCGAACGTGCAGTCCGGCACATCCAGAATAAAGAAGCCCGACACCAGCTTGACGCCAGGCGCCGTCTTTAAGATCTGCAGGGCGGGCCGCAGCGTGTCCGCCGTGGCGTGGCAGGCGCCCGCCACCATGCCGTCGGCGTCGTTGGCCTTGACCATCACCACGCCGAAGGTCAGGTAATCGCTCAGCAGAATTTCCCGCGCCTTCTCCGGCGTCATGCCTTTGTTTTTTCTCGTTTCATACAGAAGATCCACATACTCGTCCAGTTTGTCCGTCTTCTCCGGATCTATGATCGTGACGCCGTCCAGCTCCACCTCCAGCCATCCCGCGCCGTCCATGATCTTCTCCTCGTTGCCGACCATGATGATATCGGCGATTTTTTCCTTCAAAATGTGCGACGCCGCTATCAGCGTCCGCTTGTCGTTGGTCTCCGGCAGCACGATCGTTTTCCTGTCGCTCCTTGCCTTCTCCTTCATCAAATCAATATAAGACATACCGTTCTCCTCCTGCCAAAGCCTACCGCGGCGTCATGTGGGCGGCGCGGACAGACCTTTCTATCTCACTATCTCAAATTATACCGAAGGATGCCCGCCAGTACAAGCGGTATTCTTTTTTTTCTTTGTTTTTCTTTGTTTTTTCCTAGATACAAAATATAGAGTATGATAAAATAAAAATAAGTAATATAAAGAAGCAGCCATGCTTATGAATAAATTGCTGCGCAATTAACATGAGTAAATTGCTATGCAATTAACTCTAAAGAATGGCTTCGCAATTTACTCGGAATAAAGGGGAAAACGTATGAAGACAGTTGGCATTATCGCGGAATACAATCCGTTTCACAACGGACACGCCTATCAGATCGCCGAGGCGAAGCGCATGACGGGCGCGGACTACTGCATCGTCGTGATGAGCGGGGATTTTGTGCAGCGGGGCACGCCCGCGATCATGGGAAAATTCCTCCGCGCGCAGGCCGCGTTACATAACGGCGCCGATCTGGTGCTGGAGCTGCCGGTCTACTACGCCACCGGAAGCGCGGAATACTTTGCCTCCGGCGCGGTGGCCCTGTTGGACAGGCTGGGCGTTACGGACGCGCTCTGCTTCGGCAGCGAGTGCGGCGACATCCAAGTGCTGACCGCGCTGGCGGACGTCCTGCTGGACGAATCCCCGCAGTTCCAAAAGATCTTAAAGCAGCAGATGCGCGACGGCGCCACCTATCCCCAAGCGCGGAACTATGCGCTCTCCGTCACCGCGCCGCAGCTTTCCGGCGCGCTCTCCGTGATGCAGACGCCCAACAATATTCTGGGGCTGGAATATCTCAAAGCGTTAAAAAGGCGCGGCTGTTCCATCCGTCCCTGCACGCTCCCGCGCACCGGGGCCGGCTACCACAACGCCAGTCTGGAGGCCGCCTACAGTTCCGCGCTGGCGATCCGGGAGTCCATCAGCAGCCGGGAGGACATCCGCTATGTGAAGGAGCAGATCCCGCCCTCCGCCTATGAGATCATGGAGGAAGCATACCAAATCACGTTCCCGATCCTGCCCAACGACCTGTCGCCTCTCGTCCTGTATAAGCTGCTCTCGGAAATGCACAAAGGATTTGCGGGCTATCTGGATGTGGACAAGGCTTTTTCCGACAGGCTGATCAACCTGCTGCCGTCCTACACGGATTATGCGTCCTTCTGCGATCTGGTCAAGACCAAGAACATGACATTCACGCGGGTGTCCAGAAATCTGCTGCACATCCTGCTCGGCATCACCGGCAGGGAGATGGACGGCTTTGCCAAGGACGATTACGTTTATTACGCCAGACTGCTGGGCTTCAAAAAAGAAGCCGAACCCCTGCTGGGCGCCTGCAAAGAGCGCTCCGGGATTCCGCTTCTGTCGAGGCTCTCCAAGGCGGACACCGTCGTGGAGAGCGAAAACGGGCTGAAAATGCTGGCCGCCGATATCCGCGCCAGCAGCATCTACTCCCTGCTGGTGCAGCAGAAATTTACCGGACGCCTGCAGAGCGAGTACCGCCAGCCGGTGATCGTGCCGTAAACCGCGTGCCTGTGCTTCCTACGGGTCCTCTAATAGCTCAAAGGGCAGCCATGTGAGGATCTTTTCGCTGAGTTCCTTGATGTTGATCGGCTTCGCCACGAAGTCGTTCATCCCTTCCGCGAGGAACATTTCCTTGACGCCGCTCAGGGCGTTGGCCGTCAGCGCGATAATCGGCACTTTCTGATAGTATTCTCCCTCCAGACTCCGGATCATGTGAGTCGTCTCCACGCCGTCCATATCCGGCATCATGTGATCCATGAAAATCAGATGGTATTCTTTTTCCTGCACCATCCGGATCGCTTCCTCGCCGCTCTTGGCGGTGTCTACCTGCATGGCGAAGGGCCGCATCAGCCCGGCAGCCACTTTCCTGTTGACCAGATTGTCGTCCACCACCAGCACCTTGGCCTGCGGCGCCCGGAAGTTCTGATACTGCGCGGAAGACTGCTGCGGTCTGGACTGCCGCTCGGCCAGCTCCAGCGCACCGCAGGCGCTTTCGTCCACGATCCGCTGGGGAATCTCAAAGCTAAACTCGCTCCCCTTCTGGTACTCGCTGGCGACATGGATCTCGCCGCCCATCAGATGAACGAGCTGGCGGGAAATGGCCAGCCCCAGGCCGCTTCCTTCCTTCTTGCGGTTCCGGAACGTATCGGACTGCTCGAAGGAGTTAAAGATGCGCTCCAAGTCTTCTTCCTTAATGCCAATGCCCGTGTCCTTGACGGAGCAGCGCAGCTCGACCTGATCCTCTTTCCGCTCATAGGTGACGGACAGATTGATGCTGCCCTGCTCGGTAAATTTGACGGCGTTGTTGACCAGATTGATCAACACCTGTTTGACACGGATCTCGTCTCCGTGGAGGATGCGCGGCATCGTGGGATCGATGCTGATCTCCAGACGCAGGTTTTTCTCCTCCACCTTGCCGGAAATCAGGTGGTACACATCCTGCACCAGCCCCTTGATATCGTAATCCGCCTCCACGATCTCCAGCTTGCCGGATTCCATCTTGGAAAAATCCAGTATGTCGTTGATGATCGTCACCAGCGTCAGGCTCGCCATTTTGATCTGTTCGATGGCATCCCGCTGCTGGCTCTGCAGCCTGCCCCGGAGCGCGATCTCCGTCATACCCAGAATGGCGTTCATCGGCGTCCTGATCTCGTGGCTCATATTGGCCAGAAAAGCGGACTTGGCGCGGCTGGCATTCTCCGCCTTCTCCTTCAGCTCGCGCATCTCCTTGGCCTGCGCCATCATGTCCGTCACGTCGATGACCGACAGCATATATCCCCGCACCTGTACGTCGTCCCGCACCTCGGAAGTACGGATCTCGTAGCTCTTGTCTTTCAGTTCGATGACCGTGCCGGTCTGCTCATAGATCGCCTGAATCTCCGACTCGCTGATCTGGCCCTCTCCCAGACGCATCTCCGGGAACAGTTCGCAGGCGGACGGGTTGGCGTAGAGGAATTTCATATTGTTGTCCGACACGATGATCCCCTCGTCCATGCTCTCGATCACCGCTTCTTTGGCATTCTGCACCGTGTCGAACAGTCCGTACCGGTTGACCGCCGTAAACAGGAACAGGACGGAAAAGAAAATGCCCAGCGGAGTGGTGTCGAATCCGCCTGTAACCCCGCTCAGATAGAGGAGCAGCATCAGAAACGGCACGACGCCCGCCATGGTCAGCAGTCCCCGGATCGCCCGGGAGCCTTCCCTGTCCTGCTGGTAGGCCGGGTGGAAACAGATATACAGATACAGAACCATTTCCACCAGACAGAACGCCATATAGAAATAGTAAAAGGGAGCTTTGCCGAGTACCAGAATATTGCCGCTGTTGGTAGGCACTACTTGGTAGGACGTATAGTAGAGATGGTGATAGTTGCAAGTCATGATGACGGCGAAGGCCACGAGATTGATGCCAAACAACGTCTGCATCACCCAGCGGGGCCACTTCACGCGGTAGTACGAGAGCACAAACGAAAGCGCAAGGAAGTTGGCGAAACACTTGCCGCAGTATTCCGTCTTGCCCAGGGCGATCATCTCCGGCATATCCTGCGCCATGATAAAAAGACTTCGGGAGACAAGCGCGATCATGCAGCAGATGATCGTCATAATCAGCCTGCTCTTATAATCGGACTCCCGCTGCCGCAAAATGGATGCCAGCAGGAAAAAAGCCACCAGCACACCGGACACGTGGATACATAACCATATTCCCTGCATAATCTGCATAGATCCGTCACTCCTTGGACTGTTGCTGCGTTACCTTGGCGATATGGGAACTGATCTGTTCATGCACCATATCGGAAATATCTCTGGTCGTCATGCCTTTGTATTCTTCATACAGAATCGGTTTCAGATAATGCACCTGCGTCGTCACCGGCTTTAGCGACCACTCCTCAAACACCTTGTAGGAATCGATCAGCACCACCGGCACGATCGGCGCCTTCGCTTTCATCGCGCTCTTGAAGCAGCCCGGCTTAAACTCCCGCAGTTCGTTGTGATTGTGGTAATAGCCGCCCTCCGGGAAAATAATATATCTGCGCCCGGCAGCCACTTCCTCCGCCACCTCCGAGATGACGCGCACCGACTGGCGCAGATCGGTCTTGACCATGCGCTTGCCGTGCAGCATGGACACAAACTGCGTCGTCAGGATCACATGAGACTTGGCATCGTCGATAACGACGGAGCACGGTTTTTCATGCGTTTCGATAATCCCCAGCGCGTCGTATTTGCCCTGATGGTTCGGGAACATCACGTATCCGCCCTCTTTGGGGAGATTCTCCATTCCGTATCCTATGGTTTTGATATGGCCCGATCTGTTCATACGCCGCACCGTCAATCTGGCGTATGCGTAACGCTCCTCCTCCGTCACCCGGCTGCTCTTTGCCTTGTAGGACATCCGGGGGATCATATAGATTCTGGGGAGATTACGCAGGATGACATATGCAAATCTCAGCATGGTTTCTCACATCTTCCTCTCTTATCGTAAAGCTGCCCGTCATAATAACGGCGACAGCAGTTTTAACACCGGCCCGATGATATTGGTCTTCACGAACTTTTTGCGGCACCACTCCAGCGTGATCCGCTCGCTCACCGCAAACGTCTCGTCCATATCCTTTCGCAGCGCCTCCAGCGCATCCGCATGATACAGGAATACGCCGCACTCGAAATGGTGGTAGAAGCTGCGGTAGTCAAAATTGATCGTGCCCACCACCGCCGTTTCGCCGTCGCAGAGCACACACTTGGAATGCAGGAAGCCCGGCGTGTACTGGTAGATCTTTACGCCCGCCTCGATCAGATTCTGGTAGGCCGACTGTGTCAGCCAGTAGATCATCTTCTTGTCGGGCACGCCCGGCGTCACGATGCGCACGTCCACGCCGCGCTTGGCCGCCGTTTTTAACGCCGTATTGATCTCGTTGTCCGTCACCAGATACGGCGTGAAAATATACAGATACCGCACCGCGCTGCCGATCAGGTTCATATAGGCGGTCTCGCCCACCAGCTCGCCGTCCAGCGGCGTGTCCATATAGGGCTGCACGTAACCCGCCGCCTCCGGCACGCTCACATCCGGATAGCGGTACCGCTCGTAATCGTCCTCCGTATAGCGCGTCGTATTCCACATCTGGAGGAACATCACCGTAAAATTCCAGACGGCCTCCCCCTCGATGCGGATGCCGGCATCCTTCCAGTAATCGCCGTAGGGATGGGTGTGATTGATATACTCGTCCGACATATTGATGCCGCCCGTATAGCCCACCCTGCCGTCGATCACTACGATTTTCCTGTGGTCTCTGTTGTTCAGGATCAGCGCCATGAACGGAATCAGTCTGTTAAAGGCGATGCACTTGATCCCCTTCTTTTCCATCGTCTCGCAGTAGTTCTTCGGCAGCAGAAAGACGCTTCCCACATCATCATAGATCAGCCGCACTTCCACGCCCTGCCGCGCCTTGCGCTCCAGTATGTCGAGCACGGCGTTCCACATATCGCCTTCTCCCAGAATAAAAAATTCCAAGAAAATAAAATGCTGCGCCTGCTCCAGATCTTCCAGAAGCCGCTGCCAGAACGAAAGCCCGTCCGGAAAATAAACCGTGGCCGTCTTGTCCCACACCGGCGTGTCCGCATAGGCCAGCAGATACCGGCTCTGGTTCGCGACCTCGGGGCGTTCCCGGCACAGGCGTTCCATGACCGCCTCGTCCTGATGCAGATGATTCCTGATGTGCCCCTGCGTTTTCTCGATCCCTCTGCGCAGTTTCCCCGGCAGGAAGACATGGCCGAACGCGAGGTAGAGGATGCCGCCGCACAACGGGAAAATCAGAATCGGCACGATCCACGCCAGCTTGACGGCGGGATTCCGCGGATGCAGCAGGATCGCCGCCACCGCCCCGATGCTCACCAGACGGAGCGCGATCGCGATAGGCATATAATAATTGCCCCATCTAAAGATCTCCAGTATGAAAAAACCGATCTGAAGCAGAACGATCAGTCCCGTGATCACCGCCCTGTTCAGCGCAAAGTGAAATATCTTTCTCATTTCCTCAACCAGTAAAAAAAGAGTTAGGCTATAGCCTGCCTCTATTATATCATATCTCTGATGCCAGTAACGTAAATAATTTCAGGAGAATTGCGGAGCAATTCTTTAGAGGTAGGCTGCGGTGCCTGCCTCTATATTATCATAAATATCCGCCGTGCGCAAATCTCAAAAAAACTGCCGGTACGTTCCACACATACCGACAGTTCTCTTTGGCCCGCCACGCGGTTTACACAATATACGGCGCAATCGCCGCCTCCACCTCCGAGAGTTTTTCCTCCGTCTCCAAAATACGGAATTCCACCGGTTTGGACAGATCCATGGAAAAAATCCCCATGATGGACTTGGCATCGATGACATATCTGCCCGACGCCAGATCGAAATACCCCTTAAATCCCTCTATGGCCGTGACGAATCCCTTCACGCGCTCGATAGAGTTCAAGTCCAACGTATAAGTTCTCATAGTCTCCTTTCATTTCATCCCTTCGTTTTCATCCCTTAGTTTCCGCTGCGTGCGCAGCGTCCGTCGTTCCACCCCTACAGTATAAAGTGCCGTTTCGCAATTTGCAACGTTTTTTTCTGCCGCCGTTTTCCACGGCTGCGCCCGTCCGTCCACGCCTTTTCGGAACGCATTCCGCCGCAGTTTCAGGCGCGGATTCTGCGGATCAGGATGCCGTTCCGCAATAGCGTCGTGTCGATGTAATGTCTGGAAAACAGAATCTCCCCTTCCCGCGGGATCTCGATATCCTCCTCCTCGCAGTTGATGATGACCTCCACGTAATTGTCCAGCCAGCCGATCTTGTTGAACTCGATCACCCTCGGCCTGTTGATCCTGTTCGGAAAATGAAAGTTGCGGCTTCTTAATAGCGGCTCGCTCTGCCGCAGATGCAGCAGACTCCTGACAATCTGAATCCGCTCGTCATACACGCCCGCCTCAATGTCATGCCACGGCATACACCGCCTGCAGTCCGGATCATGACCGCCCTCCATGGCGATCTCCGTTCCGTAGAAAATGCAGGGCGAGCCCGGCATCGTAAACAGTACCGCGAGCTGCTGGAAATACTCGTCCAGATTTCTGACATCGCTGCGCAGCCTCTTGGTGTCGTGGGAATCCAGCAGATTAAAGAGCACGTCGTTGGTCTGCTGCATATACCCCGTGTAGCAGCGGTTGATCGTATACTCAAAGTCCTCGTTGGTCAGGCTCTTGTCAATCCAGAAATCCTTAATGCTCTCTCCCAGCGGATAGTTCATCACCGCGTCAAACTCATCTCCCCGCAGCCATGGCATGGCGTCGTGCCAGATCTCACCCAGAATATACAGATCCGGTTTGATCGCCTTCAGCCGGGTGCGCAGCTCCTTACAGAACGTGTGGGAGATCTCGTTGGCCACATCCAGCCGGATGCCGTCCACATCATAGTTTCTAACCCAGTTCTCGCACACGCCGATCAGATATTCCCGCACCTTCGGATTGTTCGTGTTGAGCTTCGGCATTTTGTCAAAAAAGGCAAACGAGTAATACTGCTTCGCGCGGGCGCAGCCGCCCTCCTCCCGGAAAGGCCACTCGTTGACCATAAACCAGTCCCAATACGCCGACGCCGGCCCGTGCTCCTTGACGTCGAGCCATGGGGCAAATTGATCGCCGCTATGGTTGAACACGCCGTCCAGCATGACGCGCATCCCCCGCTCGTGGGCCTCCTGCACCAGACGCGCCATCGTCTCCTCGGTGCCGAAATGCGGATCGATCTTCGTGTAGTCCGTAGTGTCATATTTGTGCGAAGTGGGCGCCTCGTTGATCGGCGTCAGATACAACCCCGACACGCCCAGCTCCTTCACGTAGTCCAGCCTGTCGATAATGCCCTGCAGATCCCCGCCGAAAAATTCCGCATTGGTCACGGAGCCGTGCTCCCGCCACGGCAGTGTTCCCTCCGGATCGTTGGACGGATCGCCGTTGCAGAATCTCTCCGGAAAAATCTGATACCAGATCGTCTCGTTCACCCACGCCGGCGTCACCGGAATGTCCGCCGGATTCATCCACGGAAATACAAAGCACTGGCGGCTCCTCCCCGCAAGCTGCATCTGCGCCTCCGACACAAAGCCGTCCTCGAAATAAAACCATTTCTCATTCTCCGTCTGCAGCTCAAAATAATATTTCAGCCTCTTGTACTCCGGCCTCACCGTCGTCGTCCACCAGAGCTGGTTTTTCAGCCTTTTCTTAAAAGGGATATTCACCGCGTCGCCGCTCCATGACTCCCCGCCGCCCAAAATGCCGGATTTAAAGGGATCTCCCTGAATGAGATTGACATATTTGACGTCATATCCTGTCTTGATATTGATGACAAGCTGCTCCTGATCCAGCGGATAACAGTAATTGTCGTTGGCTCTGTGATACACCGCGTTAAAATCCATATGCGCTCCGTTCCGGCACCTGTCGTGCCCGCAGACTGGTTATCGGTTCTCTTGTGTTTTCCTGATTTTATTTCTTTCATTTTCCTGATCTTATAGAGTTGGAAAACGTTTTCCTTTTGTGTTACTATATCACACTTCCATGGGAAAAGCAAGGGGATTTGTTTTATTTCCGCAAACGACTCCATACTATCCTACAACCGTTCAGAGCAATCTCAACAACTGCACAAGCGCATGAGGTTCATCTTTGCTTGATGTGGTTTGTCTGGTATCAAACTGCAAAAAGCGGTTGTTATGATAAAAAGACAATAGCTTTTCTTCGTTTTCCGCTTCCAAAAATGCCACCATCCCGCCGCATAAATACTGCATTTCCTTAATCTTGTCCCATGCCAGTTCAAGCAGTTCCGAGCCAGTAATCATCTCTCCATCCTTTTCCGAATCATTTTTTCCTAATTGTGCAATCAAATATGCCGACATGGTATATGTATCTGACTTTTCATCCAGCTCACTGACACGCAGCAACTTTCTTTTTACCGTATTGCTTACCGTATCTCCCCTTACTGTCAAAGGTTTTAACGCAAGAGTAAAATATCCTACCATTCTCATATTGCTTATATCAAACACAAGATAGGTAACCGACTGATTTTTTTTAGTAAATTCTATTGAATTCTTTTTCAAAAACCGTTCGACATCCGGATTCTTCGGACAAGAAAACCCGGAGAGAACTTGAAGAAGCCTGTTCTCTCCGAGTTTGGGATTCTCACTATTGAGATAACGGCGAATATTGATAACCGAATATTTACTTGTTTCGACCATTTGCCATCTCCCACTTTCTCATAAATTCCACCAATTCCGCTTCATCCGTTATTTCATGTGCATCTACATGGATCGGAACAGGGCGGTTTTTGGCAGATTCCTCAATCGCATTGACGAACTTCTCCACCTGTTCCTTGCCGGAAATGACAAAACTTTTCGTGATGCTTGAAGTTGCCATAAGAAACACCTCCTTGGTCGGCACATGATTGTTATTTGTCTGTAAATAATATGGCGCACCCTAAAAAAAGTTATTCTAAGAGCGTGTTGTCTATCGATGTTTTGCTGCCTCGCACTTTCTAACTATATTTTATAATGTTTCAGCCGCTTTTGCAATAAATTATTTAGGAAACGATTTCTTCTGCTTTTCCCTTTTTCTTCATCATATACACCGCGGCTAACGTCACTGCAAGATAACCCGCCAGGGAGACAAGGGAGGCTTCGATGCCAAATTCACCGCCGGTAAGCACAAATGATTTTGACTCGAGCACATATGTCATAACGGCATATTCATCTGCGCTCTGATTTATGGCCAAGCCGCCGCCAATGATGACGATATTCCAGACCGCATGAACAATGCCGCTGTTCCAGACAGAACCGCTTTCTATTGTAATCATCGAAAACATGATTCCTACCATCGTCCCGGCAGCCAGAATCAGCAGGCAGCTTACCACCGAAAAATCTATTCCGATGATGTGTACGAATCCGAACAAAACCGACGGAACAAGTACCGCCGCTCTCCTATTCCATCTTGCTTTGATGAAATGAAGAATGACGCCGCGGAATACCATTTCTTCCACAAAGCCGGCGGCAATTCCTGTAAAGGCGATCCCGGCGCTTAGTGTCGCAAAAATCCGGCTGCCGCTCCATCCGGAAGAAACATATTCTCCGGAGAAAAGCAAAAGATAAATAGCCTTTACGACCGCCGGCAGTAATATCGCCGTCGCAATCCATTTGGCTTTCAAAGTAAATCTCGGCATACCCAGTTCTTCTATTTTTTGATTTAATAATTTCTCCACAAATAGCTTTAATAAAAGAAAAGCGAATCCGACATAGAGCGCTCCCGCCAAAATATTGCATATTCCTTCCGGAACTTTCAAAAAAACCAACAAGCCCGCCGCTGCTTGCGCTGCGATTTGAGAGGCCGCTAATATTATGATTGCGCCCAAAGAGCCGCCAATTACCTTCCTTACACTCACAAACTTATCCCCATCTTATAAGTATCTTTCTTTTTTATTTGCGCCTGCATTGTTTTATTCAGTTCAGACTTCCTTATTCATATTCCTGTCCTTGCAAATACGGATCGTTTCCGCAACTGCGTTTTGTGTCATTGATTTTTCCTGAAAAATGGGAATTTACAGTATCACAAACGGCAAAGCATGATATATTCTTCCTCGTTTTCATCTACAATTTCAAATCCCGTTTTTTGATACATTCTTACAGCATAGTTTGCTTTTTGTACAGCGAGCGACGCTTGATTATATCCTCGGTCTTTGAGAATGCGGAGCATTTCTTTCATCAATGCAGTACCTATTCCCAATCCCCGATAATCTTTGTACAAGGATATTGCAAAAGAGGGTGTGCTATTGTCTAGGTGTCCGTAATCATTCATAATTCGTACCCAAACAGCGCCGACAGGCTTATTGTCAATTTCCGCAGCCAAACCAATATCGTCCTTTTTCGTCCCAAAGTCAGTTACGTACACTTGCAGCTCAGGCTGATGGATAATTGATCTTGGCGGCGCAGGAGTCCCCTGTGGCACAAAAATAGCTTCGTATAAAAAATCTTCAAGTATGCTATATTCTTCCTCCAATATTGGCCTGATTTTGTACTCCATAGCGTTCTCTCCGTCAAATCCCGATTTTTCTTTGAGTATAACAAAAACATATCCGGCTTTCAATCACGCATATGCAGTCCCTGACATGAAAATGTATGCAATCCCCATTTTCTTCAGTTTTACTCCATTTCATGTGCCTCTATCAAATATCTTGCCTTTTCGATCTGATGCTGCAAATAGGGCGGCGTCTGCCCTGTGGTGTTAGTCTGGATATTGTCGCTCATGTTCCTCCTTTGAACAAAAAAAGGCGCATGGTTTACAATTTACTGTTCCATACGCCCTTACGCTATTATTTTGATATTAAATTGTTTTAACAGTATGCCGAATTTATTCGGATATAGTCTTCATCAAACAAACTCATCATAATCGTTACAACCTCCTTTTTCGCGCTGAGCTAAATATTCCCTTAAAACATTCCTGGCCCTGCAAATACGGATCGTTTCCGTAACTGCATTTTGTGTCATTGATTCTCCCTGAAAACCGAGAATTTTTCTTTCTCAAATCAATATTCGTCCCATTCAGTCCGACTGAATATATCTGAAATTAAGGCTTTATCTTCACACGCTTTCTTGAAAAGAAGAATAAACTTCGCCATCGCTTCTTTGTCTTCTGAATTGATACAGAACATATCTGCTTCGGGATCAAAAGTGATTTTGTCTCGTAACTCTGGACACCTCTCGTTCAGAAACGCATGAGCCAAACTAGCCCAATCATAACCATTACCAATGAAACCATCGTCCGCACGAGTATCAAAAAGATCTTGCAGGTATTCTTCATCTACCGTTAAACAGACAGATGCGCCTGTGCTTAGCTTCACCCAGTAGAATGGTTTGATTTCGTTTTCAAACTGTTCTGTAATTTCCATTTTCGCTCTCCTCTCAATCCCGATTTGTTTAATTGCTCAACGCTGATATTCAATCATATTCTCTGATGCCGGTGACGTAAATCATTCCGGGAGAATTGCGGAGCAATTCTCTAGAGTTAATTGCGCAGCAATTTACTCATATTTTACCACAACCACGCACACCATTCCACTAAATTTTGCCTAATCTCCTTTCTCGAAATCCTTATTTTTATATAAATGCTATACCGCGGCTATTTTTTTATGACTCCCGCTCACCACCACGAAAACAGGACGCCCGCCAGCGGAGACAGGACGACCATAATCACGGAAAAGGTGAACGACTCTGCCGACAGCAAAGTCGCCCGCTGCTCGGACGGGAACATATCCTGCAGGATCGCGTTTGTGCGCACCTGAAGCGCGTCGTCGCCCAGAGCGGCAAGGAAACCTCCGGCCATCATAACCAGATACGATCCGCTATGTTCCAAGCACACTCCCGCGCATACCAGAAGCGCCATGCCAAGAAATACCAGCCGGTAACGAAATCTTCCGCATCGCAAAATCAGTCTGGCTCCCAGGATACCGCCCAACTCCATGAACAATAGCGCCACTCCCAGCGCCCAATTCGGCATCGACGCCATCGGCAGCTTCGCCTGCAGGAAAAATAGCAGCAAAGTATCCACCGCGCCCACAAGGGAATTGCAGAACATCAAACCGATGGCACGGCGCGCGTCTCTCAAAAAGGCAAAACTCCGGCCAAAGCAATCCGCAAGAGCGCGCAGAACCCCGCCCGTACCGCCTCCATCCGTCTGCCCGCCCGCTTCGCCAAGGGACGCAAGCACCCCAAGCTGGAGCACAACAAACAAAACATCTACGCTATAGGCCAGCCTGTGCCCGATCAACAAGGCCAGTCCCGCGCAAAGTGTCGATGCCCCGCTGCAAAGTCTGTAAAGGATCAACTGGTTGGAAGCGTACTTTTCAAAATACGATTCCTCTCCGGCCAGTTTCAGCGAATCATACGCCAATGCGTCGCCTGCCCCTGATGCGAAATTGTAGCTCAGGGCGTGGAATGCGATAGATGCGTACACCATCGGCAGATTCCACGAGGCAATCATAACCACATTTCCGATCATCCGCATAATGCTGCTGACAATCAGCATCTTCTTTCTGCCAAACACATCGGCAAACACGCCGGAGGGAAGTTCAAACGCCAGACTTGTGATGTGAAACACGGTTTCGGCCATTCCAATCTCCGGCAGACTGTAGCCGCGGGCGGCCAGCAGCGCCACCCACGCGCCTGTGAGGGACAAATTTCCCAGCACAGAGGATAGATATAATCTTTTAATCTGTTTTTTACTTTTCAGCATAAAAAAATCTCCTTAACTGTATTTTTATAATCGTTAAGGAGATACTGCACCGTATCAAAAGGAGAAATCCGACTGCAAATCAGAAAATCATCCTAAAAAAAGGCGCACTATCCCCATGAAAGGGATAAATGGAACCTTTTTTCGGTTGGAGATTTGCCATCTTCCAGAACATATTCTTTCCTTTTTCATTTCTTTCTGCGTTACTGCGTTATGCTTACTGCTTTTTCATTATAACCGACGCAGCCGAGGATTGCAACTGCTTTTTGGCCAAGAGGGATTGATAAATCTCCTGCGTTTCCGCAGCATCTTTCATCCCGATCACGAGCGTCTTTTCCCCGGCCTGCAAAACAATATATTCTTCCGCTCCCGTATAGGCATACAATGTGTAGAAGCCCAATTCATCGTTGCGGAAAGTCCCCATCGACAATTTCGGAGAGCCAAATCCATTGGCACGCACGCCTTTCTCAAAATCGTCACGATATACGAGACTGTCGATGCCGGAATAATCAATTTCCATATCTGCCCAGTAGGTCGCTTCTATTCTCATGGAAGAATCTCCGCAGTGCACCTCGATATGGCCGGTAAATAGCAGAACCGCTGCGCCGATCAGAACGACGACGCCTATCACAGTGCCTATTCTGACAGCTATTTTTTCCGCCTTACTGCCCGGTGCTGCAGCATACGCGATTCCTTCTTTTTGATGTTTTTTGTAGACGCAGTAGGAATATAGGATCGGAACGACTACCGCGGCAATCACCGTACACGTGAAAACGTGCACGACAGCGGCTTCGGGAAGGAAGACAGAAAACAGGATCACAAGGCCGCAGATAACCCATACCTTACCGCCCAGCCGGTGTGTCCTGTTCCAGTTTTCCTCGTTGTGCAGCGTCCACGAAACCCGAATGCCAAGCGTCCTGTTTTGCTTGATTTTGGGCAGGTAGTTGCCAATGAACAAAAACAGGATGCCAAACGGCACAAGCATCAGCGCAGAAAGATGAAATGTCTTGCCAAACGCAATCGCATAAACCGCTCCGTTGGCGAAAAGCGAAATAAGCGGGAGAATCCAAAAAATAATATGCAGGGCTTTTTTACTCTGGTGCCTGCGGCTATTATCTTTCGTTACAAAAAGCAGGCATATCAGATGCTGCAGCAGCAGTATGACAGGCAGACCAAAAACCACAAAGGGCTTAGTGCCCAATCCGTCGACGTTACCGTCGGCGCCCCAGTGTGCTGCCATCGTATCCGGCAGTTGATTCCACATGATAAGGCCGAACAGAACCGGCAGTAAAATAACGAGGGAAGATAAGATCACTTGCATCCTATTCTTTTTCAGCATGGTTGTTATCTCCTTTCAAATCGGCAATCCAAAGCATCGTTTCTTCTAAAACAGTGGTGTTGATCTCATAAAAAATGAACTTGCCTTCCCGTGTGTCCCGAATCAAGTCGGCATCCTTTAACACGGATAAATGCCGTGAAATGGACGGAGCGCTTACGGAAAAGTGTTCGGAAATCTCGCCTGCCGATAGCCGCCCTTTTTTCAGCATATTGAGTATCTCGCGGCGAATGGGGTCGGCAAGCGCTTTTAATGTCTGCTGCAGTCCCAAAAGCACAACCTCCTTTAACATTTAACCTAAATGTTAATTATATTATATATGAATACATCTTTTTGTCAAGCGATTTTATGAAAATAGTATGCGTATTCTTCTTTCCATATCGGCCTGATTTTGTATTCCATGGTATTCTCTACGGCAAACTCCGATTCACATGGCAAGCCTGCAAGTTTTGCAGACGGAAAGTGATCTGCTTGGTTAATGAATTACATTTTCATCTATTATGATCTTTACGCAGAATCTCCATCATTTCCGATGGGGTAACAATAAAATCACGCTCCGGAAAATGACGAATATTTCCAGTAATCAGATAGGCGTCATCATTCCGTTTCTCCATAACTATTTCATAAAAAACAAGGTCGTTCATATCCACAAGGATTTCTCCTGTAGGACTCGGATTTACCGCAAGACCAAACTGCCGAATCATCTGCAGCATCCGTTGAATCCGTTGTTCGCTGAATGAAAATTTCGCTCTGTGAAGGACTTCGTCATATTCCTCTAAAATTTCCTGATTGTAAAGGGGGATAATATCTCATCTCCCAGTTTTCCTTTCCGTTCGCGCCGCATTGATTTCAGCATTGATCTCATCCAGCGTCATTTCCGGTAAATTTACCGCTTCTTCCCGCAAACCATCGATTGCCCGCTGCGCTTCCGCCCTAGTCATTCTTGTTTCGGGAAGGATAGCCGGAAACGGAAGACCTCTTACCATACGGGTACGCTCCATAAACATACGAAATGCTGTATTTAAATCCATACCCAAAGCCTCATAAATAGCGACGCAGTCCTCTCTCAGAGTTTTATCCGAGCGAAATTGATTCAAAACCTGTTCCATGTTGTGCCTCCATTTCCATTACGTTTCAATTACATTTTAAATAAATATATATGAATAGTATATTTGTTTCTTAAGAAAAAGTCAACGGATATCCTATCCTCTTTTCGTCTGCAAGCGGGAATGTTACTGTTGTAATGTATTACAGCATCTTTACTGCCCAAAAATTCACACGGTTATCTCGATCTGGTTATCTTCTATCGCAACAATGCAACTCTCGTAATATCCATCCCCCGTTGTTCTGGGACCGCTTATCACGGCAAAACCGTCCGAGCGCAGTCTGGCAGTCAACTCGTCAACAAGCGCTTTACTGCCGACAGAAAAAGCAATATGTGCATAACCGGTACGGTTCAACGCTTTTGCCGCATCTTCCATTTCCGGTTTTGTCATAATTTCCAGTCTTGCACCATCATCGAAGCTGATGAAAAAAGAGCGGAAGTCTGTAGATGTGTTGTGATAACCGTCATTGGCATGACCTCCCAGATATGTGACAAAGAAGTCTTTTGCAGCTTCTAAATCCTTTACATATAACGCGATGTGCTCTATTCTCATGCTTTTCTCCATATAGTTTTTCCCTGCAAATTGTAGATTTATCGGCATCTTTTACCGATTCTTCTCTCCGATTTATGTTGCTGATTTACATCCGTCAATCAGGATATTTCTTTTTCTAGTGAATTTACACTTTTTCTAGTGAATTTACAAAATTTACTATCTCTTTACACATTTCATCACTTTTATAATGAGGAATAGAAACAAGGGACATGATCTGCCCCTGCTAACTGCCAGTTTTAAGATTTGTCATTCGTTCCTGCCGCTTACCAAAGAATCTTCTACAATCGTTATCAAATATTCCGGTTTCGATATATCGCCCATATCGTCAAATATAGCATTGTAGGCGACCAGCGCAGTCCTGACATATTGGGCATTTTGTTCAAACAATTCGCGGTTTGGATTCAACCCAATCTCGTCTGCAAACTGGCAGCAAAAAGTAATCGTCGTTCTCGTATTTCCCTCCCTGAATGGATTATTTTCCAGAGTTTAGCCAGTGAATCCGAAAATTGCGAAGCTGCCTCATGCGTATTCATGCTGTTCCAGCGCTTTTCTCGCATTTCTCTCAGGACATACTCTACGTCTTTTCGGATATCCAGCACATCAGAATAAGCAACGGACAACCCACCTAATCTTTCAACCGATAGGTTACATAGTCCGCTTCTGCTTCATCCAGCAGTTTTTTGTCACGAATGTCCAATAGATTCTTCAGGACATCACAATCCTCATACAGATAGATATCCTGCATCCATTACCCCTCTTTTACTTTATATTTCCTGTCAAGATATCGCTTGACATCCTCCATGGTAACTTCTCCACGTTTTTCTTTTTCAATGTATTCCTTAAAATCCTTTGTCGGCTCAAGGCCGTCTACTTTTATCATACCTACCGCATAATTCCATGCTTGCGTATTAGTCATGCGTATTTCCTCCGTCCATAATCTTTTACTTGCTTTTATACTATCATTTACCGCTATTTCCCTCAATAGATATTTTCGATTCATAAATCATCCTTTTTTCTCAACAGGAACCATAAATTTTTCACTCCGGCAGCTCCATTTCATGATTCATCTTAACAAAACCGTATTTTTCATACAAAAGGCGGCCCATATCGGTTGTTCGCTGCCCTCCACATTTTCCTATCCTCTTTTCATCTGTCAGCGGAAATGTTACTGTTGTAACGCTTTGCGCAAATCAGCCATATATTGCTTCTGCTGTTTTTTCAGGAATAATTTTACGAAAGGTTTCATAAACCATTTCTTGGCCGTCACTTCCTCGGTAAAAACAATTTCTGTGTGTCCGTCTGTTTCGTCAAAAGTGCCGATCCAATGTCCGCGCATATTCCTGTTTTCCAGATCAAATTCCCAGCGTTTACATCTCTCCGCTGCGGTAACCGTAAATGTCGTAGGGAATCCTTCTTTCGTAATCTCAATGTAGTCAAAAACGCTTTTCCATCAAAAAGAATTTTCCTTTTCGCCAATCGGCATGACCAGTTTTTGAATAACCCAAAGAATGATATAGCTTTAATGCAAATGGGTTATCAGCGAATACATCTAATCGAATTACATGAATGCCGATTTCTTTTAATTGCTTTTCAATATATAACAACGTAGATTTGGCAATTCCTTGCTTTTGAAAAGCCGGATTCACGCAAAGCCTATGTACGATATAAAAAGGCTCCTCTTGATATTTCCATTTGCCGTTTGCATATGCTTTATCACATTCATGATTTAAGGTATAGACAACCGCTATTTGACCATTTACCAGCCCAACATAAAGCTGGCTTTTCTTAAGATCTTCCTGAAAATCTCCTTTCGCAGGATATAAATCATCCCATTGAAAAATATGATCTCGCTCCATAACATCTATCGCATCATGAACTATACGACATATTTCTTCCATATCATTCGGCTCTGCTTTTCTATATTTTATTGTCATTACTTTTCCCTCAAGTAAAAGTTGATTTATCAGAAAGAAAATGGCACTGCCGTATGAAGCACAATAGCCAGCGCAGCGCCTATCACCATCATAATCACGGTGTCTGCCATGGATTGGCGTTTCATAACGACACACCCGCATAAAAATGTCAGTGCTTCCAAAAGAGAACGGCTGTTAAAATATCCGGGCCCATACACAAATGACATATAAAAAAGAACCGCTATGATTCCTGCGGAAAGAACGAGAGATACTCTGCCTTTCCCTTTCGCATACCAGCAAATAAAGGCAAGCAGCGGAGAACAAATGGTAAAGCCAACCCAAATCATCGCATAGCTTTTGGGAAAAAAACCTGCAATAAAAAATGAGTATAAATAATAGCTAAGAACCATTCCCGCAAAGAACAGGAACACATTGATTGCCGCTCTTATTGATGACACACTGTAAATCGAAATACATACGGCGATGAATATCCATATAGCAAACCGTCCCAAAAAATTAGTCACATCCAAATAGGAAAACAAAACAGGCAGAGCATTGACAGGGACAGTATCCAAAAATTTTGAAAACGCTCCTAATGCGATCCCCAAAAATGCTACGGCTATTGTATTAATCATTTGCCTTTTGAGGGAAATTTTCTTTTCCACGCATCGTATGTGATTCAAAAAAGCCATCATAAATATTTCCTCTCGATCCTCCGTTTCTTTCAGGGAATCAACACGGATAGTCCCCCCCCCTGTGATCTCATAATCAGGCCATAGTTCTTTTATATACCGTTCCGCACCAATCCAGTATCGCGCAGTAGCTATCACAACGAATATCCCCTGTCCCTTACATCGTTTTAAAATAGCTTTTGTACGCTTCGATATGCTCCCATCAGAGTGCAGTAATGTTCCGTCAAGATCCGTTATAAGCATTTTGGGATTCATGAAAAGGGCCTCCCTCTTTCCTGTTCTTCACGCAATCACATAACCCTTCTTCTCAGCCCGCAAAGCGGCATGGCTCTCTATTAGTGAACTAATGCCCTTCTATATTGTCTGCAAATGGGGCTGACGTATTGAGGTAAAAGCGATAGTATCCTTCTTCTGTCTGTGACAGGAAACAACCCTGCTCGTCATAGCCATAGTGTTGATAGAGCTTCTTTTCCAGATCTGCCTGCTGCATCCCTGTCGAAAAGATAACCTCGGAAAGACAGTCAACATGGTTTCCGGTTCCTGATGTATTTCCGGTTTCAGAATATATCTCTAGTAAAACTACGTCGGGCACTTCCGCTTCCAAGACGGCAGTCAGCCGCTTCGTCTGGCTCTTTGTGGCAAGATGATTGACGCACATCCCGAATATTTCATACAAAAACAAAATCCCTGTCAGAAGCAACGGCAGCGCTATAATCGCCAGCGCGATCTTTTTCAGATGTTTCAACATTCTTCCTCCAGTTAATGCAGCTTCGCTTCTTTTATCCAAGTATCATCTACCCGCGAAGCTGCACCTCGCCGAAGATAATCAGCATCTTTTCTTTGACAATACATTCCTGCAAAAATCAATGTATTTTCCTTGAAATTTCACATTAAACTGCATGAATATTTTCTATTTTATTACATCATTCTGCACGAATCATCCATTCAGCTTCATACCGTCATGGAAAGCGTCGCCGACACGCTCCGCCACTTTGTAGTAGCCGTGCGTATAGGGATCGAAAGCGATTGCGTTTACCAGTGACATATCAAGCCTGCCGCCTAGCATTACGCGCTCGTCCGCGGTCACATTGACGACCTTGCCGATCACGCCGCAGCCGTATTCGCTATCCTGATATTCGATAAATTCACATTCCAGACAAAGCGGAAACTCGTTGATCACAGGCGCATCCACGCATTCCGCCTTAGTCGCGGTGAGCCCGGCCTGTTTCAGCTTGTCTGCCACCTTGTTGCCGGAGGCGATGCCGAAATAATCCGCCTCAACCACGTGGGCGGCGTCGGCGATGCTGACCGTAAACGCGCCTCTTGCCTTGATGTTTTTGACCGTCTTATGGCTTTCGGTCAGATTGAGCGCCACCCTGTCTCGCTCCTGCATCGTTCCCCACGCGGCGTTCATGACATTCACGCTGCCGTCCTCATTGTAGGTAGCGATCATCAGCACCGGCATAGGGAAGCCAGTATCGCAAATCATTCCGGACTGAGGAGAAAATCCGCTATGTGCATCGTCTTGATGCCTTCATAGTTGCCTCCGGCATATTCGTCCGTCGTTAGGACATATTTCGGGTAATTGTCGCGTATTTCCAATAGCCGGTCGTATTCCCGCTTTTTTGTCTTCTCAGATTTTATTTCCCGTGCGACCTGAACATACAGTTTTTCATTCTGCCAGGCTGCCACAAAATCGATCTCGCCATCATTGGTCTTTCCCACATTCACGGTGTAGCCGCGTCTGCAAAGTTCCAGATACACGATATTTTCGAGATCGGAAGCCACGTCGTCCGCGTTGTATCCGAGGACACAATGCCGCAGAGCGACATCCGCAAGATAAAATTTTTCCTGCGTTTTCAGTATTTCCTTTCCCTGCAGATCATACCGGGAACAACGGTGGAGCAGATACGCCTTCTCCAATTTTTCCAAATAATTGTAAACAGTCTCATTGTCAAGAGAGCGGCGTTCCGATTTCAAATAATCCGCAATCGACTTTGCCGAAAAGGTATTTCCGACATTCTGAAAAGTGTATTTGACAATGCGCTCCAGTTGGTCGATTTTCCTGATCTGGTTTCTCTTTATAATATCCGAAAAAATGGTGGAATTGTAAATATCTCTGACAATCGTATAAATTTCATCCTGAGAATGCGCCTGCAGATGAGTGGCCGGAAAGCCGCCCAGACGGACGTAATCCGCGAGTTCCGTTTTGGGATCTCCCACGGAAGCATACTTTTCCTTAAACGTCAAATATTCCTCGAAGGACAAAGTAAAAATCTGGAAAGAAATATACCGTCCGGTCAGATACGTTGCTATTTCAGAGGACATCATGCGGGAATTGGAACCGGTGATATACAAGTCGACATCAAAATCCGACGCCAGCGAATTGACCACCTTTTCCCAGCCTTCGATCTCCTGCACTTCATCCAGAAACAGATAAGTTCTGTCATCATGAGACAACTGCTCTTTAAGCCGGGCATACATCTGCTTCGCCGTCATATCCTCGTATTCCATCGAATCATAACGGCAGTTTATCATGCGCTCCGGCGGAATATTGCGCTCTGTCTGCAGCTTCTCCATAATCATTTTGAGTATCGTTGACTTTCCGCAGCGGCGTACTCCCGTGAGTATTTTGACAAATGGCGTATCCGCATATGCCATGATTTTATCAACATACCTAGGTCTGTAAATCATGATACCACCTCCAGATAAAAATAGCATACCGCAAAACATTTTCCAAGTCAATTAGTTTTGCGATTATAAACCGCAAAACTTTTCGATATTCTATTTTTTGTGGATTTATCTGTTCGTGTCTGCAGGATAACGGCATCATCAACGACCACGCAGATAACTGCGATGACAGATAAGGTAACGCATCCTCCCTACAGCATCGACGCGATTTGGAAGACGATCCACGACACAATCCACGCCACGCCGCACTGCATACAGACGATTCCCAGCGTCTTCCACACGGAGCCTGTCTCCCGCCTGATCGTGGCCACCGCCGCGACGCAGGGCGTATACAACAGGGTAAACACCAGAAAGCTGACCGCCGAAAGAGGCGTAAATACGCTGCCCAGCGTCTCGCTCAGATTGGACATCCCGGTGCCCGTCAGCACGCTCAGCGTACTGACCACGGCTTCTTTGGCCGAGAAACCGCTGATCAGCGCCGTGGCCGCACGCCAGTCGTTGAAGCCTAACGGCGTAAAGACCGGCGCAATCAGCTTGCCGATCATGGCCAGCAGACTCTCGCCGGAGTCCGCCACCACGTTTAACCGGGTGTCAAAGGTCTGCAAAAACCAGATCACCAGCGTGGCGAGAAAGATCACGGTAAACGCCCTCTGGATAAAATCCTTTGCTTTATCCCACATCAGGAGCAGCACGCTCTTGGCCGAAGGAAAACGGTAGTTCGGCAGCTCCATCACAAACGGCATCGGCCTGCCCCGGTAGACCGTCAGTTTCAGCGCCACCGCGCAGACTACGCCGGTGAGAATCCCCATCACGTACAATCCCATCATCACAAGCGCTTGGTATCTTTTGAAAAAGGCCGCCGCAAACACCGCATAGATCGGTATCTTGGCGGAGCAGCTGATAAACGGGATCAGCATGATCGTCATCTTTTTATCCCGCTCGGAAGAAAGGGTTCTGGTGGACATCACCGCCGGCACGCTGCAGCCGAAACCGATCAGCATGGACACAAAGCTCTTGCCGGACAGTCCCAGCTTGCGCAGCGGCCTGTCCATCACAAAGGCGATCCGCGCCATATACCCCGAATCCTCCAGAATCGAGAGGAAGAAAAACAACACGACGATAATCGGCAGGAAGCTCAGCACGCTCCCCACGCCGGTAAAAATGCCGTCGATTACCAGACTCTTGACAACAGGGTTGATACCGTACGCCGTAAGCCCCCGCTCCACCGCCGCCGAGATTCCGTCGATGGCACTGCTCAGCAGATCGCTGAGAAACGCCCCCAGAACGCCGAAAGTCATCCAGAACACAAAAAGCATGATGACAAGGAACGCGGGAATCGCCAGATATTTATTCGTCAGCACACTGTCGATCCGCACGCTTCGGATATGTTCCCTGCTCTCCCGGCATTTGATGACCGACTGCGCGCAGACTTTTTCGATAAAGACATACCGCATATCCGCCAGCGCCGCGTTGCGGTCCATGCCGCTGTCCTGCTCCATCTCCACGATACTGTGTTCCATCAGGTCTGTCTCGTTGTCGGACAGATTCAGTTCCTCTATAATATCGCGGTCGCCCTCCACGATCTTAGTCGCTGCAAAACGGGGCGACATACCGATCGCCTCCGCGTGATCCTCCACCTGATGGCTGACCGCATGGATGCACCGATGCACCGGCCCTTTCTCGCAGAAATCCGTGACCTTGGGATAGATACGCCGCTGGGACACCTCCCGGATGGCATGGATCAGATCTTCGATTCCTTCGTTCTTCGCCGCGCTGATGGCCACCACCGGGATGCCCAGCGCCTCCTCCATCTTGGCAATATCGATCGTGCCGCCGTTGTTCCGAACCTCATCCATCATATTCAGCGCCAGCACCATCGGGATGTGCATCTCCAGAAGCTGCAGCGTGAGATACAGATTTCTCTCGATATTGGTGGCGTCCACGATATTGATAATTCCGTCGGGATGCTCTTTCAGGATAAATCTGCGCGTCACCAGCTCCTCGTTGCTATAGGGCCTGATGGAATAAATCCCCGGCAGATCCACCACCGCGTCCTTTTTCTCCCCGCGGATCTCGCCCATCTTGGAATCCACCGTCACGCCGGGAAAATTCCCCACGTGCTGATTGGAACCCGTAAGCTGATTAAAAAGCGTCGTCTTGCCGCAATTCTGATTGCCCACCAATGCGTATATCATAGTGATCCTTTCCGTGCCTTCCTGTTATGCCAAATCGTGTATTCCATCAGGCGTCCTATAGCTTCTCCACCTCGATCTGCCCGGCATCCTCCCTGCGTATCGTCAGCTCGTAACCCCGCAGCCGGATCTCGATCGGATCACCCATCGGCGCTACCTTCTGCACGCTCACGATGGTTTTCGGCGTAAGCCCCATATCCAGCAGCCTGCACCTAAGCGCATTTTCACCACCCACGCCCGTTATCCTGACCTGTTCCCCTATCGCTATCCCGTCTAATGTCATGTCTCCACTGTCCTTTCCTTTTCTTCCGGTATGCGGCGCTGCCGCAGATAAAACCGCCTCTTGGAACTCCTGCGCGCTGCCACAGGCCATCTTATCCTGCAAGCGCCCTTACGAAAACCCTCTTACGAAAAACCCCTACGAAAAACCCCTACGAAAACACGTGCGCAAAGGCCCGGTACGTCCTCCGCATCCCTTCCGCGAAATCCAGATAGCGCATTCCCAGCTCCTCTTTGCTCCGCGTATTATCACACAACTCCGTCTCCTGCGCCGTTGCCGGAAAAGGCACGGGAATCTGCCCCGCCTCCGCCTCGGCTATCGTCATGGGAATCTCCCGCAGGGCTTCCGTTACCTCAGGCGGCGCGGCGGCCCGCAGCGTCTCCCACAAGAGAGGATAATCTGCGATCTCCTCCTGGCACAGATTGTAGGCCCGCCCGTACGCCCTCCGGTTGCCGATCACGCGCAGAATGGCGTCTGCGGCATCCTTGACATATACGAACTGGAATCTGCCGTCCGCGTCGGTAAACCGTGGCAGCGTATGCTCTGTAACCATCATATGAATATAGGCGGATTCCCTGGGCGCATAATTGTACGGCCCATACAGGATCGCCGGTCGCAGCACCGTATAAGGAATGTCCCTGTCCCCGCAGACGCGGCGCACTTCCTCCTCCAGCGCAGCCTTGCCCGCGATATAAGCGCCGGCCTCCCCGCCGAAATGCCGCCGTTCCAGCGGATGGTCTTCCGTCTTGACCAGACCGCTTCCCCGCTCGTAGACGTCCACCGTGCTGATCAGGATATACTGTCCGATCTTCCCGGTGATGCCTGCCGCCGCCGTCTCCACGTCGCCCGCGGCATAGGCGCAGAAGTCGATCACCGCGTCATAGTCGCCGTCGCAGGCAGCAAGGGCCGCGGCGCTATGCCTGTCGCCTGTCACCTGACGGACGCCGAAGTCCTCCATAGAATACGTTCCACGGTTGAGCAGGGTGATCTGACAGTCGCGCCCGCTCCCTGCCGCTTCCATGACAAATACCCTGCCGTAAAAATAACTGCCGCCAATCACCAGTAGATTCATGTTTTCTCCTCTATTCCTATGCTATTGCCTGCGCACATCGAGATCTCACAGGCAAGGTGACATCTCCTGCTTATATCAGTCCCGCAGCAGGCAAAACGACGTCTCCTGTTCCTATCGTACTCTCACAGGCAAAGTGCCGTCTCCTGTTCCTATCGATCCACAAGAGGCAGGGCGCTGCCGCGCAAAAAGAGCCGCCGCCAGTCCAGCGGCAGCTCCGAGCTATCCTGTATTACCGTTCCTCATCCTGCGGGGCTTTCTTGGCAATCGCCTGCGCATATACCACCAGAAGCAGCGTGCCGACGACCGCCGTTGTGAGAATATTCGCTCCGGCTGCCATAAGCCCCTGTGCAAAGAGCTTTTCCACCGGTTCCGCATAAATCACGATATCAAGGCAGGGCGCGATAACGCCCCATGCGATCAGGTGTGCCGCCGCCTGCGCGATATTAAACCGAATCAGCTTGCCAGACTCCAACCCGCTGCGAAGATCCGTCTTCCAAGTCGCCACGCCGATGATCAGCCCCACGCAGGCGGACGCGATGATCCAGCTCCACCATGGGCCGCCGCCAGTCACATCGATCAGCGTATGGCCGATCAGACCGATCAGGCACCCGGCCACCGGGCCAAACAACGTCGCAAACACCGCCTGAACCGCATACTGCAGGCTCACATACGTATTGGAAACCGGCGTGGGAATGGAGATCTTCCCCAGCAGCAAAAACAACGCCGCTCCAACGACAATGGCAGCTATGGTTTTCATCGAGAATTTTTTCATACGATTCTCCGTTCCGGAGCGTTCCCATGTGAAAAGCAGCACATCCGTGTAATTTTCACACGAATCTCCTTCTGTTTTATTATATTCAGTATACCTTCCGTATCATCCGTCTGTCAACAGAGGCGCGCCCGTCCGTCAGTTCTTAGTTCTTGATTCTTAGCTCTTAGCTCTCTCTCAGCCCTTAGCTCTTAACTTTCAGCTCTCAGCTCTTAATTCTTGAAGCTGTGGATCGGTGCGGGTATCCTGCCGCCGCGGTTGATAAAGTTGTCGCAGGAGAAGCCGTTGACAGGCATGATCGGCGCATAGCCCAGCAGTCCGCCGAACTCCACCGTCTCTCCGACGCCCTTGCCGATCACCGGGATCAGACGCACCGCCGTGGTCTTCTGGTTCACCATGCCGATAGCCATCTCATCCGCGATAATGCCGGATATGGTAGTCGCCTTAGTGTCTCCCGGTATGGCGATCATATCTAACCCCACGGAGCACACGCACGTCATCGCCTCCAGCTTTTCCAGCGTCAGCGCTCCCGCGGACACGGCATCGATCATTCCCTGATCCTCGCTGACCGGAATAAACGCGCCGCTCAGACCGCCCACATAAGAGGACGCCATCACGCCGCCCTTTTTCACCTGATCGTTCAGCAGCGCCAGAGCCGCCGTCGTACCGGGCGCCCCCGCGCGCTCCAGTCCGATCTCGCACAGTATCTCCGCCACGGAATCCCCTACCGCCGGCGTAGGCGCCAGCGACAGATCCACGATACCGAAAGGAACGCCGAGCATCCGCGAGGCTTCTTTGGCCACGAGCTGCCCTACCCGCGTCACTTTAAAAGCGGTCTTTTTGATCGTCTCGCACAGAATTTCAAAATTCTCCCCACGGACTTTTTCCAATGCGGTCTTCACAACGCCCGGCCCGCTGACGCCTACGTTGATCACCCTGTCCGCCTCCGTTACGCCGTGGAACGCGCCCGCCATAAACGGATTGTCGTCCGGCGCGTTGCAGAATACGACCAGCTTCGCACATCCGAGGGAATCCGCCTCTTTCGTCGCCTGCGCCGTCTGCAGGATCACCTCGCCCATCAGCTTCACCGCGTCCATATTGATGCCGGTGCGGGTAGAGCCCACGTTGACGGAACTGCACACCCGCTCCGTTTCGGCCAATGCCTGCGGAATGGAGCGGATCAGCATCTCGTCCGCCGCCGTCATGCCCTTGGCCACCAGCGCGGAATACCCGCCGATAAAATTGACGCCCACCTCATGCGCCACCCTGTCGAGTGTGCGCGCAATCGATACGAAGTCTTCCGGCGTCCTGCAGGCCGCCCCGCCCGCCAGCGCGACAGGCGTGACGGATATGCGCTTATTTACAATCGGCACGCCATATTCCGCGGAGATATATTCCCCGGTCTTCACCAGATCCTTGGCAGACTCGTATATCTTGCGGTAGATTTTCTCATTCAGGGCATCCAGATCCGCATCGATACAGTCTAACAGGCTGATTCCCATCGTGATGGTGCGCACGTCCAGATTTTCCTTTTCGATCATTTCGTTGGTTTCCGCTACTTCAAATATATTAATCATGCTTATCCCTTCTCACTTGTTAGATCCTGTGCATCTGGTCAAAGATTTCCTCTTTCTGGCATTTGATGATAACGCCGATGCTCTCGCCCAGCCGGTCCAGTTCCCGCACGATATCGCCGAAATCCTTCTGCGTCCGGTTCGTATCCACGATCATCATCATATTGAAATAGTCCTGCACGATAGTCTGGGAAATGTCCAGAATATTGATCTGGTTGTCCGCCAGATAGGTACATACCCGCGCGATAATGCCTACCGTATCTTTGCCCACCACTGTAATGATTGTCTTTTTCATCGTCCTCTCCTTTGCCCGTTCCGACTATCCGAAGCCGGCCCGCATATGCCGCCGCCCGCCGGCGGTGTGTTTCCGGTGAATTTATATCTCGATCACCTTATATCTCGATCATCTGCGACACTTCGCTTCGCTTCGCCACATACAACGGAAAATCGCTGCCGTTGTAGGGGGTGTCCGACATCGTCACTTCTACCCGCACCGATTCATACGCCAGTTCCGGCAGATTGTTTTCCTTGCTGAGATGCCCCAGCACCACCGCCTGCATCCCGTCGTGCAGCACTCTGCTCAGAAGCCTTCCGGCGGCCTCGTTGGACAGGTGCCCCCTCTCGCTCAGAATGCGCTGCTTGAGATAATAGGGGTAGGGCCCGACCTGCAGCATACGGACGTCGTGGTTGGCTTCCAGATACAGGATATCCAGATCCCGCAGGCACTCCACCGTATAGTCGTTGTAACATCCCAGATCCGTGATGACCGCCGCCCGCTGCCTGCCGTGGCTGATCCGGTATGCCACCGGTTCCGCCGCGTCGTGGGACGTCCGTATCGGATAGAGCGACATATCCTTCACAATATATTTCTCGTCCGCCTTCACATAATGAAAAAGCGATTCGTCGATCTTTCCCAGCGATGCCGTCTGCCTGACGGCAGCGATCGTTCCCGCCGTGCCGTAGATCGGAATCCCGTATTTTCTCGCCAGAACGCCGAGTCCGTTAATATGGTCGGAATGCTCATGGGTGACAAAGATGCCGTCCAGCTCGGACAGTTTAATCCCCAGGGCCGCCGCGCCCTCCTCTATCCTTTTTGCACTGATGCCCGCGTCTATCAGCAGATGCGTGGCGTCGGAGCCGACATAAACGCAGTTTCCGCTGCTGCCGCTGGCAATACTGCATAGTCTCATAGTGTTCTTCTTTTCTTTCCGTATGTTATTCTGTGCAGGAACCCGCGCTAATGTTTCCAGTAGATCTCGATGGTCTCGCCGCCGTGAATCGTCTCCATATACTGCGCATCCCTGCCGTTCAGCTTCGTGACGATACCGCTGCCTTGGGGCTTGGACAGATCGAAATCGATGCAGGAAAAGACATCCACGAAAACATACTCCTTCTTGCCGGAGAGACGCACCTGCTCGCCGTTGACGGTCACGTAGATGACGCGGCCCTGCTCCTTCGGCCCGCCTGCCGCCGTATCGGAAGCCGTCTGCTGCGACTGTCCAGCCTGCGCCGACGTATCTGCCGCCTTGTCTGCTGCCGTCATGCCGCCATCCGCGGACGCCGTATCTGTATCTGCCTCAGACGCCCCTTCCGCTGCCGTCCCTGCGCCTGCTCCTGCTGCCGCCGTGTCCGCCGTTGTCTCCGTCAGAACCGATGCCTCTGTCTCTATCTTTGTCTCTGTCTCCGCCGCTATCTCTGCGTCTTCCCCGGTCTCCTCAGCCTCCGGGAGATCCCGGTAGGAATCCGCCATGCCGCCCTCATACTTGTCGCGGTCGGAGAGCTGCAGCTCCTCCATCGTCCATACGACGGAAAAGTTTTCATAGACCTTCGTGTCCATATCCGCCAGCTTATTGTTGACATAGATATTCATCTCACGGTTGATGATCACATCCATAAACTCCGCGATCTGGCGCACCGTATAGTACCCCAGAATCTCAATGGAATCGTTCTCCTGTATACTGTAATACCCCGACTGGAGCCGGCCGTTGACGCTGGCAAACTTAGGCAGGTCGATCTGTCTGTCGTTGACCTCCACCCGCATGGTCGCGCCGTACTCCGGGAGCTGGTTGATATCCATTTGTGCGGCCTCTCCCGCCGTGGATTCCGTCACCCTGATCTGGTCGTTGGCGTGGATCGGCGTATAGATGTCCGCCTCACTGCCGTTGACGGTGATCACCGCGGCTTCTCCCAGCGCGCCGCGGGTGATGCGCGGCTTGCCGTTCACCGTATAATTCAGTTCCCTGCCGCGTCTGGGGAATAGCCCGTCATTGGGGAACTCCGCCTGCATCGCCGCATCTACCACCGCCGCCTTATTGTTGTCGTAGATCTTGATTCTCTGGTCGTTAAAGTAGACAAAGATAAAATTATTACTCTGCTCATAAAAGCTCAGGCAGATACCGATTGGCGTCACCATCAGGGAATCCTTGTGGGCGTCGGCCTCCAGAAATTCGATGTTCTGCATAACTTCCTCGCCCCGCACCGCGACTCTCTCCGGCTGGATGCCCAGCTTGGCGGCCAGCGCCTCCGTGTACCCCGGAAGCATACCGCCGCCGCCCACCACGAACACGGCGCTGACGGATTTGTCGCCGTTTAACTCTTTGATCTTGGCGGCCACCCGCTCCGTCATATCGGAGATCACGTCCGCCGTCACCTGTTCCACTTCCGCCGCGGAGATCGTCTGGGACAGGCCCATGATATCCTTGTACTCGATCTGTTCCCGGACGCCGGTCTCACGCTTGATATGCTCCGCCGTGGCAAAATCCACCAGACAGTGTTTCGCCACCACTTCCGTCAGGCTGTCGCCCGCTATGGGAATCATCCCGTAGGCGATAATGCTTCCGTCCTTAGTCACGGAAATATCGGACGTTCCGGCTCCCACATCCACCAGCGCGATATTTAACATCCGGTACATCTCCGGGATCGCCACCTGAATGGCCGCGATGGGCTCCAGCGTCAGATTGACCACTTCCAGCCCCGCCTGTCCGACGGCTTTATACAGGCCGTCCACCACGTCTTCCGGCAGAAACGTGGCGATCATGTCCGCGCCGATCGTCCGTGCCTTATGCCCTTCCAGATTGCCGATCGTATAACCGTTCATATAATAGCGGACAACGGAATAGCCGACGCAGTAAAATTTCATCTCCGTGTCGTTGTCCTTCAAAAATTCTTCATAAGCCTTCTCCACGCCCATGGAATCCAGCGCGTAGATATCCTCGCCGCCGATCTCCCGGTCGCCCTCCATCTCCATATCCACCCGGACGGTAACGGTCTTGAGCACGCGGCCCGCGGCGGCGATACATACGTCCTTCAACGGCCTGTTGATCTTCTTTTCCAGTTCGGCCTTTACCTCGCTGATGGTCTCGCCCACCTTGTAAATATCGTGGATCTGGCCGTCCAGCATCGACCGCGTCGTATGCTCCCTGATGCTCTGCGTGACAACATAGAATTTATCCCCGACGCGGTAGCCCACCGTGCCGACGATGCTTCTCGTCCCGATATCTAAGCCAAACACTAATTGTCCCGGATATTTCATAACTCCTGACATGATCCTTTCCCCAGTTTTTGCTCGATCTGCCGGTAGGTGTCCTGCAGGCTGCCGCTGTTGTCGATCACCACCGTACAATGCCTGCCGTATTCCTCCTCCGAAAGCTGCCTGCGCATGATACTGTCCGTCTTTGCCTCGGTATAGCCTCTGGACTGCCGCAGTCTCTCCCTGCGCGCCTTTTCCTCCGTCCGGATATACCACATCTCATCCACCGTCCGGTCATAACCGTTCTCGATCAGCAGCGCAGATTCGAGGAACAGATAGTCCGTCTGGCCCGCCGCACGCTCCTGCCTGATAACGTCCGCAATATACTGCCTTACCGCCGGATGCACGATGCCGTTGACCTGTGCCAGCAGCTCCCTGTCGCCAAAGATCGCGGCTGCCATCCTGCCCCTGTCGATCTCGCCGTCCGCGCCGAGGATGTCTTTTCCCAGCAGGGCGGTCAGCGCGTCATAACAGGCGCCGCCCCTCCTCTCCAGCTCATGAGCGGCCTCGTCCGCGATAATGACGCGGCAGTTGTAATGACTGCGCAGATAGTTCAGAATTTCCGTTTTGCCGCTGCCTACGCCGCCGGTGATCCCGATGATCTTCATAACCGTCTATTTCGCCTCATACCAGTCCTGCCCTGTGTGCAGATCCACTTCCAGCCGCACGGAAAGCGCCGCCGCGTTCCGCATCTCACCGGCCAGAATCTCACGCACCCTGTCTTCTTCTTCCGCATACGTCTCGATCAGCAGTTCGTCGTGCACCTGCAGGATCAGCCGGGAACGCAGTCCCTCCCGGTGCAGCTTCTCCCAGACACGGATCATGGCGATTTTCATAATATCCGCTGCGCTTCCCTGAATGGGGGAATTCATCGCCGCACGCTCGCCGAAAGAGCGCTGCATGAAATTGCCGGAAGAAAGCTCCGGAATCGGACGTCTGCGCCCGAACATGGTGACCGCATAGCCGTTCTTTTTGGCATCCGCCACCAGCGTGTCCAGAAACCGCTTCACGCCCGGATAAGTCTCAAAATACTGTTCGATATATGCCGCCGCCTCTTTTTTGGAAATACTCAAATCCTGACTCAGCCCGAAAGAGCTGATCCCGTACACAATGCCGAAATTGACCGCCTTGGCGTTGCGCCGCTGGAGATCCGTCACTTCCTCAAAAGGCGTGTGAAATACTTTGGCCGCCGTGATCCGATGGATGTCCTCGTCCATCCGGTAGGCTTCGATCAACTGGCTGTCGCCCGACATATGCGCCAGCAGCCGCAGCTCGATCTGGGAGTAGTCCGCGTCCATGAACAGGCAGCCCTCCATCGGCACGAACACCTTGCGGATCTTGCGCCCCAGCTCCGTGCGCATCGGGATGTTCTGCAGATTCGGCTCGGTGGAGCTGATCCTGCCGGTGGCCGTAATCGTCTGGTTGAATGTGGTATGAATCCTGCCGCCCTCGTCTATGTAGGCCGCCAGCCCGTCCGCATAAGTGGATTTCAGCTTGGCCAGTCCCCGGTATTCCAGAATATCCGAGACAATGGGATAGTCCGGCGCCAGCTTCTCCAGCACATCCGCCGCCGTGGAATAGCCGGTCTTAGTCTTTTTGCCGCCCGGAATCCCCATCCGCTCGAACAGAATCTCGCCAAGCTGTCTGGGCGAATTGATGTTAAATTCGCAGCCGGCCTGCCGGTAGACGGACTGCTCCAGCTCCGTGATCCTGCCGGTCAGCGCCTGTCCGTACCGCTTTAATTCCTCCGGCTTTACCAGAACGCCGTGCCGCTCCATCTCATAGAGCACCGCGGTCAGCGGCATCTCGATGTCGTATAGCAGATCATACATCCCCTGCTCCCGCAGGCGTTCCCGCAAAAGCGGCGCCGCCGCCCGGCACACATGAGCGTTGTGGCAGGCATACTCCACGATATCGCGTGGATTGCGCGCATACGCCTCGGCGTAGGACAGTTTCTCGCACACCTGGCTCCGATTGGGGAGCGTCAGCCCCAGATACTCGGTGGCGATATCCTCCGCCTCGTAGTCATTTTTCAGCGGATTCAGCAGATAGGCCGCCAGCAGGATGTCAAAATACCGCTTCGCGCGAAACGGCGCCATCACGTCCTCCTGCCCGCCGCAGTCTGCGCCGATGCCGAGAGGCCCATAAGCGCTCTTGCAGTCAAAGACCGCTAGTTTACATAACTCATCTTTCGTCAGTGCGGCGATCTGCTCCGCCAGATACCGCGCCGTCACCCCGCCGCGGCAGGGAAGAAACCGCACGGCGTCCTCCTCCGACGCTATCGCCACGCCCACCAGATCCGCGGGATTCCTGCCGTCCGCCAGCACCGCCAGACCGATCTCGCACGCGCCGTCACCCCGCTCCGCACCGGCGCGGCACTGCGCCAGACACCGGGCAAAGAACGCTTCCGCCTCTGCCGGCTCCGTGATCTCCACAAACTGCGACGCCTGGGAAGCCGCTGCCGTCACATCCTTTTCAAAACGGCCCAGCAGATTCTTAAAGCCGAGCTGCTTACAGAGGACATAGGCTTCCTCCGTATAGAAATTGCCTACGGCGGCATCCTCGAACCGATAGTCGATGTCGCCCTCCGTGTTGATCGTTGCCAGCACGCGGCTTAAATCCGCCAGCTCCCTGTTGGCGGCCAGAGACTCCCGGACGGCTTTTTTGCCGACCTCCTCCAGATGGGCGTACAGATTGTCCAGAGAGCCGAACTGCACTAAGAGCTCCGTGGCCGTCTTTTCCCCCACTTTGGGAACGCCGGGAATATTGTCGGCGGTATCGCCCATCAGCGCTTTCAGGTCGATGAAACGCGCCGGGGCCACCTGATACCTGCGCTCCACGTCGGCGGCGTAATAGTCCTCGATCTCCGTCCTGCCGCCTTTGGTCTTGGGAATCCTGATCTTGGTATGCTCCGACGCGATCTGCAGCAGATCCCGATCCCCCGATACGAGCGTCACTTCCATGCCCGCGCGCTCGCCCCTTCTGGCGATCGTCCCCAGAATATCGTCCGCCTCGAGCCCCGCCTTCTCCACGATGCAGATCCCCATGGCGCCTAACATCTGCTTGATCAGCGGCACCTGCTGGCGCAGCTCCTCCGGCATCGGTTTCCGCGTGCCCTTATAATCGCTATAGATCTCATGGCGGAACGTGGGCGCGTGCACGTCGAAAGCCACGGTGAGATAGTCCGGCTGCTCCTCCTCCAGAATCTTAAACATGATATTCAGAAATCCGTAGACGGCGTTGGTGTGGAGCCCCTGTCCGTTGGTCAGGTCGGGCAGTCCGTAAAAGGCCCTGTTCAAAATACTGTGTCCGTCTATCAATACGAGTTTTTCCGCCATAACTACCTCATTTCGGGGAGCCGTCCCCGAACCGTCACATCCGCAGGAGAATGCACAGGGAAATAATGATCGCCGAGACCACCGCCGCCTCCAGACAGATCAGCACATACCAGAGCGTGCGGTGGATATTGATGCGGCGCTGCGCACTCTCCATCTTCGTCAGCAGCTCTCTCTGGAGATTAAAGTTGCTGCCCCCTTCCAGACGTTCCAGCCCTTCCGAGACCAAAAACTGAATGGACAGTTCCTCCCTGCACTCCGAGCAGTTCTCGATATGCTCCACAAACTCCTCCAGCCTGTTTCCGTCCAGCTCGTCCCTGAGAAAATACGGTATTTTCTTCTCTGCATCCTTACAGTCCATACCCGCTGCACTTCTTTCCACAGGCTGCAGCCTGTTATACGCCATACAGATTTCATTATATACCAGATCGGTGTATTTTGAAAGACTCACGCCGAAAAAATATGCCGGCCATGGCTGAACGCCGTCAACCACGCCGGCATGATCATTATCTTATGTACGTCTTCCTATTTCTCCTCTTTGGCATCCGCAGGAACGTTGTCCGCCGCTGCCGCCTGCCCGGTCTCGGTCTGGGCCGCCGTCATCGTACAGCGCCCGTCAAAGCACGCCCCCTCGTCGATCACTAGGGAAGCCGCCGTAATGTTGCCGGCAATCTTGCCCGTGGCCAGAATCTCCATCTTGCCCGTGACGACGATATCGCCGTCAACCCTGCCGGAGATAATCACGCTCTGCGCCGTGATATTGCCCTTTACCCGTCCGTCCGCGCTGAGGATCAGCTTCTTTTCGCAGCTGCAGTTGCCGTTGATGGTGCCGTCGATCCTGACCGCCTCCGGCGAAGAAAAATCGCCGTCAAAGACAGTGCCCGCCCCGATCACCGTTCCTACCTTTGTCCGCGGATCGTCCGTATACGCTTCGTTTTTTCCTTTTTTTAACATAACCGTCACCCTTAACTCTTTCTTATCCCTTTGCCTCAAATACGATCAGCGGATCGATGGGCTGATCCTGCCGTATCACCTGATAGTCGAGCTGCACGTTAGCGTCCCCCAGCTCCACCAAGACGTCGCCTCTGCCGACCTGTGCGCCTTCCGCCAGCCGCGTCTCGGCCTCCTGCGGCAGCATATAGCGTGTCCGGTAGCCGTTGCCGTGGTCGATCTCGATCATGAGGGGATAACTGTCGTCGGAAGTAACCGACACTACCTCACCGTCCCCCGCCGCCAGAATATTGCCCTGTCCGTGCGTATTGATCGACACATAGGGATGGCTATCCGTGTACTTCTGCGTCACCTCGCCCGTCTCCGAATAGGGATATCTGCTCGGATAGGCCGGACTGTCACTGTCTTCCGCCGTGTCCGCCATATCCGCCGCGCCGCCGGTGTCCGATGTGGTTCTGGCGGCGGCCAGCAGTGCCTTGTTCTCCGTCGTCAGCTCACTGTTACGGCGGTTTAAACTGTCAATCTCACTCTCCATCTGTTGTATCTGCGCATCCTTCGCGGCCAGCTCCTCCTGCTGCGCGGCAGCCTGCGCCACCAGCTCCGTCTCCTGCGTGCCTGCGCCCGCGCTGACATAAACGCCGGCGCTTCCCGGCTCCGTCACATAGTGATACATCAGCCATCCGAACGATACGGCGACGCACAGGACAAGCGCCGTGACCAGTCGAAAGAAAGAACGCTTCACATGGAAATGTCTTGTTCTCTGTCCCGTATTGGATATCAGGAGAACAGAAAAGGATTCTTTATGCCTGTGTCTGCGTGATTTCATAGGCATCTCCGTTCTGCCGCTTCTTGGCGGCCTTCGCTACAATTTGTCCTCTGTTGTTCCCTCCGCTATGTCGTGAAGCGTTTTCTCTGCCGAATGGCCGCCGGAATGATAACGGCAGCCGTCAGGTAACTATAAATATACCATACTCCGCCGCGGTTGCACAAGCAGTTTTCCAAAAAACTTACCAAACTTACCAAACTTGACAAACCTGCATTTTTCAAAAAACTTGCCAACTTTCCGCAGTTGTGGTATGATAGTACTCGGTTGTTACAGGCCGGCGTGTCGGAATGGCAGACGAGGCAGACTCAAAATCTGTTGTGGGCAACCACGTGCGGGTTCAAGTCCCGCCGCCGGCATTTTCCAGTTCTCGGTACACATCGAAGCAGTCAAACGTCGCAAAATAATCTTTCGGCGTCTCCGCGCGCCTGATTAACTCCACGCTGCCGTCCTCTTTCAGAAGAAGCTCGGCGGATTTCAGTTTCCCGTTGTAATTGTAACCCATGGCATAACCGTGGGCGCCCGTGTCATGAATCACCAGATAATCTCCCATGTCGATCTTGGGCAGCATCCTGTCCACCGCGAATTTGTCGTTGTTCTCGCATAGCGAGCCGGTCACGTCGTACCGATGGTCGCAGGGCTCGTTTTCCTTGCCCAGCACAGTGATATGATGATATGCGCCGTACATCGCGGGCCGCATCAGGTTCACCGCACAGGCGTCCACGCCGATATATTCCTTGTGGGTGTGCTTCTCATGAATCGCTTTTGTCACCAGCGCGCCGTAAGGCCCCATCATAAACCGCCCCATCTCCGTGTAGATCGCCACGTCTCCCAGCCCCGCGGGAACCAGCGTCTCCTCGTATACCCTGCGGACGCCCTCGCCGATCTTGCGGATATCGTTGCCGGTCTGCTCCGGCGTATAGGCGATGCCGACGCCGCCGGAAAGATTGATAAATTCCAGACAGATCCCCAGCTTCTCCTTGATCTCCACCGCCACCCGGAACAACTGTTTTGCAAGCTGCGGATAATACTCGTTGGTCACGGTATTGCTGGCCAGGAATGCGTGCAGCCCGAAATGCTTTACGCCCTTCTCCCGCAGGATGCGGTAGCCCTCAAATAACTGCTCCGTCGTAAACCCGTATTTCGCATCGCCCGGATTGTCCATAATGCCGTTGCTCATCCGAAAGACGCCGCCGGGATTATAACGGCAGCTCATAGTCTCCGGCAGTCTGCCGAGTATCTTTTCCACAAACGGAATGTGCGTGATGTCATCCAGATTGATGATGCCGCCCACCTTGGCGCAGTAGGCGTAGTCCTCCGCGGGCGTATCGTTGGAGGAAAACATAATATCATGGCCGTCGATCCCCAGCGCGCTGCTCATCATCAGCTCCGTCAGCGAAGAACAGTCGCACCCCATGCCGTACTCGTGCAGTATCCGCAGCAGAAACGGATTCGGGCACGCCTTGACCGCGAAATATTCCTTGAAACCCTTGTTCCACGAGAACGCCTCCAGCACGGCCTTGGCGTTCTCACGGATGCCTTTTTCATCATAGATATGAAAAGGCGTCGGATAGGTCTTTACGATCTCCTCCACCTTCTCTTTTGTCACAAACGGTAATTTTTTCATCTTTGGAATCTGACTCCTCTCTGCCTTATCATCCGGCCTTTTCTTGGCGCCGCTTCCTGTCTGTCCTACAGACGCGGCGGCACATCAGATATTCTCTATCTGCCAGTCAATCGGCTCTACGCCGTTCTTTTCCAGAAATTCGTTGCACTTGCTGAAATGCCTGCACCCGAAAAATCCCCTGTACGCCGACAACGGACTTGGATGCGGCGCCTGCAGGATCAGATGTCTGGGATTGGTCAGCATCGGTATCTTGCTCTGCGCCGGCCTGCCCCACAAAAGATAGACGATGGGCCTCTCCTGCGCGTTCACCGCCTCGATCACCGCGTCGGTGAACTGTTCCCAGCCGTGCCCCCTGTGGGAGTTGGCCTGATGCGCCCGCACCGTCAGAACGGTATTTAGCAGAAGCACGCCCTGATCGGCCCACTTCTTCAGATAGCCGTTGTTGGGAATATAGCAGCCCAGATCGTCGTGCAGTTCCTGATAAATATTCTGCAGCGACGGCGGTATCTCCCGCTGGTCCTGCGGCACCGAAAAGCTCATGCCATGCGCCTGATGCTCGTTGTGGTACGGGTCCTGCCCCAGCAGAAGCACCTTTACCTCGCTTAAAGGCGTGAAGTGAAAAGCGCTGAATATCTCGTCCGACGGCGGATATATGATTCTTTTGCTATATTCCTCCCTGACAAAAGTATACAACTGCCTGTAATATTCCTTGTGAAATTCTTGGTCGAGGGCAGCCGCCCAGTCGTCGCGCAACATCGCCATAACGTTGTCTCCGTAAAACGTCCGGTCAGATTCTGACCGGGATTCCTCTATCCCGCAAATATGTCTTCAGATCGCCGATCTCCATCTCCCTGTAGTGAAAAAGCGAAGCCGCCAGCGCCGCGTCCGCTTTGCCCGCCGTAAACGCCTCATAGAAATGCTCCATCGTGCCGGCGCCCCCGGAGGCAATCACCGGAATCGACACATTCTCCGCGATCGTGCCGGTCAGCTCCAGATCGTAGCCTTCCTTCGTGCCGTCGCCGTCCATGCTGGTCAGAAGAATCTCCCCCGCGCCCAGCCGGTCGGCCTCCATCGCCCACTCCACGGCGTCGATCCCCATGTCCACGCGCCCGCCGTTTTTGTAAATATTCCATCCGCTGCCGTCGGGCCGCCGCTTCGCATCGATCGCCACCACCACGCACTGGCTGCCGAACTTGTCCGCCGCGTCGCTGATCAGCCGCGGATTCATGATCGCCGCGGAGTTGACGGATACCTTGTCTGCGCCTTCCCGCAGGATCGCCCTGAAATCGTCCACCGTGCGGATGCCGCCTCCCACCGTAAAAGGGATAAACACCTTCTCGGCGACCTTGCGCACCATCTCTACCGCCGTCCTGCGCGCATCGGAGGACGCCGTGATGTCGAGAAAAACCAGCTCGTCCGCGCCGGCTTTGTCATAGGCGGCCCCCACCTCCGCGGGATCGCCCACGTCTCTGATATTGACAAAATTGATTCCCTTTACCACTCTGCCGTCCCTGACGTCCAGACAGGGAATAATCCTTTTTGTGTGCATTTCGGTTCACCGATCGACCGTTTCGTCGCCCTCTATTTTACTGACAGGAAATTCCGCAGAATGCGCATCCCCACATCCGAACTCTTTTCGGGATGGAACTGACAGGCAAAGACATTGTCCCGCTCCACCGAAGCGTGGATCAGCGCCCCGTACTCCGTCGTCGCCGTGACGATCTCCGGTTCGCCCGCCTGCAGATAATAGGAATGCACAAAATACACATAGGACTCCTCCGCTATTCCCGCAAACAACCGTCCCCGGTTGGGAAAACGGAGAGAATTCCATCCGATATGGGGAATCTTAAGCCCGCTGTCCTCCGGCAGCCGCCGTATCGTGCCCGGCAGGATGCCAAGTCCCGGCGTTCCCTCACTCTCCTCACTGCTCTCAAACAATAGCTGCAGGCCCAGACAGATGCCCAGAAAAGGCGTTCCCCGCGCAATCACATCACGGATCGTCTCCGTCAGTCCGTATCCGTCCAGCTTGGCCATGGCGTCGCCGAAAGCGCCTACCCCCGGCAGAATCACGTGCGCCGCAGACAGAATCACATCCCTGTCCCGCGTCACTTTCACCGCTTTGCCCAGCGCGAGCGCCGCTTTCTCCACGCTCCTGATATTTCCGGCATCATAATCAATCACCGCAACCATCCGTGCCTGCTCCCATCTAAACCGCTATTCGCCCGCCTCTGTCTCCTGCAGCCTGTCCAAAATTTCTTCCTCCTCGGGAAGCACGTCCTGTTTCACTGCCGGTGCATCTTCCGCTTCTCCGCTATCGACGGTTCCTCCGGTGACGATCTCATGAATGCGCTGCGAATAGGTGATATTGTCCCCCGACGCCAGCACGTCCAGCGCGTCCGCCTCCGACAGACCGTACGCGGCGTTCAGCGCGTCCAAAATCTGATTGTATACCGCGGAGACCTCCCCGCTCACATTGTACGCCGCCGCCTCATCGCGAAGCTGCTCATACCGGTCAACACCCGAAAGCAGCGCGTCCAGCGCCTCCTCCGGCATATCCAGCTCCCTGTAATTCTCGTAGGAGTCCAGTTTCCTCTGTATTCTCAGGATCAGGCTGCTCTTTTCCAGCAAGGCGGCATCCTCATCATTCAGCTTCCTGCCGTACAAAAGATCGTACACCTGCGCGTACTGATCATGGTCAAACGCAACCCGCGCCTGCTGCTTTTCGACCTGCTGGGGCAGGAGCGTCGTCGCAATCACGATGCAGGCCGCCACCGTCGCGCAAAACAGAAAGACAGTCGTCACTTTCTGGGCGGAAAGTTTCTTCTCCGGCGCCTTGGGCTCCTCGTCCTCCTTCGGCTCTTTCTTCTTCTTGGCTTTCTTGGCCTTTTTCGGTTTCTGCTCTGCGCCTTCTTCCCCTTCTTCACCGTCTTCCGGCGCTTCGCCCTCCTTCTTGCCGCCTTTCTTGGCTTTCTTTTCCTTCTTCTCTTTCTTTTTCTTCTTGGCGTCCTTTTTGTCTTCTTCCGTCAGCTCCGCCAAAAGCTCCTGATTTTCCTCGGAAAGATTGCCGATCACCACGCCCATATCACCGGCGTCGCCTTCCGCGCTGCCGTCTTCGCTCTCGTCCTCCTCCAGAAGCATCGCCATCAGCTTGGCCAAAAAGCCCTGCTTCTTCGGCTTCTCCCCCAGATCCGCAGCGTCGCCGCCCTCGGCCTCTACGCCATTATCGTCTGCGTCCGCGGCTTCTTTTCCTTTACGCGCTTTCTTTTCACGCTTCTTCCGTTCCTTTTCCTCTTTTTTCTTCTGTTTCCGGCTCTTGGGATTCTCCCGCTCCGCCAGTTCCTCCGGCGTGATCTCGCGGATGTTCTCCGGGCCTTCCCTGTCGGCATCCTCCGCGCCTTCGTCGCCGCCGAAAAAGTCAAAGTCCGCGCCGCCGTCCTCCGCGCCGGATACCCCGTCCAGCATGGCCATCATGTCGTCGTCAACGGCCACGCCCTGATCGGACTTCTCCAGCAGATCGTTGATCTCCGACAAATCTTCGTCGCCGCCCATGCCTGCCAGCAGCGCCGAGAGCTCCGCGTCCTCCTCTCCGGGCTCCTCCAAGGCAAAATCAGACTCACCGGCGCTATCCAGACCTAAGTCGTCAAGCCCCAGATCGTCTAAATGCAAATCATCTAAATGCAGGTCATCGCCGCCCGCAGTGTCCTCCCCGGCCCCCAAATCATCGAAGCCTAGGTCATCCAAATGCAAATCGTCCAGTCCTGCACCGCCATCCGCGTTCGCACTTGCGCCATCCTCCGGCCCGATCTCCTCCAAACCAAGACCGTCTAAGCCTAAATCGTCTAGTCCCAAGTCGTCTAAATGCAGGTCATCGCTGCCCGCAGTATCTTCTTCTGCACCCAAATCATCAAAATTCAGATCATCCAAATGTAGGTCGTCCAGTCCTGCTTCACTATCCGCGTCCGCACTTGCTCCGGCTTCCGGCCCGATCTCCTCCAAGCCGAGGCCGTCTAAGCCTAAATCGTCTAGTCCTAAGTCGTCTAAATGCAGGTCATCGCTGCCCGCAGTATCTTCTCCTGCACTCAAATCATCAAAATTCAGATCATCCAAATGTAGGTCGTCCAGTCCTGCTTCACTATCCGCGCCCGCGTCTGCCCCGGCTTCCGGCCCGATCTCCTCCAAGCCTAGACCGTCCAAGCCCAGATCATCTAGTCCCAAGTCGTCCAAATGCAGATCATCGCTGCCCGCAGTGTCTTCTCCTGCACCCAAGTCATCGAAACTCAAGTCATCCAGATGCAGATCGTCCAGTCCTGCGTCGCCGGCCGCGCCCGCGTCTGCCCCGGCTTCCGGCCCGATCTCCTCCAAACCGAGGCTATCTAAACCTAAATCGTCTAGTCCCAAGTCGTCCAGATGCAGGTCATCGCTGCCCGCAGTGTCTTCTCCTGCACCCAAATCATCGAAGCCCAAGTCATCTAAATGCAGATCATCCAGTCCTGCATCACCATCCGCATTTGCGCCCGCATCTGCGCCATCCTCCGGCCCGATCTCCTCCAGACCGAGGCCGTCTAAGCCCAGATCGTCTAAGTTCAAATCATCCAATCCGGCGCCGCCGTCCGCGTCTGCCGTCTGGCCGAATTGCTGCGCCCCCGGCTGGCTTTCCGCGCCGCTGCCGCCTTCCGTCAATGATTTTAATAAATTATCCAGATATTCTTCACTTGAGCTCATCATCGTTCTCCTAAAAAATATTCTGTCTTATAATATCTCTGATGCCAATAACGTAAATAATTCCAGAAAAATTGCGAAGCAATTCTCTCGAGTTAATTGCGGAGCAATTTACTCATGTTAATTGCAGAGCAATTTACTCATGTTAATTGTGAAGCAATTTACTCTTATTTTATCATACGCCGCTCTGTTTCACAAATAACTTTCCGCTGAAATCATCTTCCACAGTTCCGCAGAAATTACTTTCCGCTGAAATCACTTCTCGGAATCCTCCCGCCCTTCTGATGGTTGGCCGCCGCCAGCGTGTCACAGGCACATATCGCGCAGCCATGCCACGGGCTCCTCCGCGATGCCCACGCTCCGCTCCCCGACGCTATCGCCGACCTGATACAAAGTTTCATGCACCCGGCAGAGGAACGCCTTCTGATTGTAAAACACGATCTTCTCGAAAGGGAAACGAATCACCGTCGGATATTCCATTCCTACGCCTAATTCTAACACACATAACCTTTTATTAACAGTCCCCTGAAGCCATTTTGTGTACCGCTCCCACTGCGCCAGATATCCTTTCTCCGCGTAGCGTGTAACGCCCAGTTGATTAAACCGCAGTTTTCCGCCGCACAGAGGACATACCGGCTCCCGCAGCGCACTGACCGGCAGCTCGCCGTTATAGTATTTTGCTACCTCCAGGCAGGTGTCGGACGGTACTTCGCTCAGAACGTCGGAACAGTTCATATCACACTGCATCTGTCTGAAACCGCCGCAGGGCGTCACGATCCTGCTCTGCTCCAGCCCGGTGTCATAGATATAATCGTCCACGCAGAGAGAAACGATAAAATAATTTTTACCGGCAAGCAGTTTTTCCAGCGACGCATAGGCGCCGCTCCATTTGGCATCCCGCTCCCCTCTCTGCAGTACCATCTTTTGTAAAAAAGGCGTGATCCAGACATATTCCGGCCCGGCTCCCGTCTCGGCCGCAATCTCGCGGTAGCGTCCGTCCGATGTCAGCGCGTTCCAGTCATATTCAAAATCTTCTCCAAGCCCCACAAGAACAAGTTCCGCATCGCGAATCCGCTCCCGGAGCTCCTGCATGATATGTTCTTCCATTTCCAACCCCTGCCGGCGCATCCCTATGGCCGTCCGGCTGACGCGCAACTCTTTCTGCCGCTTACCGCCCGCGCTGCGGAAAACGCACCAAGCTACCCGCCTGTACGCTTAGCCTACCCGCTTGGTCGGCCCGCGTAAAAAAATATAGGCCGGGGAACCCGACCTATATAGCTTTGGTAATATCTACTTCAGATTTAATACAAGCTCGTCTACCGTTTTTACCAGATTACCGATCTCCGGTTTGGAAAGCTGTGCATTTGCGCCGAGTGCCTCTCCTTTTCTTCTCATCTCCTCGTTTACAAGGGAAGAAAAGATAACGACAGGAATATCTTTTGTAATATCGTCCTCTTTGATGAGCTTGGTCAGCCGGTGCCCGTCCATAATCGGCATCTCTATATCCGTAATGACGCACTGGACATGATTCCGCAGCGTTCCCTCTCTCTTGCATTCCTGAATGACGTCGTATGCCTGCTGGCCGTTCTCCGTGTGGATCAGATTTGCATAGCCCGCTTTATGCAGGGAATCGACGATCAGCTTATTTAACAGGGGCGAATCCTCCGCAATCAGAATCGGCACATCATTCCTCTGTCTCTCTCCCAGCGCCTCGATCTCCGTCATCTTCAATCCGGTCTCGGGATTGATGTCCGTCACGATTTTCTCAAAATCGAGAATAATAATCAGACGATCCTCAAATTTAATAATTCCTGTGGAAACGCCATCCTCGGTGGTCGATACGGTAGACCCCGGTTTGATGATATCTCTCCAGGAAACGCGGTGGATACCGACTACGGAATCAACATGGAAAGCAATATCGAGTTTATTAAAATTCGTGATGATGAACAGGCCGCCCGGCTCCGTCGTACCGCGCTGCAGGCAGTTCTTTAAGTCGATGGCGGTAATCATCGTATCACGCGGCATGAATATTCCCTCTACGCTCGGATGTGCATTCGGCACCGGAGTAACGGGCTGGTACACAATGATCTCTTTGATCTTGGCAACATTAATGCCGTAAGCGTTGCCATCCAGCTTAAACTCAAGCACCTCCAATTCGTTTGTACCATTCTCAAGCAAAATCTTAGTATCCATGTAATCCACCTCACGTTATATATTTCAAAAATATATGTTACATAAATAAGATTTCATATCCATTCTGCCATATTTCGCGAAAAAAATCTACCGCAATCTTAAATTTCTTTATATCGCTATTTTATTATATTTCATCTCCGATGCCAATACCGTAAACCATCTCAGGAGAATTGCGAAACAATTCTTGAGAAGCAAGCTGCCGAGCCTGCTTTTACTATATTAGTGCTCTGATGCCAATACCATAGACCATTTCAGGCGAATCCCAAAGGGATTCTCTTAAAGCAGGCTGCCGAGCTTGCGCTTATTATATCATGCTCTCTGATGCCAACACCGTAAACCATCTCAAAAGAATTGCGAAGCAATTCTTGAGAAGCAGGCTGCTGAGCCTGCTTCTATTATAGCACAAAAAAAATAAAAAAAAAATACTATTTGCATTTTTTTGCAAACAGTATTTTTCTGAAAGGGGACATCCCCTCAAAACCGAACCTGAAGACCCTCTGGCTTGACATTTCCTTCGGTTAAGCCCTCGACCGATTAGTACCCGTC
>CANRFZ010000006.1 GCA_947630025.1 uncultured Lachnospiraceae bacterium
CACAGTATCTTAAACAGTATAGCACACAGACCTTGGAGAGGGTCTATAAACACTACTACTTTATAATACGAGGAAAGTGATAAATGTTATAATATGATTGAGATTAGTGAAAAGATGGGAAGTGAAATTGCGTGTTATGAAGATGATGGATGGATACAAAAATATTCCACAATAGGACGTTTTGTTCTTTAGGTTTATCAGAGGGGATAGCAGAAAAATGGAATGAAATTTAGGTATAAAATAGTTGATTAGAATGGAGAAAAATTATGCAGAGACAAGAGTTGTGGAGAGAAGTGTTAAGCCTATTTAATAATTCCAATAAACAGGTACATATTTATGAAGGCATGGAAACTGTCGGAATGGCAGAAATAGAAAATATGGGCATAGACATTAATTCAGTTTTGGGAGTTATCGTATTATATACACAAGGAATATCTATTGAAAATTGGATTAGAGTTTTGGGGCAGAAAAGTAATGAACATAATGGTATATCTCAATATAATTCAGAACAAGTGAATGTAGATGATGCTATTATGAAAGGTATGCTGATGGTCGCACAGGATATTGCAGGTGGAGTATTTGCGATTAACAAGTCACGATTTACCGAAGGTATAGATCAGGTATGGTATTTTGCACCGGATACTTTGGAATGGGAGTGCATGGATATGAATTATGGCGAGTTTGTCGCATGGCTGGCACAAGGTAATACCAATGAGTTTTATGAAAGTATGAGATGGGAGACTTGGGAAAACGATTGTCATAATATAGATTTTGACCAAGTCTGCCTGATTTATCCGTTTTTATGGTCAAATGAATGTGATTTAAGAACTGCAACAAAAAAAGTAGTTCCTTTTAGGGAACTGTTGGGAATAAATATGGAATATGCAAAAAAATTATTTGCCTAGAAAAGGAGAATGATTTATGGGCCAACAATTTGGTTTTATAGTTAACGTACATTGAGTAAATTTCATAAGTAGAATAGCGTAAAAATGTCCTTGCTTTGGAAAATAAAGATGCCGCCGTATGGGATGGACTCCTGTACGGCGGTTCTCTTATGCCCGAAGAAGTGAAGGGATTTGTGTATGTTCCTTATAGTTGCAAAAATCTATTTCAAAAGATTGCTCTTTTGCGCAGTTTGTGATATTATATAATAGAAAAGTGCAAATGGTTGCAAAAATCTATCGTAAAGGACCGCACTATGGAAATCAAACGTGACTTGTATCTGAATAAACTGATCAAACGTAAAGGAAATGGGTTGATCAAAGTGATAACCGGAATCAGAAGGTGCGGTAAATCTTATCTTCTGAACACGTTGTTTTACCGTCATCTTTTGGAAAAAGGCGTGCCGGAAGATCATATCATTCGATTTGCCTTTGACTCGGCAGACGATCTGTATCTGATCGGGGAGAATCTGATCGAACTGGAAAAGAGAAACAGGAGAGCCGATCCTGAAAAGTTTATGGCATATGTGCGTTCCAAAATAACAGACGCTCAGATTTACTATCTGCTTCTTGACGAAGTACAGATGCTCGACTGCTTTGAAACGGTTTTAAACGGCTATCTCCGCAAGGATAACATGGATGTATATGTTACCGGGAGCAACGCCAAATTTCTTTCCAGTGATATCATAACAGAATTTGCCGGCAGGGGTGATGAAATTCATATGTACCCTTTAAGTTTCGCTGAATTTATGTCTGTTTATCCGGGAGATAAATATGAAGGGCTTTCACAATATATGCTGTATGGCGGGATTCCGATGGTGGTTCTCAAAGATGAAGATGCTGACAAAGCCGCCACGTTGAACAACCTGTTTGACGAAATATATATCCGGGATATTTTTAAACGCAATAAGGTAAAAAATCAGGGAGAGCTGGAAGATCTGCTGAATATTTTGTCATCGGCTGTCGGTTCGTTGACGAATCCTGAAAAGCTGAAAAATACTTTCCGCACCGTAAAAAAATCCAAGATCACAGCAGCGACAATCAAACGGTATCTGGATTATTTTGAGGATTCTTTTTTGATGGAGTCTGCACAGAGGTACGATATACGGGGAAAAGCATATATTGAGACTCCCAGAAAATATTATTTTACGGATTTAGGGCTGCGAAATTCCCGTATTCATTTCCGGCAATTTGAGCAGACGCACATCATGGAAAACATACTCTATAATGAACTGCGGCTGAGGGGCTACAACGTAGATGTGGGAGTCGTAACGTTCGCACAAAAAGGCGCTGACGGAAGGGTGATCCGTAAACAGTATGAAGTTGATTTTGTCTGTAATGCCGGTTCAAACAGATTGTATATACAGTCAGCGTATTCGATTCCTGATGCGGGGAAACAGGAGCAGGAGATCAGACCGTTCCGAAAAATTGATGATTCCTTCCGAAAAATAGTGGTGACAAAAGATACCGTGCCTTTCCACTATGACGAGCATGGGATTCTGATCATGAACATCTATGATTTCCTTCTCGATCCGTCAAGGCTGGAACGCTGATGATAGTGGTCAAAATGTTTCAGATGCAGCTTTTTAAAGACTTTGTACGATGACATTTTCGGGAATCTGTCAGAGCAAATAATGTTGAATGTCGGTGGGTGACTGTTTGACAAATATAAGTTCCACCTTGTCAATGTACTGCAGGATCAATACCTGCCCAAAGCGTCCAAGCGTAAAAACTTGTGCGTATTATCTTATCCCACACTTTTTCAGGCGGGGTATTGACTAAAACAGGGAAAAAAAGTAGTATTGTAAGATAGGGTTTATTTATGGAGGTAGTTGTCTTGAAGCATAGCAACAGGTTGGCCGCGATCGCTGCGGGCCTGCTCTGCGCTCTGTGGCTGACGGCCTGCGGAGAGGATCAGGAGCTGACGGAATATTACGACAATATGAATACCTTTTTTGACCATGTGGCGGCCATCAACGACGAGATGAACAACATCGACAGGGACGCGGAGGACGCTCAGGGAGAGCTCCTTTCCTATCTGGACGAGCTGCAGACGGAGATCACGTGGATGGCGGGGCTGGAGACGCCGGAGGAGTTCGCGGCGGTGGAGAGTCTGGCGCAGGAGGCTGACGAGAATATGCAGCAGGCCGTGGCCCTTTACCATGAGACCTACGAGGCGGAGGCTTACGACGAGGCGACGGCGGACGCGGCGAAGCAGTATTATGACAGGGCCAATCTCCGCATCCAGTATATTATCATGATTTTTCACGGAGAGATCCCTGAGGGAGAGGGTGTCACTTACACGGAGGACGACAGTATTCTGGGCGGCGGCTATCTGAATCAGGAGGATGGAGAAGAAGCCGGGGAGAACGCCGGCGAAGACGCCGGAGAAGATGCGGCGCAGCCGGACGATGCAGAGGAAGGACAGTCGCTGGAGGATGAATAAGCAGGAATTTCGCGCGTTAATAAAAGAGCGGCCCGTCTTTCTGGACGGCGCTACCGGTTCCAATCTGCAGAGACAGGGGATGCCCGCCGGAGTCTGCCCGGAGCGGTGGATTCTGGAGCACCGGGATGTCCTGACGGAGCTTCAGCAGGCGTTTGTCCGGGCGGGCAGCAATATCGTATATGCGCCGACGTTTACGGCGAACCGCATCAAGCTGAAAGAATACGGTCTGGAGAAGCAGATCCGGCAGATCAACACCGAACTGGTAGCGTTGTCCAGACAGGCGGCGGACGGCAGGGCATATGTGGCCGGGGATCTGACGATGACGGGCGAGCAGCTTGCGCCGATAGGCCGGCTTGCCTTTGAGGAGCTGGTGGACGTTTACAAAGAGCAGATCGGTTATCTCGTCGAAGGGGGAGCCGATCTCCTTGTGATAGAGACTATGATGAGCCTGCAGGAGACCAGAGCGGCGCTGATTGCCGCCAAGGAGACCTGTGACCTGCCCGTGATGGCGACCATGACTTACGAGTCCGACGGCAGGACGCTCTACGGAACCGACGCGGTGACGGCGGCGGTGGTGCTGGAAAGCCTCGGCGCCGACGCGGTGGGAACCAACTGTTCCACCGGGCCAGACCGGATGACAGAGATCGTGCGCAGCATGGCGTCCGTGACTTCTGTGCCGATCATCGCCAAACCCAACGCCGGCCTGCCTTCTCTGGATGCGGACGGCAATACGGTCTACGATATGGAGCCGGAACGGTTCGGCGAGTGCATGAAACTGCTGGTGGAGGCAGGCGCTTCTATCGTAGGCGGCTGCTGCGGCACCACACCGGAACATATCCGCAGGATGGCGGAAGCGGTGGGCGGTATGAAGACCGTGCACAGAGAGCCGCCTAAGAGACGGTTTCTTACCAGCGAGCGGCAGACGGTTTCCTTTGGGCTGGACGACCGTTTCCTCATCGTCGGCGAGCGGATCAATCCCACCGGCAAGAAGAAGCTGCAGGAGCAGCTTAGACAGGGCAGCATGGATATGGTGGCGGCGTTCGCCGAGGAGCAGGAAGCCTGCGGCGCCGAGATACTGGACATCAATATGGGGATGGGCGGCATCGACGAAAAGGCCATGATGCTCAGGGCATTGGAGACAGTGGGCGGCGTGACGAATCTGCCTCTGTCGCTGGATTCCAGCCATATCGACGTGCTGGAGGCCGCGCTCCGCAGATATCCGGGGCGGGCGCTGGTCAATTCGGTCTCCTATGAAAAGGTCAAGTTTGAAAAACTGCTGCCCATCGTCCGAAAATACGGCGCGATGTTTGTGCTTCTGCCGTTGTCCGACGAGGGGCTGCCCAAGGATCAGGCGGAAAAGACGGCTATCATCGAGAAGATCACGGCGCGGGCGCTGGAGCTGGGAATGCGCAGGGAAGATATCGTGGTGGACGGACTGGTGACTACCGTTGGCGCCAACGGCAGCGCCGCTCTGGAGACACTGGAAACGATCCGTTTCTGCAGGGAGAACGGACTGGCCACGATCTGCGGCCTGTCGAACATTTCCTTCGGCCTGCCGGAGAGAAGCTATATCAACACGACTTTTCTGACGATGGCGATTCAGGCGGGCCTGTCCATGGCGATCGCCAATCCGTCTCAGGAGCTTCTGGTGAGCTGCGCGTTTGCGGCGGATCTGCTCCTGCACAAAAAGGGCGCGGACACCCGCTATATCGCGCTGATGGACGCGGTCAGAGCCAAACGTGAGGAGACGGGAGAGACGCCTATAGCCAATACGGGCATCCGTTTCCGGGGCAAGGACGGCGCGCAGCCGGAGCAGGCGCTGACCGTGACGCAGAAACTCTACAACGACGTGCTCAAAGGCAACGGCGGCGGGATCGTGGAAGATACGAAGCAGGCGCTGGCGGAAGGACATGAGCCAAAGGAGCTATTAGACACCGTGCTGATGGCGGCCATCAACGAGGTGGGCGAGCTGTTTGACAAGGGCACCTATTTCCTGCCGCAGTTGATCGCCAGCGCCGAAGCCATGAAGTCGTCCATCGAATATATGGAACCGATGCTTCTGACGGAACAGTCGGACAAGGAGATGCCCACCGTCGTCATCGCCACCGTGGAGGGCGACATCCACGATATCGGCAAGAATCTGGTGGCGCTGATGCTGAAAAATTACGGCTTTCAAGTGATCGATCTGGGAAAGGACGTTCCCAAGGAGAAGATCATCGAGGCGGCCAAGGTCCATCACGCGCAGGTGATCGCACTGTCGGCGCTGATGACCACCACAATGCAGCAGATGCGCCATGTGATCGCCTATGCCAAGGAAAAGCGCGTGGACGCCAAGATCATTGTGGGCGGCGCGGTGATTACGCAGGAATATGCCGACGAGATCGGCGCGGACGGCTACTCCAAGGACGCGGCGGAGGCGGTGAAGCTGACGAAGCGGATTCTCCATATGGAAGAAGGCTGACGGTAGACGGCGGCAGCGCACAGGAACGACAGGGCAGTATGATAAGATCACTGCCATCCATACATAGGGAGCAATCATAAACAGACAGGCGCATCAGACAGATGCAGCAGATATAGCAGACAGATACAGGTAAGGAGAGGCGAAGATGCTGGGAGCAGACGCAATCGTAAAATGCCTTGAAGCGGAAGGCGTAACATATGTATTCGGTTATCCGGGCGTGGCAATATGCCCTTTTTATAACAGTATTCTGGATTCGGAGATCAAGACCATACTGATCAGGACGGAACAGAACGCCGCGCACGCGGCCAGCGGATTGGCTCGTGTGACCGGACGCGCCGGCGTGTGTGCAGTCACCTCCGGCCCCGGTGCGACCAATGTGATTACGGGAATCGCCACCGCCTTTGCGGACAGTATTCCGTTAGTCTGCATCACCGGACAGGTGGACAGTTCGCTGCTGGGCTCCGACGTCTTTCAGGAGGCGGATATCACCGGGGCGGTGGAATCCTTTGTCAAATACAGTTATCTGGTCAAAGACGCGGAGGAAATCCCGCGTATCTTTAAGGAGGCTTTTTATATCGCCAATTCGGGCAGAAAAGGGCCCGTGCTGATCGATGTGCCGATCGATGTTCAGAACGCGGTTGTCACCAGGTTCCGGTATCCGCAGGAGGTCAATCTGCGCACCTATAAGCCCACCGTCAAAGGGCACACGGTGCAGATCCGGAAAGTGGTCAAAGAACTGTCCAAGGCGAAGCGCCCGATCATCTGCGCGGGCGGCGGCGTGCTGCTGAGCGACGCGGAGAAGGAGCTGCGCGCCTTTGCGGAGAAGCACAGGATTCCGGTAGTCTCCACGATGATGGGGATCGGCGTGATGCCTACCCGACATCCGATGTACTACGGCATGGTCGGCAACAACGGACATCCCTACGCCAACCGCGCGATGAACGAATCTGATCTGCTGATTATGGTGGGGGCGAGAGTGGCGGACAGAGCCGTCAGCCAGCCGGATCTGATTACCGAGAACAAGGTGCTCGTCCATATCGATGTGGACCCGGCGGAGATCGGCAAAAACGTCGGGCCGGCAATCCCGCTTGTGGGCGACGCCAAGCATATCATTCAGGATTTTTTGGAAGAAGAATTTACCTGCGACCACGACGCATGGATCGACGTGCTGAACGGCTACCGCAGTACGATGGGGCGCGTCAGGAAGCCTAATCCGGCCTATGTGGACCCGGCGGAGCTGATCCGTATGTTGTCCGAGCGGATGGAGGACGACGCGGTCTATGTGGCGGACGTGGGGCAGAACCAGATCTGGTCGTGCAATTACCATATTGTAAAGAACGGCAGATTCCTGACCACCGGCGGCATGGGAACAATGGGGTATTCCATCCCGGCGGCGCTGGGCGTGAAGCTGGCGGACCGAGACAGACAGGTGGTGGCCGTCTGCGGCGACGGCTCGTTCCAGATGTCCATGATGGAGCTGGCGACCATGCGGCAGTTCGACGTGCCGGTGAAGATTATCGTGCTGAAAAACAACTATCTGGGCATGGTGCGCGAATACCAGCACTATACTTACCGTGATAACTATTCCGTTGTGGATCTGGCGGGAAGCCCCGATCTGGAGAAACTGGCGGCGGCCTACGATATGAAATTCATGCGGCTTGCCACGATGGAACGGGCCAAGGAGACCATCGACGCTTTCCTGCAGAATGACGAGGCCGTGCTCTTGGAGTGCCTGATCGATCCGATGGATCTGGTGAAATAAGTCCGCGCGGGCGGCGTCCGGTGCGGCCTGCGTGCTGCGCGCAGGAGATTTTGGGAGAGGGACAGATGAAAAAGATTTATTCGGTTTTGGTGGAAAACAGATCCGGCGTGCTCTGCAAAGTCGCGGGCCTTTTTTCCAGAAGATGCTATAATATCGATTCACTGGCGGTGGGAGAGACGGACGATCCTTCCGTTTCCTGCATGACCATCGTCAGCAGCGGCGACCAGCGGACGGTGGAGCAGATCGAGAAGCAGCTCAACAAAAAGCTGGACGTCATCAAGGTCAAAACCTTTGACGAGACGGCCAGTATCAGCCGGGAGCTAATGCTGATGAAGGTGAAATATAATAAGGGCAACAGGCGCGACATCATGGAGATCTGCGAGATCATGCGGGCGGATATCGTCGATATGTCCAAGAAGACGATGATCATACAGATCTGCGACGTGCCGGAGAAGATACAGCTCTTTATCGGCATGATGCAGTCGATCAGCATCGTGGAGGTGGCGAGAACCGGGACGCTGGCGCTGCCGAAATGTCTGGAGTCGGATCAGTAGGCGGCGCAGCGTCGGAGAGACAGGCGCGGCAGGTTGACTTTTGCGGTGTGAATTGTTACAATACAGAAGTCGGCAGACATGGCGTTTGGCGGATGCCGGCGCTGCATTTGTTTACTATCTCGGTATACGGAAAGGTTTGGAGCGGTTATGCAGAAAAAAGTGTTTCAACTGCTGGTGGACAATACCTCCGGCGTGCTCAGCCGTATCGCTGGTCTTTTTTCCAGACGCGGCTATAATATCGACAGTATCACGGCGGGCGTGACCGCCGATCCGCGGTTCACCCGCATCACCATCGTGACTTCGGGGGACGACGAGATACTGGATCAGATCGAGAAGCAGGTCGCGAAGCTGATCGACGTGCGGGATATCAAGGAGTTAAAGCCCGGCGAGAGCGTGTACCGCGAACTGGCGATGATCAAGGTGAAGGCTTCGGCGGCCCAGAGGCAGGGCGTGATCGCCGTTGCGGATATCTTCCGCGCCAAGATCGTGGACGTGTCGAAGGAGAGCCTGATCATCGAGCTCACCGGCAATCAGGAGAAGATCGAGGCGTTTATCAGCCTGCTGGACGGCTATGAGATTCTGGAGCTGGCCAGAACCGGTATCGCCGGGCTGGGACGCGGCATAGAGAACGTCACGTACCTGTGACAGACCGATGCTGCGTTTGTGATGTATCGTGGTTAAGAGAGCAGTGCTCTTAAATTATAAAAAACATTATCAAAATCTTTAAACGGAGGAATGGAAAATGGCAAAGATTTTTTATCAGGAAGACTGTAACTTATCCCTGCTGGACGGCAAGACGATCGCCGTGATCGGTTACGGCAGTCAGGGACACGCGCACGCGCTGAATGCGAAGGAGTCGGGCTGCCACGTGATCATCGGTCTGTACGAGGGCTCCAAGTCATGGGCAAAAGCCGAGGCGCAGGGATTTGAAGTATATACGGCGGCGGAGGCCGCAAAGAAGGCCGACATCATTATGATCCTGATCAACGATGAGCTGCAGGCGGCTATGTATAAAAAGGATATCGAGCCCAATCTGGAAGCCGGCAATATGCTGATGTTTGCGCATGGCTTCAACATTCATTTCGGCTGCATCGTGCCGCCCAAGGACGTGGATGTGACGATGATCGCGCCCAAGGGCCCCGGCCATACCGTAAGAAGCGAGTATCAGGCTGGCAAAGGCGTTCCGTGTCTCGTGGCGGTTCATCAGGATGCCACCGGCAAGGCGCAGGATCTGGCGCTGGCATATGCGCTGGCGATCGGCGGTGCGAGGGCCGGTGTGCTGGAGACCACATTCCGCACCGAGACGGAGACGGATCTGTTCGGCGAGCAGGCGGTTCTGTGCGGCGGCGTATGCGCGCTGATGCAGGCAGGCTTCGAGACGCTGGTTGAGGCGGGATACGATCCGAGAAACGCTTATTTCGAGTGCATCCATGAGATGAAGCTGATCGTGGATCTGATCTATCAGTCCGGTTTCGCCGGCATGAGATACTCGATCTCCAACACGGCGGAGTACGGCGACTATGTCACAGGGCCTAAGATCATCACGGAGGAGACCAAGAAGACCATGAAGAAGATCCTCTCCGATATTCAGGACGGCACGTTCGCAAAGGACTTCCTGTTAGATATGTCTTCCGCGGGCGGCCAGGTTCACTTCAAGGCGATGCGCAAGCTCGCCAGCGAGCATCCTTCCGAGAAGGTCGGCGAGGAAGTGCGCAAGCTCTATAGCTGGAACAACGAAGAAGACAAGCTGATCAACAACTAATACAGGAAAAAGCAGTAAACAACGCCGCCATCCGTGTTGCGGATGGCGGTTTTGACGTTGTAGAATTTTGAAAGAAATGGAGAATGGAGATTAATATGGGAATGACGATGACGCAGAAAATTCTCGCGGCGCACGCGGGACTCGACAAAGTGGAGGCCGGGCAGCTCATAGAGGCCGATCTGGATCTGGTGCTGGGCAACGACATCACCAGCCCGGTGGCCATCAAAGAGATGGACAAGATGAACGTGGACGGCGTTTTTGACAAGGATAAGATCGCCCTCGTGCCGGATCACTTCGTGCCGAACAAGGATATCAAATCCGCGGAGCACTGCAAATGCGTGCGTGAGTTCGCCCACCGCCACGAAATCACGAATTACTTTGAAGTGGGAGAGATGGGGATCGAACACGCGCTGCTCCCGGAGAAAGGTCTGACGGTGGCCGGCGACGTCATTATCGGCGCCGATTCCCATACGTGCACCTATGGCGCGCTGGGCGCTTTTTCCACGGGCGTAGGCAGCACGGACATGGCGGCTGGCATGGCCACGGGCAAGGCGTGGTTCAAAGTGCCGTCCGCGATCCGGTTCCGTTTAACCGGAAAGCCCGCCGAGTGGGTTAGCGGCAAAGATGTGATCCTGCATATCATCGGCATGATCGGCGTGGATGGCGCGTTGTATAAATCCATGGAATTTACGGGCGACGGTGTGAAGAACTTGAGCATGGACGACCGCTTCACGATTGCAAATATGGCCATCGAAGCCGGCGGCAAGAACGGCATCTTCCCGGTGGACGAGCTGACGGTCTCGTATATGAAGGAACATTCCGACAGGCCGTACACGGTCTATGAGGCGGACGAGGATGCGGTCTACGACGAGGAGTACACCATCGATCTGAGTACGCTGCGCCCGACGGTTGCGTTCCCGCATCTGCCGGAGAATACAAAGACCATCGACGAGATCACGGAGGACATTCCCATCGATCAGGTGGTGATCGGCTCCTGCACCAACGGCAGGATCGACGATATGCGGACCGCGGCGAAGGTGCTGCAGGGCAGGCACGTGGCGAAAGGGCTTCGCTGCATCGTCATACCGGCGACGCAGGCGGTCTATCTGCAGGCGATGGAGGAAGGCCTGTTGAAAATCTTTGTCGAGGCCGGCGCGGTGGTCAGCACGCCTACCTGCGGGCCGTGTCTGGGCGGCTATATGGGCATTCTCGCGCAGGGCGAGCGGTGTGTGTCCACGACGAACCGCAACTTTGTGGGGCGTATGGGCCATGTGGATTCGGAGATCTATCTGGCGAGTCCGGCGGTGGCAGCGGCCAGCGCCGTGGCGGGCAGAATCACCTGTCCGTGCCGGTTGAAATGACGTCCGGCGCACGCTTCGTGCGGAGGCACAGGCAGAATGCGGCAGCATAGGAAAGCAGGTAAGCAGAACAGAAAGAACGAGGTTAGCATATGAAAGCGGCAAAGGGAACAGTTTTTAAATATGGGGACAATGTGGATACGGACGTCATCATACCGGCGCGGTATCTGAATTCTTCCGATCCGGCGGAGCTGGCGGCTCACTGCATGGAGGACATCGACAAAGAGTTTATTCACAAAGTGTCCGCGGGAGACATTATCGTTGCGATGAAGAACTTCGGCTGCGGCTCCTCCAGAGAGCACGCGCCGATCGCAATCAAGGCGGCGGGCGTAAGCTGCGTGATCGCCGAGACGTTTGCGCGGATTTTTTACCGCAACGCGATCAACATCGGCCTGCCGATCATCGAATGCCCGGAGGCGGCTGCCGATATTCAGGCGGGCGATACCGTGGAAGTGAATTTTGACACAGGTGTCATAACGGATGTGACCAAGGGCACAACCTATCAGGGACAGGCTTTCCCGGAGTTTATGCAGAAGATCATCGCGGCGGAAGGGCTGGTCAACTATATCAACCAGAGAAAGTAGTCGGCATCGCCGGAGGCAGAAGCGGCGCACGGTGGGGATTCTATGATCGACAGAGTCAACGGAAACGAATACCGCGGTTATCCGCAGTTAAAGACGCCTGACGCGGCGGACAAGACGGGCGACGGCGAGAAGTTCAGCCTCGCGTATCAGCGCGCCCGCGACGACAAGGACGAAAAGGAGAGCGGCGGGCGGGAGAAGGATCTGGCGGCACACGCTGCCGGCAGGCCGGGAGAGTCCGCCGGGCAGGACGGCGTCAGGCTGGAACTGTCCTCTCAGGGGCAGCGTGCGGCGTCTATGGGCGCGGCAGGGGCGAAGGACGGTGCCGGGACAGAGGGCGCGTCTCAGACTTCCGGCCTGTTGTCGATTTTCCGTTCCGTCAGGGAATTTCTGGGTTCGGCTTGGGCGGCGCTCAAAAATATCCTCTACCGGATCTGGAACGACGTTCCAGCGGAGCAGGAGAGCGGCGTTTCCGGCCAGACTGCGGAGACTGATGTACTATCGGAGCAGATAGCGGAAGCGGTGGTGGCGGATGAAGGACTGGAGACTGCTGCGAGGAACGCGGGCACGGAGACTGCTATTGCAGATGAAGGTGTGGGAACTGCTGCGGCGGGCGAGAGTATGGCTGCGGCTGCCGACGAGGAACTCCTGACGCCGGAAGCGCTGCGGGAAGCCCAGATCAGCGAGGAGAAACGCCTCGACAGGGAAGTGCGGCCCTATCTGAAAAGCGGCAATCTCTCGCAGGTGATCAATCTGGTCACCGACAACGGCAAAAAGACGGTAGCCATCCATTCTACCCTTTTGACATATTATGACAGGACGGGAAAAGTCGTGGAACCCAATGCCTCCGACCGGGAGCGCATTCTCCACGGAGACAGGAATACGAGAAGAACATAGAACCTAGCGTCATGCCGTATCATAGGCCGATATGACGCGGTTTTTGCCGTTCTGCTTGCCATAGTAGAGCCTGTCGTCCGCGTGTTTGATCGTCTTTTCCACGGGCGTATCAGGTCTGTAGGTGGCGATGCCCATCGTGATCGTACAGTTGATGGAAGTTTTCTGGTCGGTAAATACGTGTTTCTCTATTTTCTGGCGGATCGATTCCGCTACCGGGAGTGTGTCTTCCAGCTTCCCGTTATACAGGAACAGAAATTCCTCGCCGCCCCAGCGACAGACATAGCCGTGGGTGCCGACTTCCCGATGGATGATCTCCGTGATGTCCTTGATGACGATATCGCCGAAGTCGTGGCCGTAAGTGTCGTTGACCTTTTTGAAACTGTCGATATCGCACATGACGAGACAGAAAGGATCGTCGGATTTGACCGCGTGATCGAGAAACGGCTGCATACTCCGTCTGTTGTATAAGCCGGTCAGCGGATCGGTGCTGGCCATATTGTCCAACAGGATATTCTGGTCGTGCAGCTTCACCGTCACCGCCTGCATATCGATGATAAAGATCATCGTGACCAGGAACAACAGGAAGAAATTGCAGATGGAATTAAAGATATAGATCGCCGCCTCCGCGCCGGGCGATACCGACATTTGGTAGAGAGGCCCCACGAACAGATAGAGGATGCGGCAGGCGATAAACGAAAAGGCGGCGACGACTCCCATCATCGTGCCGATATAGTATTTTTTGTTGCTGTCGATCATGGACATACAGATATAATAGCCGAACGGAATCAGCCCGATGATATACTGCGGGAACCCGAAACTCCAGCCGATGCAGATCGTGGCGGTAAAGGAGTGCAGGATGATCTCCAGATAAGTGAGAAAAAACGTTTTGGCCAGATCTTTTTTGTAACCGTATTTGATCGTATGGATGCAGTAGCCGTAGCAGGCGACGCTGGCGATATTAAAGAGAATCAGCGGAATGACGCGGTAATAACTGAACAGAATGACGAGATAGACGTGCACGGCGCCGATCAGCGTAATCGTCAGAAGGTACTTCGTCTTGAACGGCGGCGCAACAATATAGCGTTCCACGAGTTTTTTGATTTTTTCACTGATTTTCATAATCATCCCTATTCCGAAGCGGTCACGCGGCGGTGCAGCGCGAACCGCTGACATATCTTCAAAGCTGGCCAGCGCGTTGTACCGGGTGTGCGCAGGCGGCGTATTTCCGGCATGGCTGCCGGCATAAAACAAAACGTAGTGGTCAGATAGAAAAATGATATCTTTTGACTATTATATAATAAATGGACAATAAAGTAAACAAATAAAAACGGATCGCGGAAAACGGATCACGGCCCGCGGCGGTGCGGCGGCGGAGAAGATGGACAGAGAAGCGTTTGAAAAGGCAAAACTGAAAGTGCTCTTAAAGCAGCACGATCCCCACGGATTCGGCACGCTGCAGGAAAAGACCGTACATTCGGTGATGAAGTTGTATTATGAGCCCAATGAAGACTGTCACGAGGTTCCCATCGAGAATTACATAGCGGATATCTATACGGGAGAGCGCATTATCGAAATCCAGAACGGCAATTTTAACAGGCTGCGCCCTAAGCTGGAAGTGTTCCTGCCCCTGTACCCGGTGACGGTGGTGCTCCCGATTCCCCATTACAAATGGGTGCTCTGGATGGACGAAGCCACCGGCGAACTGTCGGAGAGGCACAGATCCCCGGTGGTGGGGACGGTCTATCACGCTTTTCCGGAACTGTATAAGATCAAGCCGTATCTCGGCCACCCCAACCTGTCGTTTGCGTTTCCGCTGGTCGACATGGACGAATACCGGCTGTTAAACGGCTGGAGCAGGAACAGGAAGCGCGGTTCCAGCCGCTACGACAGAATGCCGCTGGCGCTGCACGACGAGGTGGTCATCGAGCGGACGGAGGATTTCCTGCAGCTTGTTCCCTACGAGCTGGAGGATGCGTTTACGGTCGGCGAATTTGCGAAAGCCGCCCACATCCACAGAGATCTGGCCGGCGTGACGGCGCCGCTTCTCATGCACATGGGGCTCCTTGCCCGCACCGGGAAACGGGGCCGCGAATATTTGTATGAAGTAAAATAAACTTGTCGCACGGCGCCATGTTAGTATATAATAAGCGCAGGGAAAAACACGCGGCGCGGAAAGCGCCACCTGTCCGCTGCGGATATGTGATGGCAGGGCGGCGGACACCGGACGAGGTTTTCTAATGAACGGGATACTGATTTTACATGGAATAGGCATTATCGTCGGCCTTGTGCTGATCGCCGTCGTATATATGGCCAAACCTTCCGAGCAGCAGAAAATTCTGTTTGCAGGGACGGTGTTTACCTTTCTGGATGTGGCCGGGTATTTTTTTGAACTCCAGAGCGAACATATGGACACGGCGTTATTGGCGGTCAAGGTGCAGTATCTGGGAACGGCGATGGGGCTTTTGTGCTTCCTGTTTTTTGCCTGCCTCTACAGCAATCATCTGCATAGCCGGATCATCCGGTTTATCAAGTTGTTTTATGCCCTGAACAATTCCTTTATCATGGCGCTTGTGTTCACGAGCGACTACCACACGCTCTATTACCGGAGCATCGAGTGTGAGACGGCGGGAAACGTGCGTCTGTGGATTTACGGGCCGGGCATTTTCTACTACTGGTGGGTGGTCACCATGACGCTTTTAGGCATCCTGATCGCGCTGATCATGGTGCAGACCGTGGTGGAGAACAAGGGGCGGAAGCGGCCTGAGCTGATCTTTATCTTTATCGCGTCGTTAGTGCCTATCGTCATATGGATTCTGCGGGTGATGGGATTGTTCGGCCACTATGATTCCTATCCTATCTCCATGCTGATCACCGAGTCGTTTCTCGTGTTCGTCATGTACCGCTACCGGATGTTCGACCCGGTCAGAAACGCAAAGGACATGGTGCTGGACGAGATCAAGGAGGGTATTATCGTCACCGACGGACGGGGAGACGTGGTCTACTCCAACCGTGAGGTAAATAACGTTTTTCCGAATATCGACTGGAATGACAGGGAGCTGGTGGACAATCAGGTATTCCGGCTGATGGAGACGCACCGGGACGGCTTTATCATGCAGGAGAGATTCTACGAATGGCGCCGGGAGGAAATCTACGATGACCAGCAGCGGCAGTCCGGCATCCTGTACCGGATCACGGATATGACGGACAATTATCTGTATACGAAGGAGCTGATCGAGCTGAAGGAGGACGCGGAGCGCGCCAACGAAGCCAAGAGCTCGTTTCTGGCCCGTATGTCCCACGAGATCCGCACCCCCATCAACGCGGTGCTGGGCATGAACGAGATGATTATGCGGGAGGCGCAGTCGCCCAGCGTAAAGGAATACGCCGCCAACATCCACAGTGCGGGCAAGGTGCTGCTATCCATTATCAACGACATTCTGGATCTGTCCAAAATCGAGTCCAGCAAGATGGAGCTCTCCGAGAGCGACTACAACATGGGAAATCTGCTGCTGGACATCGAAAATATGATTTCGCTGCGGGCGGAGGAAAAGAACTTAAACTTCAAGATCGTGACGGACCCGCAGATGCCATGTATGCTGCACGGCGACGAAAAGCGCATCAAGCAGTGCATCACAAACCTGTTGACCAATTCGGTCAAATACACCCGCGAGGGCTATGTGACGCTGCAGGTCGATTACGTGGACAACAACGACGGAACGATCAATCTGTGGGTTTCCGTGTCGGATACGGGCATCGGCATCAAAGAGGACGATCTGTATATGTTGTTCGATCCGTTTACCAGACTGGATATGCGCCGGAACAAAAATATCGAAGGCACCGGCTTGGGGCTGAGCATCACCAAGCGCCTTCTGGAGATGATGGGCGGCAATCTGACCGTGGAGAGCATCTACGGCAAGGGCAGCACGTTTTCCTTTGTGATCCCGCAGAAGGTCGCGGGAACGGAGCCCCTCGGCGATTACAAGAAATCCGCCGACGACGCGGACACGACCGACGCGCCGGAGCGCAAGGCTTTTGTGGCGCCCAAGGCGCAGATCCTCGCCGTGGACGACACCCGCGTGAATATCACCGTCGTCAAGGGACTGTTAAAGCGGCTGAAGGTGCAGTTTGATTCCGCGCTGAGCGGGCAGGAGTGTCTGGACAAGGTGAAACAGAACCATTACGACATTATCCTGCTGGATCACATGATGCCGGAGATGGACGGCATCGAGACGCTCCACAATCTGCAGCAGATGGAGGAGTTCCGGCAGAATCCGTCCGTGGTGCTGGCGCTGACCGCCAACGCCATCGTCGGCGCGAAGGAAGAATATCTGAAAGAGGGCTTTGCCGATTATCTGTCGAAGCCCATCGACTCCGTGCAGTTAGAGGAGATGATCCACCAATATCTGCCGGAGGAGCTGGTAGAATATTTGTAGAATATAAAATATTTATAAAAGGCAAAAACAGGCGAAAGCCGCCACCGAGCGAACGCGCAGTATTCGTCGGGACGCGCGCGGCTTGTCGATACAACAAACACAGAGGTATCACAGATGGCAAAGAGCAATTCATCCAATACTTACGACGCTTCCAGCATCACCGTGCTGGAGGGGCTGGAGGCGGTCCGCGTCAGGCCGGGAATGTATATCGGCAGCGTGTCCACCAAGGGATTAAACCACCTGATCTACGAGATCATGGACAACGCCGTGGACGAGCATCTGGCGGGATACTGTTCCACGATCTGGGTGACGCTGGAGGCCGACGGCTCCGCCACGGTGTCGGACAATGGCCGCGGCATCCCCGTCGGTATGCACGAAAAAGGGATCAGCGCGGAACGTCTCGTCTTCACGACGCTCCACGCGGGCGGCAAGTTTGACAACGAGGCGTACAAGACCAGCGGCGGTCTGCACGGCGTCGGCTCGTCGGTCGTCAACGCCCTGTCCGCGCGCCTTCATGTGACGGTCAAGACGGGCGGCTTTGTCTACGAGGATCACTACGAGCGCGGGATTCCCACAATGGAGCTGGAGCATGGGCTTCTGCCGGTGGTGGGCAAGACGAGGGAGACCGGGACGACCATCAATTTCCTGCCGGACGACACGATCTTTGACAGGACGCGCTTTAAAGAGGACGAAGTCAAGAGCCGTCTGCACGAGACGGCATACTTAAATCCGGAACTTACGATTGTCTATGAGGACAATCGGGGAGAGGAGCCGGAGCGGATCGAATACCATGAGCCGGAGGGAATCGTCGGCTTTATCAAGGACATGAACAAGTCCAAGGAGACGATCCACGACGTGATCTACTATAAAGGGGAAGCGGAGGGCATCACCGTGGAGGTGGCGTTCCAGTACGTCAACGAGTTCCACGAAAATGTGCTGGGCTTCTGCAACAACATCTACAATGCCGAGGGCGGCACCCACCTGACGGGCTTTAAGACGATGTTCACCAACGTCATCAACACTTACGCGAGAGGGCTGAACATCCTGAAAGAAAAGGACGTGAATTTCACCGGGGCGGACGTGCGCAACGGCATGACGGCGGTGGTGTCGATCAAGCATCCCGATCCGCGCTTCGAGGGGCAGACGAAGACGAAGCTGGACAATCAGGACGCCGCCAAGATCGTCGGCAAGGTGACAGGGGACGAGATCGTCCGCTATTTTGACCGCAATCTGGAGACGTTAAAGAGCATCATCGGCTGCGCCGAAAAAGCGGCGAAGATCCGCAAGACCGAAGAAAAAGCCAAGACGAATATGCTGACGAAGCAGAAGTTCTCGTTTGATTCCAACGGCAAGCTGGCCAACTGCGAGTCCAAGGACGCTTCCAAGTGCGAGATCTTCATCGTGGAGGGCGATTCGGCGGGCGGCAGCGCAAAGATGGCGCGCAACCGGATGTATCAGGCGATTCTGCCGATCCGCGGCAAGATCCTGAATGTGGAGAAAGCCAGCATCGATAAGATTCTGGCCAACGCCGAGATCAAGACGATGATCAACGCTTTCGGCTGCGGCTTTTCCGAAGGGTACGGCAACGACTTTGACATCAGTAAGCTGCGCTATGACAAGATCATCATCATGGCGGATGCCGACGTGGACGGCGCCCATATTTCCAACCTGCTGCTGACGCTTTTTTACCGGTTTATGCCGGAACTGATCTACGAGGGGCATATTTATATCGCGATGCCGCCCCTCTATAAGGCGATTCCGTCCAAAGGCGAGGAGGAATACCTCTACGACGACAAGGCGCTGGAAAAGTACCGCAAGAGGCACAAGGGGCCTTTTACGCTGCAGCGGTACAAGGGCTTGGGCGAGATGGACGCGCAGCAGCTCTGGGAGACGACGCTGGACCCCGACGCGAGGCTTTTGAAGCTGGTGGAGATCGAGGACGCGCGCATGGCGTCGGAGATGACGGAACTGCTGATGGGAACGGAAGTTCCGCCGCGCAAAGAATTTATCTACCGCCACGCGCAGGACGCGGAGCTGGATATCTGAAACGGAGGATTCACAGGATAAATGGCAGCAACAGAAGACAGGATCATCAAAACCGAATATTCCGAGGTGATGCAGAAATCCTTTATCGACTATGCGATGAGCGTCATTATCGCCAGAGCGCTTCCCGATGTGCGCGACGGCTTAAAGCCGGTGCAGCGCAGAACCCTCTACGATATGCACGAGCTGGGAATCCGCTACGACAGGCCCTATCGGAAATCGGCGCGTATCGTGGGCGATACGATGGGTAAATACCATCCCCACGGCGACAGTTCCATCTATGAGGCGCTGGTCGTGATGGCGCAGGATTTCAAGAAAGGGCTGCCGCTCATCGACGGCCACGGCAACTTCGGCAATATCGAGGGCGACGGCGCCGCGGCGATGCGTTATACCGAGGCCAGACTGGAAAAAATCACGCAGGAGGCTTTTCTGGCCGATCTGGACAAGGATGTGGTGGATTTCGTCCCCAACTTCGACGAGACGGAGCGGGAGCCAAGCGTCCTGCCGGTCAAAATCCCGAATCTGCTCGTCAACGGCTCGGAAGGCATCGCGGTGGGTATGGCTACCAGCACGCCGCCCCACAATCTGGCGGAAGTCATCGACGCCGTCAAAGCCTATATGCTGGACGAAAACATTACGACGCGGGAGCTGATGCGCTATGTGAAAGGGCCCGATTTTCCCACCGGCGGCATCGTGATCAACGAAGACGAGCTATTGGAAATCTACGAGACGGGCACGGGCAAGATCAAGATCCGCGGCAAGGTGGAAATCGAGAAAGCCAAGGGCGGCAGAACCAATCTGGTGATCACCGAGATCCCCTATCCGATGATCGGCGCCAATATCGGCAAGTTCCTGCTGGACGTGGCGGCCCTCGCGGAGACGAAGAAGACGCAGGACATCGTGGATATCACGAACCAGTCCTCCAAAGAGGGCATCCGCATCGTCATCGAGCTCCGCAAGGACGCGGATGTGGAGAATTTTAAAAATATGCTCTACAAGAAAACCCGTCTGGAGGACACTTTCGGCGTCAATATGCTGGCCATCGTGGACGGCAGGCCGGAGACGATGGGGTTAAAGCAGATCATACAGGAGTGCGTGAAGTTCCAGTATGAGGTGGCGTCTCGGAAATATAAGAATCTGCTGGAAAAGGAGATGGAGCGCAGGGAGATTCAGGAGGGACTGATCAAAGCCTGCAACGTCATTGACCTGATTATAGAGATACTGCGCGGCTCCAAGGACAGGGCGATGGCGAAAGCCTGTCTGGTGGAGGGCAGGATCGACGGCATCCGCTTTAAGTCCAAGGAGTCCAAGATCATGGCGGCGCAGCTTCTGTTCACCGAGAAGCAGGCCAACGCCATTCTGGATATGCGCCTGTATAAGCTGATCGGTCTGGAGATCGAGGCGTTAATCAACGAGCACGAGGAGACCATGGCGAATATTTACCGCTATGAGGATATTCTGGCCAGAAAGGACGCCATGGCGCAGGTGATCATCAACGAGCTGGACGAGATCAGGGAACAGTACAAGCGCCCCCGCAGGACGCAGATCACGACGGAGAGCGAGGCCGTCTATGTGGAAAAGAAGATCGAGGAGACGGATATCGTCTTCCTGATGGATCGGTTCGGCTACGCCAAGACGATAGACGTCGCCACCTACGAGCGCAACCGGGAGGCGGCGGACGGTGAGAACAAATACGCCTTCGTCTGCAAAAATACGGGAAAGGTCTGCCTGTTTACCAACACCGGCCAGCTCCACACGCTGAAAGTCATGGATCTGCCGATGGGCAGGCTGCGCGACAAGGGCGTGCCGGTGGACAATATCAGCAATTACGATTCCGCCAGAGAGAGCATTGTCTATGCGGCCAGCCAGAGCGACTTAAACCTGTACCGGGTACTCTTTGCCACCAGACAGGCGATGCTGAAAGTGGTGGACGGCGGCGAGTTTGATGTGGCGAAGCGCACCGTCGCGGCCACCAAGCTGCAGGACGGCGATGAAGTCGTCAGCGTGGAGACGCTGAAAGAGCAGCGGAATATCGTCCTGCAGACCGCCGACGGGTATTTCCTGCGGTTTGCCGTGGAGGAGATTCCGGAGAAAAAGAAAGGCGCCGTCGGCGTGCGGGGCATGAAGCTGGGCGCCAAGGACTGCGTGGAGGCGGTCTACTACACGCAGAACGCGGTAGAGCATACGATCGAGTACAACGGCAGGCTGCTGGAACTCAACAAGCTGAAACTGGGCCACCGCGACGGCAAGGGCGTCAAGGTCAGGGCATAGCGGCGCAGGAGACGAAAAAGGAAGCAAGCGATGAGAGTGATAGCGGGAACGGCCAAGAGCCTGCGGTTAAAGACGCCGGAAGGCATGGATACGAGGCCCACCACGGACCGAATCAAGGAGACGTTGTTCAATATGCTGCAGCCGGATCTGCCGGGAGCGGTGTTTCTCGACCTTTTCAGCGGCAGCGGCGGCATCGGCATCGAAGCGCTGAGCCGCGGGGCGCGGCACGCTTATTTCGTGGAGAACAACAGAAACGCCCTCGCCTGCATCACGGAAAATCTCCGCTTCACAGGTTTTCTTGATCGCGCGACGGTATTAAGGCGCGACGCGGCAGCGGCCCTTTCGGAGATCCATGAAAAAGCGGCGGACATTATTTTTATGGACCCGCCCTATGACCGGGGCTATGAGAGCCAGATTCTCTCTGTCCTAGGGGAGATGCCCTATGTCACAGAGGACACGCTGATCGTTGTGGAGGCGTCGTTAAACGGAGACCTGTCGGCTCTGGGCAGCCCGGCTTTTGCCGTGGTGAAGGAGAAGCGGTACAAGACCAACCGACATCTTTTCTGCCGCAGGGCGCAGGACGGCTGAGCGTCGAATACGCATTATTTTAGACAAAAAGAAAAAAATGAGAGACATTTCGGCCAAAGTGATTTATGATAGGAAAAACGGCAAAAAACAGGAAAGGCATATTTTAGGCATGAATGCAGCGATTTATCCGGGCAGTTTTGATCCCGTCACCTACGGACATCTGGACATTATCAGGCGTGCGGCGGAGATTTTTGACGAGTTGACAGTGAGCGTTTTGAATAATAAAGTAAAGAGTCCATTGTTTTCTGTGGAAGAACGTGTTAAGATGTTAGAGGAGGCGACGAAGGATCTCCCCAATGTCAAAATTGATTCTTTCAGCGGCCTGCTGATCGATTATGCGCGGGAAAAGAACGTCCGCGTGGCGATCAGAGGGCTTCGGGCGATCACTGATTTTGAATATGAGCTGCAGATCGCCCAGACCAACAGGAAGTTTTCCGGCGGGGATCTGGACACGATGTTTCTGGCGACCAGTCTGGAGTATGCGTATCTAAGCTCCTCGACGGTGAAGGAGATCGCCAGCTTCAATGGGGATATTTCACAGTGCGTGCCCGATTTTGTCGCCGGGCGGATCTATGAAAAATACGGATATCAGAGATAGGAGCAGAGATGAGCAGTAGAATCGAACAGTTGATCGACGAAATCGAAGATTATGTGGACGGGTGCAAGTACCAGCCGTTGTCCAAGACAAACATCATCGTCAACAAGGAAGAAATCGACGAATTGCTGCGGGAACTTCGCATGAAGACGCCCGATGAGATCAAGCGTTATCAGAAGATCATCACGAACAAGGAAGCGATTCTGAACGACGCGCGGGCCAAAGCGGAGGCGCTGATCCAAGACGCCACGGCGCAGACGACCGAGCTGATCAACGAACACGAGATCATGCAGCAGGCTTATGCGCAGGCCAATGAGGTGGTTCGGATGGCGACGATGCAGGCGCAGGATATCCTGAATACCGCCACGATCGAGGCCAACGATATCAGGACGTCCGCCATGCAGTATCTGGACGATATGCTGGCGAATCTCGAAAACGCGATGACGGCGACGCTGGCGACTACGACCGAGCATTACGAGAGCTTCTACAATACGATCAATCAGTACAACGAAACCGTCAAGGCAAACCGCGCGGAGCTGCGTCCGGCACAGGTGGAACAGATGCTCCGGGAGGCGGAGGGCGAAGGCGAAGCGTCCGAACTGGATCTGATGTGACCGATCCCGCGCGCAGGCGTGCGGTTACGGAAATTACATAATATTACAACGAGCAGATGACAAGCCGGTTTGCGTAAGCCGGCTTGTTTATATCATGAGAAAGACCGCGTGAGGTGAAAATCATGCGGATTGTGCGGAATGAGGATGAAGATGAAATTCGGTTTCCACGGAAAACGGTATCTCGCGGCTATACTGGGCGCCGCCCTGTTTCTAAGCGGCCCTGCGTGCGGCATCTCCCATGCGGCCGAGACGGACGCTGCCGCGCAAAAGATGCCCTACGGCGCGGAAGATACCCCGGTGGTGATCGTCATCGATCCCGGCCACGGCGGGGAGAATCTGGGCGCGGAGTACGAAGACTACACCGAAAAGGATATGACGCTGGCCGTGGCGGAGGCCATGAAAGAAGAACTGGAAAAGTACGAAGGCGTCACCGTCTATCTGACCAGAACCGGCGACGAGGATCTGTCGCTGGACGAGCGGTGCGCATACGCCGAGAGCGTGGACGCCGACTTCCTGTTCTGCCTGCATTTCAATATGTCGGAGCAGCATACGCTTTTCGGCGCGGAATGCTGGGTGTCCGCCTTCGGCGAGAACTATAGCAAGGGGTATGGTTTCGCCTCCATCGAGATCGGTATGCTGCAGGAGATGGGCCTTTTTTCCCGCGGCATCAAGACCAGACTGAATGACAAAGGCACGGACTATTACGGCATCCTGCGGCACTCCGTGGAGAGAAGCGTGCCCTGCGTCCTGATCGAGCACTGCCATCTGGACCAGGCTCACGACCAGCCGTTCTATGACCATGACGAAAAACTTAGGGCGTTCGGCATTCTGGATGCCACCGCCGCGGCGAAATATTTCGGCCTGCGCTCGGAAACGCTGGGCGTAGATTACAGCGGCTGGCTGAAAGAGGAAGTCGCCGTTCCGACGACGGCGGTGTCGCCGGATCGTTCGGAGCCTGACGTCTGCATAATCGATGTGACGGAGCAGAATACGGAAAACGGTGAAATCACGGTGGAATTGTCGGCTGCCGACTACGACAGCGGGATGCTTTACTATACTTACAGTTACGACAACGGCGCGCATTTCAGCGAGCTGCAGCCGTGGCCGGATGCGTCGTCGGACACGATCCGTTTCGTCATGCAGGTGCCGCCCCGCGTGCTGCCGCAGATCGTCGTAAACGCCTACAACGGCTACGATCTCTACACTGCCAGCAACATGGTGTCGCTGCCCTCCATGGACTACAAGACCGAGGAGGAGCTGGCGGCTATGGAAGCGGTGGAGAGTCTCTCCGGAGATGTGGCGGATGGAGAGACGTTTCTGCCGGATGGCGGCGCAACCGTCCAAGACGGCATCACGGTGCATGATGTCACCGCGGAGACGGCAGGGGAACCCGCGGACGGGCAGCCGTCCCTCACCGGGTTTCTGACGGTGAGCCTGCTCTGCGTGCTGCTGCTGGCGGCCATGGTGCTCTCGCTGACGCTGATACTGGGCGGCAGGAAACGGAGGCGCAGGCGGCGGAAGAAGTCCGTCCGGCGCGGGCGGCAGGATTTTGACCGGTGATTACCCGCAGGGCGTCAGGAGATGACAGAGGAAGTAACACAGCGCGGTGAGCAGTGATTGTGCGATCTTATGCAGAATGTAGGGTTTTAACGGCAGATCCGTGTCGGCGATCATACTGTAGGTCTGTACGATACAGGAGAAGCCGCCGAACGGAAGCAGGATCAGGATCGGATAAAAAAGTGACTGACCGGAATAGTCAATACCACCGGTAATCTCCAGCACGCAGCGGTACAGGCGCAGCAGATCCGCGGGCGCGTTCCGAAAGGGATAAAAGGCGATGTTGAGCAGATTAAAAAAAATCATATAGCCGCCCAGTCCGGCGATGCCGATGAGCCCTGATTTAACGGAGGCATCTATGGCCGCCGGAAGGGACAGGGCGGCGGTTTGGGAAGCGGCTGAGGGAGCGTTTTCTTCCTGCCGGAGCGGTTCTGCGGCTGACGGCAGGACGCGCGGTGTTTTCCTGTTCCGGATTCCTAGACGGCGCGATGCCGGATGCGGCAGGCGGAACAGGAGCAGGCCGTAGAGAAGCGGCAGGCCGTACATGATCAGAAACGGCACGGCGGGCTTGGCGATGCCCAGCGTCGGCACCACATAGCCCAGAAAATAGATCGGGCCGATATTGTTGCAGAAATACAGAAGCCTGCGGCTTTCGTCCGCGGACAGACGGCCTGCGCGGTACAGTTCGGCCACCGTCCGCGCACCCATGGGGAAGCCGCACAGAAACCCTATCATCATCACATAGGCGCCGTTGGCGGAGGTGCCGTACAGTCTGTGCAGCAGCGGGTGGAGCAGGGCGGCGAAGCGCTCCGTCAGGTTCATGCGGATCATGATGCCGGACAGGATCATAAACGGAAGCAGCGTCGGCACCATCTTAGTCAGCCACAGATGCAGTCCGGTGTAGGCGTATTCCAGCGATACCGCGGGATAGCGCAATAACAGCGCGGTCAGGTACAGAAACAGGGCGGTATACAGATAGGGGCTTATCTTGTGAAGCTGCCGCATACGCCTCTCCTTTGCCGGATATCGGACGCCGGCGGAAAGCCTTGCCGCCTGCGCCGCTGCTTATGTATATTGTATATTCCGGAGAGGCGCTTTTTATGAGAAATGAGGAGAACGGTATTGCCGAACCGGGCGGAAGGGAGACAGACGAAATGCTGGAGGCAGTCATTTTTGATTTGGACGGTTCCATGGCGGATTCCATGTGGATGTGGAGGGCCATCGACATAGAATATCTGGGCAGGTTCGGCATCGCGCTGCCGGAGAATCTCCAGTCCTGCATCGAGGGCATGAGCTTCAGCGAGACCGCCGTCTATTTTAAGGAGCGGTTCGCGCTGGAAGACGGGCTGGACACGATCAAGGCGGACTGGAACCGGATGGCCTATGACAAGTATGCCCGCGAAGTGCCGCTCAAGGACGGCGTGCGCGAATTGTTGGACTACTGCAGAGGAAACGGCGTCAAGCTGGGAATCGCCACCAGCAATTCCAGAGAACTGGCGGAGAGTTTTATCAACGCGCAGGGGCTGGGTCGCTATTTTGACTGCATCATGACGGGCTGCGACGTGTCCAAGGGCAAACCCGCGCCGGACGTCTATCTGGCCGTGGCCGAAGCGCTGGACGTCGCCCCGGCCAACTGTCTTGTGTTTGAAGACATCATTCCGGGGATTCAGGCGGGCAAAGCCGCCGGGATGCGGGTGTGCGCGGTGTACGACAAATATTCCGAGCATCAGGACGAGGAGAAAAAGCGCCTGTCCGATTACTATACCTATGAGTTTAAGGAGTTGATAGACGATGGGATTCTTGCCGGTCTCTAAGGAGGATATGGCGGCGCGCGGCATCGGGCAGCTTGACTTTGTCTATGTCATCGGAGACGCCTATGTGGATCATCCTTCGTTCGGCCACGCCATCATCAGCCGCGTGCTGGAAGCCCACGGCTACCGTGTGGGGATCATCTCCCAGCCGGACTGGAGGGATAAGCGTAGCGTCATGGCGCTGGGAAGGCCCCGGCTGGCGTTCCTTGTCTCCGCCGGCAATATGGATTCCATGGTAAACCATTACTATGTGTCGGGCAGAAGACGCCGGGAGGACGCCTATACGCCCGGCGGCAGGACGGGCAGAAGGCCCGACCGCGCCTCTGTGGTCTACGGCAATCTGATCCGGCAGGCGTACAGCGACGTGCCGGTGATCCTCGGCGGGATCGAGGCCAGCCTGCGCAGGATGGCGCATTACGATTACTGGTCGGACAGTTTCAGACGTTCGGTGCTGCTGGACAGCCAAGCCGATCTGATTTCCTACGGCATGGGAGAAAAGGCCATCGTGGAGATCGCCGAGGCGCTGGACAGCGGCATCGCGGTCAAAGATATCACCTTCGTGGCCGGAACCGTTTATAAGACGAACACTGCCGCGGATGTCTACGACGGCGAGCTGCTGCCTTCCTATGAGGAGATGAAAAAGAATCCCGCCCGCTATGCCCGGAGCTTCCGCATACAGTATGAAAATACCGATCCCTTTAACGGCAGGACACTGATAGAGCCCTATGCGGAGAATCTGTATGTGGTACAGAATCCGCCCGCGAAGCCGCTGACGACGCTGGAGATGGACGATATCTACGAACTGCCCTATATGCGGACGTATCATCCCTCTTACGAGCGGGAAGGAGGCGTACCCGCGGTGGAGGAAATCCGGTTTTCGCTTGTCAGCAGCAGGGGATGTTTCGGCGGCTGCAGCTTCTGCGCGCTGACCTTTCATCAGGGGCGCATCGTGCAGGCCAGAAGCCATGAATCGCTGCTGCGGGAGGCGGCGGCCATGACGAAGGAGCCGGACTTCAAGGGCTATATTCATGATGTGGGCGGGCCTACGGCCAATTTCCGGCATCCCGCCTGTGAGAAACAGATGACGCAGGGCGTCTGCCGGGACAGGCAGTGCCTTTTCCCGAAGCCGTGTCCAAACCTGCGGGCCGACCACACCGATTATCTGTCGCTGCTGCGCAAGCTGCGGGCGCTGCCCGGCGTCAAGAAGGTCTTTATCCGCTCCGGGCTTCGATTCGACTATCTGCTGGCGGATGCGGACGACACCTTTTTCCGGGAGCTGGCGGCGTATCATGTCAGCGGGCAGCTCAAAGTGGCGCCGGAGCACATCTGCGACAACGTGCTTGCCCTGATGGGGAAGCCGAAACGTCAGGTGTACGAGCGTTTCGTAAAAAAATATGACGCCATCAATAAGCAGCTTGGCAAAAAGCAGTTTCTGGTGCCGTACCTGATGTCCTCGCATCCCGGCTCCTCGCTGAAAGAAGCGGTGGAGCTGGCGGAGTATCTGCGGGATCTGGGCTATATGCCGGAACAGGTGCAGGATTTCTATCCGACGCCGTCCACGGTCTCCACGGTCATGTATTATACCGGCATCGATCCGCGCACCGGCAGGAAGGTCTATGTCTGCCGCAATCCCCATGAAAAGGCGATGCAGCGGGCGCTGATCCAGTACCGTGATCCGAGGAACTACGAACTGGTGCGGGAAGCGCTGATGCAGGCGGGCAGGGAGGATCTGATCGGCTTCGGCGGCAAGTGCCTGATCCGCCCTGCGAAAACCTCCGGCGGCAGAAACAGAGCAGGTCACAGGAAAAACAACAGAACGGAGAGGCAGCGATGAAGATAGCAGTTATTACCGGCGCATCCTCCGGCATGGGGTACGCCTTCGCGGAGCAGATCGACGGCAGACTGTGCCGGACGGACGAGATATGGCTTCTGGCGCGCAGATGTGCGCCCATGGAGGAGTTGGCGCGCACGATGAAGACCAAAACCCGCGTGGTCGCCATCGACCTGACGGACGACAGGGAGCTTGCGCGTTTTCGGGAAGTGCTCGCCTTAAGCGGTGCGAAGATCACGTTGTTAGTCAACTGTGCCGGAGCCGGCAGCTACGGCGCGTTTGCGGCGCAGCCGGAGGAGGACGCCGGACGGACGGTGCGCCTCAATGCGGAGGCGCTGACGAGGCTGACCGGCATCTGCCTGCCCTATATGCGCAGGGGAAGCCGGATAGTGCAGTTTGCCTCCGGCGCGGCCTTTGTACCCCAGAAGCACTTTGCGGTATACGCGGCCTCCAAAGCATATGTCTACTCGTTCGGCAGGGCGCTTGGCAGGGAATTAAAAGAGCGGGGCATCACCGTGACCACCGTATGTCCGGGGCCGGTAGACACGCCATTTCTCGACCGCGCCTACACGGACAGGGCGCAGATGGGGCGTCTCAAGCGGCTCACTCTCGTCAGTCCCCGGCGCGTTGTCGGCAAGGCCATCGACGACTGTATCCGGGGCCGCGCCGTGTCGGTCTGCGGGATGCCGATGATAGCGTTGTACGCGGCCACGCAGGGCATCCCGAATCTGCTGTCCGGCGCGATGGATGCCATATGCGGGTATGGCGGCGGTGCTGATAGGCGGTACAGGCAGGGAAATACGAGAGAAATTAGGAAAACTTAGGAGTGCTGAGAAGAACTCAGAAGAACTTAGAAGAACTTAGAAGAACTTAGAAGAAATCGGGAGATCATAGGAAGGAGACTACTTTGAAATCGCCCATCATTAAAAAAGGAAATTACGGATATATCAGGAATCATAAGGCGGTGACGGCGGTGCGGACGGCGCTCTACTTTGCGGTCAGCATCGGGTTGTATGTGGCGGGATATGTCACCACAGGCACCAACCGAAACCTGCTGACCGTCGTGGCGGTGCTGGGCTGCCTGCCCGCCTGCAAGAGCATGGTGAACTTTATCCTTTTTCTCAGGGCCTCCGGCTGCAGTGAGGCACTGCACGAAAAGCTGGCCGCCTTCGACGGAACGCTGACCGCTTTTTATGACCTTTACTTTACCTCTTATCAGAAGAATTATGCCGTCAGCCATATGGCGTTAAAGGGCGACGTCCTCTGCGGCATCACGGAAGATCCCAAATGCGCCTGCAATAGCGTCATAGAGCATCTGGAGCGGCTGCTGGCGCAGGAGGGGATCAAAAAGGTAAAGGTTCAGATGTTCTCTCAGGATCAAAAGTATATTGACCGACTAAGTCAGTTAAAAGAAGCGGATGCGCCGCCTCATGAGAAAGAGGAGGACATCATCCGTATGCTGCATTCGGTATCGATTTAGGCCGCCGGGCCGGGAAAGGGAATCATGTATCAGACGACGATCACGGATAAGGACGAGGGACAGCGGTTTGACAAATATCTGCACAGAATCCTGCCCAACGCCGATAACGGATTTCTCTACAAGATGCTGCGCAAAAAGAATATCATGCTCAACGACAAAAAAGCCGGCGGCGGCGAGCGGCTGGCCTGCGGCGATGTGGTGGCGATCTATTTTTCCGACGAGACGCTGGAGAAATTCACCGGGAAGCGGTTCGGGCATGACGAAAAGACGGACGGCAGTAGAGGCGGTCGTCAGGCTGCCGGACAGAACGGCGGTGCGGCAGACACACGGAACGCGGCCAGACGGGTGATCGTGCGCGATCTGCGGCGCGATTATGTGGCGGTCTACGAGCAGATCAAGGGCGTGGAAATCCTGTATGAAAATGAACACCTTATGCTGGTTGACAAACCCGCAGGCGTCCTCTCCCAGAAGGCGTCGCCGTCGGATCTCTCCCTGAACGAGTGGCTGCGGGGCTATCTGCTCGCCACCAATGCTGTCACCTATGAAGATATCGCCTATTATAAACCCTCCGTGTGCAACCGGCTCGACCGCAATACCAGCGGTATCGTCCTGTGCGCCAAGACGCTGAAGGGCGCGAGGCTTCTGGGCGAGTTGTTAAAAAACAGAACCCTTCACAAATACTATCTGCTATATGTCAAGGGAATCGTCGATAAAGAGCAGCAGATCGAAGGGTATCTGATCAAAGACGAGGCGCGCAATAGGGTGCGCATATCCGCCGAGCCGCCGGTTTCCGCAGGGCCGGAAGAAGTCAGGGCGGCCTATATTAAGACCGGTTATCAGCCGCTTAAGGCAGAGCGGGATAAGACGTTATTGGAGGCAGAGCTTTTTACCGGCAGAACGCACCAGATCCGGGCGCATCTGCAGAGTATCGGCCATCCCGTGCTGGGCGATCCCAAGTACGGCGATCCGGAATGGAATGAGATCTACCGCAGAAAATATCATGTGCAGGCGCAGCTTCTCCACGCCTCTAGGATTACGTTTCCGGCGCTGGCGGACGATTTCGGTGATATAAGCGGGCGGACGTTTACGGCTCCCATGCCGAAACTGTTCCGTCTGGTGGGGGAGGAATAGGTTTATGGCGACTTGGAATTCTCGCGGGCTGCGCGGTTCCACGCTGGAGGATCTGATCAACAGAACCAACGAAAAATATCTGGAAAACGGCCTCGCGCTGATCCAGAAAATACCGACGCCGATCACGCCGATCAATATCGACAAGGAAAGCCGGCACATTACGCTGGCCTATTTCGACCAGAAAAGTACGGTGGACTATATCGGCGTGGTGCAGGGCATTCCGGTCTGCTTCGACGCCAAGGAGTGCGCCGTGGACACGTTCAGCCTTCAGAATATCCATGAACATCAGGTGGAGTTTATGAGGCAGTTTGAACTGCAGCGGGGCGTCGCCTTTTTCCTGATCTATTACTCCCACAAGGACATTTTCTATTATCTGCCCTACGAAATGCTGCGGTTCTTCTGGGACAGGGCCAAAGAGGGCGGCCGCAAGAGCTTCCGCTACGAGGAACTGAACCCGGCCTATATTCTGCCGAAAAAGCATGGGATTCTGGTGCCTTATCTGGATATGCTGCAGCAGGACTTAAACGACCGGACGGATTGACGTAAGAGGCAGAACTGCCGAGCGCCTGCAAGCCAGCGAAAGCCTGAGAAAAAGAAGAAGCCGTACAAAGGAAAGTGGAAAGAAAAGGAAAGTCTCGGGAAAAAAGAAAAGAAAGTTGACAGGACGGAAAGAATAGGATATAGTGTAAATGTTTCAGCATATTAGCATGGCAGCGAATTAACACTTTAATTTGCAAAAGCGCCATGCGTAAACCAGTGCATCAATCAATATTAAAATCAATACAAGAAATCAATACAAGAAATCAATACAAGAAATCAATGGCAGGCACTTATCGTCATCCATGACAGACATTTACAGTTATAATATTATTTATAAAAGAACAGAAACCTACAGAATAAGGGAGTCAATCTATGAGCACAAAACTGGTACATACGCCGGAGGGAGTCCGGGATATCTACGGCGACGAAAAGGCGAAAAAGACCGTTGTGGAGCAGCTTCTTCACGACAGAATCGCGTCCTACGGCTACCGTGACATCCAGACGCCGACCTTTGAATTTTTTGACGTTTTTTCTAAGGAAGTAGGCACTACGCCGTCCAAGGAACTCTACAAATTCTTTGACAAAGAGGGAAACACGCTGGTGCTGAGGCCGGATTTTACGCCGTCCATCGCTCGCTGCGCGGCCAAATATTATATGGATGAGGACGTTCCGATCCGGTTCTGTTATCAGGGCAACACCTTCACCAACACTTCCGAGCTGCAGGGTAAGCTGAAAGAGGTCACGCAGATGGGCGCCGAGCTGATCGGCGACGATTCCGTGCAGGCGGACGCCGAGATGATCGCCATGACGATAGAGGCGTTGTGCCACGCGGGGCTGGCGGACTTCCAGATCAGCATAGGAAATCTGGCTTATTTCAAAGGCATCTGCGCGGAGGCGGGGCTGGACGAGGACACGGAACTTAAGCTGCGCAGTTATATCTCCGGCAAAAACGGTTTCGGCGCGGAGGAACTGCTGACGGACGCGGGTGTTTCCCGAGAGAACCGCGAGCTTCTGCTGAAAGTCAGCGAACTGTCCGGCACGGCGGCCATCCTGAAAGACGCCCGGGCAGCCGTGTCCAACGGACGCTCGAAGAAGGCGGTAGACCGTCTGGAAAAAGTCTACGAAGCGTTGTGCGCGTACGGTGTGGAAAAATATGTTTCGTTTGATTTGGGAATGCTGAGCAAATATAATTACTATACAGGCATCATTTTCAAGGGATATACCTATGGCGTCGGCGACGCCATCGTCAAGGGCGGCAGATATGACAATCTGCTGAAACAGTTTGGCAAGGATGCCCCGGCGATCGGCTTTATGATCGTTGTGGACGATCTGCTGGCGGCGATGGGGCGGCAGCGCTTGGAAATCCCCTATGATGAAACGGTCGTAAAGCTCTATTACACAGAAAAAGATTTCGACGAGATGCTGAAAGAAGCCAGGCAGCTTCGGGCGGCGGGCAAGCGGGCGGAGCTGCTTCCCAAGCGGACAGAACGGAAAGAGTAAGACGGATGGAGATGCAAGCGCTCCAGAATGAGGATAGTGTGAAAAATCACACTGATGTGCTGATTTTTCACACGGGAATTTGTGCCGGAGCGTCACAAATTCCCATGATGGCAGACGCGAATTTGAGATTCGCGTCGCCCTGTCGCGCAAGCGCTCCAGAATGAGGTTAAAGATGAGTGAGAACAGATATTTGACATTTGCACTGGGAAAAGGGCGGCTGGCCAGTAAGACGATGGAGCTATTTGAAAAGATCGGCATCACCTGTGAGGAGATGAAAGACAAGGACTCCCGCAGGCTGATCTTTGTCAACGAAGAACTGAAACTGAAATTTTTCCTTGCAAAAGGGCCGGATGTGCCGACGTACGTGGAGTACGGCGCGGCGGATATCGGCGTGGTCGGCAAGGACACGATTCTGGAGGAAAACCGCCGTGTCTATGAAGTGCTCGACTTAGGCTACGGCAAGTGCAGGATGTGCGTCTGCGGGCCAAAGAGCGCGGAGGAACTGTTAAAGCACCACGAGATGATACGGGTGGCCAGCAAATATCCTAGGATCGCCAAAGACTATTTTTACAACAAAAAGCACCAGACCGTAGACATTATCAAGCTGAACGGCTCCGTGGAGCTGGCGCCCATCGTGCAGCTTGCGGACGTGATCGTGGATATCGTGGAGACGGGCTCCACCCTGCGGGAGAACGGGCTGGAGGTGCTGGAGGAGATCTGTCCGCTATCGGCGCGCATGATCGTCAATCAGGTCAGTATGCAGATGGAACCGGAGCGGATCAAGCGGCTCATTACAAAGTTAAAGGAGAATCTGTAAAGCCTGTGAACCGGAGAGAACTGTACGCACCATGAGAAAAGAAGTCGCAGAGCGGGGCTTAAAGAAAATAAAAACGGAGGAATTTATGGAAAATATGGAAAATAACGAAACTACGACAATGCAAAATCGGACGGTACAGGAGGAACATCCGCGGAAGAAGCAGGGCGGCATCGGCGAGTGGAAAGGCATCGTGATTGCGCTGATTGCCGGAATCTGCGCTATTCTCTGCGTGCTGATCCTATCCGGCCGCTTAGTGGAATACAAGCAGTCGGTGGGCGGCGGCCTTACGGCTACCGGCTCCGCGAGCTGCGATTTTGAATCGGATCTGATCGTATGGCGCGGCAGCTACACCGCCTTTGACGTGACGGCGCAGGCGGCTTACAAGAAGCTGGCACAGGATAGCGAATCGGTCAGGAAATATCTCTTGGACAACGGCGTGACGGAGGAGGAGATGACTTTCGGCTCCGTCAGCATTTCCCCGAGATGGCACACGGAATATAACGACGGCGGCTATGAGATCAACAGCTATGTGGAGGGGTACGATCTGTATCAGCAGATCACCATCACATCCGGCGATGTGGACAAGGTGGACGCCATATCCCGCGACGTCACGCAGCTCATTGAATCCAACGTGGAGTTTACTTCCTACGAACCGGAGTATTTCTATACCAAACTGGATGAGCTGAAGCTGCAGCTCGTGGACGAAGCCACACAGAACGCCAAGCAGCGGATCGATATCATGGCGGAGGGAACGGGCGCGACACTGGGCGAGCTGCTGAATGCCAATCTGGGCGTCTTCCAGATCACGGCGCAGAACACCAGCTCCGAGTACAGTTATGGCGGCGCGTTCGATACCAGTTCCCGTTTTAAAACCGCGTCCATCACCGTAAAGCTGAATTACGGCGTGAAGTGACGCGCGGGAACTGGCAGGCGCACAGGCACGTATGCAGGCACGCGGAGGCGGCACAGACTAACCGGACAGGAGAGGACAACATCGATGAAAACGGTACGGCTCAACGAACAGAGTAAGGCGGATCTGCTGAAAGATTTGTTAAAGCGGAGTCCCAACAATTATACGCAGTATGAAGATACGGTGGCGCAGATCGTGGCGGACGTCAGACGAAGCGGCGACGGCGCGGTGTTCGACTACACGAGAAAATTTGATAAATGGAACGTTACGGCGGATACGGTGCGCGTCACCGAGGAGGAGATCGACCGGGCGTTTGCGGCGGCGGACAAAGATTTCGTGGAGGTTCTGAGGAGGGCCGCCGCCAATATCGAGGATTTCCACCGCAGGCAGCTTCGCAATAGCTGGATCGAGACGAGAGACGACGGCTCCATTCTGGGGCAGCGCATCCTGCCGATCGAGGTTTCCGGCGTCTATGTGCCCGGCGGCAAAGCGGCCTATCCCAGCAGCCTGCTGATGAATGTGATCCCCGCAAAGGTGGCGGGCGTCGGCAAGGTGATTGCGGCGACGCCGGCGGGTGCGGACGGAACGGTCAATGAAGGTACGCTCGTTGCGGCGCGGATCGCCGGTGTGGACGAGATCTACAAGGTGGGCGGCGCACAGGCGATCGCGGCGATGGCTTTCGGCACGGAGAGCATTCCGCGGGTGGATAAGATCACGGGGCCCGGCAATATTTTTGTGGCTCTTGCCAAGAAAGCCTGCTTCGGCTATGTCAGCATCGATTCCATCGCAGGCCCCAGCGAGATTCTGGTGATCGCCGACGAGACGGCGAATCCGCGCTATGTGGCAGCGGATCTGTTGTCGCAGGCGGAGCATGACGAGCTCGCCAGCGCGATTCTGATCACCACAGATCCGGGGCTGGCCGCGGAAGTGGAGCGGCAGATCGACGGATTCCTCACAGAGCTCTCCCGCGCGGACATTATCCGCAAATCGCTGGAGCAGTACGGCTACATCCTGCTGGCGGATTCTCTGGACGACGCGGTGGAGGCGGCCAATGCCATCGCCTCGGAGCACTTGGAAATCCTGACGAAAGATCCCTACGCGGTGATGACCAAAATCCGCAACGCCGGCGCGATCTTTCTCGGGGAATATTCCTCCGAGCCTTTGGGAGACTATTATGCGGGGCCCAACCACATTCTGCCGACCAACGGAACGGCGCGGTTTTTCTCACCGCTGAACGTGGACGACTTCATGAAGAAGACGAGCATTATTTCCTATTCACGGGAAGCCCTTGAGAAAGCCCATGAAGATATTGAACTCTTTGCAAGGCGGGAAGGCTTGACGGCGCACGCCAATTCCATTAAGGTTAGATTTGAGCGATAAGCGCATGAGGCATGAGACGAAAGGAGAGGCGGACTTATGGAAAGGACATCCGAAATCGAACGGAAGACTAAGGAGACGGACATCCGTCTGCGCCTTGCGCTGGACGGCGCGGGCCAAAGCCGGATACAGACGGGCATCGGTTTTTTGGATCATATGCTGGAAGGATTTGCCAAACACGGCTTTTTTGATTTGACTCTGACGGTCAACGGCGATCTGAACGTGGACGGACACCACACCGTCGAAGATGCCGGCATCGTGCTGGGAAATGCCATCCGGGAGGCGCTGGGCGACAAGGGCGGCATCCGGCGGTACGGTTCCTCGATCCTGCCGATGGACGACGCGCTCTGCCTGTGCGCGGTGGATCTGTGCGGCAGGCCGTACTTTGCGTTTGACTGCACGTTTCCCGCCGAGAGAGTGGGCGGTCTGGAGACGGAGCTGGTGCGGGAGTTTTTCTATGCGGTCAGCTATAGCGCCGGCATGAACCTGCACCTGAAAATGCTGGACGGCGTGAACACGCACCACATGATCGAGGCGATGTTCAAGGCGTTTGGCAGGGCGCTGGACGAGGCGGTGTCCATAGACGCGCGGATAGACGGCGTGCTCAGCACCAAGGGCGCACTGTAGACAAAAGAAACGACAGGAAGGCAGATACGATGGCTTACAAAAAATTTATCCCCTGTATTTATCTGTATAAAGGCAACGCGGTAAAGAGCTTTGACGACAGGACGATTCTGGACACCAATCCCGCGGCGCTGGCCAAATTTTACGGCGACAACAATGCGGATGAGCTGATCGTCTATGATCTGTCCGAGGGCGATGCGGAGCACGAGGAGGCGCTGGACGTCATCAAGGCGATCTGCGGCGAGGCGGAGATCCCCGTGACCGGCGCGGGCAACGTAAAGCGGATGGAGGACATCAAGAAGCTGATCTACGCGGGCTGCCGGAAAGCGGCGTTAAACTACGGCAAGCCGGAAAATATCGCGATCACGGAGGAAGTCTCCAAGAAATTCGGCAGGGAGAGGATCGCCGCCTGCGTTTCCCATGCGGCGGAGATTACGGACAATATGCCGCTTCTGGAACAGTATGTGGACGCGGTGATTCTGGTGCGGGAGAAAGAGCTGAAAAGCGTTGCCTCGTCCTCCCAACTTCCGTTTATCGCATCCGTGCCGGAAGTGTCGTTGGATAAGATTCTGGAATTTCTCTCCAAAGACAATATCTGCGGCATCTCCGGCTATGCCATCAACGAGAACGCCAAGGAACTGTCGGCGATCAAGGCACTGTGCCAAAATAACGGCATAGAGGTGAATACCTTTGAAGCGGCGATTCCGTGGGAGGAGTTTAAGCTGAACTCCGACGGCCATGTGACCGTTGTGGTGCAGGACTATAAGACCGACGAAGTGCTGATGGTGGCTTATATGAACGAAGAAGCATACCGTAATACGCTCAAAACCGGCAAAATGACCTATTACAGCAGGAGCAGGAAGGAACTCTGGGTAAAGGGTGAGACGAGCGGGCACTACCAGTATGTGAAATCCCTGACGGCAGACTGCGACAAGGACACGATTCTGGCCAAAGTGTCCCAGATCGGCGCGGCGTGCCACACCGGTTCCCACTCGTGCTTTTTCCGCACGATCATGTCCAAAGAGTACGACGAGGCCAATCCGTTAAAGGTGTTCGAGCAGGTCTTCGACGTCATCAAGGACAGAAAGGTGCACCCCAAGGAGGGTTCCTACACCAACTATCTGTTTGACAAGGGCATTGACAAGATCCTGAAGAAGCTGGGCGAGGAGGCGACGGAGATCGTGATCGCCGCCAAGAATCCCAACGCCAACGAAGTCAAATACGAGATCTCCGATTTCCTCTATCACATGATGGTGCTGATGGCGGAGAAAAACATCACATGGGAGGAGATCACCGCGGAGCTGGCGCGGCGGTAGGGCCGGGTGCGCTCCGTGCACTTCTATTTTCTGCGTGCCGTTCATACAATAAACCAACAGAACGAGAGACGGTATAGCAGGCACATGACAGAACGAAAAGTTTCACGGAATAAAAAACTGGCGCTGGCGCGGTATATCCGGGAGGAAAACCACGGCAACCGCCTGAAAATCAGGCAGCGGGAAAAGATTCTCTACGGAACGGACACCCAGCCGCCCCTGTATGACAGAAACGGCAGGAGAGAGAGCGGGGCATATCAGGAAAACCCGGAGGCGGAGGAGCGCGGCATAGCGGCGCGCCCGCAGGGAACGTTCCGATACCGCATGATCCTCGCCGTTTTTCTGTTCGCCGGTTTCCTGCTCTGCGACACGGGCGGCGGCAGCGTCGGCGGCTATACGACGGACGAAATCCAAGGCATGATCACGGAAGATACGTTCCATCTGTACGACGGCGGGGAGAACGCTATGATGGACAGTCTGGCCGGACTGCTTGATTTTGCGCGGTAGATCGGGTATGATAGACACATGAGAAAACTGGCTTTGGATGACGATATTTTAATGCGGATAGAGAAACCGGCGCGTTACATCGGGAACGAGGTCAACTCTGTCATGAAGGACAAGGAGCACGTGGCGGTTCGCTTCGCCATGTGCTTTCCTGACGTCTATGAGATCGGTATGTCCCATCTGGGCATCCAGATTTTGTACGGTATGCTGAACGAGTGGAACGACGTGTGGTGCGAGCGCGTCTACTCGCCGTGGGTGGATCTGGACAGGCTGATGCGGGAAAAGCACATCCCGCTTTTTGCGCTGGAATCGCAGGAGCCCGTCAGGGACATGGATTTTCTGGGCATCACGATCCAGTACGAAATGTGTTACACGAATATTCTGCAAATCTTGGATCTGGCGCAGATCCCCCTGTCGGCCAAGGAGAGGGGCGAGGACGTTCCGATCGTGATCGGCGGCGGGCCCTGCTGCTACAATCCGGAGCCGATCGCGGAATTTTTTGATCTGTTCTATATCGGCGAGGGCGAGACGCAGTACCGCCCGCTGCTCGACTGGTATGTGGAGAACCATGCCGCCGGCGGCACGAGACACGATTTCCTGCGCGGCGCGGCGAAGATACCGGGCATCTATGTGCCGCAGTTTTATGAGGAATGCTACCGTGAGGACGGTACCGTCAGCGGGCGGAAGAAGCGGTATGAGGAGCTCCCCGACCGCATCCGCAAGGAGCTGGTGACGGATATGACGGAGGCTTACTATCCATTAAAGCCCGTGGTGCCTTTTATCAAGGTGACGCAGGATCGGGTGGTGCTGGAGATCCAGCGGGGCTGCATCCGCGGCTGCCGTTTCTGTCAGGCGGGGCAGCTCTACCGCCCGGTGCGGGAGCGCGGCGTGGAGAAGCTGAAACAGTATGCCGCGGCGCTTCTCGCCAACACGGGCCACGAGGAGATCTCGCTGAGTTCTCTCAGTTCCAGCGACTATTCCGACTTAAACGGCCTGCTGGATTTCCTGATCGACGACTGCGGCCGCAGAAAAATCAATATTTCCCTGCCTTCCCTCCGGATAGACGCTTTTTCGCTGGACGTGATGAGCAAAGTGCAGGATGTGAAAAAGAGCAGCCTCACGTTTGCGCCGGAGGCGGGCAGCCAGCGGCTGCGGGATGTGATCAACAAGGGATTGACCGAAGAAGTCATTTTAAAAGGCGCTTCCTTAGCGTTTGCAGGCGGCTGGACGAGGGTGAAGTTGTATTTTATGCTGGGGCTTCCCACGGAGACGGAGGAAGATATCCGCGGCATCGGGGAACTGTCCAACAAGATTGCGGCGGCCTTTTTTGAAACGGTGCCCAAGGAAAAGCGGGTAAACGGCAGGGTGCAGATCGTCGTCAGCACGTCGTTCTTTATCCCGAAGCCTTTTACGCCGTTTCAGTGGGCTCCCATGTGCACCAGAGAAGCGTTTCTGGACAAGGCGTACCTGACCAGACAGGGCATCACGGCGCAGCTCAACCAGAAAAGCATCAAATACAACTGGCACGAGGCGGACGTAAGCGTCTTGGAGGGCGTCTTTGCCAGAGGCGACAGGCGGGTGTCGCAGGTGATCCGCAGAGCCTATGAAAAGGGGTGTCTGTTCGACTCGTGGAGCGAATATTTCCACAACGACGTATGGCTTTCCTGCTTTGCGGAATGCGGTCTGGATATCGGTTTCTACACGACCAGAGAGCGGGCGGAGGACGAGATTTTCCCATGGGATTTCATAGACTGCGGCGTGACGAAGCCGTTTCTGCTGCGGGAGTGGAAAAAGGCGCAGGCGGGAGAGGTGTCTCCCAACTGCCGGGAACAGTGCCAAGGCTGCGGTGCCAGCCGGTTCGGTACAGGCATCTGCCCCGGCGGGGCGCAGGAAGCCTAGAATGCCGGCAGCGCAGGCAAAGCCCGGAAAAAGACAGTCCCGCAGGACAAACAGGGCATAAAAGAAATGGGGAAGAAGATAACAGAAAGAAGATAGGGACAGGAAACAGAGCGATGAAACTGAGAATCAAATTTGCCAAGCACGGCGCGATGAAGTTTATCGGCCATCTGGATATGATGCGCTTCTTTCAGAAAGCGGTGCGGCGCGCCGGGATCGATATCAGATACTCGGAGGGGTTCAGCCCCCACCAGATCATGTCCTTCGCGGCGCCGCTGGGCGTCGGCGTCGAGAGCGACGGCGAGTACATGGATATCGAAGTCTGCTCCATGACTTCCGCCGGGGAGATCAAAGAGGCGCTGAATGGCGTTATGGTGGAGGGCGTGGAGATCCTCTCCGTCACCGTACTGCCGGACAACGCCCGAAACGCCATGGCCAGCGTTGCGGCGGCCTCCTACCGTCTGCGGATGAAAGAGGGCGGTTTCCCGGTGGAAGATCTGGCGGACAGGCTGGCGGCTTTTTATGCGCAGCCGTCGATTCCCTATACGAAAGAGACCAAAAAGGGGCCGCAGCAGACGGATTTAAAGCCGGGCATCCGCGCGCTGCGGGCGGAGGAGGACGGCTCCGTCTCTATGCTGGTGAATGCCGGTAGCAGCGGCAATATCAAGCCGGCGGCGGTGTGGGAGGCGTTCTGTGACTATGCAGGCTGCGACATCCCGTTGTCGGCCTGTCTGCTCACCAGACTGGAAACTTATACGGAGACTGCGGGGGAAGACGGAAGCCGTCTGACCGCGCTGTCGGATGTGGGGGCTGCCGAATGACTTCCGAAAAAGGCAAAATTATCATCCTGCAGTTTAACGGCAGACTGCTCTCGCTGCTGCTGCGGGACAACAGGATTCTGTCCGCACAGGTGCACAGAAAGACCGGCCACGCCGTCGGAGACATCTATCTCGGCAGGGTGCAGAAGATTTCCGAAAATATCGGCGCGGCGTTTGTGGATCTGGGGCAGGGTTATCTGACATTCCTGTCATTATCTGAGGCCAAATACGCCATGCCCGCCAACCGCAGGCCGGACGGCAGACTGAAAGCCGGGGACGAGCTGGCGGTGCAGATCGTCAAGGAGCCCATCAAGACCAAGCTGGCCGGCGTCACGTCCAGACTGTCGCTGGCGGGGAAATACGCGGTGGCTGAGACGGCGTCGCCCGCTGCGGCCCACGGGCAGGGCAGGGCTTTGGCCGCGCCGGTGCGCGTCTCCTCGAAGCTCCCCCGCAGACAACAGGACGGCTTCCGGGCGTCGGAGGAGCTTAGGCGGATCGCGGAGGACAACGGCTGCTGCCTGACGGTGCGCACCAACGCCGGCGGGCTGGAAGATTGGACGCCGCTATTGGCGGAGGCCGGTGAGCTGGCGGCGCAGCTGTCGCATATCGTGGAGACGGCGGGCAGCCGCACCTGTTATAGCTGCCTGCGCCGGGAGAAACCGGAATATATCCACTTCGTCGAGAACAGTTATACCTCGGAATATGACGAAGTCGTGACGGATCTTCCGGAGATCTGTCAGGAACTGCGGGAACACTTCTCGGGAAGCGGCCTGCCGGTTCGTCTCTACGAGGACGCGATGCTCCCGCTCTATAAACTGTACTCCGTGGAGACGCGCATTCAGGAGCTTCTGGACAGGAAGGTCTGGCTGCGCTCCGGCGGCTATCTGGTAATCGAGCCGACGGAGGCGCTGGTTTCCATCGACGTCAACAGCGGCAAGTACGAGCACGGACGGGAGCAGGAGGCGGCCTATCTGCAGGTCAATCGGGAGGCGGCGCAGATGATCGCCCTCCAGCTGCGGGCGCGGAATCTGTCCGGCATGATTCTGGTGGACTTCATCAATATGAAAAAAGCCGAGAACAACAGGCAGCTTATGGAATACCTGAAATCTTTGCTGCAGAAGGACAGTGTTCCCGCCGAAGTCGTGGACATGACGGCGCTGGGGTTGGTGGAGATCACGAGGAAGAAAGTGAATCCCAGTTTCCGGGAACAGTATTTCGCGCTACGGGATGAGGAGCAGCGTGAACCGTCACGCCAAGGCGCTGATTTTAGAATGGAGAAGAAAGATGCAGCTTCTGAAAATGGAAAAGGTCAAGGACGGCAGATATCTGAAAAATTATGAACTCACCTATCTGAACAAGGCGGGGCGGGAGAAAAAGTTTGAGATCGTCAGCCATAGCGAGATCCCCGGCCCGGAGGCGCTGGGACAGCATATCAGCGGCGTGTCGATCGTGGCGTACCATGGGGACAAGATGCTGCTGCTGCGGGAGTTCCGTATGGGCGTCAACCGTTTTATCTACAATCTCTGCGCCGGCATGATCAATCAGGGCGAGTCGCTGGAGGAGTGCATCCAGCGGGAGCTCTACGAGGAGACCGGGCTGCAGGTCAAGAAGATTCTCGCCATCCTGCCGCCTTCTTACGCGGCGGTGGCATTGTCCGACGTCAAAACGCAGGTCGCGTTCGTGGAGGCCGAGGGCGTCTTTGAAGACCACACTTCGGACAACGAGCAGATCACCGCGCGGTTTTATGACAGGGAGGAAGTGCGGGAGCTTTTGGAAACGGAAGAATTCAGCTCCAGAGCGCAGGTTGCGGCGTACTTTTTTTGCAAAAAAGATTGACAAACACCCCTAAAACGGTTATGATACTTGAGTATGCCGCATAGCGAGGTATAAGTATGCGCGGGAGCACATTTCCGGAGTCGTCTCCAAGCCGCATCACCGAAGCCAGCGAGTAAATGGACTTATGTCCATGAATGGGAGGTGCCTTATGTACGCAATTATTGCAACAGGTGGAAAGCAGTACAAAGTTTCCGAGGGAGACGAGATCAGGATCGAAAAACTGGACGTCGAAGTCGGCGCTTCTGTCACGTTCGACCAAGTGATAGCTGTCAGCGATAAGGAGCTTAAAGTTGCAGGCGACGTTGCCAATGCAACCGTTACGGGAACCGTTACCAATCAGGGTAAGGGCCGTAAGATTATCGTTTACAAGTACAAGAGAAAAACCGGTTATCACAAAAAGAACGGCCACAGACAAGCATACACTCAGGTCAAGATTGACAAGATCAACGCATAGGGTTTATGCAAAAGGTGTGGGATGACCAAGATCACATTCTATAAAACAAAGGCAGGGCTTTACCGCGGTTTTAAATGCGACGGACACAGCGGTTACGCCCGCAGGGGCGAAGATATCGTCTGCGCAGCCGTTTCGGTGCTGGTGATCAACACCGTCAATTCACTGGAACAGATCGCTGTAGAGCCGATGGAAGTAAACGCGGACGAGGAGAGCGGAACGGTGGAATGCCGTTTCACCGCGCCGAAGGTCGGCGAAGCCGCCCGGGTGCTGCTGGATTCTCTGGCCCTTGGCCTTGCCCGGATCGCAGATGAGTACGGGAACCAATACTGTAGATTAACATTTGAGGAGGTGTGATACCATGTTGAATATGAACCTTCAGTTTTTTGCTCATAAGAAGGGAGTCGGTTCCACCAAGAACGGACGTGACTCCGAATCCAAGAGACTGGGTGCAAAGAGAGCTGACGGACAGTTTGTAAAGGCAGGTAACATTTTATACAGGCAGCGCGGAACCAAGATCCATCCCGGCGTGAACGTGGGGAGAGGCGGCGACGATACGTTGTTTGCGAAAGTGGACGGCGTGCTCCGCTTTGAGAGAAAAGGCAGAGACAAGAAACAGGCTTCCGTGTATCCTGTAGAGAAATAAAACGACTGATGCGGGCTTCGGACATTTCGGTGTCCGGAGCCTTTTTCAGATACCCGCATAGACGGGCCGGATGCCCGCAGAATGTAGAAGATAGATAGACCTATAAACATACAGACATAGGCGAGGGCGGATGCGGGCGGGCCGAATGGAAGCAGGTGGAATATGTTTGCGGATCGAGCGAAGATCTATGTGAGGAGCGGGAAAGGCGGCGACGGCCATGTGTCCTTTTACCGTGAAAAATATGTGCCCAATGGCGGGCCGGACGGCGGCGACGGCGGGAAGGGCGGCGACGTGTACTTTGAAGTGGACGACGGCCTGAATACGCTGGTGGACTTCCGTCATGTACTGAAGTACGCGGCGGGCGACGGCGAAAACGGCAAAAAGCGCAACTGCGCCGGCAAGAACGGCGAGGACATCGTGATCAAAGTGCCGCCCGGAACGGTCATCAAGGAAGCGGAAAGCGGCAAGGTAATCACCGATATGTCCGGCACAAACCGCAGGGTACTGCTGTTAAAGGGCGGCAGAGGCGGCAGCGGCAACCAGCACTACGCCACCAGCACGATGCAGGCGCCCAGATACGCGCAGCCCGGCAAACCGGCGCAGGAGCTGGAACTGCTGCTGGAGTTAAAGGTGATTGCCGACGTAGGGCTGGTAGGGTTTCCCAATGTCGGGAAATCCACGTTTCTGTCCAAAGTGACCAACGCCCGGCCCAAGATCGCCAACTATCACTTTACGACGTTAAATCCCAACCTCGGCGTCGTGGACTTAGAGGACGCCAAAGGATTTGTGATCGCGGATATTCCCGGCCTGATCGAAGGCGCCTCGGAGGGCGTCGGGCTGGGGCACGAGTTTCTGCGGCATATCGAGCGCACCCGGCTGATCGTGCATATCGTGGACGCGGCCTCCACCGAAGGGCGTGATCCCGTGGAGGACATCTACGCCATCAACCGGGAGCTGGAGGCTTACAACCCGGAGATTGCCGCCAGACCGCAGATCATCGCCGCCAACAAGACCGATATGATCTATGGAGACGACGATCCCGTAGGCAGAATCCGGGACGAATTTGCAGACAAAGGCATTCCGGTCTATCCGATCTCCGCCATCAGCGGCAAAGGGCTGCGGGAGTTATTGTACGCCATCAGCCGCCGGCTGGAGGAGCTGCCCCCGGAGCCGGTCGTATTCGAGCAGGAGTATTTTCCGGAAGACCACCGCGCCGATGGGGAGGAGCCGTTTACGGTTGTCTATGACGAGGCGGAGGACGTCTACGTGGTGGAAGGCCCCCGCATCGAGAAGATGTTGTCGTATACGAATCTGGAGTCCGAGAAGGGCTTTAAGTTCTTTCAGGATTTCCTAAAGGAAAACGGCATTTTGGCGCAGCTTGTGGCGCTGGGGATTCAGGAGGGCAGTACGGTCAGAATGTACGGGCTGGCCTTTGACTATTACAAATAAAAAGGAATACGAGGTATTTTATGACAAGCAAACAGAGGGCCTATTTAAAGAGTCTGGCGAGCGTTCTGGCGCCCGTCACCCAGGTGGGCAAAGCCGGCGTCACGCCGGAATTTGTCACCTCCGTCGAGGAGGCGTTCCACACGAAGGAGTTGATTAAGATCGCCGTGCTGAAAAACTGTCCGGAGGAGCCCGCCGGAATCGCAGAGACGGTCGCGGAGCGCACCCACTCTCAGGTGGTGCAGGTGATCGGCAGGAAGATCGTCCTGTATAAGCCGGACAAAAAGAAACCGCAGATTATACTGCCGAGGGAGAAGGCGTAGTTTGAAAAAGACAGGAATCATGGGCGGCACATTCAATCCGATCCACAACGGGCATCTGGCGCTGGCACAGGCGGCGCTCAGACAGTATGCGCTGGAGGAAGTCCTCTTTGTGCCCTGCGGCCAGCCGTATATGAAAGATCCGCTTAGCATCGCGCCCTGCGGCGACAGAGTCCGCATGACGGCGCTGGCCATCAGCGGGCAGCCCGCGTTCCGGCTCTCGACGATCGAGGCGGACAGTGCCGGCGACACCTACACGTATCAGACGCTGGAACGGCTCCGCAGGGACAATCCCGACGAAGATTACTACTTTATCATGGGGGCCGACAGCCTTTTTCATATCACGGAATGGAAGTGCCCGGAGCGGATTTTTGCCGCCTGCCATATTCTGGCTGCCACGCGGAACGGCAGGACGGAAGATGACATGAGGGAGCAGCTCCACCGTCTGGAACGCGCCTATCACGCCGACGTGCGGCTGCTTCAGATGGACGCCGTTCCCGTTTCCTCGACGGAGATCCGCCGCAGGATCGCGGCGGGAGAGCCGGTAGACGGAGAGCTGCCGGAGGCGGTGGCAGATTATATCAGAGAGAAGGGATTGTACCGATGAAGCTGCCGGAGCTTGCATGGTTGCGAAAGCAGATGAAAAAGGAACTGGAACCCGCCCGGTACGAGCATACGCTGGGCGTGGCATATACGGCTGCGAATCTGGCCACCGTGCACGGCGCGGATGTGCAGAAGGCGCTGACCGCCGGGATGCTCCACGACTGTACCAAGTGCCTGAGCCACAAGAAACAGCTTATTCTGTGCGACAAGCATCAGTTTGCGTTGTCTGAGATGGAACGGGCCGAGGGTTCGCCGTTACTACACGCCAAGTCCGGGTGCGTGCAGGCCCGCGTCAAATACGGCGTCACGGACGAAGATATCTTAAATGCCATCTGTTATCACACCACCGGCAGGCCGGATATGAGTCTGCTGGAAAAGATCATCTACACGGCGGACTACCTGGAGCCGGGCCGCCGCCATGCGAAGCGCACCGGCAGGGAGGAGGCCGGCGACAGGCTGACGCAGATCCGCCGGGAGGCGTTTCGGGATATCGACGAGGCGCTGCGCGACATTCTCTCCGATACGCTGGCGTATCTGGAAAATAAGAAGATCGATCTGATGACAAAGAGCACTTATGATTTTTATATGCGGATGCAGGGAAAGGACAGGGGAGACACGTATGAACAGTGAAGATATGACAAAGCTTGCTATCGCGGCGCTGGAGGACAAAAAGGCGGAGGATATCCGGATCATCGACATCCGGGAAGTTTCCGTCATCGCCGATTATTTTATTATCGCCAGCGGAAACAACCGCAGCCAGATACAGACGCTGGCCGACAATGTGCAGGAGAAGCTGGGCAGGGCGGGCGTCGCCCTAAAACAGGTGGAGGGATATGACAATGCGAACTGGGTGCTGATGGACTTTAGGGACGTCGTGGTTCATATCTTTGACCGGGAGAACCGCCTTTTCTATGATCTGGAGCGCATCTGGCGCGACGGCAGGCAGATAGAGCCGTCGGAGCTGCAATAGGCAGGGCAGACGGAGCCGTCGGAGCTGCAATAGGGCAGGGCAGTAAAAAACGCCGACACTGTGGCAACCACAATGCCGGCGTCCTTTTTTGCAATCTGCGCAGAGTTATGAGTTGAGTTCTCTTTTCTCGCCGCCTGCATACATATAGAACGTGATGATATAGAGGCCGGCGATACCCACCAGCGCGTAAATAATTCTTGAAAGCCACGACATATTACCGAAAATAAATGCCACGAGGTCAAAACTGAAAAGTCCGATTAACCCCCAGTTAACGGCACCGATAATGGCAATCGTCAAGGCAAGACAATCCAAACCTTTATTTTTCATGTTTATTTCCCCTTTCTAAAGACCTTCAAGCCTTTTATTGCGTATCTGTTTGTCAGTCAGGCTTGCCCTGCTTGCCGCTCATCCGTTTTTGCTTATCCGCTTCGGCAGCCCGGCTCACTTTATTATTATTTCTCGGACAGGGAGCGATATACTGGAAATTTTTATGGCCTGTAAAGCCGGAAAACGCCGAATACTTTGCCCAAAATCTGGCAGTCGTCGACGATAATCGGCTCCATGGCGTCATTTTCGGGCTGCAGGCGGATATGGCCGTTTTCTTTGTAAAAAGTCTTGACGGTGGCGGAATCGTCGATCAGCGCGACAACCGTATCGCCGTTGTTCGCCGTCTGGCAGCATTTGACAAAAATCCGGTCGCCGTTGTAGATGCCGACGTTGATCATGGAATCGCCCTTCACCTTGAGGGCAAAAGACTCACCCGACGGCACCATCTCTGCGGGAACAGGGAAGTAGCTCTCGATGTTCTGTTCGGCCAGAATCGGCTCGCCTGCGGCCACCTGTCCGATCACCGGAATGGAGACCATCTCGGTGCGCACCATCTGAAAATTGTCGTCGCAGATCTCAATCGCCCGCGGTTTGGTCGGATCGCGCCGGATATAGCCGTTCTTCTCTAACGTCTCCAGATGCGAGTGGACGGAAGAAGTGGACTTCAAATTGACCGCTTCGCAGATTTCGCGCACGGCGGGCGGATAGCCTCTTTTTAAAATTTCTTCTTTAATATAATCGAGAATCTGCTGCTGTTTGGCTGTAATCTTACCATATCCCATTTGGCGCCTCCTTATGCTTCCTGATTGATACACTGTCTGAGCGTTTCATAACCGCTTCTGTCATTATTGTAGCATAGGCGGCATGAAAAAGCAAACATATATTCAGAATATTTGTTCGATTTTTTAGCAAAAAAGTATTGACAACCGAAAGTACGTTCGATATAATGCAGATATAAAGAACATTCGTTCGCAACATATGTTTGCATCTAGTGTTTATATTTAGAAAGACAGGTGACGCTATGAACAATCGTGTATTATATAACCGGACGACATACGCCAGAACGGAAGATCTGAGGAGCGAGCGCCGGATACGCAATAACAGAATCAGAAGGCAGCGGGAGATGAAGAAGAATTTTGCGCTTTTTCTCATGACGGTGTGCCTGATCGTAACGTGCTCTGTTGCCCTGTACGGCTTCCGCTCGGACGCCAAGGATCATTCGACGCAACAGACCTACAAATATTATAAGAGCATCACGATAGATAGCGGCGATACGTTGTGGTCCATCGCGCAGCAGTATATGGACAGTGAGCACTATGATTCCGTGAGCGATTATGTGGAAGAAGTGAAAAGCATGAATGCCCTGACGGATGATGTGATCCACTATGGGGAATATCTCGTCATTCCGTATTATGACAGTGAGTTTGTGGGCTGATATGCGGACAGGAGACGCCGCTCTGTTTCAGCGGGGAAGTAAGAGGAACCGGTTACCGTACCGGCAGTCAGCATTGGCATTAGCATTTGTATTAGCATTTGTATTAGAAGCAGGAGCAGGAGTATCTTTTGGGGTGGTCTTTTATATATTGTATATAGTTGGTTAGTTTATATAGCATTGAACGGCGAACGGCGGAAACTCATTCTTCTGTGCGTTTCCGCCGCTCCCTAAGCTGCACTTTGTCGGCAGCGTAGCGGCGGCGTTCGTCCTCCAATGCCGCATAGTGTTTCTTGGTCGTGTTGACGTCCTTGTGGCCCAGTACGTCGGCTACCAGATAGATGTCCCCTGTCTCACGGTAGAGAGATGTGCCATATGTGCTGCGCAGCTTGTGCGGCGTGATCCGCTTCAGACTGGTGACGGTGGACGCATACTTTTTGACCAGATTCTCTACCGCCCGCACCGAGAGGCGCCTGTTCTGCAGCGAGAGAAACAGGGCGTCCTCATGCCCGGACTGCGGGATCATGTGCCTGCGCTGCTCCAGATAGTCCTGCAGCGCCTCCTCCACTTCCTCGCTGAAATAGATCACCGCCTCATAACCGCCTTTCCGCCGTATCTTGACGCCGTTATTTTTAAAATCCAGATCATTCAAGTCGATTCCCACGCATTCCGACACACGCATTCCGGTGCCCAGCAGCAGTGTCAGCAGTGCGACGTCCCGTATCTTGGTGAGCTTGTGGTAGCGCTGCTGCGCTTCCGTCAGGCCGGTGCCGTCCTCCGCCTGATCCAGCAGGATGGCCACCTCGTCCGCGTCGAGACGCACGATTTCCTTTTCGTGCAGCTTGGGCAGCGGCACCAGCACGGCTGGATTCTTGGTGATCAGCTCCGCCTGATAATAGTAGTTGTAGAAGCTCCGAAGCGCGGCCAGTTTGCGTTTCTTGCCCCGCTCGTCATTGGTGTATGTCTTGCCGTCCTTTTCGTAATAAGTCAGGTATTCCAGATATTCTTCAATATCCTCTCTGGTGAGCTGCTCCAGCAGCGAGAGAGGGAACTGCTCGATCTCCATCTTCCTGCAATAACTGTTCGTATCGTGGAGATATTCAAAAAAGATGCGGATATCGTAAGCGTATGCCAGTCTCGTTCTGGCGGATGTATACTCGCTGATCCCGTGAAAGAACTGCCTGCAGAACGGCGGGAGAGAAGCCAGCACTTCCCGCATTTTCTGTACGTTCTGCACATTCTGCTGATCATGATAATTACTGTGATTCGGATTCATAGTCCCTCCGGTTCCTGTGTGCGCGGTATGCCGTGGTTCCGGCGTTATCGTAACGGCGTCCTGCGGGCGCGGCCATCCGCACCGACGCCTTATAACAAATTTATTATACAAAAATTCCGTGGATTTGACAATGACGGTAAACGTCCTGCGAATTTCAAAATAAACGTTTTGCGGATTTCAAAATAAACGCTCTGCGAATTTTAAAACGCTTTGCACTTTCTTGCCGTAAATTCTGCATTTTCGCATTATTTTTTAAATTTCTGGTGCAGAACGTGAAAAAAATGGTATACTGAATATATCAATGGCATATGGGGTGGCGTTCGATGAGGTTTAAGTTCGACAGAAAATATCTTCACTGGGGCATTACGGCGTTTCTCGTGATCGCCGCCGGTCTTGTTTTTTATTATATTCTCTTTTATGGGGAAAGTCTCTCGCAGGGTGTCAAAAACGTTGTAAGTACGGCTATGCCGATTATCGACGGGCTTGTGCTGGCTTATCTGATGACGCCCGTTCTCAACAAGATCGAAAAGGGGATCATGGAACCCCTGTACCGCCATGCCAAAGTGCCCGATACGCCCAAGACAAAACGCCGCAGGAGGATGCTTTCCATTCTCATGACGATCGTGCTCGTGCTGGTGATTCTGTATGAATTTTTCGGGCTGATTATTCCGGAACTGGTCAGAAGCATCCAGAGCATTATTTTCCAGTTTCCCACCTATGTGAACAACCTGCAGACGTGGGCGATGGGGCTGATGAAGAACAACCCGGAGCTGGAGGACGTCGTGGACTCGCTGATCAATCAGTATTCCTCCAAGATTCTGGACTATATCAACAGCAACCTGATGCCGAATGTGCAGAACCTGATCAAGACCGTCACGTCCAGCGTGTTCGGTATGCTGCGGGCCCTGTGGAACTTTGTCATCGGGTTTATCATCTCGATCTATGTGCTGGGCAGCAAGGAAAAGTTCGCGGGGCAGGCGAAGAAGATCGCCTATGCGCTTTTTGACAGAAAGACGGGCAACGAGGTTATCACTGTTTTCCGCTTCATCCACAGTACGTTTATCGGCTTTATCGGCGGCAAAATCGTGGATTCCATTATCATCGGCATCCTGTGTTTTATCTGCACCAGCATCATCGGAACGCCTTATGCGATTCTGGTCAGCGTGATCGTAGGCGTGACCAATGTGATACCGTTCTTCGGCCCATGGATCGGCGGCGTGCCCAGCGCCCTGCTAGTGCTGATGGTCAATCCGACGCAGGCCGTTTATTTTATCATTTTGATTCTGGTGCTGCAGCAGTTCGACGGAAATATCCTCGGCCCCAAGATTCTGGGCGACTCCACAGGACTTTCCGGCTTCTGGGTTATCTTTGCGATCACGATGTTCGGCGGCTTCTTCGGCGTCCTCGGCATGGTGGTGGGCGTGCCGATCTTTGCGGTATTCTACGCGGGCGTCAAAGTGTACGTCAACCGGATGCTGGCCAAAAAGGAGCTTCCCACGGAGAGCAGCCCCTATATGACGGTGGGCCGGATCGAGGAAGGCGGCTTCTTTACGGCATATAAGGGCATGGACAGAAAGAAAAAGAAAGGGAAAGACGCCAAAGAGAAGGCCGCGCAAAACGACGGAAGCACAAAAGAAGAAAAGCAGGCGCAAAACGACGGAAGCACGAAAGAAGAAAAGCAGGCGCAAAACGACGGAAGCACGAAAGAAGAAAAGCAGGCGCAAAGCGACGAGAACACAAAAGAAAAAGAGACGCAGGAACAAAACGACGGAAATATAACAGTAGAAGAAAAGCAGGAGCAGAGCGACGAAAATACAAAAGATGAGCAGCAGGAGTCATGACCGTTATGCCAAAACTTCTTACGATCTTAACGCCAACTTACAACCGGGCCGCGCATCTTGGACGCCTGTACGACAGTCTGAAGGCGCAGGGCTGCCGGGATTTTGACTGGCTGGTGATAGACGACGGAAGCAGCGACGGCACCGAAGCGCTGATCCGCTCGTTTATGGCGGAAAATGCGCTGGACATCCGCTATCGTCGCAAAGAAAACGGCGGCAAGCATACGGCTTTGAATATCGGCATCGCGCTGACAGAGACGCCGCTTCTCTTTATCGTGGACAGTGACGATTATCTTCCGCCGGACGCCGTAGAGATCATCCAAAGCTATCACGGCAAATACAAGAATACCCCCAATCTGTGCGGCTATTCGTTTCTCAGATGTTACGAGGACGGCACCGTAAATACCGCCTATTTTAAAAAAGACGAGGAGATCGCGTCTTACCGCGACATCCGGATCAACGGCGGCATCGGCGGCGACAAGGCCGAGGTTTTCTATACGGATATCCTGAAGAAATACCCTTTCCCGGAATATGAAGGCGAAACATTTGTGCCGGAGGACCTGGTCTGGATGCAGATGTCCGGCCCGTACCGGATGGTGCACATCAACCGCTGCGTCTATATCGGGGAATATCTGGACGGCGGACTGACGCAAAGAGGCCGCTCCATGAAAATACATTCGCCCAGAGGCATGATGGCGCGTTCCGCCGTGTATCTGCGGGACAGGGGTGTGGCTCTCAAAGTGCGCGTCAAGATGATGCTGCTCTATATCGTCTACGGCAGATTCGCCGGCTGCTCCCTGCAGCGGCTGCTTCACGAGGTGCCGAGCAAGCCGCTTTTTTTCCTATGCGCGGTTCCGGCGGCAGGCATCTATGCCATGTGGAAGCGAACGTTAAAAAAATAACGACAGGGGAGACTTCGTCCATGAAAATTGTATTTGTCCTGCCCGATATGCCGGGCGGCGGTTCCGAGCGCGTCGTCGCCGCGCTTGCCAACGAATATGTCAAAAGAGGCTATCCGGTTGCCATCCTGTTATTTGCGGGCGACCGGGTGGTGTATCCGCTGGACGAGCGCGTGGAAGTCTGTATCGCGGGCAGGGCATCGGGCGGCAACCCACTGATCCAGCTTAAGCGGCTCTGTCATATGCGCCGGTTTTACAAACAGAACAAAGGCTGCTATATCTTTTCGTTCTGCGTCAGGGGCAGCATCTTTTCCGTTCTGGCAGCCGCCGGCATCCCGCATCGTTTCCTCGTGTCCGAGCGCAACGATCCCGCGCGCATTTCCGGCAAGCGGCTCCGCGACTGGTCTTATCTCAAGGCGGAAAAAATCGTCCTGCAGACGGAAGATATGAAAGCATCTTTCCCGGAGAAAATCCGCAGAAAATCCGTCGTGATTCCCAATCCGGTAATGGACGGTATGCCCGCGCCGTATACAGGCGAGCGGAAAAAGCGCATCGTCTCGGTCGGCAGGCTGCAGCCGCAGAAAAATCACAGGCTGTTATTGGACGCCTTTGCAGCATTCCATAAAGTACACCCCGACTATGAGCTGCATATTTTCGGCATCGGGGAGCTGGAAGACGACCTGAAAAGACAGGCCGGGGCGCTTGGCATAGACGGAAACGTCTTTTTCAGAGGTTTCTCGGACCATGTGCAGGAGGAAATATGGGACAGCGCCATGTTTGTTCTCTCGTCGGACTATGAGGGCATCTCCAATTCCATGATCGAAGCACTCGCTATGGGTATTCCCGTCATCTCCACGGACTGTCCCGTGGGCGGTTCGCGCGCCTATATCGACGACGGCAAAAGCGGCCTCCTGACTCCCGTCGGAGACGCGCAGGCGCTGACGGCGGCCATGTTAAAGATTGCGGAGCATCCTGACTTCGCGCGCAGTCTCTCCGAAAACGGCTCAAAGATCAGGGAAAAGTACAGCTTAACAAAGATTGCCGACCGCTTTCTGGAAGAAGCGGGCATCTTAACAAACAAATGAAAAAGCAGATCAGAAACACAAAAAAGGCAAATAAGAACAGAAAATAGGAAGGCAAGCAGGGAAAGCAAATAAGAAAAGCAGATAGGGCTTGAAAAGTGATTGACAGAAGCGCTCTGGGGGGGGGTAAAATAACATTGGCATGGCGTTGAAAAATGCCAAAATAATACGAGGGAGAAAAAAGAATGTATAAAGTATTGCGAAATTTTTGTATCGGTATTCTGGTGGTGCTGCTCATAGTCATGTTTGGCGGCAGCGCATTGACGTGGATGGCGTTCAGCAAACCGGCGGATATTTATGCAGACGCCCAGACACTTGATGCTGGCCGCCTGAAAAGGGGTTTTGCCATTGAGACGGATCTTCCGTTCCTGATGGAGTGCTTCGGCTCGGAAACGTCAACGCAGACAAACGGTTATGACAATTCCACCTTAATAGGCGACGCCACTTATTATTACATTATGCCTGTACTGGCGGGAGACGAGACTTATTATGTGGCGCTTGCAACAAGCTCCAAAAACGACAATTATGAGATGCTGCAAGAGCTCAGCCAGAGCACAATGAACCGGCTCTATACGGGATCGGCAGAAAACGATGCGGCGCCGGTACATATCACGGGCGGACTGGTAACATTAGATGACGAATTATACAAATACATGAAACAATGGTTCGCGGAGACAGAGTGGTTTGCAGACGAGGCAGATATTGAAAAGTATGTGCTGCCGCTGAGTTTCAGCGAAGAAAATTATACGAGCCTGAAAATCATATTTTTCGTGCAGCTTGCGATCGCCGTTGCGCTCCTGATCGCGATCATCATTCTTTCCCACAAAGGGAAAATGGCGGAAGCGGGAGAGGGGCGTAATGGGGAAATGAGCATCTAGGGAAGGTTGCGTCGCCCGTCGCGCAAGCGCTCTGGAATGGAGATTAAAATGTGAAGAATAGAAACTATCATTTATATTATACCGGCAGAGCAATAAGCGGGATCGGCGACGCCTTGCAGGATATCGCGGTTATTACGATTATCGCGTTACTCACAAATTCTGTTTTCGTTTCCGGCCTCGTTGTGGCATTAAATTCGTTGGCAAGAATCTTGTGTTCCTTTTTTGCCATCAAAAATAAGTATGTAAAAGATTGTAAAAAAATATTGACATACTTAAATTATTTATACGCTTTGATCACAGGTATATTTTATATCATACTCATCCTTACTTCATCGCGGGCCGTCTTGACCGTTGCGGTTGTCAGTTATGAAACGATATGCAGCATGATATATACTTTTTATAAAATATATCAAGAGATGATTGTAAAGGAAGTATCGGATAGCAACGAAAAAATATCGAGATTATATGCTACGGATAATATGATTAAGGTCGTAGTTTCGTTCTTATCGACGTTTTTGTTATTGCTCATGTCCTATAAAGGATTTTTGGCAATCAATGCGATATCCTTTATTCTCTCAGGTATGATCGTTTCCCGCTTGAATGTTGATCTCTCGTCCGTTCAGACAGAATTAAAGAGTGACGAGCCTTCCCATCATGTGAAAGAGAATATAACAGATTTTTATAAAAAGTATGAATCTGTCTTTCGGATCGTGATTTTAAGCGCGATACTTTCTTTCTTTTTTGCATCCTATAATGTCATGTTTCAGAAAGTGATCCGGACATTTGAAATCGACATCAAATATATCGGGATTTTTAATGCGGTCTATTGTATACTTTCCATCGTTTTGTCATATGCCGCCGGATATATAGATGCCAAAAAGATAAAGAAAATATCATTTGCAGTTTTATGGATAGGACTTATTTTTTCCATACTCAGTTTATCGAATCATAAATGGATATTACTTGGTTATCTTTTGTTTTTATTTCCAATGGTCGGAGCCGGTTATAATACAGTGGCCCAGATCTATTTTCAGAACAACACGCAGAGGGATGATATTCCGATGTTAAAAAGTATCTATAATATTCTGTGCGGGATAAGCATTCTGTTGTCGGGCATCGTAACGCCGTTTTTGCTTTTGCATTTCAGCGTGTTTTTTGCTGCGATGATGTTGTTGTTCGCATTGTCCATGCTATTCTTGTATCTGCCAAAGAGAGCACAGAATGTCGGGTGCAAAAAGGATTGACTGGTATACTGATTGTATACAGCGGACAAAAGAAATGTGTCTGTCGCGCAGGCACTCGAAAAGGGAGGTTGAGATGCAGGGCTGGATAGAGGGTTTTCAGGAATCTATCGATTTTATAGAACGGAATCTGACAGAGGATCTGAACATAGAGGATATCGCGGAAAAAGCAGCGCTGTCACCGTTCTATTACCAGCGCATTTTCGGAGCTCTGTGCGGGATGACGGTAGGCGAATACATCCGCGCGCGCAGGATGACATTGGCTGCACAGGAACTGACAAAGAACAATGGAAAAGTGATTGATGTCGCCATAAAGTATGGGTATGATTCGCCGGACAGTTTTGCGAAAGCCTTCCAGAAGTTCCACGGCATCACACCGTCCCTTGCAAGGGAACCGGGCGCATCCCTTTGTTCTTTTGCTCCGCTGCACATCAAAATCACGATGGAGGGTGGAACTATGTTAGATTATCGTATTGTGCAAAAGGCTCCGTTTACGATTGTCGGCACCAAGAGACGTTTCCAATCCGATACCAGTTATCAGGAGATCCCGAAATTCTGGTCTGAATATATGGCGCCGGGGAAGAAACACTCTGTCATGGGAACTTTTGGAGTTTGCGTTGACATGGGTGGGAAGGACTTTGATTACTGGATTGCCGATCTATACAAGCCGTGGGAAGACATTCCGGAGGATTGTGAGACGTACCAGATTCCCGGCAGTCTGTGGGCACAGTTTACCTGCAAAGGCCCGCTGCCGGACAGTTTGCAGAGTGTGAACACCAAGATCTGGTCCGACTGGCTGCCGGCTCTGCAGGGATACGAGCTGGCAGGGAAGTACAATCTGGAAGTGTATGGCCCGCCGACAGAAAATCCGGAGGACTATGAAAGCTACATCTGGATACCGCTGAAAAAATCCTGACAACACAACATCCACGCCCAACCAGCCTGCGATGTGTTTGTTAAATCCCTTACAGGTAATCTTCACCGAGACGGCAGTCGAAATGGAGGTTGCCTGTATTGGTATATTTGCAGCGGTTAGTGCGACAAACGGGAATTTATTCCACTGTATAGCCTGCATCCGCAAGTGCTTCTGCAGCTTTGTCAAAATTACTCGCTTTTACGAGAATATAATCTGTATTAAAGCTAGACACTACAAATATACCGATTCTGCTTTCTGCTAGAACACCTGATATTTTCGATAATACTCCGATAAGCGAAAAATTAAGGACTCCCTGAATACGAAACCCTTTCCACCCGTCATCGCGGGCAGTCGTATTTTCTCGGGTGCGTCCGCCGTTTTGCAAACGAGGGACAGTTCTTCATCTGTCTTTGCGATGAAGAAGAACTCATTATCTAAATTGATATCCTCTACACCTGTTACCTGACATATCGTGAAATCATACGGCAGCTTTTTTAATTCCATTTTGTTTCTCTCCGCAAATCCCGATTTGCTTCACTAACATAATACCACAATCATTTATTTATCACAATCTTTATAGGCCAGTAACGTAAAGGCTATAGCCAAAAACGTAAATTTGAGCCGCCTATTCGTTAAACTTGCGTTTCGCGCATAGTTCTATATCGCTTACACTCATTATCAATTCTCACAAGCCCGCATCAATCCATACCGACGGCATCTTCCTGCGCCGGCAGATCTTTCCGCAGCCAGATATGCGGACATCCTTGTTCCTCGTCGGGTTTGGCGAATGCGGCGTAACCCTGCTTGTGATAAAATTCCGCGGCTTGGCATTGTGCGTGCAGACATATGGAGCTGCCGCCCAGACCGCGGGCATATTGCTCGGCGGCGCGTATCAGTTCTGCGCCGATGTGACGGCTGCGGTACTCCTGCAGAACCGCCAATCTTCCCAAAATGTAGCTTCCTCGGGTTTCGTCATAAAACAACCGGCATACGCCCACAGGTTTACCGTCCTCGTCATGAGCGACAAAATGCGTGGCAGTCTCGTCGGTCTCGTCAAATTCATCCGTGAAACCCTGTTCTTTTTCAAAAACGATCTGCCTGATTTCCTTGGCACAATCAGGCAGACACTTTTCATAAATTGTTATTTTTTTATCAATCATGGCATTCTAAAGAAATGACTCGATTCTTCTTTATTATTTATCAGGAAATTCATCTTTGATCTTTCCTGTTTTCCTGTTTCAGCGTGCCTCGAAATCTTCCACAAACTGTGCGATCAGCTTTACGCTGCCGTCGATGCCGAGGATGCTGCTATTGATGCACAGATCGTAACTGTCGGCACGCCCCCACTTCTTGGAGGAATAATAATTGTAGTAGCTCTGCCGCTGCTTATCCTTCTTGTTCATCATATCGATGGCCTTCTGCTCTGTCTTGATGTCGTCGAAGCGCTCCATAATATGCTTTACCTTAAAGTCCTGATCGGCGTGGATAAACAGGTGGATGCAGTTCTGGTAATCGTGCAGCGCATAGTCCGCGCATCTGCCGACGATAACGCAAGGGCCTTCGTCCGCAATCTTTTTGATCGTGTCAAACTGCGCCAGAAAAACTTTATGGCTGATCGGCATATCCACAAACGAGGAAGAATTATAGCCGAAAGAATATGTGTCCATGACAAGATTGTATAAAAAGGAGTTCGTCGGACGCTCGTCGTGCGTCTGAATCATTTCCTCACAGAAACCGCTCTCTTTCGCCACTCTTGTCAGCAGATCCTTATCGTAGTATTTAATGCCGAAATGTTCCGCTACTTTCTGCCCGATCTCGCGTCCTCCGGAGCCGAACTGACGTCCGATGGTGATAATCGTATTCATATAGAATCCCGCCTTTCCGCATTCGGGAAACGCACCTGTCTTCCGCATTTCCCGAATTGTCATAGAATTTGTTTCCGACTTTCTTATCTTATTATACACATTTCAGGCGGATAAAGCAATTTATTTCGTCTGCTCATTCCTCCAATATCGGCAGATTATTCAAGCAAGGCGGCAAGTGCATCATATGATGATTTGTCATGGGTGTTAAAATCATGCCGCCTCTTGTCAGCCTTCCCCAAAATACCAGCAGCCACACCGAACGAAAATCAGTAGTCACACCGCCCTCCTCCAGAATCCGCATAACCCATTCTTCCGGCACCATGGACTGTATCTGTTCCAAAGTTAAATTTTCTAAAATATAGCGCGTGTTCCTCCCCACCGCAATCATATAGTCGCGGAGCGCAGAGGCGTTAATCTTTTTTCCAAACTCCACCGCCTCCTGAAAGGTAAGCGCATTTCCAGTGTCAGTAATGGGAGATCCGATTTTTTTCTGCCATGCCGCGTCAAAGATTTGATTTTGGTCTGCCATCAAAATATTGCTTACCAAGTCTTCAATGCGGTAGGTATGCCAAAGCTGCCAGCACATAGGGACTTGATTGGTTCCCGCATAATGCAGATCCACGTCATGATCTTCTCTTGGCACCACCTTGTTCTGATTCCCAGACAACATATACTCTAGGACATAGTCCGCAATCGTTTTTTCGGTTCTTCCTGATATTTCGGCCGGATGCACCATGGCATGAACTTCCAAAGTCAACGCTCTGATTTTTTCCAGCTCTGTTCCGGCCAGCGCCTTTTGTAATTCGCCATACTTTTCTCCAAACGAAGCATATAAGTCTTCTTTTTTCATGTTAATCTCCATTCTTTTATAATTCCGTCCGCAGCAGTTGCGCTACAACTTGGATCATAGGTATGTGGCGGCTATTATCGCTGCGGTATGCGGTGTTGCTTTGTTCCTTTATTTGCGCAAAATAGAACATATGTTCTATTGATATAGTATCAGATTTATTTTCAATATGCAACATGAAAATGAAAAAAAACAAAAAGAAAAAAGCAAAAAAGAGGCAGAAGTCTCCTTCTGCCCCTCTCCTGTCAGACTGACAGGTTATCATTTCATTTTTTTGAAGCCATCGGGCTTTTGGAACAACTTTTTCAAAGCCACCGGCTTTTTGGAACAATCTTATTAGAAGATTCCTTGTAAGCGTACCTTATGCCTTCTGCTTCGCGTGGCCCCACAGTACCTTGCCGCCGTCGATCAACAGAATAATCGCCAGCACAACGATCGGAACGATGATGATGTTCTGCAGCACGTCGGTAAAGATCGCCGTGCCGTCCAAGCCGCCGCCCAGCAGAGCGGTCATGTTATTCTTGAACGAGAAGATCAGGGACACGATCGTCGCACAGGACATGAAGATAATCGGAATATGGAGCATCCAGTTCTTTCTGCCCTGCTTCTTTAAGTAGGTGCCGATTGCCAAGAATGCCGGAACCGCAACCAACTGGTTGCAGGCGCCGAACAGAGGCCAAACCTTCGCATATCCCGCAAGGCACAGTGCGAAGCCGCATACCGCCGTGATGACGGTCGCCACGTACATATTGTCGAGTTTCAGCTTCTTGCCGGCCTTAGTGCCTGCAAACAACTCCTGGAACATGAAACGGCCCAGTCTCGTACCGGTATCCAGCGACGTCAGGCAGAAGCAGGAAACGGCCAGCGAAATAACCGTGTAGGTAGCCGATACCGCGCCCTCCGAGAAACCGATCGTTGCGAAGAAGCCGGAAATCGCCGTAGCGAATACTACCGTAGGCGATGCGAAACCCGCATCCGCGAACAGGCCGTCCTTCGTCAGCGTTGCCACCGCGATCAGGGAGATAACGGCCAGCACACACTCGATCAGCATGGAACCGTAGCCGACCAGCAGCGCGTCTTTCTCGTTGTCAAGCTGCTTCGCCGTCGTACCGGAACCGATCAGTGAATGGAAACCGGAAATCGCGCCGCAGGCGATGGTGATGAACAGTGTCGGGAACAGATAGTTAGCGCCTACGTGGAACCCGATAAACGCGGGGATCTGCACTGCCGGATGAGCGGCAAAAATACCGATGATAGCCGCAATCATCATAAAGTAAAGCAGGAAAGAGCTCAGATAGTCTCTCGGCTGCAGCAGAATCCACACCGGGGTGACGGATGCAATCATAATGTAGATAAATACAAACGCAAGCCAGAAGTTCTTAGGCAGAACGATCGGGCATACAAGGCCGATGGCTACGCAGGCCGCCAGCAGGATCACACCTACTACGGAAGCCACGATCATCGGCGCATTCTTCCTGTAGACAAAGAAACCGAAAGCGATCGCCAGCGGGATAAACAGGATAGACGCCGTAGCCACGGAGCCGTTCTCGACGCTGCCGGTAAAGGAATTGGCAACGATATCCGCAAACGCCGCGATGACAAGCAGAAGCACCAGCCATGCGAATACGGTAAACAGTACCCTGCTCTTGTGTCCGATGTTCTCCTCGATCACCTCGCCCAGAGATTTCCCTTCATGACGGATCGATACGAAGATGGAACCGAAATCCTGTACGGCGCCAAAGAAGATACCGCCGATCACGATCCACAGAAAACAGGGCAGCCATCCGAAAAATGCCGCCTGAATCGGGCCGTTGATGGGGCCTGCGCCGGCGATGGATGAAAAGTGATGTCCCATCAAAACCGGAGTTTTGGCAGGGCAATAGTCAACACCGTCTTCCATCTCGTGAGCCGGTGTCTTGCGTGTGGGATCGATTCCCCACGTTTTGGCCAAGTATCTGCCGTATGTAAGATAAGCTACGACGAAGATCACAATAGCCAAAAGAATTAGTACTACTGAGTTCACACTAAATCCCTCCTAGTCATATAATATTTCTTTTGTGCCGGCCCCTGCAGTACGCCTGCGGCGCCGCTTTTTTATATAAAATAGATTGCTCTATTCTATACACTGTCATTACATTGTCATTCTGTCCGATACGCCTTGCCTGATCTGCTTATTTGCCGCGTCTATGCGATACGTTTTCTTTGCCAGATCTCTATTGTTTGAAAAGACCGCGGTACATTTTGGCGATTCCACGCCCCACATAATTTGTGTATATTTTTTCATCCCGCATGGTGGCGCATACGATGTGCGCCTGCGCAAATCCCCGCATATTCATGCGGTAGCCTTTTTCATATTTAAAATGCTTGACCGCCCTAGTCATGGCGCTATCGAGGGGCTCCTCCGAGAGAATACAGATAGTCATGTAGCTATACATATGCCCTGCCTCCGGCACCACTTCCCCTTTGCGCACCAGCTTTGGCTCCATATAGTCCCTGACGATCCGGTACGCCTCGTTGATCAGCGCGGCGTCCACCTTCTGCGTCTCCAGAAACAGGATGTGTTCGTAGCTGTCGGAGCGCCACATATTGACTTCCCTGACGAGAACATATTTTTCCGTATGCGAACAAAAGTACCCATAGGCAGGGTACTCTCTGCCGTCGATCATGTACGGCTGGTAAATATCGAAAGTACCCCGGTATTTGTCGAGCAGTCGTTCCAGATAATCGGCGGTTGTCATCTAAAAATACCCCTTTGTATATTTGTATACAAATTTACACATTTACAAATTTATCATACTTTGAATAAAAAAACAAGTATTACTGCAAAATATGCAGTAAATGTTCAAAATATTCCGGCAGCGGCGCCGTCACTTCGATATATTCATCCGTTGCGGGATGGCGGAATCCCAGCACCATCGCGTGAAGCGTCTGCCCCTCTAAGCGGAACGGACATCTGCGGCCCGCGCCGTATACGTCGTCGCCCAGCACCGGATGCCCTATGGACGCCATATGCACACGGATCTGGTGGGTGCGCCCGGTCTCCAGACGGCATTCGATATAGGCGTAGCCCTGAAACCGCTGCAGCACGGTATAGTGCGTGACCGCGGGCTTCCCGCCGGGTACATTGACGGCCATCTTCAGGCGGTTGCGGGGATCTCTGCCGACAGTGCCCTCCACTGTTCCGCTCTCCTGCTCCGGCACGCCGTACACGATGGCGCGGTATCTGCGGGTGATCGTATGCGCCTTTAGCTGCGCCGAAACGGACTGGTGGGCGCGGTCGTTCTTGCAGGCGATCAGCGAGCCCGTGGTGTCCCTGTCGATGCGGTGGACGATGCCCGGACGCAGAACGCCGTTGATGCCGGACAACTGTCCGCTGCAGTGATACAATAGCGCATTGACCAGCGTGCCGCTGCTATGGCCGGGCGCCGGGTGCACTACCATGCCCTTGGGCTTGTTTACGACGATCACGTCGTCGTCTTCATATAAAATGTCCAGCGGAATATTTTCCGGCATAATCTCCGGCTCCACGGCCTCTGGAATGGCGAAGGCGATTTCGTCATCCACCCGCAGGCGGTAACCGGCCTTCTGCGGCCTGCCGTTGACCAGCACGGCGTTGTCTTTGATACATTTTTGGATATAAGACCGGGACAGGGCGGGAAGCGCGGCGCTGATCCATTTGTCCAGCCGCTCGTCATCTCCGTCCAGACCGATCTGGCTGGTGAAACGTTCCATGGCGTAGTCCTTTTTGGCCTATTTCAGCATACGGTATTTCTTCTGCTTAAAGCTGATAAAGTTCAGGTCGCTTTCCTTGTATACGAACAGAAGCAGGATGACCAGCGCAGCCGTGGAGACCGTCACGTAGATATCCGCCAGATTAAAGATCGGGAAGTTGATCAGCACGAAATAGATATAATCCACCACGTAATTCAGGCGGATGCGGTCGATCATATTGCCGATGGCGCCGGCGGCGATCAGGCTGAGCAGGACGTGGAGAATCACGTATTTTCTATCCTCCGGCATTTTAAGCAGCACGTAGCCGATCACGCACAGGATCACCACCGCCACAAAGATAAAGAATGCCTTCTGGTTCTGCAGCATACCGAACGCGGCGCCCTTGTTCTCCAGATAGTTCAGCTCCAGCACGCCGTTGATGATAATATAAGCCGGTTTGTCTTTCAGATGGATCACCGCCAGATATTTGGCGTACTGGTCTAACGCCACCAGAACGCAGATCCCCAGTATGTCCAGCAGTATCCGTATTTTTCTCCTGAAACTCATCATGCCTTTGCATCCTCGTCGCTAAAATTGATTTCCTGAATGGCCGCCAGAATCTCCTCGTCGGTCACATCCCTGTCGATGACGGCTCTGCCGACTTTTTTTAGCAGGACGAACTTAATCCGGTCTCCCTCCATCTTCTTGTCGGATTTGGTCAGCCGCAGGATCTCCTGCGGATCGATATTGTCGATGCTGATCGGCAGATGGAACGGAACGAACATATCCCGCACTTCATAGTATTCCTCCATGGACAGCCAGTTATGTTTCCATGAGATATAGGCGGCCGCCACCATCCCCAGCGCAATACACTCGCCGTGCACCATCTGGAACTGCATCGCCTTCTCGATGGCGTGGCCGATGGTGTGGCCGAAATTCAATAGCGCACGGTCGCCCTGCTCCTTGGGATCTTTCTCCACCACAAGTTTTTTGACCGCGCAGCTTCGCATGACCATCTCGACTAACGTCTGCGGATCGCGCTCATGGATCTCGTACATATGCTCCAGCAGCCACTCATAAAAGATCGCGTCGCGGATCAGGCCGTGCTTCATGACCTCCGCAAACCCCGCGTAGAACTGCCTGTCGTCCAGATCTTTCAGCACGGAGACATTCATATAGACCAGCTTCGGCATATAGAACGCGCCTACCATATTCTTATAGCCGTCGAAATCGACGCCGGTCTTGCCGCCGATGCTGCTGTCGGACTGCGCGATCAGCGTCGTGGGAACCTGTACGAAATCGACGCCCCGCAGATAGGTGGCCGCCGCGTATCCCGTGATGTCGCCGACCACGCCGCCGCCCAGGGCGATCAGCAGGTCTTTCCGGTCAAACTTCGCCTCGATCAGCGTCCGGTAGATGTCGCGCACGGTGTCCAGCGTCTTGCTGCTCTCCCCGGCGGGGAAGCTGTATAGCAGCGTCTCCCGGCACCGGCCCTCCAGCTTCTGCCGGACGATATCCCCATACAGCGCAGCCGTGTTGGAATCGGCGATAACGGCGACTCTCCTGCCGTCTATGCCGAGCGCGTCAAGCTCCTCTGCCAGCAGGTCGAAACTGTCCGTAAACACAATGTCATAACACGGTTTTTTCTCGTAATTGATGGTCATTCTCTCCGCCATGATCATCCTCCGTAATCATAATAGGAAAAACTTCCCGGCCGATCAAACCGGGAAGTCATCGAATCGTCATGCAGCCGTCCGCCGTCTCTCAGATGCCGTTGTTGATCGGTACGTCAAAGGAGCCGCCCGACAGCAATTCCTGAAAATCGCCTGAGATATCCACGCTGGCAGGCGTAATGATAAATATGTAATGGGATATCTTCTGCAGATTGCCGGAAATCGCGAAGCAGGAACCCGATGTAAAATCGATGATGCGCTGCGCGATATCCACGTCCAGCCCTTCCAGATTCAGCACTACCGTCCGGTTGGCCAGAAGCGTTTCCGTGATCTCTCTGGCGTCCTCCACGCTGGTGGGCTTGATCACACATACTTCCATGCCGGTGCCCGTCTTTTTGACCTGACGCACCATCGGCGTCACCTTGGGCGTGGACTTTCTGGCCGGACGCTCGTCCGCCTCCGCGTCGTCCCTGGCCGCACCCGGCTTCTTAGCGGGCTCCGGCTCGTCGTCATAGTAGTCGTCGTCGTAATAGTCGTCCCCCTCGGGATTCAGTTTCATGGCATTTAAGAACTTGTCCATTACGCTCATGCTCGTATAACCTCCGTCATTTCGTATTGTCTTCTATCGTCATGATTTCCGTGTCCGGTTATTGCGTATAGTCTCTCTCACCGAAAATGCCGGTGCCTATGCGGATGTATGTGGCGCCCTCCTCGATGGCGGTCTCATAGTCGCCTGTCATTCCCATAGAAAGTTCTTCCATACAAACATTATCAATGTTTTTCTGTATTATGTCAACATATATTTGCTTTAATTTTGCAAAATATAGTCTATTTTCCTCTGAAAAATCTACATATGGTGCTATCGTCATAAGTCCCTTGACGAGAATATTGGGCAGTTTGGCGATTTCCGCCACCAAATCCGCCGCTTCCGCGTCCGTGGTGCCGAACTTGCTCTCCTCTCCCGCCACATTGACCTCCACCAGAACGGACACCGTCACATTCTGCCGGACGGCCTCCCTGCTGATCTCCTCCGCCAGACGCAGGGAATCTACACTGTGGATCAGATAGACCTTGCCGACGATATACTTTACCTTGTTGCGCTGCAGATGGCCGATCATATGCCATCGGATGTCCTTCGGCATCTGTTCGTATTTGGCCGTCAGCTCCTGCACTTTGTTCTCACCGAAATCCCGGCAGCCGGCGTCGTAAGCCTCCCGCAGCATCTCCACCGGCTTGGTCTTGCTGACCGCGATCAGCTTGACATCGCCGCGGTCGCGCCCGCTCCGCGCGCAGGCTTTCCTGATGTTTTCCTCCACCTGTTCCAGATTTTCCCGGATCATAGCGCCTTTCCGCCTCCCACCTCACTCATAGATAAACTGGTTGTCGCTGACCGTCGATGCGTCCAGCACGATATAGTCGTATACGTTCAGCCCGTACATCGTGTTGGGCTTGACGATGGAATATTCTTCGTTGGAATACAGGATGTTGACCTGTTTAAAATCGGCGTACCCCTTGTTGATATTATACACGCCGATCAGGGAGCCGGTCTTGCCGATGGCGTACTTCTCCGTCGAGCCGGGCTTGATGATATAATTGTTGGCCCGCAGCACATAATCGTCCAGATAATATTCCGTCTCCGTCTCGTCGTAGATCGTCGTGGAGACAAACTGCGTCGTGGCGTTGCCCTCCTCGTCGTAAGTCTCCAGCAGAACGCCGTCCTGATTGCTGTCGCCGCCCTTCGTGACATATTCCTTGGGCACGATAAAAAACTCTTTTTCGACGATGGCGGAGTTGGGGATTTTCAGGCCCGTCTCATCTTCCAGCAGCAGCTCGATATCGATAAAACGGTCGGTGCAGAAGGTAATCATGGAATTGGTAAACGTCAGCGCCACGAAAATATCGCCCGCCTCGTTGGTAAAGGAGCTCACTTCGCCCCATGCGGTGTACTGGTTTTTCAGGAAGCGCACATTGACATACTGCTTCTCCAGCAGTTCGTCGCACAGATCCTGATCCACCTGTATCACGATAGACCAGTCCTCGTCCGTGGACAACTTATAGACCGGGTCACCGTTAGCCACCAGCTCGTTGTTGACCAGATACGTCTTCTCATAGTTCTTCTGGTCAAACAACTCCGCCGTCATGTCCTCCAGCGTCAGATCCTCGTAGCCGTCCACGGAGTAGATGACGATCCCGCTCTCGGCGGCGTTGCGGTAATTGATAAAGGTATTGCCGGAGACGTCGCGCAGCGCGTCGGCATTGGCGAGGATATTGTAATTCGACAGTTTAAAGACCGTGCCCTCCACGTTGTGCTTAAAGTTATAGACGTCGGAGAACTGCTCCCTGTCGAAACGGTTTACAAACGAGACGATCTCATTTTTCAGCTCGTCCAGATCCGAATCCGGCAGCGTGTTCTCGCCGCTCTCGTTGGTCTGTATGTAGTCCGCCAGCCGCCCCGTCTCGTCCACCGTGTAGACCAGATTTCCGACGCCGACGCGCTCCCCTTCTCTGGCAAAATAGTTGACGTACCCGGCATCCGTGGCCGTGACGATCTTTTCCTTGCGCAGCGCGATCCCCTTAAAGATGCTGTTGGACGAGAGCGAACCTTCCTGCACGCTGTAGCCGACGATATGATCCGACCGGAAATACATGAACACACAGATGACGATATAGACAAAAATAGCGGCAAAGATCAGCATACCGATGTTCAGATTCAGCGGACGCCTGTATTTAGTTATCCTCGGATCGCGTTCAGCCAAGCCGTTTCTCCTTTAACACACCAAAAACCCCGGCGCGCCGAGGTTTATGGAATTCTTCCGGGATCATATGACATTTCCAGCATCGGAGAGATATCGCTATTTCTGCCGATATGTACTACAAAGAAATAATTACCTTGTCTTTCAGGCTCTCGGGCAGCGCGCTCTCCTCTACGGAGATGCTCAGCACGAAGTCCACATGGAATTTTTCGCTGATCTTTTCCAGCTTGCCGATCACCGTTTCAATATGGCTCTCGTCCGTGCAGGCGATCTTTAAAAAGCTATCGAAATACATATGCTGCAGATCGTGATCCTGCGAGATGATACCGCTGATAAAACCGATAAATTCATCGCTGTTGGTTATGAGATAATCCGAGACGTCGATCAGACGGATCTTGTTGTTCAGTTCAAACATATGCTTTGTGCTTTTGTCCAGATAGACGACGTTGCCCTGCACATCCTTGATCATCGCGTTCACTTTATCCAATAAGTGCTTGGTTTTTCCCTTTCCTTTGTTGCCTACGATCAGTTGCACCATGGCGAAACCCTCCTAAAGTAAAATAAAGTAGAATCAGTAAAAAATTCGTGTGACCATATGTGTCTATCCATATTATAAGGGAAAGACAGGAAAAAAACAACTAGAAAAACTTATTTCTCCTCTCCTATTTGATCCCCTCCAGCAGCCTGTTCATATCGGCGTAGAGGCCGTCCCCCGTCGGCTCCTTCATAATGATCGAGATATAGGGCGTTCCGTCGCTGCCGTTCGCCAAAAGCATCAGGCAGTGCCCCGCCGCGCTGGTGGTGCCGGTCTTGCCGCCGACCACCGTGATGTTGGACGGCATCTCGACCGTTCCGCGCAGATACAGGTTGGTGGATTTTAAGTCCAGGGACTTCTCTTTGCCGTCGCGATCCGTATAGACCGTCGTGTACGACGTCATGGAAATGATCTGCTTAAACAGGTCGTACTGCAGCGCCTCCTGAAAGATCAGGTACAGATCGTAAGTCGTGACGTAGTGCTCCTCCTCCGTCAGCCCGTTGGGATTCGTAAAATGACAGTTCGTGGCGCCCAGCTCGGCAGCCTCCTGATTCATCAGACTGACAAACTCCTCCACCGAGCCGGAAACGCCCTCCGCAATCATAATCGCCACGTCGTTGGCGGAATAGATCAGCAGGATGCGGAGCGCCTGATCCAACGTCATCTGGTCGCCCGGCTTGATGCCGCATAGCTGCGCTCCCGGCTCCGTGATGATGACATTGTCCGAAGCCGTAAGCATCTGGTCCGGGGAGCCGTATTTGATCGCCACCAGCGCCGTCATCACTTTGGTCAGGCTGGCCGGGTTGATCTGCACGTTACAGTTTTTGGCGTACAACGTGTCCAGATTTTTCATGTCAAAAAGCGCCACCGCTCCCGCGTCCGGGAGACTGACGCCTATCTCGTTGACATCCCCGCCTGCGACGCACAGATTGGCCGCAAACGACTCCGCCGTCTCCTGATCGGAAACGGCCAGAAGCTGGTAGCTGGTCACTTCGTTGTTCAGTTCATACGGCATATCGTAGCCGCGGCTGCCGCAGCCGGACAGACATACCGCGCCAAGCAGCACAATGGCTGCCGCCCTCCGCCCTGCCATTCTACTTATACATCTCACGCCACTCAAGGTCTCCTCTGTCGAGTGATTTGATCAACAGTTCCGCCGACGCCAAGTTGGTGGCCAGCGGAATGTTGTGTCTGTCGCATAGCATCACGACGTTATTGACGTCCGGCTCGTGGGATTTGGGATACAACGGATCGCGCAGGAAGATCACCAGATCGATCTGATTGTGCTCGATCTGCGCCCCGATCTGCTGCGCGCCGCCCAGATGCCCCGCCAGATATTTGTGGATGGACAGGTTCGTGACCTCCTCGATCAGCCTGCCCGTCGTCCCCGTCGCGAACAGTTCGTTTTTGCTCAAAATACCCCGGTAGGCGATGCAGAAATTCTGCATCAGCTTCTTTTTTGCATCATGCGCAATCAACGCAATATTCATAGTTGCAGCACCCTTCTCTTTCCTAGTTGTCTTGTCAAGCCATCATTTCCTACACTGCAGTCTCACGTTCAGGACAAACCCGATGCCGATATACAGACTGACCAGTGAAGTCAATCCGTAGCTGACGAACGGCAGCGGTATGCCTGTGTTGGGAATGACATAGGTAGCCACGGCTATATTGATCATCCCCTGAAAACCGATTAGTGTCGCAACCCCCGCGGCAATAATCGTCCCCGCAATATCTTTTGCCCTCCTAGCTACCATAATACATTCAAATGAGATTAAAATCAATAAGACAATTACGGTACATCCCCCTACGAACCCGAATTCTTCCCCGATTACCGCATAAATAAAGTCCGTTTCCGCCTCTGAAATATAATTTCCGTTCTTGACGGAGCTGACTTCATTGTTGTTGTAGCCTTTGCCGTACAACATACCGGAGCCGATGGCGGTGACGGAATTGAGCCCCTGATAGGCCTCCGTCGTCGCGTATTCGTCCGGATAGAGCCATGCCATGATGCGGTTGCGCTGGAAATCCTCGATGAGTTCCTGATCGGGCTGGAGCACCAGCGTCAGCAGGATGATAAAGGCCGGCACCGCCACGGCGATGGCCGTGATAATATATTTCCAGCTGATCCCGCCCACAAAAAGAATCGTGCAGAACAACACCACCACCATGATGCTGGTGGACATATCGGGCTGCTTATAGATCAGCCATACCGGAGGCAGGAAAAAGAGGATGCAGGCGCCGATGATCTTAAATGTATTTAACTCCTCCCGGTGCCTGCAGATGACCTGCGCAAAAAAGAGCAGCAGAATAATCTTGGCCGTCTCCGACGGCTGGAACTGGACGCCGAAAATATTTAACCACCGCTGCGCACCGCCCACGCTCACGCCCTTGTACCTGACTAACGCCAGCAGCGCGATGTTGACCGCATAGAGCGCCCAGTAGAACCGCAGGAGCACGGAATAGTCAAACAACGAGATAATGATCATCAGAAAAAAGCCCAGCACGAATCCCGCCGTCTGTCTGGACTGCAGCGACGGATTCGCGCTGCCGACGGCAAAAATACCGATCCATGTAAGCGCGGTGACCAGAACAATCAGCTTAAAATCATAATCTCTGATATGGTAATGCTTTAACATATATCGGCCTGTCTCCTTATCCGTTGTGCCGCTTCGTCATAGGACGTCGTGGTGCAGATCCAGAATCGGAATGTTGGCGCAGAGCGCGGGCCGCTTCGCACCCAGCCCTCTGCTTCCCGTCTTCGTGATCTGGATTTCCATGCTTTTGGTATCGATCTTCATGTATTTGGAGATCACTTTTGCAATATCATGCTTAATCATCTCCATCATTTCCGGCGAGCAGTTCACCCTGTCCGAGATCAGGAGTATTTTCAGCCTGTCTTTTGCGATCTCTCTGGAACTTTTGCGTTTAAAAATATGTTTGAACACGGCGACCCCTCCTAATTCTTATGAAAAATACCCGACACACGCGCCCAGAAGGAAATGCCCTTCTCCAGATTGAGAAAAGGGACGTCCCTGCCCAGCAGCCTGTTGCAGATATTCTGATAGGCCCTGCCCGCCAGCGTGCCGTTCCCCACCAGCGGCTCCCCCTGATTGGTGGCGATCACCACGTTCTCATCGTCGGGGACAAGCCCGATCAGCGGCAGAGAAAGGATATCCACCACATCCTCCGAGGACATCATATCGCCCCGCCGGATCATGTCGTACCGTATTCTGTTGATGATAAGATCGAGCCTGTGGATCTCATTGGCCTCCAGCAGACCGATGATCCGATCCGCATCGCGGATGGCGGAGACTTCCGGCGTCGTGACGACGAGCGCACGGTCCGCGCCGGCGATGGCGTTCTGAAATCCCTGCTCGATGCCGGCGGGACAGTCCAGAATGATATAGTCGAACTGATCCTTCAGATGGCTGATCATCTTGACCATCTGCGCCGGATTGACCGCGGTCTTGTCCCGCGTCTGTGCCGAGGGGAGCAGAAAAAGCGTGGGGTAACGCTTGTCCCGTATGATGGCCTGCTTGATGCGGCAGTTTCCCTCCACCACGTCCACCAGATTGTAGACGATCCTGTTCTCCAGCCCCATGACGACATCCAAATTGCGCAGCCCGATGTCCGTGTCGATCAGGATCACCTTTTTGCCCATAGCAGCCAGACCTGTGCCGACGTTTGCGGTGGTAGTGGTCTTGCCTACCCCGCCTTTCCCTGATGTGACGACAATTACTTCACTCATAGTCCTTTCCCTCCCGAGTTTCCTGTATTATCGTCCCTGTCCGGCCTGCCGCGCCTGCGGCGCTGATATGCGGTGCGCTACACCGGCAGATCGTTCAGTAAATCTTTGGTAATCGGTTCCACAATGACTCTCTGGTCCTTTACATAAGCGATCTTCGGCTGCACCTTCGGTTTGATCGGCCATCGGCTCTGTTTCTCGTTTGTCTTATATTTGAAGTCACCGATCTTGAGCTTTTCGGGTGACATTTCAAGCGCGACCACAAAATGTCCTTCGTCGCCGTTCCCGCCGGCATAAGCCTGTCCGTACAGGCCGCCCAGCACGATGATATCCTTGTTGGATATGATGCTGGCGCCGGGATAGACGTCTCCCAGCACGATTACACTGTGCTCCGTCTCCAGCGTCTGGCCGTCCTTCAGCGTGCCCTTGTAGAACTGTCCGGCGTTCTCCATCGCCTGCTGGTGGTACGACAGACGCCGCAGCGCCTTCACATAGTTTTTGTTGGTCTCCTCGTTCTTGCCCATGATGCACACGATATGCAGGCTGGAATTGGCGCTGATCGTGTTGACAAGCTGCCGCTCCTCCTGGTCCGTCAGCGTGCGCCCCTCGAAAGATACCACCATGCTGGCGTCCTTAAAGAAGCGGGACGATTCCCGAAATTTAAAGGCGACTTCCTGAATCAGCTCCGAAAAAGGCATCTCGCTGTCGAGATAGATCGAAAGCCCGTCCGGGAAACTCTTGATGACTACAGGATTTTTCATTTTTCCCTCTGTTTCTGCGCCGCATCCTGTGTAACGGGCTTATGTCCGGCGGCGCGCAGACAATAGAACCCGCGGCTGAAAACTGACCGTTCCAGCCTTTTCACATTTTCTCTTTAGTCGGCATTGATGCTGCCGCCCTCAAGGGAACCGGCGGTTCCCGTAATAATCTCATCTTCCTCGCTGAGTCCGTAGTAATACTCATATACGTCTCTGGCGATCTGGGCGCTGTAATCGGAACTGTAGCCGTTGGCCACCCGCACGGTGACGGAGATCTCGGGGGCCTCGTAGGGCGCATAGCTGATAAAAAGCGCGTGGTTGGCGCGGGTGCGGGATTCCTGCGCGGTACCCGTCTTGCCCGCCACATCGACGCCCAGACTGCCGAAATACGACTTGCTTTCCACCACCTGACGCATTCCCGTGTGGATCGCATCCCAGTATTCGCTGTCCATGTCGATCACGTTGCGCACCTCGGCCTGCCTGTCCTCGATCAGAATATGATTGTGATCCTCGATTTTGTCTATCAATGTTAAATTATAACATATCCCGCTATTTGCGACAGTTGTAACGTATCGCGCAAGCCCCACCGTGGTAAAGTTGTTGGTGCCCTGCCCGATGGCGGAGCGGACGGCGTCGGTGTCGGACACTTCCGGCGCGTACTCCTCGATCTCCACCCCCGACGTCTCCGTCAGGCCGTACAGATCCGCCGCCTTTTTCAGCTTATTCAGGCCCACGTCGCTGTTGTAGCTGCCTCCCGTAGTGCCGAGGCGGTAACCCAACTCATAGAAAAACCAGTTGCACGAATGGCGCAGGCCGCCCGTCACATTCAGCGCGCCGTGGGCGCCGGGGGCGATCCAGCACCGCGCCTCGGGCGTGATCTTGTCAAACACGCCGGTACAGGTAATGGTGTCTCTCGTGGAGATGACGCCCTCCGTCAGCGCGGCGGTGGCGACGACGATCTTGTAGGTGGAACCGGGGGCCATTCTCTGCTGCGTCGCGTAATTGAGCATCGGGCTCGACAGGTCGCTGTTGAGTCTGGCAAAATAGGCGGCGTTTACGCCGTTGGCCATCTTGTTGTTGTCATAGCTGGGGTACGACACCAGCGCCAGCACGTCGCCCGTGTTCACATCCGTGATGACGATGGAGCCCGAATGAGGGTCCAGCGCCAGCTGCGCCGGCGTGATGTCGAGATTTTCAATCCGGCTGCGCATAAATACATACGCCGTCTCCCGGCCCGCCTCAAAAAGCCGCTCCTCCTCCTCGGGGATCTCCACCAGATTCTGATCCAGCAGAAGCTGGCAGATCTGCCGCCCCGTCACCTCATCGTTGTTGATCATGTAGCGGTACAGCCGCTTGTCAAAAGCCGTGTCGGTATCCAGATACGCAAAGATATCGTCCAGAATCCTGTTGTAGATCTCCACGGAGTCCGAGTAGCGGGCGTCGATGTCCAGCGCGGCGACGTTGATCCAGTTGCTGGCGATGGCGTAGTTCAGATACTCGTTCAGGCTGATGACCTCGTCCTCCGTCCACGCCCTGTACGTCTCGTCTTCCCGGTCGATCTGCGAGCGCATGATGATATCGCGGTCGTAGAGCATGGAGACGATATAGCTCTGGTAGTTCTTGTACTCGTCGGTGAGCTTATTGTACGGCGTGCACGTCTCCTCCAGCTCCTGCCGCATCGTCTCAAAGACGCGGGCCTTCTTGTCCAGATAGGTCTGGTACACATCCTGCTCCGTCTCGCTGGCGTAGGCCGAAGCAAAGTGCGACAGGTCGATGACGCTGTTGTTGATGCAGGCAAAATACACATCGTAGATCGGAATGCAGATGTTGGCGCTGCTCCCGTTCTCCGGCGGCTTATACTCTTTGATGTTCTCGATCTTGTCGAGCAGGATGCCGGCCAGCCGGGATTCCAGAATATGATAGCCTACGCGCTGCAGGTCGGCGTCCAGCGTCAGGTAGATATTGTTTCCGGCGATGGCCTCCACCCTGTCGCTGGTCTCGATGACCTTGCCCACATTGTCGACATAGACCGTCTCCGAGCCTTTCCTGCCCTGCAGCACGGTCTCCATGGAGGCTTCGATGCCGGATTTGCCCACGGTGTCGTTTAAGTCGTAGGCCGCGTCCGCCTGCTGGAGCTGCTGCAGCTCCTCCGGGTCTACCTTGCCCGTGTAGCCGATGACCTGTGAAAAATAGATGCTGTCGTTGTACTTGCGGATCGTGCCCTCCGCGATGGCGACGCCGTCCAGCACATCGGCGTTTTCCATGACCACGGCCACCGTCTCCTGCGAGACGTCCTCGGCCACCGTCGTGGCGATATACTTCTGATAACTGTTGGCGCTCATGGCATAGCGCACCGTGACGAGCTTCAACACCTGTTCTTTGCTATAACCGTAGCCCGGCGTAAAACTGGAGGAATCGTCGGGATCTTTGTAATCGCCGATGCCGTAGCGCTTGGTCGGAGACGAGCCGCACAGGTAGTCGATCACTTCCTGCGGCGTGGCGTCCCTCTCCTGCGGCTCCAGCTTGTCGATGGTCGTATAGCCGTAGACGTCCGCCAGAAAGCGCAGAAGCTGCGTACCCTCCACATTGAACCGGTAATTGTTGTGTTCGTCCAGCACAATATGAAAATCACTGATGATCCGGTCGCCGTTGGCCTCGATCATATCGATCAGCTTTAGGATGGTGGCGTTCAGCTTCTCGTTCTTGTCCCGCCCCGACTCGTACACGTCCTCGATCGTGACAGAGTACGAGAGCACGTTGTAGGCCAGCAGATTGCCGTTGCGGTCGTAGATGTTGCCCCGGGACGGCATCAGCGTCCTCTCTTTCGTGATGCTGAGCTGGAAATTATCAAAATACTCCTCGCCGTGCACGATCTGGAGCTGGAAAATCGTATAGATCAGATAGCCGCCCACGCCGAACAGCAGAAGGATCAGCACCAGCAGGCGCGACATGGCCATCGTTATGAAGTTTTCTTTCAACCGCTCCCACAGATGTTCAAACAAACTTCTTGCCACTCCTTAGCTCGCTGCGCTCCAGCCTCGTGTTGATCCACAGGATGACCGGATATAACAGTACGGTTACGACGATCGTATAGACCGTCTCCGGCAGGATGACGTGCAGGAAATAATACCGCAGGTCGAATCTGCTGCGCAGAAGGAACAGGATCACATAGCAGGCGAACCCATAGAACAGGTCGCTGGTCAGGATGAGCGCAATCGGCAGCTTGATATCCTCCGGATAAAAAACGGCGCTGAACTTGCCGTTCATGTACCCGATATACATATACAGGAGGGAATAAAACCCTATCGTGTCGCCAAAAAAGACGTCGATTAAGAGGCCGCAGAAAAACCCGATCAAAAGGCCGGACTTCTCGCCGCGCATAAACCCGAACGACGCCGTCAGCACAATCAGCAGGTTCGGCACGATCCCGCCGAAGGCAAGGCTGCGGAACACCGTGCACTGCAGCAGGAAGCACATCAATATCAGCAATACCGTAACGACAAAACGTTTCATCTATGCTCACTCTCCGTCTACCGTCTGTTTCAGCTTGGTGATGACCAGCACCTCCTCCAGATGCTCGAAATCCACCGCCGGCGTAATGTACCCCGATTTCGTCAGGTTGTTGGCATCCTGTTCGATCGTGCTGATGTAGCCGATCAGAATGCCCGGCAGATATTTGTCGCTGATGTTGGACGTCACGATCACGTCCCCCTCCACGACCACATCCTCACTGTCTACCAGCTGGCCGAACTCGATCACGCCGGAGGCGTAGAGTTTCAGGTTGCCGGACACGATCATATTGTCGGCGCTGGAGAGCACCATCGCGCTGACGTTGGAATCGTCCGCGATGATGGCCTTCACCTTGGCCCAGTTGGGCCCCACGTCCACCACGCGGCCCACGAGACCGCTGCCCGCCATGACGTTCATGTCCACGGCGATGCCGTCCTTGACGCCTTTGTCAATGACGAACGAGTGGAACCAGTTGCCGGCGTCTCTGGCGATAATGTGCGCGCCGGTCTTTTCGTACTCGTCGTACTGCATATCCAGCGCATACAGCTCCCTGAGATTGGTGAGCTCGTAGCGGTCCTGCTGCAGCTTCGTGTTTTCGATCGTCAGCTCGTCCACCTGCTGCTTCAGCTTCTCGTTTTCTTCTAACAGGACGCGGATCTGCGCCAGCTCCTCCGAGCGGCCTGACAGCCAGCTTCCCACGACGCTGATGCCCTTCTGCAGCGGAACTACGGTATAGCCCGCCACGGCGCTCAACGGGCCGCCAAACACGTTGGTGTTGAACGTCAGCAGCACCATGCCGGTGCACAGGATTGTTAAAATAAAAAGGAGATATTTACCCGGTAAAGTAAATTTCTCTCCTTTTTTCTTTACGATCGGACTCATTTACTCATTCCTTCTATTGCATATGCCACCGATTTATAATTATCGTCGTTAATAATCTTGCCAAGTCCGAGAGCGACGCTGGTCAGCGGGTTCTCCGAGACGTTCACCTTCAGGCCGGTGCCTTTGCTGACCAGTCTGGCCAGCTTGCTGACCTGAGACGCTCCGCCGGTCAGATAGACGCCGTGGCGGTAGATGTCCGCGGCGAGCTCCGGAGGCGTGCGCTCCAGAATCACCTTAATATTGTCGATGATCGTATTGAAATGCTCCACCAGACACTCATCCACGAGCAGTGTCGGGATCTCCCGCTCCACAGGGAGGCCGGTGACGATATCCCTGCCGTATACGAGGGCGCCGGTGCGCTGCTCCTCCAGATCCAATAGCGACATCTTCACCGTCTCCGCGGTCTTGCCGCCGATAATCAGGCTGTATTCCCGCCTGACCGCCGCCTTGATCGCTTCGTCGAACTTGCGTCCGCCGACCTTGATCAGCCTGCTCAACACGATGCCGCCCAGCGACAGAATGGAAATCTCGGTCGTGTCGAAGCCTACGTTCACGACGAGGACGCCCTGGGAATTTTTGACGTCGATGCCCATCCCCAGGCCGTCCGCCACCGCCTTGTCCACGACCATGACGCGGCGGGCCTTGACGCTGGCCTCCTTGATCAGATCCTTAAACGCCCTTTTCTCGACCTCCGTCACATCCCACGGAACCGCGATATAATAGTCCGCCGGACGGATATTGCCCTTCATCAGATCGCCCAGAAAATATTTGACTAAAAGCTCCATATTCTGAATGTCCGCGATGACGCCGTTGCTCAGCGGATAGGAAATATGGATGTTGTCGGGCGCCTTCTCGTACATCTCGAAGGCGGAATCGCCGTAGGCGAAAAGATTCCGCTTATTTTCGATGGCGATCATGTTTTTTTCCAGAAAGACGTCGTCCTCCGCGCGGTTGTATATTTTGATGTTGCTTGTCCCAAGATCGATTCCAAATGCGTTGTAAGCCAAAACTACAGTCCTCTCTTTCTATATTGCGCCCTCAGAATATGACATATCTGTCAGTAATTTTCTCTCCTGAAAACTGAAATACCTGTTGTCGCCGATGATGATATGGTCAAAAAGCGGGATGTCCGCCAGCTCGCCCAGCCGGTAGATCCGCTGCGTAATGCGTATGTCGTTGGCGCTGGGCGACGGATCGCCGCCCGGATGGTTGTGCAGCAGCATGATCCCCGCCGCCTGTCCCTGTACCGCATGGATCAGCACGTCCCGCGGCGAGAGCAGCGAGGCGTTCACCGTCCCTTTGGAGAGCATCTTCTCCCCGGTCAGGTGCATCCCCGAATCCAGCAGCAGGAGCATGATATACTCCACATTTTCATGGCGGAACCGCTCCATATAATAGGCTGCTACCGTGGCCGGCCTGTGAAAAGAAAGCGACGATTTCGCCCTGGCCTGCGCCATCCTGACGCACAGTTCCGCCACTGTCTTTAGCTGCACCGCCTTGACGTGGCCGATGCCCTCGATCTTGCGCAGCTCGCCTATGGGAATGTGGTACAGGCCCAGCAGACCGTTGCCGTAGCGGGCTGACTCGGCCAATACTTTCTCTCCCAGCTGCCGCGCGTTCAGGCCGTGGGTGCCGGTGCGCAGGAGGATGGCCAGAAGCTCCGAGTCGGTCAGCGACTGCCCGCCGTAGGCGGCAAATTTTTCATATGGAAGATTCTGCATCCTGTAATAGTCATTGTTCTCACACTTAACGGATTTCATTCAACCTCTTTCCCGACAGCGCTCTCTCCGTAGGCGGCAAAGACGTTAATTTAGGAAACGGCAGCCCGCAGGCGCGAACTTCTTTCCAACGCCCATTTTATCACAACAGGCTTTTGATGTATATAAAAATTGGCAAAATTTACAACGGGCGGCACGGCAGCGACGCCTTCCCCGCGTCGATGAGATGCTGCAGCGTTTTCAGAATGCCCAGTTTCGCGTGGGGAAACGTCAGACCGCCCTGAAAATAGACCGTGTAGGGTGGCTTGATGGGGCCGTCGGCGCTGAGCTCGATAGAGGAGCCGGACACAAACGCGCCCGCCGCCATGATGACCTGCGCATCGTACCCCGGCATATTCCACGGCTCCGGCACCACGAAACTGTCCACGGACGCCGCCTCCTGAATCCCCCGGCAGAACGCGATCACGCCCTCCGGCGTGCCGAAAGTGACCGCCTGAATGATGTCGTGGCGCTCCTCAGAAGCGTCCGGCAGGACGTCAAACCCCAGCTTTTCGTAGACATTGGCCGCAAAGACCGCTCCCTTTAAGGCGCTGGCGGTCACCACCGGCGCGAGGAACAGTCCCTCGTAAAAGGAAGGCAGAATGCCCAGCGACGCGCCCACCTCTTTGCCCAGCCCCGGCGACGTGAGCCGAAACGCCGCGTTCTCCACGCAGTCTTTCCGCCCGGCGATATAGCCGCCGATGGGGGCCAGCCCGCCGCCGGGATTCTTGATTAACGAGCCTACCACCATGTCCGCGCCCGCCTCGGCGGGCTCCGTCGTCTCCACAAATTCCCCGTAGCAGTTGTCTACCATGCAGAGTACGTCGGGTTTGATTTTTTTAAGAAAAGCGATCAGTTCGCCGATCCGTGCCACGGACAGCGTCGGTCTGGTCTGATAGCCTTTGGAGCGCTGGATCGTGACCAGCTTCGTCTTTTCGTTCACGGCGGCGCGGATGCCGTCATAGTCAAAGGAGCCGTCCGCCAGAAGATCCACCTGCCTGTAGGTGACGCCGTACTCTTTCAGCGAGCCGCGGGACGGCCTGATGCCGATGACTTCCTCCAGCGTGTCATAAGGCTTTCCCACGGGCGAGAGCAGTTCGTCGCCGGGCCGCAGGTTGCTCATCAGCGCCAGCGCCAGCGCATGGGTGCCGCAGGTGATCTGCGGGCGCACCAGCGCGTCCTCGGTGTGAAAGACGCGGGCATACACTTGTTCCAGCGTGTCCCGCCCCAGATCGTTGTAGCCATAGCCGGTGGTTCCCAGCAGGCAGGATTCGCTCACCCGGCACTGCTGCATGGCGCGGATCACTTTCAACTGGTTATACTCCGCCGTCTCGTCGATCTTGGCAAAACGATCGACCAATCCGGTCAATATCTGTTCCCCGTAGTCGTACACTTCGTCGGAAATGCCGAACTGCCGGTACTGTTCCCTGAGATTCGTCATTACGTTCCTCCCGTTTCTTTCCGGACGTCCTCCCCTGCGGGCCCGCCCGTCAGCCCTTTCTGCCGCAGCAGGCGCAGCATGGCGTCGAGCATCGCTTCCTCGTCGCCGCCGTAGGCCGCTCTGTCGATCATCGTCACATCTCTCTCCCGGCGGAACCATGTGAGCTGCCGCTTGGCAAAATGCCTTGTGTCGCGCTTGATCAGGTACACCGCCTGCTCCAGCGTGCACTTTCCGTCGAGATACCGCAGGATCTCCTTGTAGCCGAGGCCCTGCATCGACACCATTCCTTCCGTGCAGCCCATCTCTTTCAGCCGCCTCACCTCATCCACGAGGCCGTCCGCCAGCATTTCGTCCACCCTGCGGTCGATGCGCGCATAGAGCTTCTCCCGGTCGTCGTTGAGCACGAAATAGACAAACCGGTAGGGCGATTCGTTCTGCCGCTGGAGCCGGTTGTGCTCGGAGATCGGGCGGCCCGTCACTTCGTAATATTCGATGGCGCGAATGACACGCTTGACGTTGTGGGCGTGGATGTTGTCACAGGAGGCGGGATCGATCTGCCGCAGCCTCTCGTACAGTACGTCTCCGCCCTGTTCCGCCGCCGTCCGCTCCAGCCGCCGTCTGATGGCCGGATCGCTGTCGCCTTCCGCAAAATCCACATCATACAGAAGCGCCTGAATATAAAAACCCGTTCCGCCGGTGACGACAGGCAGATGTCCGCGGGCGTAAATCCCCCGCATGGCTTCCACGGCGAGACGCTGGAACAGAACCACGTTAAATTCCTGATCCGGCTCCAGAATATCGATCAGATGATGGGGAATACCGTTTCGCTCGGCGGGCGGGAGCTTGGCGGAGCCGATGTCCATATGCCGGTAGACCTGCATCGAGTCGGCGGAGACGATCTCTCCGCCCGCTGCGGCGGCCAGCGCCAGAGACAGCTTCGTCTTCCCCACGGCAGTGGGGCCTGTCAGTATCACTAACGGCGGTCTGTTTGTGGATATCATCGGGCGGCCCTCCTGCGGTCTGCCGAGGATGCGGACGACGGCTTTGTGCGCCGCGGTGCGTCATACGATCCTCTTAAATTTCTTTTCCAGTTCGTATCGGGACATGGAGATGACGGTGGGCCTTCCGTGGGGACAGTGGTAGGGATTGTCCAGCGTCAATAACTCCCCTATGAGACTGTCCGCCTCCTGCCTGCTGAGGCGCATATTGCCCTTTACGGCGGCTTTGCACGCCATCGAAGCGATCCGCATACGGACGCTCTCCGGCGTTCCGGCGGGCTTCTCCTCCGCCAGCTCCTCCAGAATCTCCCGAAAGAAAGTCTGTTCCTCATAGCCGTACAGTTCCATCGGCACACCGCGTATGGCGTAATCGCTGCCGCCAAATTCCTCTATTGCAAATCCCAGCGCCTCGAAATCCTCCGCGTGGGCCGCATAACACTCCTGTTCCCTGCCGCTCAGCGTGACGATGATCGGCGGATTCAGCGTCTGGGAGGCGATCTCGTGCTCCCGGAAGCGTTTGATCAGGCGTTCGTACTTTACCTTTTCATGGGCGGCGTGCTGGTCGATGATCAGCAGCTTGTCCTCGTAGGAGATCAGCCAGTACGTGTCAAAGATCTGTCCGAGCAGTTCATACCGCGGGCGGGCCTGCGCCGACAGAATCCTGTCCTCAAACAACTCCGTCTGCCGTGCCTCCGTAACTGCCATAGCTGCCTGCCGCGTCCCCGCATCCGTCTGTGCCGCTTCGTCATAAGAACCCGCCTGCGCGAATGACACAGCCTGCCCGGAAGATAACGCATCCTGCTCGAAAGATGACGCAGCCTGTCCGCCGTAGGCGACGTTCTGGCTCACGCGGTTCCTGTTTTCGTTGGCAATCCGCTGCTGCTCGAAAGGCTCCGGCGCTTTCGGGACGACAGGCGGCGCGGGCGTCTTTTCCTCCCGGCCAAACGTCACCCCCGGAATCATCTCCGTGCCGTGCAGCGCGTCGCGGACGGCATCCCGCACCGCCGTGTGGAAGGCCGGGGCGTCGGAAATCCGGATCTCCGTCTTGGCGGGATGGACATTGACGTCGATGCGTCCGGTGTCGATCCCGAAATGCAGCACGCAGAACGGAAACTTATGCTGCATCAGGTATTCCCGGCAGCCTTCCTCCACCGCGCTGCCGATGAGACTGCTCTTGACGGATCTGCCGTTGACAAAGAAGATCTCGTAATTCCTGTTGGCGCGGTTGATTACGGGCTTCCCCAGCAGGCCGTCTATGGTGATGCCGTCGGCGCTGGCGTGCAGGGGAATCAGCTCGCGGGAGATTTCCCTGCCATAGATGCGGTAGACGATCTCGGACAGGTCGCCGCTGCCGGACGTATAGAACCGCGTCTGGCCGTTATTGAGAAACCGGAACGAAATATCGGGCCGGGACAGCGCCAGATGCTCCATCAGCTCCGCCACATAGGAGCCCTCGGTCTGAGGCTGCTTCAAAAACTTCCTCCTAGGCGGCACATTGTAGAAAAGGTTCCGCACGAGAACCGTCGTGCCCTCCGGCGCGCCCACTTCCTCGCTCTCCATCTCCTGTCCGCCCTCGATCACATAGCGGAGTCCGGTCAGCTCCTCCGGCGTCTTGGTGATCACTTCCACCATGGAGACCGCCGCGATGCTGGCCAGCGCCTCGCCCCGGAAGCCTAGACTGACTAAGTCAGTCAAGTCCTCCGCGGAAGTGATTTTGCTCGTGGCGTGGCGCAGAAATGCGTTGTGCACCTGCGTTTTCTCGATGCCGCTGCCGTTGTCCGTGACGCGGATCAGCCGGATGCCGCCCTCCCGGATCTCCACGGTGACGGCGTCCGCCCCGGCGTCGATGGCGTTTTCCACCAGCTCCTTTACGACGCTGGCGGGCCGCTCCACCACTTCTCCCGCGGCGATTTTATCGATTGTCTGATGATCCAGAATATTGATCTGTGCCATGTCTTTTATCCGTTTCCGCCGCCCTGCCAGCGGTTTTTCAGCTTATTCTGCAGCCGGTACAGGGTGTTCAGCGCATCCACCGGCGTCAGGTTGCTCACGTCGATATCCTGAAGCTCCCTGATGACATCCTCGTCCGTCACCGTGTCAAACAGCGACATCTGCTCCAGATCGACCTCGTCGTACCGCACCGGCCTGTGCTTTTCGCTTCTGTTCCCCACGGCGATGTCCTGCACCTTCTCCATGATGTCGTTGTCGCTGAGCTGCTCGACGATTTCCTTGGCGCGGTCGATCACCATGTCGGGCACGCCGGCGAGCTTGGCCACCTGAATGCCGTAGCTCTTGTCTGCCCCGCCCTTTACAATCTTGCGCAGGAACACGATGTCGTCGCCTTTTTCCTTCACGGCGATACAGTAATTGTTGACGTTGTCCATCTTGTCTTCCAGCTCTGTCAGCTCGTGGTAATGAGTCGCAAAAAGCGTCTTGGCGCCCAGAATCCGGCGGTTGCTGATATGCTCGATCACCGCCCATGCGATGCTCAGGCCGTCAAAGGTGGACGTGCCGCGGCCGATCTCGTCCAGAATCAGCAGGCTGTCCGGCGTGGCGTTGCGCAGAATGTTGGCGACTTCGTTCATCTCCACCATAAACGTGGACTGGCCGCTGGAGAGGTCGTCGGACGCGCCCACCCGCGTAAAGATCCTGTCCACAATGCCGATGTCCGCCTTTGCCGCCGGCACGAAGGAGCCGATCTGCGCCATCAGCACGATCAGGGCGGTCTGCCGCATATAGGTGGACTTGCCCGCCATGTTCGGCCCCGTGATCACGGCGATGCAGCGGTTCTTATTGTCCAGATAGGTATCGTTGGCGATAAACATTCCGTCGTTTATCATCTTTTCCACCACAGGATGCCGCCCATCCTTAATGTCGATCACGCCTTTCTCGTTCAGCGCGGGCCTGACGTAATGGTTGCGCTCCGCCACATAGGACAGGGATGCCAGCACGTCCAGCTTGGCCACCGCCCGGGCGGTGCGCTGGATGCGCTCCATCTGTCCGGCGATCTCGTCGCGGATATGGCAGAACATCTCATATTCCAGCGTGGACAGTTTATCCTCCGCGTTCAGGATGGCGTCCTCCAGCTCTTTTAACCGGGGCGTCGTGTAGCGCTCCGCGTTGGCCATGGTCTGTTTCCTGACATAATCCTCCGGCACCAGATGCTGGTAGGAGTTGGTCACTTCAAAATAATACCCGAACACTTTGTTGTACTTGATGCGCAGATTCTTGATTCCCGTACGCTCGCGGTCCGCGGTTTCCAGCTCGGCGAGCCACTTCTTGCCGTCGGTCTTGGCGCTGCGCAGCATATCGATATCGGCGTCGAAGCCCTCCTTGATAATGCCGCCGTCCCGGATGGCAATCGGCGGCTCCTCGATGATGGCGTCGTCGATCAGATGATAGATATCTTCCAGCGCGTCGATATGACTGTTGATCTCCTGCAGGAGTTCTCCGCCCAGATCGCCCAGCACCGTCTTGATGGAGGGCATCATCGCCAGCGAATTGCGGAAGGCGATGAGGTCTCTGGGATTGGCGGTCTTGTAGCTGACTCTGCCCAGCAGCCGTTCCAGATCGTAGACCGCCGTGAGATACTCCCGCAGCTCGTCCCTGTCCATGCTCCGCCGGCATAGCGCCTCCACCGCGTCCAGACGCCGCTCCATCTTCTCCCGGTCGATCAGCGGCTGCTCCAGATATTTGCGCAGCAGCCGTCCGCCCATGGCGGTCTTCGTGCGATCCAGAACGCCCAGCAGAGAGCCTGTCTTCTGCTTCTCCCGCAGCGTTTCGGTAAGCTCGAGATTGCGTCTAGTGGAACTGTCCAGCAGCATATATTTGGTCGTGAGATATGGGTATAAATGGGTAAAATGCTCCAACGGCGTCTTCTGCGTCTCGTAGAGATACTGTAAAAGCGCGCCCGCCGCGATCATGCCGGTGGGGAAGTCTTCGAGGCCCAGCCCCTTTAACGTGCTGACATGGAAATGCTTCATCAGGCTCCGGCGGCACAGATCTTCGTCAAAATAGTGCGCGGCCAGAGAAAAGACCGTGATGTGCAGGCGCGTCTTCAGGTCGTCAATGTCAAAGCCGCTGACAAAAAAAGGCTCGTTACAGATAATCTCCGACGGCGCGTACTTGTTGATCTCGTCCTGCAGCCTGCGGGTGTCCTCCACCTCCGTCAGATAATAGTCGCCGGTGGTGACGTCGGCCACGGAGATGCCCGTCTTGCCGGGAAAATAGACGATGCACATTAGGTAATTGTTGCGCGTCTCCTCTAACGACTGCAGGTTCAGGTTCGTACCCGGCGTGACGATCCGCACCACCTCGCGCTTTACGATGCCCTTCGCCTGCTTGGGATCTTCCATCTGTTCGCAGATGGCGACCTTATACCCTCTGGACACCAGCTTTCCCAGATAACTGTCCAGCGCGTGGTAGGGCACGCCGCACATGGGCGCTTTTTCCTCCTGCCCGCAGCTCTTGCCGGTGAGCGTGATCTCCAGCTCCTTGGACGCCAGCAGCGCGTCGTCGTAGAACATTTCATAGAAATCGCCGAGGCGGTACATGAGGATGCAATCCTGATATTCTTTTTTCGTCTCCAGATACTGCTGCATCATCGGTGTCAATTCCGCCATTGTGCCAACCGTCTTTCTGTATGTTACGATACGATGTGCCCTGTATAATAGAACCCGTGGCAGACATCCAGCGATACGTCCACAAACCGTCCGATCAGCCCGCTGTCCGCGGGAAAATGTACCAGCATATTGTTGGAGAGGCGCCCCGTCATCAGCGAACCGTCCTGTTCGTTCACTTCTTCCACCAGCGCCTCCATCACCTGTCCCTGCATCCGGGCCGCCCGCTTTCTGGCGGTATCCTGCACCACCTTTAGCAGCCGGTCAAAATTCTCCCGCACCGTCTCCGCGGGCACCGTGTCCGGCATGGCCGCTGCCGGCGTGCCTGTCCGCTTGGAATAGAGGAACGTGTAGGCGTTGTCGTACTCCACCCGCTGCACCATATCGATGGTCTGCGCCACGTCCTCCGCCGTCTCCCCCGGGAAACCGACGATGAGATCCGTGGTCAGCGAGATGTCCGGCATGGCCGTTTTGATCCTGTCTGTCAGGGCGAGATACTGCTCTCTCGTATACCGTCTGTTCATCGCCCGCAGGATGCGGTCGGAGCCCGCCTGCAGCGGCAGATGCAGATGGCGGCATATCTTGGAGGAATCCTTCATCACGTCGATCAGTTCCTCCGACAGATCCTTGGGATGGGAAGTCATAAAGCGGATGCGCCGCACGCCGTCTATCTGCTCGACTCTGCGCAGAAGCCGGGCAAACGACAGGGGATGCTTCAGATTGCGCCCATAGGAATTGACATTCTGGCCGAGCAGCATCACTTCCACGACGCCGTCCGCCGCCAGCGCCTCGATCTCCCGCAGGATTTCGTCCGGATCGCGGCTCCGCTCCCTGCCTCTCACATAAGGGACGATACAATAGCTGCAGAAATTGTTGCAGCCGAACATGATATTGACGCCGGACTTGTACGGATATTTGCGGCTGACCGGCAGATCCTCGACGATCCGGTCCGTCTCCTGCCAGATATCGACGATCATGCCGCCGCTCTCAAACATGGACACAAGAAGCTGGGCGAATTTATAAAGATTGTGGGTGCCGAAAACCAGATCCACGAAGCGGTAACTCTCGCGGATTCTGTCGATCACGTTCTGTTCCTGCATCATGCAGCCGCACAACGCAATCTTCATATGCGGCTTTTTGCTCTTTAGGCTCTTTAGGTAACCCAGCCTGCCGTAGACGCGCTGGTTGGCGTTGTCCCGCACGGTACACGTATTGTATACCACCAGATCGGCGTCCTCCTCCCGCGCCGCAGGCAGATAGCCGATCCGCTCCAGAATGCCGGAGAGCTTCTCGGAGTCTCTGGCGTTCATCTGGCAGCCGAAGGTGACGACGCAGTACCGGGGCTTCCGGCCAAGCTTCTTCCCCAGCCGCTCCGTATAGTCCGCCGCCTGCCGCATATATTCCCGCTGCAGGGCCGATTCTTTTTCATCGTTCGTGGATGTGTATCCGGTCATGGCATCTCGCTTTCTCGTCCGGCGCTGCTATTTAGACGCTTTTCATGCAGCAGGCCACCGCCAGCGCGCCGGGCCCGATATGGCAGGAGACGCTTAAGGAGAGCGGGTCCATATGAATGTCAAACGCAGGGAAATGCGACTGCACTTCCTCCCGAAACTGCTCCGCCGCGTCCAAGTCATGACTGTAGGCGATCTGCAGCCGTACATGATCCGTGTCCGCCCCGCCGAACCGCTTCTCCATATCGCTGCGGATGGCGTTGATCATAATGGACTTTCCGTGGGATACGGTGCGCGCCTTGGCGAAAGCGTCCAGCTTCTGCCCCTGAATCTGCAGCACCGGCTTCAGCCGGAGAATCGTGCCGAGGGCCGCCGCCGCGGGCGTGATCCTGCCGCCTTTTTTCAGATAATACAATGTGTCCAGCATGATGTAGATGCTGGAATTTAACTTATCCTTCTCCAGAAACGCCCGGATGCCTGCGGCGTCCATCCCCTGCTCTGCCAGCGCCAGCGCGTCCAGTACGGACTGCCGCTGGGTGACGGAAATCCGCTGGTTGTCCGCCACCTGTACCCTGCCGTCATACTCCTTGGCCAGCATCACGGCGCTCTGACAGGAACCGCTCAGGCTGCTGGACATCGGGATATGTATCAGCTCGTCGTGATCCTGCAGCGCCTCGTCCCACAGTTTCATGACGGCGTCCGGCGTGGGCTGGCTGGTCACGACGTCGGCGCCCTGCGCCAGTTTCTCGTAGAACTGCTGCTGCGTCAGGCTGATATCCTCGTAATACACTTCCTCATTGATCATAAACGGCATCGGAAGCACATAGACTCCCATCTCACGTCCCTGCGCCTGCGTGATGCCGCTGTTACTGTCCGTAACGACTGCGATTTTCTTTGCCATAATATGTCTCTCAACTTTCTCAAGATTCTTATCTAATATTACTTTCAGATAGTTCTAAAGTCAACCTCCTTTGTCAGCATCCCATTAAGACGCTGCTGCAGAGGTGCATAGGCCGCGTCTTCCGTCAGGGCGTCCGAGGCGGCGATCCGCTCGGCCCACCGGGAGGCGCGCTGCAATAGCCCCGCGTCCTGAAAAATATCTCCCAGCACGAACCGCAGGTCTCCGCTCTGGCGGATGCCGAACAGATCCCCCGGCCCGCGCAGCTTCAGATCCTGCGAGGCGATATAGAAGCCGTCGTTGGACTCGTTGAGAATCTTCAGGCGCGCCATGGTCTCCGGCTTCGCCGCGCCGCACATAAAGATACAGTAGGACTGCTCCCTGCCGCGCCCCACCCTGCCCCGGAGCTGATGGAGCTGCGCCAGTCCGAAACGCTCCGCGTTCTCCACCATCATCACCGTGGCGTTGGGCACATTGATGCCCACCTCGATCACGGTGGTGGAGACCAGTATATCGATCTGTCCCGCCGCGAACGCCTCCATGATCCGGTTCTTTTCCGCAGGCTTCATCCGCCCGTGCAGCGAAGCGATCTGTACCGACGGCGACAGGCTCCCGCGCAGCTTCTCCGTGTACGCGGCCACGTTTTCCAGCCCTTCCATGTCCCCCTCGTCCACCATCGGACAGATGATATAGACCTGTCTCCCGGCGGCCACTTCCTTCTCCATAAAGCGGTAGGCGGTGTCGCGGTAAGACGTGTCCACGACGCAGTTTTTGATCGGAAGACGGTCTGTGGGGAGCTCGTCCAGCACCGAGATATGCAGATCGCCGTACAGGATGATGGCCAGCGTCCTGGGAATCGGCGTCGCGCTCATGACGAGCACGTGGACATCCCCGCCTTTCTGCGCCAGACTCTCCCGCTGCCTGACGCCGAACCTGTGCTGCTCGTCGGTGATCACAAGCCCCAGCCTGTGATAGACGACACGATCCTGAATCAGCGCGTGGGTGCCGAGTATCACGTTGGCCTCTCCGTCCGCGATCCGGGCGTAGATCTCCTTCCTGTCCCGGGCCGGCGTGGAACCCGTCAGCAGCACGGGGGTGATCGGCAGGCGGTACTGTCTGGTCATCTGCAGCAGCGTCTCGTAGTGCTGGGCCGCCAGCACTTCCGTGGGCGCCATCATCGCGCCCTGATAGCCGTTGGCGGCGCACATGATTAGCGCCAGAAACGCGAGAATCGTCTTGCCGGAACCTACGTCGCCCTGAATCAGCCTGTTCATCGTGTGCGCCGAACCAAGATCCGCCCGGATCTCCGCCCAGACCTTCTGCTGCGCGTTCGTCAGCCGATAGGGAAGTGCCTCGATCAGCCGCCCGGTATCCGCCACCTCGATCATCGGGCAGCGGTTGGGCATGGCCAGATTTTCGCTGCGCATCCGCCGTACCGTCAGCAGGAACAACAGAAACTCGTCGAATACCAGCCGCTCGCGGGCCTTCACCAGACTGTCCCTGTCCTCCGGAAAATGAATCCGTCGCAGGGCCTCCTCGTAAGTGCACAACCCTTCTTCGCCGCGTATCTCCTCCGGGAGATAGTCGCAGGACAGATCCGCCGCCTCCAGCGCCTGCCGCACCGCCTTGGCGATAGTGTTGCCCGTAAGCCCCTTCGTCGTGGAGTAGACCGGCAGCAGACGGCCCGCGATTTTCTCGTATTCCTCCGGGCGGTACATTCTGGGCTGCTCCATCACATAACGGCTGCCCTTCTGCTGCAGCACGCCGCGGAAGACGTATATCGACTCTTTTTTGACGCTATTCTTCAGATACGGCATATTAAAATACGTCAGGTGAAGCGTGCCGCCGGCCTCCGTGACCGCTTCAAACGTTGTGATGCTCAGTCCCCGGATATGCCGCGTGGCGATATTGCCGCGCACCATCGCGATGACGGCTGCGGTTTCGCCCACGATAGCCTCCGCCAGCGGAACCGGCTCCTGAAAAGTCTCGTAATCTCTGGGATAGTAACCAATCAGGTCGTCGGTTGATTCGATATGCAGTTTCCGAAACAGGGCGGCGGTCTTTTCGCCCACGCCCTTTAGCGCCGTAATCTCCATTTTATTCCCAAAAAATCCCCCGCAGCCGCACGCATACCACGTCCGAAGGCAGGGGATTTCTCACCGCTTAGTCTTATTCCACGGATACGATATAATAATAGATCGGCTGGCCGCCGTACTGCAGCTCGATGTCGCAGGAGCCGTATTTCTCCTCCACCTGCGCGCGCAGCGCCTCGGCGTCCTCATCAGTGATGTCGCTTCCGTAATAAATGCTGATCAGCTCCGATTCGTCGGATATCATCGCGTCGATCATCTCCATCGCCACTTTGGAGATGGCGGTTCCGACGCAGAGGATGCCCGCGTCGCCCAAGCCCATAAAATCGCCCTGCCTGATATCCTTGCCGTCGATGCTCGTATCCCGCACGGCGTAAGTCACCTGACCGGTGGAGACGCTGCTGATCTCCTTTAGCATGACGTCGGCATTTTCCTCCACGGACAGATCCGGCACATAATTGATCACCGCCGTGATGCCCTGCGGCACCGTCTTGGTCGGCACGACGACGATCTTCTTGTCCTTGACAAGCGACTGCGCCTGATTCGCCGCCAGTATGATATTCTTGTTGTTCGGCAGGATAAAGATCGAGTCGGCGTTGACCTGATCGATGGCGTTGAGCATATCTTCGGTGCTGGGGTTCATCGTCTGGCCGCCCTCGATAATATGATCTACGCCCAGATCCCGGAAGATCTCGTTGATGCCGTCGCCGACGGATACCGCGATAAAGCCTACATCCTTGCGGGGGCCGTCCGCCGCGGGCGCCGGCTGTGCAGCCGCCGTCTCCTTCTGGGACATCTTAAACAGCTTTTCCTGATGCTCCAGCCGCATATTGTCGATCTTCATATTGGACAGTGCGCCGTACTTTAACGCTTTCTGGATGGCCAGACCGGGATCGTTGGTATGTACGTGCACCTTTACCACGTCCTCGTCCGCCACCACGACAATGGAATCGCCGATGGATTCCAGATAAGCCTTGAAATCCAGCTCGGTCTTGATATTGAACACCTTGTTCAGCATAATGATAAACTCGGTGCAGTAGCCGAATTTGATCTCCGCATTGGCCTGCGCTTCCCGGTTCGGCGTCATCCCGGAGGAAGCGCCTGCGGATGTGTGCTCCGCGCTGATCGTCAGATCGACTTCCTTGCCCATATAGGCGTCGTAAGCGCCCTGCAGCACGAGGACGAGTCCTTGACCACCCGAGTCAACGACTCCCGCCTGCTTTAACACAGGGAGCATCTCCGGCGTCTGCGCCAGCACTTCCTCCGCGCGCTCGATGATGAGCCGCAGAAATTCCGCCATATCCGTCGTACCGTTGTCCGCCAGCTCGCGGGCCTTTGCAGCCGCGCCTCTGGCCACCGTGAGGATTGTGCCCTCCTTGGGCTTCATCACAGCCTTATATGCGGTCTCCACCGCCTTTTCAAAAGCGCCGGCGATCACCGGGACGGTGATTTTCTCGTGTTCCTTGACGCCCTTGGTAAAGCCGCGGAATAGCTGGGAGAGAATCACGCCGGAATTGCCCCGCGCGCCTCTGAGGGAGCCCGACGAGATCGCCTTGCAGAGCGACTGCATATCGATGTCGCCCATCTCATAGAGCGACGAAACTTCCTTGGCCGCGGACATGATCGTCAGCGTCATATTGGTGCCGGTATCCCCATCGGGAACCGGGAAAACATTCAGTTCGTTGATCCATTCTTTCTTACTTTCCAGATTTTTTGCGCCGGCCAGAAACAGTCTGGCCATCTTTTCGGCATCGATCGTATTAGAAACCACCTCGCGTCCTCCCTTAGTCAATCACTCGCACACCTTCTACGAAGATGTTTATTTTTTCTACTTCAATCCCGGTAAATTCTTCCACCTTGTATTTTACGTTGCTGATCAGATTGTCGGAAACGGCAAGGATACTCACGCCGTAAGCGACGATAATGTGAAAGTTCATCGTCAGTTTATTGTTTTTCAGAATCACCTGAATACCGCGCGTCATACTGTCTTTTCTGAGCAGCCTCACCAGACCGTCCCTGACGCTCATGCTCGCCATACCGACCACGCCGAAGCACTCCGTCGCGACAGAACCGGCATACTGAGCGACTACTTCCTGATCGATTGAAATATTTCCCATATGCGTGTCTATCGAAGAAACTTTCATAGGGCACCTCCTTATTGTCCGAATATACATTGATATTATACCCTACAATGTCAAAAAAGGAAATAAAAATATCCTAAAATTACCGCGCATGAAAATGACCGCGCATAAAAAATGCCGCCATGCACCGCACGACGGCAGTTTTCTATTCGATTATCAGACGCGGAACGACGCAACGGTCTGGTTCAGGAGCTCGCTGAGGCGGAACAGTTCTTCCATCTGCTCATGCACCGCGGCGGAATTGCTGTTGGAGTCTTCCACCGACTGCTCCATATGTTCCATGCGGTCCGCGATATCCGTAATCAGCGACACAATGGACTGGATCGAATCGCTGATGCCCGTCATGCTGGCGCTCATCTCCTGCGAGGACGCGCCCAGCTCGCTGGAAATCCCGCTGTAGAAAGCGGCGTCCTGCTCGTACATTCCGGCCAGTTCCGTCATGCCCTTGTAGTCCTCCATGACCTTGCCGTTCATAAAGGCAAGGAGCTTGGACGAGCTCTCGGACAGGAACGACACGTTCTTGGTGACGTCCTCCACCACGTGCCGGATCTTATCCACCGCCTCACGGGAATTGTCCGCAAGCTGCCGGATCTCCTCCGCCACCACCGCAAAGCCTCTGCCGGCTTCCCCGGCTCTGGCTGCCTCGATGGAGGCGTTTAACGCCAGCAGGTTCGTCTGGGAGCTGATGGACAGGATCTCCTCCGTCAGCGTGTCGATCTCCTTGACCTTCTGGCTGTCCACGATGGCCTGCTCCAGATCGTTTCTGGTGCCCTCATACAGATCGATGGCCTCCTTCGCCGACCGCTCGGAAGACTCGTGCTGCCTGCCCGCGCGCTCCATGATGTCGTTGGACTGCAGCGCGGCTTCGCTGGCCTTCTGCGCCACGTTGTCGATGGCTGCGCCCAGCTCCTCGCCGGTCTGCTTGATATTGTCCGCCAGCCCTTTGGCTTCGGCGGCCTGCCGCATTACCTGATCCGCCGACGCCGCGATGCCGGAAATGTCTTCGTTTAACACCGTCATCTTGGCGGAAGTGCCCTCCGCGATAGTATTGATACTGTTCGCCTTATCCTTGGTATTCAGGATAATGCCGCGGATCTGCTGCTTCACTTCCTTGGTCGCCGTCGTGATCTGCTCCGTCTCGTTCCTGTATTCTCTCGGAATCGTCCGCTCCGCCGCCACAGTATTCTCGGAGAAATCTCCCGTGGCGAACTGCTTCAACATCTGTACCGGCGCCAGCATTCTGCCGATCAGCGTCGTCATAAAGATTGTCACCAGAACGATGATGACGACTGCCATCACCGCGATCACGATAAGCATCGCCAGCAGGGAGCTGGTGACATTGGCCGCCGGAATCACGACGCCCATCTTCCAACTGCAGCTCTCCACGGGCTCCACGGCGAAATAACTCTGCACGCCGTCGTAATCGTCGGTCTTAATCACGCCCTGCGCCGTGCCGTCGAGCAGTCCGGTGAGCCCCGGCATCACATCGGCCGCGGCCACGGCGGAATCCGCCGTAGGCTTATATTCGTCGTTTTTGTGCGACACATAGTTGCCGCTGCTGTCCACCAGAAAGCCGTATACGCCGGAGGCGTAGCTGATGCTCTCCGTCAGATTCATCACCGTGCTAGTGGTCACATCCAGACCGATGACGCCGGCCAGTTCGTCTCCTATATAGACAGGCGTGGCGATCGTCGCGCACATCTCTCCCGTGATGGCATCCAGATAGGGGTCCGTCACAATCGTATCTCCCGCCTGCGCCGCCTGCTGATACCAACCGCGCTCCACAGGATCATAGCCTTCCGGGATGCCCGCGTCCTGATTGGACTGGATAAACCGGCTGTCAGCCGTACCGCAGTACAGATTGAGCAGTTCGTCCCTGTCCACCGCGTGGGCGTCCACGATCGACTGCAGCATTTCGTCGCTGGTATCGCCTATCGCCATGATGCTGCTGGCCGTTCCGACGGCAAGCATCTTCTCATCTTCGATCCATGTGCTGATCTCCTCCGCGTATTTCTCGGCGTTAAGCTGCAGCACCTGCTTCTGATCCTGAATCATGCGCCTGCCCGCCACCACGACAATGCCTATCGTAGTTACTAAGATACTCACCGCAACGATCAGCACGACGCTGACTGTCAGTTTTCCTTTGATTGTCCTTGTCACCTGTCCGCACCTCTTTTCTCGGTTGTCTGTCATTGTATTCCTATTTTATCACTTTATCTCAAAAAAGCAAGATTTGAAAAGAATTTTGTCATTTTGTCATTTTTTCATCCGAATGATACATTTTATGCTTGCAATTAAAATAAGTTTCTGCTATTATACAAATGTTGTGTGACTGACAGAAGGAGGTGCGAAGATGGCGAAATGTGATATTTGTGGCAAAGGCGCTCATTTCGGAAATAACGTAAGCCATTCTCATAGAAGATCAAACAGGATCTGGCATTCCAACATCCAGAAAGTTATGTGCAAAGTAAACGGCGGCAACAAGAGGCTTCACGTTTGCACACGTTGTTTGAGATCCGGCAAAGTAGAAAGAGCCTGAGCTATTCTGACTGACGTATGTAACTGATGTTTGGCGTATGATAACAGAAAAAAGGAGTCTGTCCGCGGACAGGCTCTTTTTTGCGTTTTCCATGTTCTCAATTGTTCTCAATATGTTACCCCATGTTACGCCGGCCCGATCTCCTGCCGGCTGCGCTTTATGCCTGTCGCGTTTCCTCCAAGTCGCGCTTTAACCGCTCGTATTCCAGATTGATCCGCTGGATGATATCCTTGTCCCCCGCCATATTGTCCGGGTGGAAAATCTTGATCAGATCCTTATAACGCTTCTTTAACGTAAGCGGATTGCGCACGCCGCGGAAAAACACCGATACGTCCGGCGCAGCGTCGTACAGGCCGCGCTCGCCCAAAAGCTCCCTCTCCGCCGCCAGCTTCGCCCACTCCTTGTCCAGCCGCCTTCTGTCGATATCGAGCTGCCCGAAGCCGTTTTTGAGGATTTCCATCTTTTTATCAAAAAACAGGTTGTCCTCCCTGAGCCGCTGGCGCTCCGCGGAGATCTTGTGGTTTAAGACTTTCATCTCCTCCTGAAACTGCGTCTTCTCCTTGAGAAACTGTTCCTGCATCTGCTCCAGCTCTCTGGCGGCGGTCACCAGCCTGATATTCTCCCTGAAAAGCCACGACTTAAGCTCCTGCAGTTCATCCTCCGAGCCGTGCACCAATATTTCCTCAAAATGATCCATGACAAACCCCTGCCGCGGCCCGGTCAGTCGCAGCAAAAAAAATTATAACCGATTAACAACAACAGAACGATCAGGACAAGCCCCACGAACCGGTTTACCAGAAAAAGCATAAAAAGCATACCGGCCGCGATACAAAAGGCGGCAAGCCCGATCAGTTTCTTCATAGACGCTCCCTGCCTATGCCCTCTTACTACAGTATATGAAAACGGCGCTCAAAATGTTCTGCCGCTCTCGCTTACTTCTCGTCCGGGAATGCAATATCAACGGCTTCCTCGTCCTTGATCATGTCTTCCTTGGGTGCCGTGAACTTGTCCACGATATCCGGAATCATATCCAGCACTTTCGTGACGGTGTCCTGATTCTTGATGTTGACGAGCTTCGTGGAGCCGTTCTTGATGACCAGCACCGCACAGGGGGACATCTTCGCGGAGAAGCCGCCGCCACCGCCGTTCTTTTTGTCAGCGGCGCTGGCGCCTGCGCCGACACCGAACGTAACGTCCACCAGAGGCAGGATGATCGTGTCGCCGACCTGCGTCGCGTCGCCTACGACAGTCTTCGTGCCGACCACCGCGTTCATGCCTTTCATCAGGGATTCAATCACACCGGTAAAATTATTTTCTGCCATTATTCAGCCTCCTTCTGAAACATCTTGATCAGTTTTCTGACTTCTTTGCTGCAATAAATCCGCAGGGCAGCGCGGACAAACGTATACCCATTGACGCGGCCGCAGAGATACAGTTCTCCCTCGATCCGCCGCTTCTCACTGTCAAAATCGCCCACGACACGGACATTCCCGCCAATCATGGGATAAAGCATACCGTACACGGCGAGTACCTGCCCCGTGGCCGCGGGGTCCGCCATGCCTACGATCAGATCCGCCTCCAGCCTGCGGGGTTTCAGCTTCCGAAAGATCCACGCCAGTTCCTCCCGGCACAGGGCGAAAGACTGACGGAACGCATCGCTCTCCAGCAGCTTGCGGTAATACTCTATATTCTGCAGCGTATTCTTTATTTTATCACACAATTTTCCGATTGTGTACTGTATATTTTGAAAGAACTTCCGGATCTGCCGGACGATGCGCCGTATTCTGCCCAAAATCCCCGGTCTGCCGCCTGCGGCTTCGTCTGCCTCTGTCTCCGGCGGCGGGCCATCCGCGGGCGTCTCTCCGCTATCCATGTCTGTGGACGCTGTCTGCAGCGCGACACCACTCTCCTGCGGTGTGCTCGTCTCAAAAACGCTTTGTTTTTCCTGTTCTTTTTTTTGTTCTCTTGTTTGTTCTGATTGCTTCTCAGGCTCTTGTGCTTCTTGTGCTTTGTTCTTCTTCTCCGGCTTTTCTTTCTTTGCTTTCTTTTCTTTCTGGGGAATCCGGAACACGGTAATCAGCCCTAAGCGCGCGCGGACGGTCACTTCCGCAGGATAGCGCACCAGAATATTTATAAAGTGCAGCAGCCATGAAACCTTGGCATACACCACCGCGGGCGGCGCTCCTTCCCCTTCCGTGCGCGCCACCCGGAGACGGTAGCGGACAGGAACGAACAGGGCGGCCAGCAGGAGGAGCAGCACGACGCCGACAATGCAGGCCAGCAGGATTCCTATAATTTTTAACACCAGCAATACGATATGTACCATAGATTTTCGCTAATCGTTTCCTTTTCTGTCCGGAGAGGCCGTTCCATCCGCCGCCTGCGGGAACAGGTAGGCATACAGATCCGCCTTGCCGGTCTGGGCCGCAGCCTCCTCCGCGATCCGCCGGATGATGTCCGCCGCCTCGTCGCGGCTGCCGGCGATTCCGATCACGCAGAAGGGATTCTCCCGGTAAAAATACTGCTGCAGCATCAGACAGTGCAGGATCTCAATCCGGCCCGAACCTTCCATCGTAAGAATCACATAGACATTGTTGAGCTTCGCGTATTTCTGCAGCTTGCGCCTGATCTTATCCGGTTTTTTAATTGACTCTCCTAAATATAGATTCCGATAAAATTCCATTCCCTCGCCCGGCCATCCGGCCCTGTGTATTTACTAGAGTTAATTGCGGAGTTATTTTTATTGTATCACACTTTCTCCGAAATAAAAAGGGCTGACTGATTGACACCTGTCGCACAATGGATATATACTGTTTATTAAGATAGGAAATATCAAAATTTTACGCAAATCAGAAAAACGACGTTAATTTTTTAACAGACATGAGGGGAACCGCAGCATGAAGAACGTAGCACGTGTAGCGCTGGAAAACGGAATGGTCATCGGAGAAGACGTATACAATTATCAGAACAGTCTGCTCTATCCCAAGGATACCGTGGTGGACGAGAATGTGATTGCAAGGCTGGCGCGCCATTCCATTATGGTAGTGCCGGTCAAGGAGGAGGTAGATTTTGCCGCGACGCATTTTGAAAAAATACGTCTCAGCGCCGAATTTAAAACCTTTAATCTCACCTATAGCAACTGTATGTCCATATACCGCAAGCTGATGAAAGGATTCGTGGAACAGAAAACCCCGGTGAAGATCAGCAGCCTGATGGAACTCTGTAAGACGATCTCCTCCCGCACGGCAAGCGGCGAGCAGCTTCTGGATTTCCTCTACAATATGCTTCCCAGCGAGGACGACCTGACCTACGCCCACTGCCTGAACTCCGCGCTGATTGCCGGAGTGTTCGGCCAATGGCTGGGCCTGCCGGACGAGGAACGGCAGCTATTGGTTCAGTGCGGCTTTTTCTATGATATCGGCAAGCTGAAGCTGCCGCAGGATCTTCTCTGGAAATCGGGCAAGCTGACCGACCTTGAGTTTACCAGACTGAAAACCCACACGATGCTGGGATTTGATATGCTCAAAGACTGCGATATGGACGAACACATCATCAAAGCCACGCTGATGCACCATGAGCGGTGTGACGGCTCCGGCTATCCGTCCAAACTGCGCTCCGGGCAGATCGACATCTATGCGAAATATATCGCCGTCATCGACGCATATGAGGCTATGACTTCCGCCAGAACTTACAGGCAGTCCCTCAATCCGTTTGAGGTAATCGCGAACTTCGAGCGGGACGGCTATGTCAAATACGACGAGGCCATCCTGCGGCCGATCCTCTCCCATATCGCCGCTACGCAGCTAGGCTTCTGCGTGCGTCTTTCGGACGATACCAAGGCTGATGTGGTAAAAATCAACGAAGCGAACCTGACCAGACCGCTGCTGCGCACGGAAGACGGCAGGGAGATCGACCTCTCCGCCGAGCCAGAGCTTCGCATTGTGGCTATCTATTAATTAAGCATAGTAAAACCGCCGTACAGGGTTTCATCCCATACGGCGGCGTTTTTATTTTCCAAACAGATCACTGTGCGTTCCGGTTCGGGCCAGCGTCAGCACCAGCACATCATCCTCAACGCGGTAGACCAGCAACCAATCCGGCTGAATGTGGCATTCCCTGTGCCCTGCCCAATCGCCGCTCAGCTCATGGTCTTTGTTTTTCTCCGGCAGCGTCTCGCCGCGCGACAGAGTTCGGATAATATCATCCAGCAATTCTATGTCGAGGTGGCGTTTCATCGCCAGTTTGTAATCTTTTTTAAATCTGGCAGTCCAGACAATATCGCGGTTCATCGTTTCAGCTCCCGGAGCGCTTCTTCCACATCGGAATAGTGCTTTACGCTGGGATCACGCGCAATCCGTTCTGCCTCTAACATAGCGTCAATCGTTTCTTTGTTGGGCTGATCCAGCCGCACCTCAAACGGAAACCCGCCCGCCCGGAGTGACTGGCGCAGAAAGACGTTGATCGCGGTGGTAAGGTTGACGCCCAGTTCATTGTAAAGGCTCTCACATTGTTTCTTGATGTCGCTATCCATGCGGACGCTGAAATTAGTTGTGTTTGCCATGAGACTGATTCCCCTTTCTTTATCGGCTGCACATATATTATATGTCATTTGCGATGCAGAATCAACTCATAAGACAGAAATTTCTATTCGCTGGGAATCTCGGATTACAATTCAATGTTTCTACTCACCGTCCGTTCCGAAATACTCGTCAAAGATGCGCTTGGCGATGGGAACCGCGTAATCGCCGCCGGAGCCCGCGCCCTCGATAATGATCGTTACGCATATCTGCGGGTTCTCCGCCGGTGCGAACCCGGTAAACCACGCATGGGAATCGGTTTTGACCTGATTATACTCGGCGGAGCCGGTCTTGCCGGCAGCCGTGTAGGACAGGCCCGACAGCTTGGTGCCCGTTCCGTGCTCCACCACTTCCTGCATCATTTCCGTCAGAATGGCCGACTCCTCCTCCGTAAGCAGGCGTCCGTAAGTATCCGGCGCAAACTGTTTCACCAGATTACCGTCCTCGTTTCTGACACTGTCCACCAGATAAGGCTTCATCAGCACGCCGCCGTTGGCGATGGCGCAGGTAATCATATTCAGGTGCAGCGGCGTGATCTGCGTCGTTCCCTGCCCTATGGAGATCTGGATCATCTCCGGGTCCGTCGTATTCTCATCCACTGTCAGACTGCTCTTGTGATAGGCAAAGCTGACGGGCAGCTCCTCGTTAAACAACAGGCCATCCAGCGTCTCGCCGAAGGCCGCGCGGTCAAGCTGCGTCCCGATATTGGCGAAGGACGAATTACAGGACTTGGCAAAGGATTTGTAGAAGTTTTCCCCGCCGTGGGCCATTCCGTGATAGCAGTTGACCGAATCCTCGCCCAGCGTAAAGCGTCCGCTGCAGTGGTAGGTGTACTTACTGTAAGTGTCCGGATTCTCGCGGATATATTCCAACGCCGTGACGATCTTGAACGTAGAACCCGGCGGATACAACCCCTGAGAGACGCGGTTAAGCAGCACGCTGCTATCCTTGTCCGCAAGGAGACTATCCCAGATCCGGTCGATCTCGTTGGGATCAAAATCCGGCTTGGACACCATCGCCAGAATCCTGCCCGTGGAAGGCTCCGTGACGATGACCGCCCCTTTGTATACACCGAGGGACTGTGAGCAGATCTCCTGCAGCCCCACGTCCAGCGTGGAGTAAACGCTGTCGCCCGGATATTTGACGCCTTCCATGTCGCTGGCGACCTTATCCGCCAGCTTCACGTTGGAGTTGATCAGATAATAGTTGGCCGCGGCCTCGATGCCGAATCTGCCGTTGGAGGCGTAGCCCACCGCATGGGAGAACAAGGTGCCGTAAGGATAAACTCGCGTCTCGTCTCCGTTCTCGTCAAACTGCGTCTCGGCCAGAACTTCCCCGCCCGCCGCATAGATCCTGCCGCGGTAGTTTCGGGCGGCCAGAATCTCCTGCCGACCGTTGTAGCTATTGTTAATCAACTGCTGGCGGTTGGTGACGGCATAGTGGCACGTATACGCCATCATCGCCGCAAACAGGGCGACAAAGATGCCCGCGACGCCTATGATCTTCCTATTCCGTTTCTTCCGCTCCGACTTTTTCCCGGAAGGCGCTATCGTCTTGGCTTTCTGCTGCGCTGCGGCCTTCTGCCGTTCTGCCGGCTTCCGCAGTGCCGCGGGCTCTTTCTGTTCTGGCGGCTGCCGCCGCGCCGCGGATTCCTTCTGTTCTGGCGGCTGCCGCCGCGCCGCTGCCTCCGGGTTCTGTTCTGCGTTTCTGTTTTTTCCTTTTGACACGCTTCGCTCCTTCTTCCTGCCTGATGATATACAGGCCCTCCACTACAAAAAACAGGATCAGTGTCGTCAGCACCGAACTGCCGCCGTAACTGACAAGCGGCAGCGTGACGCCGGTCATCGGAATGAACTTGGTATCTCCGCCCACTGTCAGAAATACCTGAAAAATATAGGTGATTCCCAGCCCAAACGCGGTGAGCTGGTAGAATCTGTCCTTCAGCCGCATGGCAATCCGCATAAACATGATAAAGCAGCTCACGCAGATCAGGATCATGCAGACCGAGAATAACAGGCCCAGCTCCTCCGCCACCGCGGAAAAGACGAAATCGGCCTCCACTAACGGTATGGAATCCGGCGTTCCCCGGAACAGGCCCAGTCCGAACCAGCCGCCGCTGCTGATGGCAAAGAGCGACTGCGTGATCTGATACCCCGCGTCGTCGATGCAGCCGAACGGGTCCTGCCACGCCTGCACGCGGACCTGCACGTGGGTGAACACGCGGTAGGCCAGCACCGCCGCGCCGCATCCCCCGGCGCCGCCCAGCAGCAGATAGAGCCAGTTCCCGGTGGCGATAAACACCATCAGCACATACACGACAAAAAAGATCAGCGCGCTGCCCAGATCTCTGGACGCTGCCAGTATGACCACGTGTATGCCTGCCACCACCGCCGTCAGCAGCACCCGCGGGAAGCTCTGGGATTCATACAACGCCCCGGCGACGAAGAAGACAAACAGAATCTTCACAAACTCCGACGGCTGGAACGTGATGCCGCCTACGGAGTAGGATATTTTGGAGCCGTAGGTGACGCTTCCGAAGATCAGTACGATCCCCAGCGCCGTGATTCCCACCGCCGCGTATACCCATGTCAGGCTCTTTAAAAACTTAAAGCGATGGATCAGGTACGGAATCAGCATGGCCGCGATCACCGACACTGCCACGATAAAAAACTGTTTGATCGCCTTTTCAAAAGAAATGCGGCTCAGGATGACAAAGCCGATGCAAAGCAGCATACACATATTGTTGATCAGCAGCAGATTGCCCTTGGGATAGATCATGCGGAACAGTACGATCACCGCAAAGAGAAGAATCTGCTGGAGGACATAGAACAACAGATATTCCGGCCTGCCGGTCTCGAAGCAGATGACGAGGAAACAGGAAAAATGCACCAGAAACATAAACAGGTTCTGGCGGATATAGCCGCCCTTGCGCCGCTCCTCATCCGCAAACCGGAACACCAGAAAGCATTCCATCGTATAAAACGCCATAAAAAGCGCGATAAAATATTTTGACAGTTCCGTAATGTAATATTCCATAATCTCTGATGCCGGTAATGTAAATTATTACGAAGCAATTCTTTAGGAACAAGCCGCTGAGCCTGTTCCTATTATCTCATAAAATACTATTCCACGCCTCTTTTAAAATGTCCCGTCGTGTAGGCGGCATAGGGATAACGCCCTTCCAGAATCTCAATGCAGTCCCGCGCCGGCTCCGTCGTAAAATCATAGCGCCATATCGGAACGCCCATACCGCGCAGCGTCTCCTGTACGGTATGCAGGGAATACGGCACGGAGTTGTAAATGATATTATAACAGTGCGTGCAGTTCGTTTCCACCGGAAAATCGGCGCCCATGCGGTCTTTTAACGTCAGCGGCACATCCTTCGGCGCATCCGACGTCTTGCGGATGCAGTTGGCCGTAACCATCAGCGGCAGCCTGCCGTAGACCACCATCGTGCCCTGCAGGTGCAGCGGCGCGGCCCGCCCGGTCAGATGCCGCACTTCCCTGCCGTTCAGCTCATAGGGCACCGTGTACTCCGCGGCATAGCCCGACCAGAAGCGCAGGCTCTCCCGGTTCCACACATACAATCCCGCGTCGGGAACGAGCCGGTAGCTGCCGCTAAGCCCGGCGGCAAACGCCGCGCCTTCGTAATTCCGCGCCAAAAACCCGGCAACAAGGCCATTCTCCGCTTCCGCAAGCGAGGCAAGCCTGTCCAGATATCCCTCGTCCGACGCCCGGAGCACGTAGGGAAGCGCCAGATAGTACTCATGCTCTCCGTGGGCCTTCATGCAGGCCGACACCCGCTCATGTTCCGCCAGAAACAGATCGCCCTCTACATAAATCCGCCGGCAGCGGCGCTCTGCCGCCGCCGCAAGCTGCTCATAAGAAGCCACGCAGACATCCACGGCCAAGAGATATGTTCCGCTTCCGTCCTGTCTGACAACATCCGTCCCGGCAGAAGAACCACCGCCGTTCTCCTGTCCCGCATCCTCTCCGGCAGTGTCCGCGCCGGTGCGGTATCGGCGGGCAGGCAGCCCCAGCGACAGAATATAGTTGGCCTCCAGTTCCCGGATGCCGTCGCGCCGCAGCGCGTTCAGCTCGCCCATAGGCAGAAAAACCGGCCCGTCCATCACCGGATCGCAGCGCTCCACACGGACGCCTGAGCCGCCTGTCCTGCTCATCTGCTTGACGACATTTTCCGGCGTCAGCGGCATCTTCTGCGCCTGCTGCACGACCGCGCCGGAAACTCTGGCCGACACCCCGCCGGGCGCGGTCAACTCCAGCAAAGCCTTCTGCCCGGCCCGCAGCGTCACGGTCATGGAGACAGGGAGCCGATCGGGATCACCGATAAACCTCTCCCGGATGCGCCCCAGCAGTTCGCCGCTGCAGCCCGCATAGCCGGGACTGTCCAGCGTAATCATCTGTCTGCCGTTGCGCCGTTCATAGTAGCCGTTCTGCACTTTCGTCCGTATATAAAGGCTCTTTAAGACGTCCATATCATGATCTTCCACATGATATCCGTCTGCGCCGCACCGGTAATACAGATCGATATACTTGCGGTACAACGCCGTAACCCCGGCGGCATACTCCGCTTTTTTCATCCGCCCTTCGATCTTGAACGAGTCGATTCCCGCCTCGATCAGCCGTGGCACATAAGGCAGCGTGCACATATCCTTTAGACTGAGCGGATAACAGGTGTCGTAGAGATTCCTGTCGCCCGCGCAGATTCGATAGGGAAGTCTGCAGGGCTGGGCGCATCTGCCACGGTTGCCGCTCCTGCCGCCCAGCATACTGCTGAAAAGGCACTGCCCGGAGTAACTGTAGCACATCGCCCCATGGATAAAGCATTCGATCTCCAGCCCGGTCTGTTCCTTGATCCTGCATATCTCCGTAAGCTGCAGTTCCCGCGCGGGCACGATGCGCTGCGCGCCGTGTTTTTTCAGGAAAGCGGCTCCCCGGCTCCCGGTCACCGCCATCTGCGTGCTGGCATGGAGCGGCAGATCCTTAAAATGCTCCCCCAGATAAAGAAACACGCCGATATCCTGCACGATCACGCCGTCCACCCCGGCCTCGTAGTACGGCAGAAGCCAGTCGTAGAGATCGTCCAGCTCATCTTCTTTCATCAGCGTGTTGACCGCCAGATAGAGCCTGCGCCCCTGCAGATGGGCGGTGCGGATCGCGCGCACTGCTTTGTCTCTGTCAAAATTGTCCGCGTATGCTCTGGCGCTATAGCGGTCGCCGCCGATATACACCGCGTCCGCTCCCGCGTTCAGCGCCCCTAAGAAGGCGTCATAGCTGCCAGCCGGCGCAAGCAGCTCCACTTGTCTCTCCATAACGGTCTCCGTTCCGGCTTTTCCGCGCGGCCAAGCACAAGGCCCGCATAGCCGCCGCGCGCTTTTTAAGCGCCCTTTTTACTGATAAAGCCCTGCAAGATTTCTCCGCAGGGCTCATGAACGGCTATCTTTTAAATTCTTTTAATTCCGTCTCCATCCGAACGATCTTTTTGGCGTTTTCATTTGCCTCGGCCTGAAGGGAATGCACTGTTTTTTCGGTATTTTCCAGCTTGATCTGGGAGGCGATCAGCTCGTGTTTGAGATCGTACATCTCTTTTTCCTTGGCCTGCAGCTCCTCCTCCAGACGGCTGATCTCCTTCTTCGCCTTGAAATAATCGTCCGCGATATTTAACTGGAGCAGCACATTCTGGGTGTCAAGGGACTGCCGCTTGAAACTGTCTACTTTATTGTATTCCGCCACTTTGTTGTTTATGTAGGAGGCGACTTTCTGCAGATACTCCTCGCTCTCGTAACCGCTCAGCGTAAATACCTTGCCGCCGATGATAACCTCCGTATCCGTTTTTGTCGCCATGGCGCCCCTCCCAATACCGCAGCATATCTATCCATGCTGATTTTCGTATCGTATTTATTATATATAACTTACCACAGAATTTCAACCTTTTTATTCCGCCAGTTCAGCCAGTCGACAGAGCCACGGGAAAATCGTGCTTGCACGAATTTTACCGTGAGGCTGAAGACTGAGGGAGCGCCTTCTTATGAGCAAAGGCAGGCGCGAAGCGCCGGTAAGCGCGTCAGCGCGGCTTTGCGAATGGCGCGGGCTGAACTGGCGAAGATATGCGGCTGCGGCTGCAGGTAAAATACAAAATCTGGTAGCTGCCGGAGATCTGCTCCAGAAACGAAACCGCGGCGGCCAGTTTCCGGTCGTCCAGATTGGTAAACGGATCGTCCATAATCAGCATCGGACGCTCCTTGCGGTACATAATATCCGCAAACGCCACACGCAGGCAGATGCCGATCAGGTCACGGTAGCCCGTGCTCAGGGCGGCGGTCTGGCGCTGCCTGCCCGCCTCCTTCACCGTCACTTCGATGTTGGCGTCGATCCGCACATCCTGTGCGGACTGCCCGGTGATCTGCTCGTAGTAGGCCGCGAAGCGTTCGTAGACCGGACGGACATACCGCGACGTCATGGCTTCTTTGGCCTGATCCAGATAGGCGCGGGTTTTATACAGACAGTCATACTGACGCTGCTCCTTTTCCTGCTGCTGCGTCAGCTCGTCCAACTGCAGGCGGTATGTCTCCCACTGCTCGTACTGCTCCTGCAGGTCGCGGATCGTCTTTTCATAGGCGGCAGCCGTATCCCGGCTCCGCTCCATCTGTTCCGTCAGCGTCAGAAGCTCCTGCTGCAGCTTTTCCTGAGAAAGCTGCGCCTCCTCGGGGGATTCGGCTGCCAGAAGCGCGGGATCTGTCTTCTGTTCAAAGGCGGCCAGTTCCGACGCCGCCTCCTCATACAGCCGGATTGCGGCGGCATAGGCATCCGCATCCGCTTTCAGCGCATTGAGCTGCAGTCTCATATCCGCCGCCGGCTCTATCCCGCACTGGTGCAGGAACAGACGTATCTTCTCCTGCAGTCCGCCGAGCGCCGTCTCCGCCTCTTTCGCTTTTTCCTGCTTGGCCCGCAGCGCGGCATAGTCCTCTCCGGCGGTTTTCAGCGCGTATAGATCGTCGGCGAAACGTTCCTCCGAGGAACCCATGTGATACCGCTCCAGAAAGGCCAGCAGCCGCTCCCGCATGGCGCGCATCCCCGCCAGCACATCCTCCCCCGGCGCGGCCTCCGCTTTCTGCTTAAGCTGCTGGCAGAGGGCGTACTGCTCCTGCAGCTCCTGCAGCATCGCCCCTGCGGTCTGGGGTGCAAAAGTCATGCCGTGACGGGCGAGACAGGCCGCGGTCTTTGCATCCGCCGTCTCGATGAACGAAAGGTCTTCCTCCACTTCCCGCTGCAGCGCTTCGTACTCTCCGACAAACTCCGACTGCACCGGCCTTTTCCTGCGGCTTCTTGCCGCCAAGACCGTAGCAAGCACCGCCACAATAGCTGCCGCCAGCGCAAGCAGGCCGTATTGCAGGGAAAATACCATAGACACCATACAGGTTACGACGCAGCCCACCGCGGCGGCAAGGAGCACCGCCATCAGTTCCGGCGGCGTGATCTCGCTCTTTCTCCTGCGCTCTGCATCCATGGAGGCCCGCAGTGTCCTGAGCGCCGCCTGCTTGGACGAAAGGGCGGCCTGTCTGTTGTTCCGCTCGTTCCACCGATAGGAAACCGCCGAGATACTCTCCCCGTCTCCCGCAAAGGCGCGCTCCAGCTCGCCAAGGCGCGCCCGCTCCGCCTCGCTCATCTCCTGCCCCGCCGCCTCGCGGCACAGTTCGCGGTACTTCCGCTCCGTGCGCAGCATCTCGTCGATCTCACCGGCATCCGCCGGGCCGCCGTCAAACCGGCTGCCGTAACGCCGCAGCCTGTCCTGTTCCTCCGGAGACAACGCGCAGAGTTTCAGCCGTTCCGCCGTCCGCCCGGCCTCGGCGCAGACATCCAGCGCGCGGTCGATTTCCTGCGCCTCCGGAATCCGTCCGGGGAAACGGCCCTTCGCTTCATCCAGACCGGCTTTCCGGCTCTCCGCCGTCTTTTGTAGCCGCTGCCACTCCTCTTTCCGGGCGAGGACAGACTGGTACTGCGCGGCCCGCTGCTGCAGCGCGCCGTTTTCTTTGACTTTTTCCTTGTAAATGTCATACTGCGCCGCCTCGTTCTGCAGCATCGTCTGGTATCTGTCGATGCTGTCCGGCAGATTCTCCCCGTCTCTGACCAGCCGCTGCAGCCGCGTGATCTCGTCTTTGCGTTTGGACAGGGAACCGGTCTTCCGGGTGGGCGTCATAGCATTGACCATATCGGTCAGTCTTGCCCGGGCCGCCTCGTAGTTGTTCAGATCCTTTGTGTTGTCCGCCAGATTTCCTATTCTGGCGCAGATATCGTCCGTAGCGCAAGTCTCGCACTCCCGCTGGCCGATAAAAACGGACCGCAGGAAGGACTCTCGGTTGATCCGAAACAGTTCCTCGCCCAGATTGACGGTATAATCTTCCGAGGGCAGATTGGTGTCGGCATCCCGCAGCTCGAACTCGTCTTGCCCCTCCTTGTCGTAAAAGATGCGGGTGACTTCGTACCGCTTCCCGCCGGTCTCGAAAGTCAGACGCCCGCCGAACGCGCCGCCCTGCCAAGGCTTGTAGCGCTTGCGCTCGTTCTCCTCGATGCTGCGCTTACGGTCGCCCTCCAGCCCATAGAACATGGCGCGGATAAACGCGGCCAGCGTACTCTTGCCCCAGCCGTTCTCCTCGCATATCACGTTGACACCGTCCTGCAGACTGCAGGAATACTCATGCAGCCTGCCAAAATTTTCTATCTCAATAGAAAGGATCTTCATAAGTTCCTCCGTCTTACTTTTCACAATCTAACTTTTGGCGATATATCGTTTTGCAGTCTATCTATGCGTGGTTTGCCGTTTTTCATCTATCCAGTTTCCGTCTATCCTACAATTTCCTCACCGGAGATGGCCAGCAGGCCGCACCGCACGATCTCCTTTTTTTCCTCTCCGGAAAGCGCGTCGTCCGCCATAACCGTCCTGACGAACTCGCCTTTCAGCGACACGTCCAGCAGATAGTCCTCCATGGCGATTTTTAACGTCGTCTCGTCGGAGACTTTTACGAAATAAAAAGACTGCCGGAAAGCGGCGGCCAGATGCTCCACATCCTTTTCACAGGCCACATCCAGCTCCCCTGTCAGAACGATCTTAACCAGATCCTCCCTGCCGCAGCCCGCAGCTTTCAGCGCCTCCGACACCCGCTCCGTCATCTCTGCGGTGCTGGCGCAGCCGGTAACGTCCGCCCGCACCATATACAGCGTGCGGGATGCAAACGGCACAAACTGCCGGACACAGGTTCCCGACGCCTCATCGATATCCAGCAGGACGAAGCCGTGAGGCCCGCACTCGTCGAAGCCTCTCCCTTCCAAGCAGCCCGGATAACAGTAGACGCCTCTGGCGTCCAGCCGCTCCTCCTTGTAGGCATGGATGTGCCCCAGCGCCAGATAGTCGATGCCACGGTTGCGCAGCGCCTTGATATTGACGATCTCCGCCTTGTCGCGGGCATCTCCCTCCCGCTCCTGTCCGTGCAGCATCACGATATTGTAACACCGGTTTTCCAGCACGAGAGAGACATAGGCGTCTCCGGCATTCTCCGCGGTCAGCTCCAGCCCGGCGATCACGACGCCGCCCTGCCTGTAATACGTCCACCGGCTGCCGAATGTCCGGATATTGGCCGGTATCTCCTCCAGCCCCGTCAGGAAATACTCCCGGTCATGGTTGCCTTTCAGATAGTAAAAGGTGATGTCCGGGTGGCTCTCGATAATGTGCAGCACGGTGTTTCTCGTGTAAGCGGATATGCTCCCCGTATCGAACATATCCCCCGCGATCAGCACCGCCTCCACCCGGTTCTCCTGCGCGTAATCGACCATGCGCTTAAATGTATTTAAAATTTCGCTTTTCCGCTCCTTGGCTCCCGCCGTGTCCAGATTTCTGCTCATGCGGGAATCCAGATGCAGATCGGCACAGTGGATCAGCTTCATGCGAACCTCCTTTTGTACCGCTAAATCAACTTTTTATTTGCATTTGTAAAATGTTATTCTCTGATGCCAGTAACGTAAATCATTCCGGAAGAATTGCGGAGCAATTTACTCATGTTTATTGCGAAGTAATTTACTCATAGCCGGCTGCCATTCTATTTTTTATTTTACCATATCTCTGATGCCAGTATCGTAAATTATCCCGGAAGAATTGCGAAGCAATTCTTTAGGAACAGGCTGCGGAGCCTGTTCCTATTTTACCATATGAAAAGGCGATTGCACAAGGAACGATATCTATATAGCAAACCCACACGATATCTTGATGGCAAATCTACACGATACCTTTATGATACCTTTACGGCAAATCTACACGATACCTTTATGATACCTTTATGACAAGCCTGCGCGAACGGGCTGTTTTTTGTCATGAACCTCTCTTATCGGAATGCCCCATCCTGCCGATATTATCTATAGATTCCTATCCTTATAGTTACGGAAACGGATTTCCACGGCAGTTCACGGACTGGACACTCTATAAGAAAGGCAGGCGGTAGGTATGATACCTGCGGTTGGCAGAATCAGCTCGATCACTTCCGACGCGATCAAGATCGACCTATACAACAGGGACGGCTCTTACAAGGGGACTCTCTCGGTCTCCACTTCCCGCACGAGAGCTTCCGCCAGCAAAAAGACCGGCGGAACGGGAAGCAGAAAATTCAAGAAACTGCGGTATAATTTCAAACGTCTCTCCAATCAGATCATGCGCACGAAAACCTCGGCCAACGCCAAACAGATGGTGACGAAAGCGAAATTCCAGATCGCCGATCTGCGCATGAAGCTGACCAGCGGCGAATACGATTACAGCGAGGTGCACAGCGCCCTCGTGCACGCGGAAAAAATCGCGCGGGTGGCCAAGAAGCATCTGAAAAATCTCCAGCAGGAAGAAAAAATCGAAAAAAACGGCAAGGCCGGCATGACCGATCCCGAGGAGATAAAGCAGCTGGAAGAAGAAAACGAAGAAAACGCGGAAAGCGAAATCCCCGATACCAGCGAGATGACCGAAGAAGAACTGCAGCAGCTGGCCGAGGAACTGCAGGAGGAAATGGAGCGCATCGAGGACGAGATGGAGGAAATGGAGGAGTCGGTGCTGGCCGACGACCTGCTGCAGCAGATGATGCAGGCGGACACCTCGGAGATGGAACCGGAAGATCTGGAAGCGCTCAAGAAGAAACACCGCTCCGACGAAATGCGCGATATCATGAAAGCGGATATGGAATATCTGAAAGCGCTCTTTGACCGGATGGCCAAGGAAAAAGAAGCGGCGTCTAACGGCTCTGCGGGAAGTTCCGGCAGTTCGGACAATAGCGGCTCCGGCGCCGCAGACCTCGGCATCTCTCTGGAACTGGGCGGCGTGGATATGCCGGTGGAGACCGCCGCCGCTCCCGTGGAAACCGCAGGCGCCAACGTGGACGTCACCGCCTGACGACGGCGGACACCGCAGCAGCCGCACCGTGTCGGGAGTCGTCTGCAATCTGCCACCGCCGATAGATATATTACTCCGGCATCGCGATGCCGAAATGCTGATAAGCGCGCTCCGTGGCCACTCTGCCGCGGGGCGTTCTGTTTAGGAAGCCGGTCTTGATCAGATAGGGCTCGTACACGTCCTCTATCGTGCCCGCGTCCTCCCCGATGGCCGCCGCCAGCGTATCCAGCCCCACCGGGCCGCCTTTGAATTTCTCAATCATCGTGCAGAGGATGTTTCGGTCGATATGATCCAACCCCATCTTGTCCACGTCCATCAGATCCAGCGCGATATTGGCAATCTCTTTCGTGATCACGCCGTCGTACTTCACTTGCGCGAAATCCCGCACTCTTTTCAGAATCCGGTTGGCGAGACGCGGCGTACCGCGGCTCCTTCTGGCCAATTCCAGCGCGCCCTCCTCGTCGATGCGTGCCCCGAGAATCGCGGCGGAATGCTGTATGATTACTTTCAGCTCCTCCACCGAATAAAATTCCAGCCGGTGGATCACGCCGAACCGATCCCGCAGCGGAGCGGTCAACAACCCGGCCCGCGTGGTGGCGCCCACCAGCGTAAAGCGCGGCAGATCCAGCCTGATGGATCGCGCCGACGCGCCTTTGCCGATCATAATGTCTATGGCATAATCTTCCATCGCGGGATATAACACTTCCTCCACCTGACGGTTCAGGCGGTGGATCTCATCCACAAACAGAAGGTCTCCCTCCTGCAGATTGTTCAGGATGGCGGCCATCTCCCCCGGCTTCTCGATGGCCGGGCCGCTGGTCACTTTCATATGGACGCCCATCTCGTTGGCGATAATGCCCGCCAGCGTCGTCTTGCCCAGTCCCGGAGGGCCGTAAAAAAGCACGTGGTCAAGCGCGTCATTCCGCTGCTTGGCCGCCTCGATGTAGATTTTGAGATTTTCTTTGATTTTGGATTGACCGATGTAGTCATCGAGCGTCTGGGGCCGCAGCGAGCCTTCGATCTTGATATCTTCTTCGATCAGATTGGTTTCGATCACTCTGTTTGTCATGCCGGTTACCTGCTAATACATAAATTTCAGGGCAGCTTTCAGGATGCCCTCCACCGTTATGCCGTCCGTCATCTCGACTTTTCTGACCGCGGCGGCAGCGTCCGACGCGGAATAGCCCAGCGCGGTCAGCGCTTCAATGGCTTCCCGCTTCATGGCGTTGTCTACGCCCGCGGCGGCAGAAGCTGCACCCACAGGCACTTCCGGCCCGCGCAGCGCATCTTCCGGCGATACCTTGTCCCGCAGGTCGAGAATCACCCGCTCCGCCGTCTTGCTGCCGATTCCCGGCGCTTTTGCGATGGACTTGGCATCTCCCGCCATAATCGCGAAGCGCAGCGCGTCGGCGCTCATCACAGACAGGATCGCCAGACCGCCCTTGGGCCCGATGCCGTTGACCGTGATCAGCTTCTTAAAGATCTCCAGATCGTCTCTGGTCAGAAAACCGTACAGGGAAAACGCATCTTCCCGCACCAGCGTATAGGTGTAGATCTTCACTTCGTTTCCGAGGGGCGGCAGCAGCTCCGCCGTGGTGGTGGACACTTTTATATTGTAACCGATATTTCCCACTTCCACAACAATATTATCTTCCGCGAGTTCTTCCAGCGTTCCTTTTAAATAGGCGTACATGACGTCTCCTCCGACAGCCACATCTGTGGTTTTCGTTTCTTTTCCTTTTATTTATCGGCTGCTATAGCCGTTTTTTTTATGCGTTCAGACTTCTTTTTCCAAAAAAAGCAGTCCGAATGTGCCGGGGCCGCAGTTCGCCGAGATTGCAGGCGAAGCTTTCTGGTAGACCACCTTTTCAAAGGGCACGAGCTGGCGCACCTGCGCCGCGATCTCATCCAAATCTCCCGGACGCAGTCCCGCATAGGTGATAAACAGAAGCCTCCTGTCGATTGCGGCGGAATGCCGCAGCGCCGAGCGGATATAGCGTTTCCATACCGTCTTGCGCATTCCCATATGGATGGCGCCCACCGTCATGCGGCTCTTTTTGAGGACGATCACCGGATGGAGCATACAGGTCTTGCAGACAGCGTGCACCTTGGGCGGTATTCTGCCCGATCTGGCCAGATATTCCGTATTCTCCACGACGAAGCTGGTTCTCGTCCGCGCCTTCATGCTCTCGATATCCCGCAGGATCTCCTCCGCCGACACGCCTAGGGCGGCCTCCTGTGCGGCATAGTACACGATCAGGCCCATACCGCTGGACAGATGGCCGGAATCCACCACCGCCACATTGTCGAAGGCGCCCGACGCCTCCGATGCGCTCTGGAAGCCTTTGCTGGCACCGCTCGCCATGCTGATATGGATGATGTGCTGCGCCCTCGTGAGCTGCTCCGCAAAGAACGCCTCGTAAGCAGACGCCTCCGGCGAATCCGAATGCACATGGCTGTCGCTCCGCTGCAGATACTCCAGCACGCCGTCCGACTCGATCTCCTCGCCGTCCCAGAACTCGCCGTGGTCGGTCAGCACCCGGTAAGGCTGCACGGCAATCTGGTACTGCGCCGTCATCTGCGGCGGCAGATCGCTCACACTGTCCGTTGTAATCATAAGGAGCTGCTTCTTCTCATGGCCGAGGACAGGCCCCACCACCACGTCTTTATCTCCTGACAGGGATGTCATTTTGACAAGTTCCTGCGGCAGATGGCGCAGCAGCTCCGTCTCCAGCTGGCTGCCGGAAACCGGTTTTAACAGATAGCCGTCGAAGCCTTCCCGCCGGTACATCGCCTGATTATCGCCGCCGGCGTTGGCCGTGAGAACGACCACCGGCGTCTCGTTGTTGAGGCCGCCGGACTGGGTGCGGAGATGCCGGAGACATTCCACGCCGTCCATGACGGGCATCAGATGATCCATAAAGATTACGTCATACCGCGTCTGCAGCGTCATCCGCAGGCACTCCTGCCCGCCTGTGGCCGTATCTATTTGGACTTTGGTGTCCTGCAGCAGCTTTTCGGCCACCATCAGGTTGGCGTCGTTGTCGTCCACGATCAGCACGCGCGCCTTGGGTGCTTCAAAAAGCGACCTGTAGTGTGTCCGGCTGCGCAGCGTATGTTTCGTCTCCAGATCCAGTTCCCCGATCTGCGCGTCGCTCATCGCCTTCTGCGGCAGCGTCACCATAAACGTGGAGCCTTTGGTATACACGCTGTTGACCTCTATATCGCCGCCCATCAGCGTCACGAGCTGCTTGACGATGGAGAGCCCCAGACCGGTGCCTTCGATATACCTGTTCTTTTCCTCGTCCACGCGCTTAAAGGTGGTGAACAGGTAAGGGATGCTCTCCTTCTTAATGCCGATGCCGGTGTCCGAGACGGTGTAGATGATATCCACGATATCGTCTTCTTTCTGTCGGCACTGGATCGAGAGATTGACCGAGCCCTCCTCGGTATACTTGACGGCATTGTTGAGCAGATTGATCAGAATCTGCTTGATGCGGACTTCGTCGCCGTAGAGCCGGGTGGGGATGTCCCTCTCCACATCGATATGGAATGCCAGCCCTTTTTCCCGGGCGCGCACCCAGATCATATTGACGATATCGGAGAGCATGGCGCCCACGTCATAGGATACAGGGACGATGTCCAATATCTGCACGCACTATCCCAGCGGCAATACCGACGTCCACGACCAGCGCCTGCACTATACTTGGGGCGACAGGAAGACGCAGACACCGGACGGGCCCAGATACCGTCCGCAGATCATCAGCCTGCACATCAGCAACGCTTGGCCCTATGACGACCGCGACGTCATCTACCCCGTCCACTCCGAAAATATGTTTGCGGCGATGCGCATTCTGGCGGAGTCGGAGCAGTATGTGACCGTCAAGGCATCGGACGGCAGCGTGCACCGTATCGCCCTCTCCCACATTTTCTATGCGGAGACGGTCAAGCACGCCGCCAAACTGCAGATTCATACGTTGGACGGCGCGCTCACCGTAAATAAAACCCTGTCGGAGCTCGAAAAACAATATCCCGGCTTCTTTGTGCGCATCCACTCCGGCTATCTGCTGAATCCCGCCCATGTGACGAATATCCGCCGCTTTGCGGCGACTCTGTCCGACGGCACGCAGCTCCCCATCCCCGAAAAGAAGTACACACAGGTCAAAAAACTGCTCCTGCACGAAACGGCGGAAAACTGATCCGCCCCGCGGCCTCTGATAACTATTGTAGAAGAAGCTGCCGGGAATCAGACACTCCTGCCGCCCGCCTTTTGCAGATGCGGCGCGGCTGCCATCGCGATCACGCCCACCAGCATTCCCGCCACCGTGCCCGCCGCTATGAGAAACGGCAGATAATACCACAGATACGCCGTTTCCGTCACAAAAAGCGCCACCGCAAACTGCCCGATATTGTGCGCGACGCCGCCCAGCACGCTGACGCCGGCGATGGAAAAAACAGGCAGCCGCCGGAACAGGCACATCACAAACAGACTGCACACCGCCCCCGCCAGCGCATAGAGGATCGAGTACAGGCTGCCGAACAGGAATCCCGCCAGCACGATTCTGAGCAGATTGACCAGCGCCGCATCCCTGACGCCGCCCGCCGCAGCGTCCCCCTGCGCGCCGTACAGAAGAAGCACCACCGCCAGATTCGGAAGCCCCGGCTTGATGCCCGGAATCCCCGGAGAAAACGGAATCAGCGACTCCACATATGACAAAACAAGAGCGACTGTCAGATACAGTCCAAGCCGTGCCACCCGTCCGCTCATCGCACCACACCGTCCAATTCTTCTAACGCCTCTGATTTGCCGCCGCCCTCGATCGCCGCCGTCAGCTTATGGGGCAGGCAGATAATGCTTTCTCCGGGGGATGCGATCGGCAGATGGTGTACGCAGATCAGATCGGGGCAGTCCGCCGCCACCATGGTAACCTGTCCGTCCGCCAGATATAACAGATTGTACGGTCTGTCGTCAGGCACGGACGGCCTGTTGTCAGCGGCCTGCACATATGCCCCCTGCGCCGTATAAGTAATCAGAATATACTGCTCCTGTTCCTGCCCCTGCTCTAGCGCGAACCGGCCTATCTCGTTCTTTTCATGGAAAAGCACCAGATCGGCGCCGCCCTGTCCGGCCATGCTCCTGCCGCGCAGCGCAAGGAACCCTATAAGCGCCGCGGAAAAGGCTAGGCAGCACACGATCAGCACGGTGTCCGCCCGATGCCATCGAAACGGCGACCGCGCCTCTCTCCTGCCGGAATCCGCTCTATGCCCCACCTGCGTTCCACTCCTTTTCGGCCAGCGCGGGCAGGTGGTTCTGCAGGAAATTGTCCTGTCTGTCCGACAGTCCCGCCTCGTTTAACATCTGCACGATCACGTTGCAGACCGCTTCGATAATCAGCACCCTGCCGTCGTCCGTATTCAGACAGTAGAGATAGTCCTGCGGCCCGGCATTTTCCCATGCCGCCGCCGGGTCCGGTATCGTATAGAGCAGATCCAGCATCTCCCCGATCTCGCTGCCGGAAGACATCTCCCGCAGCCCTCTGCGCAGCCATTTGTCGTAGGGCGCGTACCTTTTGTTGAGCAGATAGACGATGTGCATACTCTCCCGGACAAATTCCGCCAGCGCAAGCTCCGCCGCAATCCGCTCGCCCCGCTTCATCGACCGGGCGTAATTGTACTGTCCCGCCTGCGCCGCCATCGCCACGCTCTGCATCAGCCGCCTGATCCACACGCGCTCGGGATAATACCCCAGCAGGCCGCTCCGTATGCTGCTGAACCGCCCCAGCCTGTCCTCAAAAACCCTGCCGCTTACGGCGGTGGCCAGATCCTCCTCCCTGACGGCCAGCCATGCGCCATCCGAGGCCGGAACCGTTTCCCGCCCCAGCAGAGAGCAGTAAAAATCCTCCAGACACAGTACGCCCACTCTGCCCTGCCCCTGCGCCGATTCCACGCGCCCGGACAAGCCCATGAACTCCCGGGGCAGCGCGTCGTAGGCAGCCTGCATCCTGCCGCCGTACTTACCGTAGACTTCCCGCGGCAGCCAGATACAAAAAGACGGGCCATAGTCATGGTCCATCGAAACGGCGTCGTCAAATCCCAGACATTCCGAACCGGCGCCCACAAGCCCAGCAGCCGTCTGGTCCAGAATCTCCCCAAACTGTTCTTCCAGCATGGGTTTTCCGTAAGTCTGATAATATTGTTCGGCTATTTCCAGCGCTTTCATCTGTTCTCTGCGTCTCCTTCCCGCAGCGCCTCACGCACCCGCGCCGCCCTGTCCAGATAGCGCTGCCGCCTGTCCTCGTCGTGCAGGGCCTCGCAGACCGCCGCACAGTTCTCGCACAGGATCGCATAACTCATATTTTCTCCGTAGCAGGCTTTCACCCGCTCCAGCGCTTTCTCATAATAAGCCAGCGCCTGCTCATAGTCGCCCGCGCGGTACCACGCCTCCGCAGCCCCCGCCAGCGCGCCGCTGTAGTGCTCGTCGCCGCCGCCCGTCTGCTCAAACAGGGCCACCGCCTGTTCCAGCAGGGCCTTGGCCTCGTCAAACCGCTGCACTTTCAGGTACAACAACGCCAGATTGGTCATCGTCGTGGCGGTCTGGACTTCACTGCCGGGAAGCGTCCGGATGATGGCCAGCGCTTTGGCGGCGCAGTCGATGGCTTTGTCATTTTCCTCCGTCTTTTCATACAGAATGCTCATATTGTTATACAGGCCGGCATAGCGGTAATCCTGCGGCTCCAGAATGCCGTCGTAGATCTGCAGCGCCTGTCTATAATAGCGCAGCGCCGTATCATAATCACCCGCCGCGCGGTAGGCGGTGGCGGCGTTGAGCAGCGTGGTGGCGAAATGCTCCGTCCGGTCAAGCTGCAGTTCCTCCATCAGAAGCAGCACGTCCTCCGACACGATATGCGCTTTTTCAAAGGCGGAGATGCTGCGGTAGAAGCCGATCATCTCGTTGCAGATGGTGATATACGCGCCGTAGTCCTGCTCCTCTTTCGCCTGCTCCAGCGATGATGTCAGGAAAGCGTCCACCCGGTCTGTCTGACCGTCGTTAAAAAGGCCGTCCAGCGTTTGTAAAAAGTTCTCTACGTTCATACCTGCCTCTGTTCTTACTTTCTATTTTTATCTCTATCTCTATTTCTATTTCTGATTTCTTGGTTTTTGGTTCTTATCTCTTATTTCTTCTTACTTTTTTGTATTTCTGTATCATGCTGACCGTTGTTTCTAAGAGCCTGCACGATGCTGACAAGCGGTGCTTAGTACAATCCGTTAAAAATCCTTGCCACCGGCGAATCCTCCGACAGAATAACCGTCTTGTTTCCGCCCGTCACGCTGGCTTTCACCGCATCCAATGCCCTGACATAGGAGTAAAAGTCCATTTTCTCCGGATCGGCATAGGCGTCGGACAGAATCCGCATATATTCCGCCTCGCCCTCCGCGATGGTGGCCTCCGCCTTGGCGGATGCGTCGGAAAGCATAATGGAAACCTCTTTATCCGTGGTGTTCTCTATCATCTGCGCCTCGGACTTGCCTTCCGCCGTGTACTGCGCCGCGATATTCTCACGCTCGGAGATCATTCTGGCATAGACGGCCTGCTTGTTGTCGTCGGGCAGATCCAGCTTCTTGACGTCCACCACGACGATTTCGATACCGTACTGGTTCTCCACATGATTGATCTGCGCCATGATCTCCTCCGTCAGGGAGGTAATCTCTATGACTTTCTCCTCCTCGTCGCCAAGCACTAAGTCGTTGTTGGTCACATCGGGCTCGCTCTCCTCCACGGTGACGGTCATTTTACCGTCGCGGCTCCGGATGACCTCGTCCTGCATCATGTTGGAGATGGTATTTTTGGTGGCGTTATAGACGATCGCGTCGATACGCCCCTCCGCATTGGACACGGAGCAGCTCAACGTCTGCGCAAATTTCAGCGGGTCCGTCACGTGCCACAACACGTAACTGTCCACGATCATCGTCTTCTTGTCGGAGGTGATGACGTCCGATTCCGGCAGGTCGTACAACAGAAGCTCCTTGGGAACCGTATCGACGGACTCCAAGAACGGAATCTTAAACGTCAGCCCCGGCTGCGACACCACTCTCTGCACCCGCCCGAACTGTCTGATCAGTTTAAACTGGTTCTGCTTCGTCACGACGAAGGCGTTGCCCAGACAGATGATGGCAAGCACCGCGATGATGATGCCCGCCGCCCGGCCCGCGGAGCGCTTTCCCTTCGCGCCTCTGGCCTTTTTCTTCGTGCCGTCCGAGTTGTAATGTTCAAACGTCTGTGTATTTCTGTCGGTATTGTTGTTTTGATAATTGTCAGCCATTCCGTCTTCTCCTTATTCCCCGTCCGCGCCGCTATCGTCCGCCGCATTCTGTGCCGCACCGCCGTTTCCGCCGGTATTCTGGCCGCCGTCCTCACCCTCCGGCGCAACGAAACTGTCCAGCGGAAGGATCGTCTGGGTGCTGCCGTCCCCGCTCTCGATAATGACTTTGACATCGGGCAGCACATCCTCCATGGCCTCGTAAAACATTCTCTTTTTGGTCACATCCGGGTATTTCACATACTCCTCATACATGGAGTTGAAGCGCGCCACCTGTCCGTTGGCCTCGTTAATCCGCTCCTGCTTGGCCGCCTCCGCATCCTGTAATATCTTGTCCGCCTGCGCTTCCGCTTCGGGAATCTGCTCATTCCGGTATTTGTTCGCATTGTTCAGCGCAGTTTCCTTGCCCTGCTTGGCCGTCTCCACTTCCTTAAAGGCGCTCTCCACCTCCGTGGTGGGCGGCGTCGCGTCCTGAATCGTGATATTGACGAGCTGGATGCCGATATCGTATTCCTCCAGCTTGTCGAGAATCAACTGCTTGATATTGGACTGGATCTCGTTCTTGCCGGTGGTCAGCACGCTGTCTACCGTGTAGGAGCCGATCGTCGTCCTGATGCAGTTCTGGGCGATATTCCTGAGCACCGTCTCCGGATCTCTGGAAGCGTACAGGGCTTTGACCGGATCGGTCACTCTGTATTCCGCATAGAAATCCACCGTGATAAAATTATAGTCCGACGTGATCATCAGCGCGTCCTGCTCCTCGCCCGTGGACTGGTAGCCGATGGAAAAACCCTGAATCGTCGTATTGACTTTAGTGACCGTCTGGACGAACGGAATCTTAAAATGCAGTCCCGGCGTCGTCACCGCTCTGGGCGAGCCGAACGTGCAGACCACGGCCTGTTCTTCCTCCTTGATCGTATAAAAAGATTCTCCCGCCAGAAGAAGCAGGATCACCACGATGACGGCGGCTCTGGCGATGCGCAGCGCCTTCCTGCCGTCACTGCCGCCCGACGCGGCCTCCGAAGCCTTACGGTTGTGTATGCCGAACATTTTGTCCTCCTTTAAAAGATACCGTTCACCGCACAAGTTTATTTTACGTGCCGCGGCATCTATGTTATTATATAATAGAACCCGGCAAAACACCAATGAAATTTTCATAAAAGGAAATGAAAAAATTTCATAAAAAAGGATGAAAAAAATCCTGCAAAAACAGACGAAAAAAAATTTTGCAAAATGGTTGAAAAAACCTGCAGGGCGGACGAAAAAAATCTTGCATAGCAGATGAAAAAAGAATGAAGGGAGAACAGAAAGATATGCGGATCATTTTTATCAGACACGGCGATCCCGACTATGTCAACGACGCGCTCACGGACAAGGGCGTGCGGGAGGCGAAGCTCCTCGCGGACAGAATCGCCGGATGGGATACATCGAATTATGAATTTTACTGCTCGCCCAAAGGCCGGGCCAGACAGACGGCTTCCTACACGCTGGAGCGGCTCGGGCGGGAAGCGCCCGTCTATGACTGGATGAAAGAATTTGCTTATCTCATTACAGATCCCACCACGGGGCGTGTTGGCGTCCCTTGGGATTTTATGCCGGAATACTGGACGGAGATTCCGGAAATGTTCCACCCGGACGACTGGAAAAAGACCGACATCTACCGCTCCAACCCGGAGCTTCTGCCGGCCTACGACGCCGTGTGCAGCGGACTGGACGGCCTGCTGGCCGAACACGGCTACATTCGGCACAACCGCTGCTACCGCAATACGAAAGCGAACCTGTCCGGTAACACCGAGGCCGATCCGCCCAATAAACATGACACTATCGTCATTTTCTGCCATCTGGGAATCACCTGCGTGATGATGAGCCATCTGCTGCACGTCTCACCCGCGCTGCTATTCCACAGTCTCTATCTGGCGCCCACCTCCGTGACGATTCTGGCCACCGAGGAACGGCTGCACGATAACGCCTTTTTCCGCGCGCAGGTCATCGGCGACACGTCGCACCTGTCGGCGGGCGGCGAGCCGGTCTCCGCGGCGGGCTATTTTACGGATGTGTTTAACGGTTAAATATTTATCGGATTTTCTCCGGGAAGCCGACCTTTTTCTGTACCTTGCGCAGCGTTTTCTGGGCGTAATAACCGGCTTTTTCGGCGTTGTTTTTGATGATGCCGTCGATGTAGTCTTTGTTCTTTGACAGATCCTCGAAACGCTCCTGCAGCGGCTTCAGCACATCCACAACGGCCTCGCCCACGGCGGTCTTGAACTCGCCGTAGCCCCTGCCGTCAAACTCTCTCTCGATCTCCTCGTTGGGACGCCCGGTACATACGCTGTAGATATTCATCAGATTCATGATGCCGGGCTGCTCCTCCCGGTAGCGCACGCACGCCTCGGAATCCGTGACGGCGCGCTTAAATTTGCGCATCACCGTGTCAGGATCGTCCATCAGGTAGATGCTGGCGTTGGGATTCTCGTCGGATTTGGACATCTTCTTCGCCGGGTCCTGCAGGCTCTTGATGCTGGCGCCCGACTTGCCGATATAGGGCTCGGGAATCGTGAATACGTCGCCATAGACCGCGTTAAATCTCTGCGCCACATCTCTGGTGAGCTCCAGATGCTGCAGCTGGTCGCGTCCCACCGGAACGACGTCCGCCTGATACAACAGGATGTCCGCCGCCATCAGCACCGGGTAGGTAAACAGGCCGGCGTTGATATTGTCCGCGTGCTTCGCCGCCTTGTCCTTGTACTGTGTCATGCGGTTCAGTTCTCCCATATAGGTAAAGCAGTTCAGAATCCAAGCCAGCTCCGCATGGCCCGACACATGGGACTGATAATAGATGCAGTTCTTCTCCGGGTCCAGCCCCGCCGCGATATAAAGCGTCAGCAGATTTCTGGCGCGTCTACGCAGCTCCGCGGGGTCCTGCCTAATCGTGATGGAGTGCAGATCAACGACAGAATAAAAGCACATATATTCGTCGCTGAGCGTCAGCCAGTTTTTCAGCGCCCCCAGATAATTTCCCAGCGTCAGGCTGCCCGTCGCCTGCATTCCGCTGAACAAAACTTTGTTACCGTCTATCATAATAATCTCCATTCCGGAGCGCTCCCGCGGCGGTGGCAAAAAGTAAATTCTTTCGGAATGAACTTTGCCATCAGGGGAATCTGTGGCGCTCCTGTATTGTATCTTTTTCCGGATAGCCTGCAGCAATCAGGCTTGTACCAAAATTCAGTTTAGCATCGCCCTCCCCTTTCGTCAACCAAAACACAAGGAAACTACCCTAGAAAATTACCCTAGGAAACGAGAAGAACCACGCCTTGTGCAGGCGCTCCCTATGAAAACGATCCCGGCGAAATCACGCCTTGTTACAACACTCCTGTATGCAAACCCGGCAGCGCGGTAACCGCCAGACGGCAGGCTGCCCTGTCCGCCGGCGGATTTGCCTGCACAGAAGACGTCGTGACGTCGCGAAACGTCTTGGCCGAAAGTTTGTGCCGGGAACGCGCTAGTTGTCGCAGCCGCAGCCGGAGCTGCCGTTGTGAAAAGGCACGGCGGCAAACCGCGGCTCGAAGCGGGAATCGTCTCCGCAGCCGGAACCGCTATTGTCGCAGCCGCAGTCGCCGTTATCGCTCTGGCCGCAGCCCGTCTGACGGCTCTGTGCGGAAGAAGCGCAGCCGCAGTCCGGCTCTTTGCCATAGCCCGATTGACGGTTCTGGACGGAAGAAGTGCAGCCGCAGCCGCTATTGTTTTGGGAAAGCAGAAGTAACAGGATCAACCAAGTATTCATACGCATATCTCCTTTTTTTCATACTATAACGTATGCAGAAAGGAGCCGCGCGCCACTGTCATTTCCGCCGGCCTAAAATCTTCGTCCTGATATAGGCAAAAGTTTCCTTCTCCCCGCGCTCTGCCAGCATCCGCAGCAGAATCTCCAACTGCCGCCTCGTCTTGGGATGCAGCAACGGAGGGGTTCCGGAGGATTTGTAATATGCCAGCGCATCCCGGTCCGTATAGGCCGCGCCGTGGTAGACCTTGCACGCCGCGATGCGATCCATAAGCATCTCCACCACATACCGCACGGGAATCGGCGCCGGGGCGAAGCTGCCCGGAATACTGTGGGCGCTGTAATCGATCCAGTATTCGTAATGATGTTTATTCCGGCCCTTGTGATGCAGCCACGCCGAAGAATAGCCCTTATCCTCCCGCTCGGCGTCGTTGGGGCTTCTGCTGCCCTGCCAGTAGCGGACGCCGATCGGAAACTCCGAGGGGCCGAACTTTGACAGGTCGTGGACGAGGCCCTGCCAGTACAACCCCACCCGGAAGCATCCCTGCATCACCAGATATTTATGACGGATGACCGTCTTGAAATGATTCCAAAATTTACTCATGTTAATCCCCGTGATTGTTCCCACTATGCCTCCTGTCCGTTCCCTGCCGCTTTCCTGCCGTTCTTTTTCCGCCGCGGCGCCGCTTCGCTCCGGGGCGCGGTCTGCGGCACATCTCTCGTCACATAGACCGCCACGGTCCGGGGGCCGATGCTGACCTCCTGCAAAGGCGGCGCGGCATCCTCACGGTTCTCTGCCCCGGCGCCGATAGCCGTCTGGCTGCGGTCGGTGGAACAGTACAGTACCCATTCCTTCCCTTTCGGGAGCTGCGGCAGCCCCAGCTCATAAGCATTCCAGTGGAAATTGATCCCGATATAAAAGAGCGTTCCGTCCGCCTGTACGCTATCCTTTCCATCCGCCTGTCCGACATTCGCTATGCCCGCCTGCGTGTTATCCGTTCCATCCGTCCTTCCGGTATTCGACCTGTCTGCCTGTACCGCAGCGTCCGCCCGCACATCGCCGTAGCTGCCGCAGTACATCACGCCGACGCTCCTGCTGGCGGGGCTGGTATCGGGCCGCCACGCCTCCCTGCCGTGATAGGAGATGTCGGGATAGCCGCAGGACAGATAATCCATCCCGGACAAAGGCTTCCTGCTATGGAGAATCGCGTGCTCCCGGCGCAGTTTGATCAGCCGCTTCGTATATGCCAGCAGCTCGGCGCCGCTCTCCGTCATGTTCCATTTGATCCATCCCACCGCATTGTCCTGACAGTAGGGATTGTTGTTGCCCTCCTGAGAATTGGCAAACTCGTCGCCGCTATACAGAAGCGGCGTACCCTGTGACAGAAAAACGAGCGACATCGCATTTTTCATCTGGCGGAGCCGGAGGTCGCCTATCGCCTTCCGGCGGCTTCTGCCCTCCACGCCGCAGTTCCAACTGCAGTTATAGTCGGTGCCGTCCTGATTTTCCTCGCCGTTGGCCTCGTTGTGCTTGCGGTCGTAGGACACCAGATCGGCGAGACGCATCCCGTCCCATTTGGCGATATAGTTGATGATGCCGTTCTCCTCCCGGTTGTTGCGGATATGGTACAAAAGCTGGTTGACCATATTGTCGTCGCCCTTGATGCTTCTGCGCATATCGTAGAGGAAGCCGTCGTCCAGCCAGCCCAGCCGTCTGGTGTGCAGCATATAATCGTCCTTTTCGGGTACATACTGTCTTGTGGTTAATAGCTTCGTCTCGCTGAGCAGCGGTTCTCTGGCGATCATCTCCACCGGCAGATCGATGCCCATAATGTGAAAGCCGTCGATGTGGTACTCCAGCACCCAGTATTTCAGAATGTCCAATATCTGCACGGCGCCGGTTCCCGCCGGGAAATAAAACTGCATCAGCACTTCGATGCCGTTTTGGTGCAGCGCCCTGACCATATTCTTATATTCCGTCACCGCATCCCGGCTATAGGAATAGCCGCTCTTTGGCACATAGTACAAGCCTTCCTGATAGCCCCAGTAATTCAGACGGAGCGCAGGTCTGCCCGTGCCTTCCGCCCCGGCCTGCCGCGCGGCGGGCTGCCTGCAGGAAGCCTGCGCCTGCTCCATCGTTTCCGGCACGGCGGGATAACGGTCCATCACTTCCTCGAACTCATAGGCCGGCATCAGCAGCACCGAGGTGATCCCCAGCTCCCGCAGATACGGAATCTTTTCGGTCAGGCCGAGAAACGTGCCCTTGTGCTCCACGCCGGAGGAGCGGTGCTTCGTAAAACCGCGCACATGAAGCGCATACAGGATCATATCTTCATACGGATAGCCGGGCATCCGGTCGTCCGCCCAGTCGTAGCCGCCGTCCGGAACTCTGCACCGGGCCGGTTTCTTTTTGACCACGCCGTATCTGCATGGATCGGCCAGCTCCCGGCAGTAGGCATCCTGCCAGATCTGCCCGCCGCAGTAAAACAGATAGCTGCACGTTCTGTCCCGATATCCCGCAAGCGTCATGGAATACACTTCCCCCACGCGGCTCTCAGGCGGAAAAGGAATCCTGACGCCGTTATGATGCTTCCTGTCATACAGGATCACGCCGAACTCGCCGCCGTCCTTCTGCTTCGTCCGATCGCAGACCGCCGTGATCTGCAGCCCGTCCTCCCCAAAGAATACGCCGGGCGGGTATGCTTTTGCCTTGACTACGTTCCATTCTCTCTGCATAGCGCTCTCCATTCAGTCTCCATACGAACGTATTTGCCATTATCGCTGTTCCTATTTTATCATATCTCTGATGCCAGTATCGTAAATCATCCCGGAAGAATTGCGGAGCAATTCTTTAGGAACAGGCTGCTGAGCCTGTTCCTATTTTACCATATCTCTGATGCCAGTATCGTAAATCATCCCGGAAGAATTGCGGAGCAATTCTTTAGGAACAGGCTGCTGAGCCTGTTCCTATTTTACCATAGATTCTCATTTTTCTAAACAAAAAAATATTTCCGCATTGAATCTCCCGCTCTTTTTCTGTAAAATAAAGGTATTCCAGTAGAAAAGGAGGCGGTTTTATGGGACACGACAACGCGCATGACGAAAATACCGGCTATGATGCGGAGGAAATGACAGTGGATCTGGATCTGGAGGACGGCACCACCGTCACCTGCGCCGTCATTACGATTCTGACGGTGGACGGACGCGACTATATCGCGCTGCTCCCGCTGGACGAAAACGGCGACAACAACGACGGGGAAGTCTGGTTTTACCGTTATAGCGAGAATCCCGACGATGCCAACGAGGAACCCGAACTGGCATATATCGACGACGACGAAGAATACGAGGCCGTGGCGGACGCCTTTGACGAATATCTGGACGCCGCGGAGTTTGACGAACTGATGGAAGAAGACGGAGAAGAAGGGGAAGACGGCGCGGACTGAGCGGGCAGCCCGGCGCATCCTCTACTCCAGCAGACATTTCAGGAAGCGGGAAGGCATATCTTTCCCGCTTTTTCCATAATAAGCCGCGATGTGGAGCTCCTGCTTCGCCCGCGTCATCGCCACATAGAACATCCGCCGCTCCTCCTCGATTTCCTCCGGGGTGGCGGCCTTGAGCGAGGGGAGCCTGCCGTCCTGACAGTCCGGCAGAATCACCGTCTCAAATTCCAATCCTTTGGAGCCGTGCATCGTCAAAAGCGACAGGCCGCGCTCCGCCGTGTCTGTGTCTTTTCCGCCGCGGGGTATCGCTTCTTCGTATTGACTGATATAGTCATCCAACTGCCGCAGGCTATGAAACCCCGACGCCAGCTCCTGAAACACCTGCGCGACTCCCAGATACTCCTTCGCTTTCTCTGCGCCATACTTATCGGTCAAATATCTGTCGTAGCCGATCACCCGGCGGACATAGTGGATCTGCAGATGGGGTTTTCTGCCCTTCATGGCGTCCAGATCGTCAAACAGACGCCGCACCGCCTTCTGTATGCCGGGCGCGTCCGCATAATACGCCAGGAGTTTCTTCTCCGTGATCCCTTCCGGCGCCGCAGACGCCGTCGAAACACAGTCCCTTTTCAGATAGCGGACGGGGCGGTTCATGATGCGCAGGAAATACCGTCTCTCCCGCACACCGTCCGCCAGCGTCAGGTATGCCATCAGATCCCGGACGACAAAGTGGTCGTAGGGATTCTGCGCTTTTTCCTTCATCGTATAGGGCAGCCCTGCCCCGCGGAAACGCTGCGCCCACACCGCGCAGTCATAGTTCGTCCGGCAGATCACGGCGCAGTCCGCAAGCCGTCCCGCCTGCTTTTTGGCTGCCAGAAGGGACAATAGCTCCCGGCACTGTTCTTCCTCACTGTCGCACAGATGGAGCCGCAGGCCCTCTCCCATTTCGTGCACCGCGCGGATCTCCTTGGGCATCCGGCGGCGGTTCTCTCCGATCACTCTGCCGGCGGCGTCCACAATCTGTCTGCCGCAGCGGTAGTTCGTATTGAGAAAAACCGTCGCCGCCTCCGGGTAATCCCGCAGAAACATCTGCATACTGTCAGGGCTGGCACCGCGGAAGCCGTAGACGGACTGGTCATCATCCCCGACGATAAAAAGATTGTGCTCCGGCGCGGCCAGAAGCCGGATCATCTCATACTGCTCCGGCGAGATGTCCTGAAATTCATCGATCAAAATGTGCCGAAACTGCGCCTGCCACTGTCCTAGCGCGCCCGCATCCTGCGTCAGCACGCTGCGGCAGTGCCGCGTGATGCCGTCGAAATCCGTCTGCCGGCATTCCGCCAGACAGGACTCGTATTCCTTGGCCAGAAAGACAATATCCTCCTGCCGCAGTTCCCGTAGCGGCAGCGCCGGGAGGCTGCGTCCCTGCAGGCAGCCGTCCATGCAGGAGACGATCTCTCCCAGATCTTCCTCCCGCACGCAGGCGAAACGGTTGTGCAGACGCAGGATCTGCCTGATCCGTTTTCTTTTTTCAGATTCCGTAATGACGGTATAGCCGCGGTACTGCGGCGACTGTCTCAAAATATGATAGAATACGGCGTGAAAAGTGCCGAACCTCACCGGTGGTCTGTCCGGTTCGGTGAGACGAAAGAAGCGCTCCTGCATTTCAAGCGCTGCCGCTTTCGTAAAAGTGATGACTAGAATATGTGACGGTTCTACGCCCTGACGGACGAGGCTTCTGATGCGCTCTACGATGACAAAGGTCTTACCGCTGCCCGGCCCTGCGAACACCCTCGCGGGGCCGGCGGTATGACTGATCGCGGCCTGCTGCGCCGGATCAGGGGTTCTCTCACTCGCCTTTGAGCTTGGCGATGCCCCTGCGGATTCTGGCAAGAGATTCTTCCTTTCCGAGTATTTCCATAATCTCCGTCGCTCCCGCGGGCGTCATCTGTCTGCCCGACACGGCAGTGCGCACCGGCCACATCACATATCCGTTTTTGCAGTCTTTTTCCGCCACATAAGAAAGAAGCGTCTGATACAGCGCGTCGTTGTTGTAATCGTCCTGCCCCTCCAGCAGCGGCAGCACTTCCGTCAGCACGGCTAACGACGACTCCGCCGTGGTCTTCATCTTCTTATGGGTATACATCTCCACGTCATACTCCGGAAGCTCCTCAAAGAAGCCGACCATCTCCGGAATATCCGGGAAAACTTCTATTCTGGTCTTGACCATCGCGGCGATCTTTTTCAGATCCAGATCCTTCGTGATGGCCTGCCGCAGATAGGGCTCCGCCATCTCATAGAACCGGTCGAAATCCATCGCTTTCAAATATTCGCCGTTCATCCAGCGCAGCTTCACGATGTCAAACACCGCCGGAGATTTGCTGATCCTGTGGTAGTCAAACTCCTTAATCAGCTCGTCCAGCGTAAAAAACTCGCGGTTGTCCTCCGGGCTCCATCCCAGCAGCGCGATGTAGTTGACGATTGCCTCCGTCACAAAGCCCTGCTCCAGCAGGTCTTCAAAGGACGAATGCCCGCTCCGCTTAGACAGTTTCTTGTGGTTCTCGTCCGTGATCAGCGGCAGATGCACATACACCGGCACTTCCCAGCCGAACGCCTCATACAACCGCACATACTTAGGGGACGACGAGATGTACTCGTTGCCCCTGACCACATGGGTAATGTTCATCGTGTGGTCGTCCACCACATTGGCAAAATTATACGTGGGATAGCCGTCGGATTTGATCAGGATCATATCGTCCAGCTCTGCATTGTCCACCGTGATGTCTCCGTAGAGCTCGTCGTGGAACGTCGTCGTTCCCTCCGTGGGGTTGTTCTGCCGGATGACATAGGGCTTCCCCGCCGCCAGATTGGAGGCGATCTCCTCCGGAGACAGGCCGAGGCAGTGCTTGTCGTATATCGTGATCTCCTTGCCCTCCACGACCTCGGTTTTCAGCGAAGCAAGCCGCTCCCTGTCACAGAAGCAGTAATACGCCTCGCCCTTGTCGATCAGCTCCTTGGCATACTTCATATAGATGCCGGTCTTCATGCGCTCGCTCTGCACATAGGGGCCGTATCCGCCGTCTTTGTCCGGGCCCTCGTCGGGCACCAGCCCCGTCTCCTGCAGCGTGCGGTATATGAGATCCGTCGCGCCCTCCACGAACCGCTCCTGATCCGTATCTTCTATCCGCAGCATAAAATCGCCGCCCGCGTGCTTTGCAATCAGAAACTCATACAACGCAGACCGCAGATTGCCGACGTGCATTTTCCCGGTAGGGCTGGGCGCATAGCGCGTTCTTATTTTTGTACTCATAATGCCTCCTTCTCATGCGGCTTCTCCGCCGCATCCGCATATCTGTCGTCACTCCCTGTCGGGTATCCGCTTGGCAGCCGCATTCTTAAACGAATCCAACGCCTTCTGCGCCGCCGGGATCGAGATGTTGGTGCCGGCGCCCGCGATACAGCCGCCGGGACACGCCATCCCCTCTATCAGGCAGCCGTTCTTCTTGCCGGCCTTGGCTAACATCAGCATCTTTTTGCACTCGGAAAGGCTCTCCGCGTGTTCGATGTTCACTTCCACATCGGGGTAATATTCGCGCACGCACTCCTCGATGGCGTTCGCCACGCCTCCCGCCACGCCGTAGCCGCGTCCCGCGCCGGTAGCGCCGTCCAGCTCGTCCGCCGCCTGTATCTGCTCCGGCAGAATGCCCCTGGCCTCGAAGATGCCCGCCAGCTCCTCAAACGTGATGACGAAATCCACATCCGAGCGGATCGTCCTGCGGGACGCCTCCAGCTTCTTGGACGCGCAGGGCCCGATAAAGACGACCATCGCGTCGGGGTGATCCCGCTTGATGATCCGCGCCGTGGCCACCATCGGCGTCAGCGCATTCGATATCTTGTCGATGGTCTCCGGGAAAAAGCGCTTCGCCAGAACCGCCCAAGACGGGCAGCAGGATGTCAGGCTGAACGGCAGATTCCCCGTCGCCACTTCTTTGGCATAGTGCTCCGCCTCCGCCATGGCGCCGCAGTCGGCGCCCAGAGCCGTCTCGTACACATCATAGAAGCCCAGTTCTTTTAACGCGGTCTTTAACATATCCGGCGTTACGTCCGGGCCGAACTGTCCCGCAAACGCAGGGGCAACCTGCGCGATGATCTTCCGGTCGGACTGCATCGCGCGGATCAACTGGAAGATCTGCGATTTATCCGCAATCGCGCCGAAAGGACAGTTGACCATGCACTGCCCGCAGGATACGCACAGATCGTTGTCGATCACCGCCCTGCCCTTTTCGTCGTTCTTAATGGCCCCCACGCCGCAGGCGCCCGCGCAGGGCCTCACCTGATGAGAGATGGCGTCGTAAGGACAGACCGCTTTGCACTTACCGCATCTTACGCATTTTTCCTGATCGATAACGGATCTGCCGTTCTGCATCGAGATCGCGCCCCGGGGACATACCTCGCGGCACGGATGCGCCACGCAGCCCATACACTTGTCCGTCACCTGATAGCGGTTTTCCGGGCAGGCGTTGCACGCCGAGGGAATCACCTGCATCAGCGGCGGCTCATAGTATTTCTCGGAGATATTGCTCTCCTCCAGCCCCTGCGTCAGATGGACGGGCCGATTCTCCGGACGCAGCGACAATCCCATGGCAAGCCGTATCCGCTCGCGGACGATCGCCCTCTCCCGGTAGATATTCTGGTATTGCGACTCGTCGTAATCTACGATCTTGTACGGAAGCGCCTCCACATCGTCTATTAAATTGTCCGAATGGTACGCCAGATCCGCCACCTCTTTGAAAATGCGGCGGCGCGTTCTGCGCACCTGTGTGTCGATTCCTCTCATGATGCCATCCTCTGTGTTAATCTTTTCACAAATCTATTCTGACATAAACAGGCACGGAAAGCAAGAGATTATTTCCTCCTGCGCCGGAACCAGATGACGGCTCCGGCTGCCAGACAGCCGATGGGAACGACAAAGATCAGCAGGGCCGCCGTCACATACACTGCCGCCGCGCTGAAGGCCAGATTGCCGATCTCGTAATACTTGACGGGGATGCTCACGGAAACGTCCCGATCCGCCAGCGCCGCCATCATACTGCCAAACAGCTTCATGTTATAGCCGGGCACGAAATCGTCCACTTCCGCCGTAAACATCTGCTCCGTCGCCACAATGACGGCCAGAGACGTCTGCTCTCCCGCCGGCTTCTCCGCCTCCAGCGCGATGACGAAAGGCCCCGGCGCGTCGCCTTCGCCCTGCCGGTACAGATCGTACTCGCTCTGTATGTTCATGATATCCGCCTTGCTGAAAGAGGCGTCGCTGCTCCTAAGAAGCGCCTGATAGCGGATGTCCTCCGAATCCTCGTCATAGAGCAGGCCCCTGCAGTCCGGTGCAAACACCGTTCCGTTATAGACGCTGGCCGTCATGTCGGTATATTCCACCGCCGGGAACAGATCCAGCGGCGACTGGTAATAATAGTTCCTGTCGCCCTCGACGATCACGCCGTCCACCAGCGACACACCGTAATAGGCGAGGATCTGCTCGAAATTGCTCATGGAAACGTCCGTCCATGTCGGGATGATCAGCGCGTTACCGCCCCGGTCAAGGAAATCCAATATCTTCTGTACGTCGTCCTCCGAGTAATCGGCCACCGGAGCATTCAGAATCACGCCATAGGCGTCGTCGGGCACCGCATCTACCGTATAGAGCGCCAGATCCTCGCAGTCGATGTTCTCTTTGCGCAGGGCGCCCAGAAAACGGTCGTCAAACGGCCTTTCATTGTGGCCCACGATCGTGTAGAACTTAGGAAGGCCGTCCAGCGACACGCGGGCGATGGCGGAAACAATCTGCCCTTCGCCGTCATACCCCACCAGCTCGCTTTCTCCCGTATAATAATCGGTGGAATACAGATAGATGTCGGTGTAGTCCACCACCGTACTGCCCGCCGCGCCCTCGACAATCAGACTGTTCGTGGCCGGCTGCACCTCCGTGTATTTATAGTAAAACTTAGGATTGGACATCGGATTGATATACTCGATCCGGATATGGCCGGAATAACTGCTGATCTGCTGCAGCGTCCTGTCCAGATCCACATCTTTGGCGTTCTCGTCGTTCAGCACATAGACCGTCACGTCCTGCGTCAGCCCGGTCAAGAGCTGCTTCGTCTCATCCGAGAGTGTAAACATATCGTTGACCGTGATATCGTAAGCGATATACTGATCCGGAATCAGGGTGACTCCCCAGTTGACCAGTACAGTCAGCGCCGCCCCGACGACGATATGGAAAATACTGTAGGCGCCTATCCTGCGTCCGCGCCCCGCCATGGCATAACGGCGTTTCTGAATGGACTGCACCGTGCAGAACAGCAGAAAGAGCACGGCGGTCACATAATAGACCACTGAACCGATCTGGAAATAACCGGAACAGAGCGCGTCAAACCGGCCTACCATGTCAAAGCAGCCCAGAATCCGGACAACGATATCCGCCAAAGCAGACTTTCCGAAAGAAGAAATCAGGCTGCACAGGCCCGCCATCACATATCCCAGATACATGACGGCCAGCGTCAGCACCGCCGAAATCACCACGCTCTCCGTCAGCGACGACAGGAACAGTCCCACCGCCAGTCCCAGACATCCGTACAGGAAAAATCCCAGCAGAGATGTGTAGGACAACCCGGCCTGAAAACGGCCCGCCATCATCAGGATGGGCGGCGTCAGCCCAAATATGGCCAGCGGAATGGCAAACACCGTAACCAACGCCAGATATTTGCCCCAGACAATTCCCCACACCGAAACGGGCGACGTCAGGATAAGCTGATCCGTCTTGTATTTTTTCTCCTCGGAAAGGGAGCGCATGGTCAGAACGGGGATCGTAAACACCACCAGAAAAATGACCATCTGCAGCATATAGGACAGTGTCGGATAGCCCACCAGCATATTGCTCAGGACAAAATAGAGCCCCATCACGGCAAACATCACCGCCAGATACAGCCAGCCCACAAAGGAATGGAAAAATGCCCGGACTTCTCTCTTATAAATCGCTCTCATCCCGCACCTCCTCTGCCGCGCCGCCGCTCTGTTCCTCCGCATCAGGTTTGTTCCGCTCTCCGGCCCCATCCTGTTCTTCCGCGTCGGATTCATTCTGCACTCCGGCCCTTTCCTGTTCTTCCGCGTCGGATTCATTCTGTTCCCCGGCCTCGTCCGGCTTCTCCGCATCGATGCCGTCGCCCTGCGTCAGCTCCAGGAAAATGTCCTCCAGCGACTTCTGCACCCTGTTCATGGACAGAATCGCTGCGCCGGCTTTGGACAGCTCCAGAGACAACGTACTGCGGATATCTCTGCCGTCCGCCGCCTCGACATGAAGCAGCAGTTCGCCCTTCGTCTCCCGCTCCTCTATCGTATAAGACGCCACGCCGTCCAGCACGTCCAGCACGGACGCTGCCGCAGCCCGCTCTCCCAGCACGACGACTTCCAGTTCCGACTTGGGCGCCATCCGCTCCTGCAGTTCCTCCGGCGAGCCGCTGGCGGCGAGCCTGCCTTTGGACAGAATCATGATATGGTCGCAGACGGCGCTGATCTCCGACAGGATATGAGAGCTTAAAAGAATCGTGTGCTCCCCGGCCAGACTCTTTAACAGATCCCGCATCTCTATGATCTGCTTAGGATCAAGTCCCACCATCGGCTCATCCAGAATCAGAACCGGCGGATCGCCCAAGAGCGCCTGCGCCAGCCCTACGCGCTGCTTATATCCTTTTGAAATATTTTTGATCAGGCGGCCCTCCACATCCGTGAGCTTGATCCTGCGGATCATTTCGTCCACCTGCGCCCGCCTGTCCTTCTTCGGTATCTTTTTTAATTCCGCCGCAAAGAGCAGATATTCCCGCACCGTCATATCGGGATATAACGGCGGTATCTCAGGCAGATAGCCGATACACGCCTTGGCGGGGCCGGGCTCCTTCAGGATGTCGTGGCCGTCGATCACGACAGTGCCGCTCCCCGCGGCTATGTAGCCGGTCATAATATTCATCGTGGTCGTCTTGCCCGCGCCGTTAGGCCCTAGGAACCCATATATCCGGCCCTTTTCCACCCGGAAGCTCAGATGGTCCACCGCCGGATGCTTTCCGTAGGATTTTACCAAATCATCAACCTGTATCAAAATACACTCCTCCTTATAGGAAGTCTTATCCGCATAACATCGTTTTCCTGTCCGCACACCGCCTCGGACGCTGCCACATGAAATTATAACGTTCTTTTTTCCTTTTTTCAACTCTCTGTTTCTATGGCGGAATGCGCCGTCCATACGGCGGATTCCCTGTCGCCTCTAAGGGCAGACGATAGCCTCTCCGTGCGGCCATGCTGCGGTGCCCGTCTGCCGGCGGATTACGGCACGATCCGACAAATTTTATTTTGGCCGCTTTCTTTTGGCACAATATATGCCGTCAGTTCATATCCTATTACTAAAAAAAGAAAAAACAAGAGGAAACCAATGAAAGACTATCTCTACAAAGATAACTGTGACAAATTTCCCATTGGAATGGCTTATGTCCCGTGGCAGCAGTTCGACGGGATCTATGATAACCTCGAAAAAGCCTACGACGCCGGAACCGTGTTCCCCGAGCTGGATAAACCGTTTAAAGGAAGGAGATGCTGCAGCTGATGAATACAAATTTTGCAAACGAGCAGACGAAACTGCTTCATGACATCGGTATTCTGGATTTCGTGACGGTCGATCTGGGGTTGTATCTGGACACCCATCCCACAGACCGCAGCGCGATGGAATACTACAATCACTATAACCGCCTGAGTTGTCAGGCCAAAAAGGAATACTCCGCCAAATTCGGCCCGCTTACGCTGGAACTGGCTGACACCGCCGACTGCGGAGAATGGAAATGGGCCGTGCTGCCGATGCCTTGGGAAGGAGGATGCGCATAATGTGGAATTATGAGAGAAGACTGCAATACCCCGTAAACATCACGGAATCCAACGCGAAGCTGGCTCAGGTGATTATCAGCCAGTACGGTGGGCCCGACGGCGAAATGGGCGCGTCCATGCGCTACCTGTCGCAGAGGTACTCCTGCCCCTATCGGGAAGTATCCGCGATTCTGACGGATATCGGTGTATCGGTGCCGAAATTGCGCATCACGGGTTTTAAGTGTACTCCGGAAGGGAACCCCCTCCGGAGCTTTAATCTTTCTCAATGATCTCCATAGAGAGAACATCTGTGTGGTAATCGTTGTTTTTCCCATGAGAAGCGATGCTTAACTTCATGCCAAAAGGAACGCATTTCAGCCATACTTCAACGGTGTTGTCATGAAAAATGACCATTTTGTCAAGAATTTCCCGATACAGGCTTGCATTGCTTTCATCAAAGGTCATGATTTCGTCCAATGCGTTCAGATAACGTTCATATTCGCTTAATTCTGCCAAATTCACTTTATCCTGCCGTTTAGAAGAGTTCAGCGCTTCTGTAAGTTCTGATAACTGGTCGTCATACCATTGTGTCTGTTCTTTCAAGTCCTCCTTAGTAATCAGCCCTTCCAGCATTAAATCAATAGCCTTCTTTTTCTTTACAGCAAGAGCATCCATTTTGTCCTGAATGCGTCCCGTGTTCGGCTTCTTTTCATGCTTTCCTTTGATTTCCTTGATTTCCTGCATGATTTCGCGTTTCAGTTCCTTTTGGTTCATCTGAAGCTGACAGATACAATAATGTACACAGGTTAGCAACGCCCTTTCATTGATCGAGCCATTATCGCAACCGATCTGTTCCCCGTCAAGTGAAACTTTTTTTGCCCCATGATTCGCTGCAGCATAGCAACGCCATGCTTTATAGACAGAACCGTTCTTCAGTTTTTTTGTTCTGCTGACATATCGTTGTCCGCACAAACCGCAGTAGAGTTTACCGCTACACCAGTAGCGATTACTATGCTTTGATTTCTCTTCCTCTGATGGTGATCGTCTGAGAAGTTCTGTCTGCGTCCTGTTCCACAACTCCCTATCAATAATCGGTTCATGGTGGTCTTTCAAATAAACCATTTCTTCATTACCCCTATTGTACTTCTTTGCATGCGTCAGATAATTCGGTGTATAGGTTTTTTTCTGGCACAAGTCACCGACATATTTTTCATTCCTCAAGACTCGTAAAATGACTGTGTTTGACCATTGCTTTACCCGCATGGGATGCATTCCTTCCTCTGTCAACTCTCTCGCTATGACATGAGTGCCTTTGCCTTCATTCGTAAACTTATGGAAGATTGTGCGTACAATCTGTGCTTCCGCTTCATTTACAGACAATCTGCCGTCTTTAACAGTATAACCCAGCAGATCACGTCCAAAGACAACGCCCTGCTCCATACGACGCCTCTGTCCCCACTTGACACGCTCTGAGGTCTTACGGCTTTCTTCCTGCGCGATACTTGCCATGATCGTCAATCTGAGTTCTCCGTCCGCATCGCGAGTATCTATGTTGTCAATGGTAAATACAACACCAATCCCTTTATCTTTGAGCATTCGCGTATAGGAAAGCGTATCAACCGTATTTCTTGCGAAACGGCATACCTCTTTAGTCAGAATCAGGTCAATGCTCCCCTGCATAGCTTCTTCGATCATCGCGTTGAATCCCGCACGTTTTTTAGTCTGTGTCCCACTTATACCCTCGTCATAATACACATCATTTAACACCCAATCTTCGTGGCAGTTGATGTAATCTGCAAAATAACGGCGCTGACTGGCTAACGAATTTGTCTGATCGTCCTTGTCTGTGGAAACTCTGCAATAAGCAGCTACTCTTAACTTATTGTAACATTGTGATACTCCATTTTTCATTTTGTGTCCTCCTCCTTGTTAGGACACACCACCACTTACATTATAATTCAGCAAGCCATGATGCGCAAGTAAATATGTTACATATTTCTTTTTATTAACTCATTTAGTTGCGCATCTGAAAGGCAATCTCTATGATGCAATTCCCGATAAATCCCACGTTTTAACGCTTTTTTTATATCCGTTCTTTGAACCTCTGTAAAACATAATTCCATACTTTTATCCCCCTTGTTGCCATAGTGTTCTGATTCCTTCTCCGGCACAGACATCCCTCTTATAAATCTCGATTATTAGAATGTATGAACGTGCGCTTAAAATAATCCAATAATCCATGCTCTGACATAAATTTTTCAGCCAACTTCTTAAAATTACGCAATTCCAACAATTCGGACTCCAAGGATGCCATAGATAAACGTTCACTGATAGAGCGACGTTTGCCAAGCTGCACCTTCATATTTTCATTTTCTGATTTCAGCGTTTGATTCTCTTTTTGTAAAGAATGAATTTCTTTTGAAAGTTTCTTTTCTTTGCTTTCGCCTGCTAACTGTTTTTTTGCAAGATCAGCCACCTTTTTGTAATCCTGTTCATCAACCGTAATTTTTCCACCAAATACCGTTTTCCCGATTGAAATCTGTTCAACGGATTTTATCTCTGATTTAGCAGAAGCAAGTTGCGACAATTCCTTTTTCTCCTTTTGAATGGATTTCTCCAGAGCCGCCTTTTCCTTCTCCATATCCGCCTTATATGCCTTAACACTCTTATGTACCGCCTTTGATCCCGCCTCGCCACGTTCAATCTGAAAACCATTTTTCTGCAAGAATTCAGGCATTTCAGATTGTAACCGTACCAAAACCGATCGATTGATGACTTCCTTGGCACAAAGTTTATTTTCTGATGTCAACGGCACGAAACCAAAGTGCATATGTGGCGTGTGTTCATCACGGTGAACCACTGCATAAATACTGTTTTTCTCTCCAAAGAAATTCTGTAAATATCGCAATGCTTCTCTAAAAAAGCGCTTTTGTTCCTCATCAGATAACGTTTCAAAAAACTCATTCCCCGACGAGATGATAAATTCGCTAAGAACAACTGCATCCTTACGCAATGCCCTGCCGGACGGATTATCCCGCGCATCGACCAATTTCATTATCGAACGATAATAACTTTCCTGACTTCTTTGCATTAAAGAATAATTGAGATGTGTTCTGGACGAGTCGATTTCTTCATTACTGTAATTTGCATTCCTGCGTTCATTATGACGCTCTATGGATGATACATTCCCTTTTTTATATTTTTCTGCATGACATACCAGTTTTGCCATATAAAGTCTCCCTTCATAAAATGTTGCATGCGGCAAGCGAAGCAGTTGGCACTTCAGTGAAGTGTAACCCACTATACTTTACATTCGTAAAGTAGTGGGGCAACGTTCCCTTGCATCCCCTAAAAACGTTGGACAATAGGGACTTTGGGGACTTTTGCTTGCTTTGCTCGTCCCTATTGTCCCTTATGTCCATATAAATATGGACTAATATAAATCACCTCACTTGGACGATTCGTTCCTGCCTTTGCAATTGCTTCCTGCCGTATGTAACCATATTCTTCAAGCATATCGAGGATTGGCTTGATCTCTGCGACCTGCTTAAAATAGCTTCCCCTACAGGCACGAAACAAATCTCTTCGTGTCAATTGCGATTTACCGCATTGCCTTAATTTTGAAAGGACAAATTCAGCCATTTTCAATGTATTTCCACTGTCCATCACATCATAGGCATACTTTGCATGTGCATAGAAATATCTACCGATTTCCACAGCATTTTGCATAGTGGTTCCGGATAGCAGTTCATCACCTCTTCTGTCCGCTGCAAGATGCAGAATACCAGCAATCCTCAAAACAGCCCCTACATTCTTGGCCAGCCATTCTTTCATTGTATTGGCTCTGTCCATAAGCAGTTTCTCATTTTCCATAAAGTATCTTTCAATAATATCCCTTGCTTCTTCAGACAGCCGGATTATCTGTGTTTCTCTGCTGTTTTCAGGCAAAAAAATTTTTTCCAAAACACATCTAAAACTGTTTGTGGCACTTTCCGGGATTGCTTGCGATGAAAAAATACGTTTCCCGATTCTGGACGCAGGTATCGCAATAAGGAAACGCGCCACAAGACCTCTGCCGTTCATAACCCGATTTCCCATGACATCCTCCAATACACTAGGCTGAACCGCAAGCAACGTTGTCAATCTTGGATTGTGAATATATTCCGCATCACGGTTTTTGCGATCCACTCTGATTTCATCCCCACAATGTCCTTTCAGCCATACATCGAGATTTACCTTCTGACCAGTGTATCTGCCTGCTATAATATCAAAAATACTTCCCTCAGCAGAGATGACAGCCATAAGACCGTCATTCTCCGCAAGCAGGGTGGTAAGTGCTTCTGATGAGCAATCATCCGCATATAACCTGATATGGTTCATTTCCTCATATTCATTAAGAAAACGGACAAAATTTTGCATAATAGATGATTTTCGCTCTCCCGGTTCCGCAACCAGCAACACATATAAATTAAGCGGCTCATAATAACCACTGTTTCCCTCTATCCGGTAATACCGTTGTGCCGCAACAGCCAATATTCCGAGTGCCGCTACCGCTGCCATATCAACACTCGTCTGTGTATTTTCAGATAATGCCGATATATATTCACCGACAGCAGACGGAAAACACTGAACCGGAAAAACAGGAAGACTATCTTTCGTTTCCGATATCGGGATTGGTTCTTCCCATGTTTGATTGCTTGAAATCACGGATTCTATCTGCAATTCTTTTTACCAACCTTTCTTCATATTCTTTGAATTTTCTGATATCTTCATCTGTTCCGTATAGAAATAAATCACAATAATATTCCATTTTATCAAGTTCATGCAGACTTTCTACAAACAACGGATGAAAAGTATCATCATCATTTTTTGGTGCATATTCTTCTTTCCATATTCGAAGCAGGTTACAGTAATCTGTGAGAATCAGATAAGCAGCGGACTTCCATTTTTTGAATTTCAGTTCCTTTTGTACCGATTTTCGTCGTTTCTGATATGCCTTTGACTCTGTTTCATAGTCATAAGGCACTTCTGCAAGTCCAAAATCACCCTGAAGTTTCTTTGCTGCTTCATATGGTTGCAATCCAAAAAGCTTCTCCACTAACGTAATGATATCTCCGCTGCTCTGACAGCCAAAGCAATAGAAATGATCATCATATAGCTTCATACTGGGCGTTCGCTCCTGATGAAACGGACAGTTAGCAAATCCGGCTCTGTTGATATGCAATCCATAATGCTCTGCAACATCCCGCAATTTTAACTGCTCCTTTACTTCCGTATAAATGGACATCAGATAATATGTTCAGACTGATCTGCTGCTGTCTCAAGTAATGCCATATAGTCAGACGGATAATTTTTGATTAACTTTTCAATAAGCATTTCCTTATCCAAATCATGTGCCCCCTTTCCAATGATCAAACAACAGGTAACACATATGCGCATATGTCAGCGTATCGCTTAGTGTGAGCATATCACGAATTTTAGAAAAAGCTGAAAAATCGATATATTTGCAAAAATGCAACTAAAACATCACATTTTTTTGCAAATTTGCAAAAGAATCGATATAATGGAAATTAGGAAATCAAGTAGAAAGGACAGATTATATGAGCGAACTCGGCGGAACCATCAATGAGCGCATCGGGGACCTAAGAACAAGCATGCACCTATCGCAAACGGAACTCAGCGAAAAGACCGGAATTCCCACATCAGTAATCAGCCGAATCGAAAGCGGAAAGACTGCAACGGTCGGTCATGATGTGTTGGCAAAGTTGGCATTATTTTTTAATGTTTCTGCAGATTATTTATTAGGACTTACCGATGTAAGAATGAGAAAAAACGTAGAATTAAACCAACTTGGACTTAGCAATCAGGCTCTTTTTCAGATCTTGTCAGGCAAAGTCAATAGCCATATACTCAGCCTTATGATTGAAAACAAGAATTTTCCACGTTTTCTTGACTATGCGCAAGCTTACTTTGAGGATGCCAATGCTCCTGCCTTTCAGTCAAGAAATGCTTTGATCGACTTTGGAATTGATGCTTTGAAAGACTACGCTAAGGAAACACCTGAAATTCGCAAAGAAGCCAACCACGACATCAATCGCATAAATGCCGAAAAAATCACTTTTTCCGAAGCGTCCATGATCAAATTAAGGGATATTATGATGAGTATCTTAAAGGATATGAAAGAATCCTATACCAGTGAACATGCTAATCCTGCTGATATAGATCCCTCTCAGCTTACCGAAATGATGAATGTCATGTATGAACAGGCAGAGGAAATCCAGCAGGAACGCCCAGTTACCGCTGATGATATGACTTCCATTGTGGTAAACTACCTATCGCATACCGGACTGAATGAAAAAGCACAAGAATTGCTGAAAGAACTTTGTTTGCAGATGTTCAAAACCAAAGAATGATTATTGACATACGGGAGGAATGTTTTATGACAGATTTTAACTATCTAAAGGATAAACTTAGAGAGATTATTGAGTATTGGGAAAAAGAGGAAGATGGAGCAAGGGACAGTGATGTCCAAGAATTTTTACACATTTTAGCAAAATACATAGAAGAAAATGATTCTTTCAAATTATACAAATATAATCCGCCTGAATATTACCCATTTCGCAATTACGAAAACGATGAGGTTCATCTTTCACCTAATGGTAATTTGAATGATGTTTACGAGGGATTACCTGCTTTTAATAAAAATGAAAATTCAACTAAAATTGAATCATATAGTACTACTGCGCTTATGTCATGCTTCAGTGAAACCAATAAAAGCGTACTAATGTGGGCACATTATGCAGATTCATCTAAAGGATTTTGTGTAGAGTATGATTTAAAAAGGCTTAGTAGAAATGAAATAATTTCATTGGGGATATATCCAGTTCTGTATGATGAGCATAGGTTAATACATCGAGATTTAAAATCACTGAAATATAGTTTGACAAACTTAGAACAATCAATACAAAACGGCGAAGAATACGATGATGGAGAACTACTTGATGATCTTATTCCTCTCATGCTCTATAAAGGTAATGATTGGCAGTATGAAAAAGAATGGAGAATAATATCTACTAAACTAAAATTATATCAAGACTATGAAACAAATACATCAGGAATAAATATTCCTCTCAAATGTGTTTCTGCCGTATATTTGGGATACAGAATGGAACAAACACAGAAAAACCATATTGTCGAAATAACTCAACGAAAGAATCTGGCAGGAGCAAATATTTCTGTATATGAAGCAATATTGTCATGTGACACTTACCAATTTGATTTTATCAAAGTTAATTTAAAATAGAACACTTGATGTCTTGAGTTTCCGTACTTTGCAATAAGATGAAGAAAAGATAGCTTCCGGGGATACTCCGTGGTCATCGTTTGGAAAA
>CANRFZ010000007.1 GCA_947630025.1 uncultured Lachnospiraceae bacterium
AACAGCTAAACCTGTTTGAACACTTTAAAATAGAGGATGCCGGGGCATTCGTGTTCTAAAAATGGGGAAACTCAAACGCAAATAGGTCTTGTAAAATGATGGGAGACGGCCTATACTAAATATAGGTTTTTCTGTCGAAAGAAATCCCTTAATTTGTGTCTGGGAGCATCGGAATGCTTTTTTCGGGAATTGACTTTTTGTTCCGGTTTCTGCCGGTTTTTATGGTGATATATCTCCTTGTCCCCGCTCAGTTCCGCAACGTCGTGCTGCTTGTGGGGAGCCTTGTCTTCTACGGAATCGGGGAGCCGTTTTTTGTGCTGCTTCTGGCTGCTTCACTGCTCGTCAATTACGGGCTGAGCAGGCTGTTGTTCTGCGGACGGGAAATACCGCTTCCGGGGCAGGGCGGGAGACGCGGAAAGGGCCGCACGGCGGCGTTTGTTCTCTCGCTGCTCTTGGATTTCGGGCTTCTTTTTGTGTTTAAATATTGGGATTTTACGGCGCGGACGGTGAACGGGCTGGCAGGGGACGGCCTGATGCCGCTCCTTCATCTGGCGCTGCCGCTGGGAATCAGCTTCTACACGTTTCAGATGGTGTCCTATCAGGTGGACTGCTATCGCGGAAAGTTTGACAGGCCGGCGAAATTCATAGATTTTGCGGCCTATGTGAGTATGTTTCCGCAGTTGATCGCGGGGCCCATCGTGCGGTACGACGAGGTGGCGGAGCGCATGAGCGCCGGACGGCGTATCTGCGGGCGGGATCTGGAGGAAGGGCTGAAACTGTTTACCGTGGGGCTGGGCTTGAAAGTCCTGCTGGCCAACCAGATCGGCACGTTGTGGAATACGGTCATGACGGCAGGCGCGGGCAGTCTCCATCCGCTGGCGGCGTGGCTGGGCGCGGCGGCGTACTCGTTTCAGATCTATTTTGATTTCTGGGGATATTCCGTTATGGCGCTGGGGCTGGGCAGGATGCTCGGATTTACCCTGCCGCGCAATTTTGACACGCCCTATGCCTCCCGCTCCGTTTCGGAATTTTGGCGGCGGTGGCATATTACGCTGGGCCGGTGGTTCCGCGAATACGTCTATATCCCGATGGGCGGCAGCCGCCGTGGACGGCTGCGGACGGTGTGCAACCTGTTTGTGGTGTGGGCGCTGACCGGGCTATGGCACGGCGCCGACTGGAATTTCCTGTTGTGGGGGATGCTTTTTTTTGTGATCCTCTCGGTGGAAAAAATGACGTATGGGGCCAGACTGGAGCGGACGAAGGTGCTGGGACACCTGTATACGCTGACGCTGATTCCGGTGACGTGGGTGGTGTTTGCAATCACAGACATGGGGCAGCTTGCGGCTTATCTGGGCAGTATGTTCGGCATCCACAGGACGGAGGTGCTGGTGGGGCTGCCGCAGCTTGCGCGTTATCTGCGGGAGTATGGGCCGCTGCTGGCGGCGTGCATCCTGTTTATCACGCCCTATCCCGCGAAGCTCTATGCCAAGTATCGGGAGAAATGGTTTATGGCGCCGGTTCTGCTGGCCGTCTTCTGGTTTTCGGTGCATGAAATCCTGATCGGAAGCAACAATCCGTTCCTGTATTTCAGATTCTGAGCGGGCCCCGTGTCAAAAGAAGCGTGTGGTTTCCCACATTATGAGCCGCGGCAGACTTTTGTACCAAAGGCAGTGAGCGGCCTTCCACATTATGAGCCGCGGCAGACTTCCGCGCCATAGAAACTTCTGCAACTAGATCTTTTGGGAAGATAATATACGTATGAAAAAAGAAAAGAAAGAGCGGACGAATAAAAAATCAAGTGTTATTATATTGCGATATCCCTATCTGTTTCTGCTGACGGCGACGGCAGCCGCGGCGATGGTGTGCTCGGATGAGCTCGGGTTCCGGGCCATCGCGGAGGATGCCCGGATCATGCTCCGGCGGGATGTGGAAATGGAGTCTTTTGCCGACGGGCCGGCTGCGGAAATGGCGTTGGAACAGGTCGCCGTGGGCGGAAATATCGTGGGAAAATCATCAAAAACAGGAGATGACGAAACAGAAAATGCAGGAAATTGCAAGGCAGAAAATAACGCGGAAACGAGCGGAAACAAACTTGAAAATGAGAACCATAATTTGAAAAACATGGAAAATGCGGAAGAAACTGTTATAGGAGAGACAAAATTTGAAACTTACGAGCCGCAGCAGATAGATTCTCCGTATTACTCGGATGCAGGAAAAATTGCATTGACGACCGACTACCCCTATGTGACAGAGAACACCAGTTATTTTAATGACGCCGCTTTTATCGGCGATTCCCGCACATTGGGCATCTCGGATTACGCGGGACTGGACGGGGCGGACTTTTACTGCGACAGCGGCATGACGGTTTTGAAGCTGCTGGACGACAGCGGCATTACCTACCAGAAGGACGGAACCCGGGTAAAGCTGCCGGAAGTGCTCCGGCAGAAAACATACGGCAAGATTTATATTATGCTGGGGATGAACGATCTGGGGTAGGGCACCACGCAGGACTATCTGGAACGCTACGGCGGGGTGGTGCGGCAGATCCGGGAGTGGCAGCCGGATGCCGTGATCTATGTCATGGCGAATCTCCATGTCAGCAGGGAGAAGAACAGTCCGGAGACGGAGTTTAACAACATCAATATCAATGATAAAAACGCGGCGGCGGCGCTGCTGGCCAATGGGAAGGATATTTTTTATCTGGACGCCAACCCGTTGTTTACCGACGAGGAAGGGTATCTGAAAGAAGAACTTACCTTTGACGGCGTGCATCTCTATGCGCAGCATTACGACGCATGGCGGCAGTTCCTTCTGGAGCACGCCGTAGAGCCGGAGAGGGCGCACGCCGCCGATACGACAGGCACAGACGGCGCAGATCCCGCGGGCGCGGAGGATGCGCACGCCGCCGGATAACGGAGGAATGACAGATGGCAGAGGATATCACGGAAGAAGTGCGGTTAAATAAATATCTGGCGTCCGCCGGCGTCTGCTCTAGGCGCGACGCGGACAGACTCATCGAGCAGGGGCTTGTGACGGTCAACGGGAAACCCGCCCAGCCCGGCAGGAAAGTGTCGCCGCAGGACGAGGTCTGCGTGCGCGGACAGAAAGTGGAGGGGCGTGACAGGAAAGTTGTGCTGGCCTATTACAAGCCCGCCGGCGTGGTCTGCACGGAGAGAGATCCCCACGCGGATCGGATCGTGACGGAGCAGATTCACTATCCGGTGCGGCTGACCTATGCCGGAAGGCTGGACAAGGACTCGGAAGGACTGCTGCTGATGACCAACGACGGCGATCTGATCGAGGCGATGATGCGCGGCGCGAACCGTCATGAAAAGGAATATACCGTCAAAGTCAGGCAGCCGTGGACCGAGGAAGCGCTGGAGCGTATGCGCCGGGGCATCTACTTAGAGGAGCTGGAGCAGACGACGCGGCCCTGCGTCATAGAGCAGATCGGGCCCAAAACGGTGTGCATGGTGCTGACGCAAGGGCTGAACAGGCAGATCCGCCGGATGTGCCGGGCGGTGGGGTATGATGTGGAAAACCTTAAAAGAACACGTGTTATCAATGTGACGCTGGGCACGCTGAAGCCGGGGGAATACCGGGAACTGTCGGGCAGAGAGCTGGCGGAACTGTATGAAAAGTGCGCTCATAAGGCACAATAAAAGCAATAAAAGCAATAGAAGCCGAGGCGGAGGCGCAAAACGAGAGGCGGAGGCGCAAAACGAGAGGTGGAGACGTGGAACGGATGAACGAAGGCGCTGCGGAACGCATGAAAGAACTGGTAAGGCTATTGAACGAGGCATCCCGCGCATACTATGCGCAGGATACGGAGATCATGAGCAATTACGAATATGACAGGCTCTACGATGAACTGGTCAGACTGGAGGCGGAGACGGGCATCACGCTGGCCAATAGCCCAACGGAGAACGTGGGCTATGAGGCGGTGGACGAACTGCCCAAAGACCGACACGAGCAGCCCATGTTGTCCCTGTCCAAAACGAAAAGCAGGGAGGAGCTGCGGGAATGGCTGAACGGCAGGGAGGCGCTTTTGTCGTGGAAGCTGGACGGGCTGACGGTAGTCCTGCACTATGAAGGCGGCAGGCTGGTGAAGGCCGTCACCCGCGGCAACGGCGAGGTGGGAGAGGTAGTTACCAACAACGCGAAGGTGTTCCGCAACGTGCCGTTGTCCATCCCCTATCAGGGAAAGTTGTCGCTGCGCGGCGAGGCAGTCATCAGCTACAGTGAATTTGAAAAGATCAACAGCCGCGTCGAGGCGGAGCAGGATAAATACAAAAACCCCAGAAATCTGTGCAGCGGCTCTGTCCGGCAGCTCAACAACGAGGTGACGGCGCAGCGGAACGTGCTTTTTTACGCCTATAGCCTGATCAGCGCGCCGGACGTGGATTTCCGCAATTCCAGAGAGGAACAGTTCGGCTTCCTGCAGAAGCAGGGGTTTGACGTGGTGGAGTACAGGCGGGTTGATCCCGACACGATCATGGACGCCATCGCCTATTTTGAAAAGAAGATACAGACCTACGACATTCCTTCCGACGGTCTGGTGCTGCTCTATGAGGACATTGAGTACGGCAGGTCGCTTGGGAGAACGGCGAAATTCCCCAGAGATTCCATCGCCTTTAAGTGGGCGGACGAGATTCGGGAGACGACGCTTCTGGAAGTGGAGTGGAGCGCCAGCCGGACCGGGCTGATCAATCCGGTGGCGGTGTTTGAGCCGGTGGAGCTGGAGGGCACCACCGTCAGCCGCGCGTCGGTGCACAATATCAGCATTGTGCGGGGGTTGAAGCTGGGAATCGGCGACCGCATCACCGTATACAAGGCCAATATGATCATCCCGCAGATCGCGGAGAACCTGACGCAGAGCGGCAGACTGGAGATTCCGTCCGTGTGCCCCGTGTGCGGCGGGCCCACGCGGATACAGGATGTGAACGGCGTACAGTCCCTGTACTGCGACAATCCCGGCTGCGACGCCAAAAAGATTAAGTCTTTCACGCTTTTTGTGAGCCGGGATGCGATGAACGTGGAGGGCCTGTCGGAGTCCACGCTGGAAAAATTTCTGGCGAAAGGGTTCCTGCATGAGTTTGCGGATATCTACCGGCTGGACAGATACCGCGGCGAGATCATGCAGATGGAGGGCTTCGGCGAGAAGTCTTACCAAAACCTGATGAACAGTATCGAAAATGCCAGACATACCACGCTCCCGAGGCTGATCTACGGGCTGGGAATCGAGAATATCGGCGTGGCGAACGCCAAAGTCCTGTGCAGAAATTTCGGGTTTTCGCTGGAGGCTGTCCGGCAGGCGACGGTGGAGGAGCTAAGCGCCGTGGACGGCATCGGCGGGGTGATCGCCGCCGGCATCAGGGCATATTTTGACGACGACCGTAAGAACGCGCAGCTCGACCGTCTGCTGCAGGAGATCGAGATCGCGCAGGAGACAGTCAGCGAGAGCGGGCAGACATTGGCGGGGCTTACCTTTGTGATTACGGGGAGTCTTCTGCACTACGAGAACCGCGGCGCGCTGAAAGACGAGATCGAGGCGCGGGGCGGCAAAGTGACAGGCAGCGTCACCTCCAAGACGACCTGCCTGATCAACAACGATATCGCGTCCCAGTCTGCCAAGAACAAAAAGGCCAAGGAGCTGGGCGTCCGCATCCTGTCGGAAGAAATGTTTATCGACGAGTATCTGTAAGGCTGCGGAGAATGCCGCAGGCCCGCATAAAACCGCAGTTTTTCTCAAGTGCTGCGGAGATGCCGCAGGCCGCCCAAAACCGCAGTCTTCCTCAAATACTGCGGATATCATAGGGCGTCGTCTGGTAAACGTAGTAATTCAGCCAGTTGGAGTAGAGAAGCTGGCCGGTGGAACGCCAGTTGACGATGGGAGGATTCGCAGGGTTGTCGTCGGGAAAATAATTGGCCGGAACCGCGGGATTCATGCCTTTGTTGAGATCCCGGAAGTACTCCTGCGCCAGCGTATCCGCGTCGTATTCGGGGTGGCACGTGACAAAAAAGTGGCGGCTGTCCGTCGTCTTGACGATGGTGACACCGGCTTCGTCGGAGACGGCCATCAGCTCCAGCTCGGGAACGGAGGCGATCTTCTCCTCGGTGATGCCCATGGCCCGCGACTGTGGGGCGTAGAAGATATCGTCGAAACCGCGGAACAGGGGAGAGGTTTTTTTGACGATCCGATGGGGATAGACGCCGGACAGTTTGGTATCCATGTCGTAGCGCTCCAGACCGTACAGATAGTACAACCCGGCGAAAGCGCCCCAGCACAGGTGCAGCGTACAGTGCACGTGGGTTTTTCCCCATTCCATGATGGTGCACAATTCATCCCAGTAGGTGACGTCCTCGAACTTCACGTAGTCGAGCGGGGCGCCGGTGATGATCATGCCGTCGTATTTGCGGTCTTTGACCTGATCAAACGTCGTGTAGAAGGATTCCAGATGGCCGGCGTCGGTGTGCTGCGGCGTGTAGCTGGCGGTCTGCAGGAACTCCACGTTCACCTGTAAGGGCGTGTTGGAGAGCTTGCGCAGAAGCTGCGTTTCCGTCACGATCTTGGTGGGCATCAGGTTGAGAATCAGCACGTTCAGCGGACGGATGTCCTGATGAATGGCGCGGTACTCGGTCATGACAAAGATATTTTCCTGTTCCAGCGTGGCCGTCGCCGGAAGTGAGTCGGCAATTTTAATCGGCATAAATCGATTCCTCGTCTTTCCGTGCCGCAAGCGCCACCGGCACTTTCCTCGTTATTTATACCATCTCGACTGTCGTCTCGATGGAGATACTCGTCAAATGCCGACTGCCGCAAGCGCCACCGGCACTTTCCTCGTTATTTATACCATCTCGACTGTCGTCTCGATGGAGATACTCGTCAAATGCCGACTGCCGCAAGCGCCACCGGCATTTTCCTCGTTATTTATACCATCTACATTAACACAAAAATATTGTTGTTGCAACATTTGCACATTTGAAGAAATTGCGCTATAATAGAATCGCTTGGAAGAATTGACATAACGGAGGGTTTTTTGGTATGGAAACGGCATATCAGAAAGTAAAGGTACACAACGAGCTGGAATGGTGCCAAGTGAGCGACATGGCGACGAAGGAGAAGATCGAGAAGGTTCTGCTGAAAAACCGGGTTTCCTATTTCGTCAAATGGGAGAAGCCGAGACTGTTCTCCAACGAGAAGTTCGGCACCTGCGTCTTCTGCGTGAACCAGCTGCAGAAGGAGACGGCGGACGAGGCTATCGAGTCGCTGGCGGAAGAAGTAAAAGGCAAAATCCGTTTTATCAACCGGAAAGTGGACAGGAGTTTCTATTAGAAAAGGCAGGCCGGGAGAGGCAAACGGCGGCCAACATGAAATTACACGTGTTATGCAATAACGGAGCGGCGGTATGAGTCAGTGCGATACGTGCAGTAATTACCAATATGACGAAGATTACGAGTGTTATGTATGTATGGTCGATCTGGACGAGGACGACACGGCGCGTTTTCTGGACGGCGGCAATTTCCACTGTCCGTTCTACCAGTATGACAACGAATACCTGATCGTAAGAAAACAGATGTAGCGGACGTCACCGCCCGGCAGACAGGACAGACGCAGCAAAGCAGATGCAGGAGATTCCCACATCTGCTTTTTTTATTTTGCCAGATTCTTTTGGGCGGTGGAGAGCATCAGCTTGATTCTGTTTAACTGGTTGACCTCGCTGGCGCCGGGATCGTAGTCGATGGCCACGATATTGGACAGTGGGAACCGTTTCCGCAGCTCTTTGATGACGCCCTTGCCGACTACGTGGTTCGGCAGGCAGGCGAAAGGCTGCGTGCAGACGATGTTGTTGACGCCGCTGTGGATCAACTCCACCATTTCCCCGGTGAGGAACCAGCCCTCGCCGGTCTGGTTGCCGATATTGACGATGGGCTTGGCATATTCCACGATTTGGTAGATGCTCACCGGCGGCGTGAAATGCCGGCTCTTTTCAAAGGCTTTCGCGGCCTGCCCGCGCAGCTTCTCCAGCGCCCAGATACCAAACCGGGAGACGGCGGCGGCTTTGCGCGACGTTCCCAGATAATCCGCCTTGTAGATCTGGTTGTAAAAGCAGTAGAGCATGAAGTCCAGCAGATCGGGAACGACCGCTTCCGCGCCCTCGCTCTCCAACAGTTCCACCAGATGATTGTTGGCGGCGGGAGCGTACTTTACCAGTATCTCGCCCACGATGCCGACGCGGGGCTTGCGGAGATGTTCATGGATCGGGATCTCGTCAAACTCCCGGATCATCTGCGTGCACATCTTCTGGAATGTAACGTAGTTTAAGTGTTTCCTTGAGACAAAGGCGCGGCATTTTTCCACCCATTTCCGGTGGACGGCCTCCACCGCGCCGGGTTCTTTTTCGTAAGGGCGCATACGGTAGACGCAGCGCATGAAAATATCGCCGAACAGCGCGCTATAGGCGGCGCGGATCAGCAGCTCGGCATTCAGATGGAAGCCGGGGTTTGTCTCGATGCCGCCCAGATTCAGCGAGATTACCGGGATCTGCGGCATCCCCGCTTTGGCGAGGGCGCGCCGGATAAATCCCACATAGTTGGTGGCGCGGCATCCGCCGCCGGTCTGCGTCATGATCAGCGCCACCCGGTTGACGTCGTATCTGCCGGACAACAGTGCGTCCATGATCTGGCCCACCACCATCAGGGAAGGATAACAGGCGTCATTATTTACATATTTCAGCCCCACGTCTACGGCGTGGCGGTTGTCGTTGTCGAGCACTTCAAAGTGGTAGCCGCAGGCTTCAAAAGCCGCCTGCATCACCTCGAAATGGATCGGCGACATCTGCGGACACAGAATCGTGTAATTCTGCCGCATTTCCTCCGTAAACGCCACCTTCGTGATGGCGCTGGAGTGGATCTCGCGCTTCTGGTTTTTCTGCTCCCGCACACGGATGGCGGAGAGCAGCGAGCGGATGCGGATTCTGGCGGCCCCCAGATTGTTGACTTCGTCGATTTTCAGACAGGTATATATCTTGCCGGAGCCGGAGAGGATGTCGTTGACCTGATCCGTCGTAACGGCGTCCAGACCGCAGCCAAAGGAGTTGAGCTGGATCAGATCCAGATCGTCCCTTGTCTTTACGAAGCTCGCCGCGGCGTAGAGCCGGGAATGGTACATCCACTGGTCGGAGACGATCAGCGGACGCTCCGGCGCCGCCAGATGGGAGACGGAGTCTTCCGTCAGGACGGCGATGTTGTAGGAGTTGATCAGCTCGGGGATGCCGTGGTTGATCTCCGGATCGATATGATAGGGCCGTCCGGCCAGCACGATGCCGCGGATATGGTTTTCCTCCATATAGCGGAGCACTTCCTCGCCCTGCCGCTGCATATCCTGACGAACGGCTGCCAGCTCCTCCCAGGCGGCTTTCGCCGCGTCCATCACTTCCGCCACGGGCAGCTCGTCAAACTCTCTGGTGAGCGCGGCGGTGACGGTCTGCAGATCTTGAAAGGACATAAACGGATTGCGGAAGACGACCTCGCCGCGTCCGATCTCCTCCACGTTGTTTTTGATGTTCTCGGAGTAGGAAGTGACGATCGGGCAGTTGTAGTGGTTGTTGGCGTCAGGAAATTCGTCGCGCTCGTAAAAAAGAGCCGGATAGAAGATGAAATCCACCTTCTGGCTGATCAGCCACGCCACATGGCCGTGGGCCAGCTTCGCGGGATAACATTCCGACTCGCTGGGGATGGATTCGATTCCCAGCTCGTAGATCCGGCGGTTGGAGACCGGCGACAGGACGACCTGATAGCCGAGTCTGGTAAAAAACGTGAACCAGAACGGATAATTTTCGTACATATTGAGAACCCGCGGTATGCCCACCGTGCCGCGGGGCGCCTTGTCCGCCGTGAGCGGTTCGTAGGCAAAGAGCCGTTTCAGCTTATAGTCAAACAGATTGGGAATGTTATTTTCGTTTTTGGTTTTGCCGAGACCGCGCTCGCAGCGGTTGCCGGAGATGTACTGACGTCCGCCCGTAAATTTGTTGATGGTCAGGCGGCAGTTGTTGGTGCAGCCCTTGCATTTCGCCATGCTCGTCTCGAACTGGAGCCCCGTGATCTGCCCGATGGTGAGCATCGTAGTCTGGTATCCCGCCTCATAGCGTTCGCGCGCGATCAGCGCAGCGCCGAAAGCGCCCATGATGCCGGCGATGTCGGGACGGATCGCGTCGCAGCCGGCGATCTTCTCAAAGCTGCGGAGCACCGCGTCGTTATAGAAAGTGCCGCCCTGCACGACGATGTGTTTTCCCAGCTCCGATGCGTCGGACACTTTGATGACTTTAAAGAGCGCGTTCTTGATGACGGAGTAGGCCAGTCCCGCGGAGATGTCGGAGACGGCGGCGCCCTCCTTCTGCGCCTGCTTTACTTTGGAATTCATAAACACCGTGCAGCGGGTGCCCAGATCGATGGGGTGTTCGGCAAAGAGCGCCGCCTTTGCGAAGTCTTCCACACTGTAGTTGAGGGATTTGGCAAAGGTCTCGATGAAAGAACCGCAGCCAGAGGAGCAGGCTTCGTTGAGCTGCACGCTGTCCACGGTCTGGTTTTTGATTTTGATACATTTCATGTCCTGACCGCCGATGTCCAGAATGCAGTCCACATCGGGATCAAAGAACGCCGCCGCGTAGTAGTGCGCCACGGTCTCCACCTCGCCGTCGTCCAGCAGGAAGGCGGCTTTCATCAGCGCTTCGCCGTAGCCGGTGGAGCAGGAGCGGGCGATCCTCACGCCCTCGGGGAGCAGCGCATAGATCTCCTTTAACGAGCGGATCGCGGTTTTCAGCGGACTGCCGTCGTTGCTGCTGTAAAACGAGTAGAGCAGCGAACCGTCCACGCCCACCAGCGCGACTTTGGTCGTGGTGGAACCGGCGTCGATCCCCAGGAAACAGTCGCCCCGATAGGAGGCCAGCGCGGAGGAAGCCACATGATGCGCACCGTGGCGGCTGCAGAAAGCGTCGTACTCGCCCCGAGAGGCAAACAGCGGCTCCATGCGCTCCACCTCAAACTCCATCTTGATGTCGGAGGCCAGTCTGCCCGTCATTTCCTCCATGGTGCAGGAACAGTCCTCCTTGGCGTTGAGAGCCGAGCCGATGGCTGCAAAAAGGTGGGAGTTGTCGGTGTCGATGATGTGCTCGTCGTCCAGTTTGAGCGTCCGGATAAAAGCCTGTTTTAATTCGGACAGGAAATGCAGCGGCCCGCCCAGAAACGCCACGTGCCCGCGGATCGGTTTGCCGCAGGCCAGCCCGCTGATGGTCTGGTTGACGACCGCCTGAAAAATGGACGCAGACAAGTCTTCCTTGGTGGCGCCCTCGTTGATTAACGGCTGGATGTCGGATTTGGCAAAAACGCCGCATCTGGCCGCGATTGTATATAAGGAATGGTAATTTTTGGCATATTCGTTCAGGCCGGAGGCGTCCGTCTGCAGCAGGGCCGCCATCTGGTCGATAAAAGAGCCTGTACCTCCGGCACAGATGCCGTTCATGCGCTGCTCCACGCTGCCGCCTTCAAAATAGATGATCTTGGCGTCCTCGCCGCCCAGCTCGATGGCCACGTCCGTCACCGGCGCAAAGGTCTGCAGGGATGTGGAGACGGCAATCACCTCCTGCACGAAGGGAACCTGCAGATGGTTGGCCAGCGTCAGACCGCCGGAGCCGGTGATCATCGGGTGAACCGTGACGTTTCCTAAGAGCGCATAGGCCCTGCCCAAAAGATCTGACAGTGTCTCCCTGATGTTGGCAAAGTGCCGCTGATAGTCCGAAAAGAGCACTTGATGATTCCGGTCCAGCACGGCGATTTTGACGGTGGTGGAACCGATGTCGATGCCAAGTGTATACTGCATTTCACTCATTGTGAGATCACTCTCCGTAAAAAAGGTACTTATTAAAATAGGTTTGCGATACGGTATTGACAAACATAGTCATTATACGACACGCCCCGGCAAAAAGCAATCGGATAATTACTGGAAACAACGTTTACATTTAAAGCGGGGAATGTTAAAATGTATTCAGTCCATGCCCCGAAAATACGTGGGCCGGAACGGACGGAAGAATAGGGAGTGAATGTATGAGCCGTTTTGAACGAAAATTCGGAAAGTATGCGATCAAGAACCTGTCCTTTGTGCTTGTCCTGTGCTACGCCGTGGGATATGTGCTGGAACTGCTTACGGGCAGCACCATCATCCTGTACCTGACGTTAGATCCTTACGCGGTGCTGCACGGGCAGGTATGGCGGCTGGTCACGTGGATTTTGATTCCGCCGTCCTCCGGCAATATCTTTCTGGTGCTGATTATGCTATATTTTTACTGCTCCATCGGAACGACGCTGGAGAGGACATGGGGAACCTACCGCTACAACGTGTATCTCTTTCAGGGCTTTCTGTTTACGATTGCCGGGAGCTTTCTGATGATGGGGTATCATTATCTCTTTCACGCAGACCTGATCGCGGCGATGGGGGCCGATGCGTTCTTTCTGCGCTCGTCGATGAGTTTCAGCACGTATTACATCAATATGTCGATCTTCCTCGCGTTTGCGGCCACGTTCCCGGAGGCGCAGGTATTACTGATGTTTCTCATACCGGTGAAAGTCAAGTGGCTGGGCGTCATATACGGCGTCATGCTGGTGTTTGAATTTTTGGCGGACAGTGTCAACGGCAGATTTGCGATTTTTGCCTCTCTGCTCAACTTCGTCGTATTTTTCCTCACTTCCCGCAATCTGTCGCATCTGCGGCCCAAGCAGATACACAGACGGCAGGAGTTTCGGCGCGAGGTGCGGAAAAATCCCCATATCACCAAGCATATGTGCGCCATCTGCGGCAGGACGGAGGAGGACAGTCCGATGATGGAATTTCGGTTCTGTTCCAAATGCGAGGGCAATTATGAATACTGTTCCGAGCATCTGTATACGCACACCCATGTGAAAAGCAATCGTTAAAAATAAAAAAGGCAGAATCACGGCAACACGAATCATAACAATACGAATCAGAACGACAGGAATCAGGACATGAATAAAGGCAGCATGAATCACGACAAACAAATTCTTTTTACCGATACGTTAGAGCAGATCCGGCAGAAAGCAAAGGCGCAGGGCGGATGCGTCTCGCAGGAGGAGCTGGAGGCGGCGTTTGGCCCGCTGGCGCTCACTGACGCGCAGATGAGTCTGGTGCAGGACTATCTGCGGCAGAACAGGATCGGCATCGGCGAACCGCCCGATCCGGACGACTATCTGGCGGCGGAGGAGAAAGACTATCTGGAGACTTATCTGGAGGAGCTGCGGGCGCTGCCGCCATTGTCCGAAGGAGAGAAAGAGGCGGTCACGCTGTCTGCGATGGCAGGCGACATAGATGCCCGCAACAGGCTGACGGAGGCGTATCTGCCGGAGGTGGCCGAGATCGCTAAGCTATATGCCGGGCAGGGCGTATTTCTGGAAGATCTGATCGGCGAGGGAAATGCGGCGCTATTCGCGGGCGTCGGTATGCTGGGCGCCATGGAGCACGCTTCCGAGGCGCAGGGGATGCTGGGCAAGATGATTATGGACGCCATGGAAGACGCCATCGCGGAGAATGCGGAAACAGGCCGCAGAAACGGCAGAATCGCCGACAAGGTGAACAGGGTGGCGGACGCGGCCAGAGAGCTGGCGGAGGAGCTGCACCGCAAGGTGACGGTAGAGGAGCTGGCGGCGGAGTCCGGCATCAGCAGGAAAGCCATCGAGGACGCCGTGCGGATCAGCGGCGGCAGGATAGAGGATATCGCGGACGGCGCGACGCGCCAGGCGTCTGCCGGGCGGCAGGCATAGCTGCAAAAAACGGAGGCACTATGGAGACGGATACCAACGGGACAGCCGGGCGGCAGGATAACGATTTCAAGTATTATATGCAGGATGCGGGCACGCTCTATCTGGGCGCGCGGCTGAGCTATGAGGAGATTCTGCAGCACGAGATGGTCAGCTTTAAATACAAAAGCATCGTGGAGCATTATATCCTGAAAGATACCGCGCCGGAGACGACGCTGGAGAGCCAGCTTTATTATATGACGCCGGATCAGTTTTCCTACCGCACTTATCAGCAGCTCAAGGCCAGAGTGCGGGTGAGCCTGCTGGTGCAGAAGCGGCGGCTTATGGGCGGGGTGAAGACGGTGTATGAAAACCGCACGATGAAGCTGGAGGAGCTGGCGGCCATGAATCTGGCGCAGAAGAAAAAATGCGGCATGGTCATTCAGGAGCTGATCCTGTCCAAGCTGGGCCTGATGTCGTTTACCGTCTGATTAAGGCGAAAAATGTAGAAAAGCGCGGTGAATGACGCCCGCAAATGCGAAAATCATCTTGCTTATCGCGTCATTATCTGATAAACTGACAGTGCCAGACAGGAAAGGCAATAAATTGACAACATTATGACAGAAAAACTGTCATGTTGTGGCTATACTTTTAAAGTATAGTAATATTCCCTTTTTACTCTAGGGGCTGCCGCACGGAACATCAGTGCGCGGCCTCTTTTGTATTTCTTTTTGCTTTGCTAAGATCCGCCGGGAGTGGTATACTAATCTTAATATGCGGAAACGGAAGGAGAGTACGCCGATGAAACTGGAGCAGCTGGAGGCTTACACGGTAGTAAACAAGAGAAAACTGGAAGACATCCACTCCATGGGATATCTTCTCAGACACAATAAAACGGGCGCAAGGATCACGCTGATCTCAAACGATGATGTGAACAAGGTGTTCTACATCGGGTTCCGCACGCCGCCCAAGGACAGTACGGGCGTGGCGCATATTGTGGAGCACACCGTCCTGTGCGGCTCGGATAAGTTCCCGGTCAAGGACCCGTTTATCGAGCTGGCCAAGGGATCGCTCAACACGTTCTTAAACGCCATGACATACCCCGACAAGACGGTGTATCCGGTGGCGAGCTATAACGACAGGGATTTTCAGAACCTGATGGACGTCTATCTGGACGCGGTATTCCATCCGAACATTTACCGTGAGGAAAAGATTTTCCAGCAGGAAGGCTGGCACTATGAGCTGGAAAATGCGGAGGATGAACTGACGATCAACGGCGTTGTCTATAGCGAGATGAAGGGGGCTTTCTCCTCGCCGGAGGACGTTCTGGAGCAGCAGATCCTGTCGTCCCTCTATCCCGACACGGCGTATGCGGTCGTATCCGGCGGCGATCCGGAGGTGATACCGCAGCTTACCTACGAGGATTTTCTGGCGTTCCACAGGCGGTACTACCATCCGTCCAACAGTTATATCTATCTGTACGGCGATATGGATATGGCGCAGAAGCTGCAGTGGATCGACGAGGAATATTTGTCCAAGTATGAAGCACTTGCCGTTGACTCGGAGATCGCGGTGCAGAAGCCTTTTGCGGGAACCATGACCGCGGAGGCGGAATATTCCGTCTCGGAGAGCGAGTCGGAGGAGGACAACACGTATCTGTCCTACAATATCGCTTTCGGCGTGCAGCCCGACCAGAAGTTCCAGCAGGCGATGGATACGCTGGCGCAGGTGTTGTGCATGGTGCCGGGCGCGCCGGTCAAACAGGCGCTATTGGACGCGGGGATCGGCACGGAGATTGACTGCGGCTATGAGGCGCTGCTGAAGCAGCCGCAGATCTCCATTATCGCCAAGAATACCAATGCGTCCCGGAAAGATGAATTTGTAGAGGTGATCGAGGGAGAACTGCGGAGGCTGGTTCGGGAAGGGCTGGACCGGAAAGCGCTTGCGGCCAACCTGAACAACAGTGAATTCCGCTACAGAGAGGCGGATTACGGCTCTTATCCCAAGGGCCTGATGTACGGCCTGAATCTGCTGCAGACATGGCTCTATGACGACAACAGGCCGTTCGTAAACGTGGAGCTATTGGAAACGTTCCGGGCGCTGCGGCAGGAGGTGGACACCGGTTATTTCGAGGAGCTGATCCGGGAGCATCTGCTTGCCAATCCCCACAAGAGCGTCGTCATCGTAAAGCCGGTCAGAGGACTGACGGGGCAGAAGGAGCGGCAGCTCGCCGGGCGGCTGGCAGACAGGAAAGCGGCGATGGACGCCGGGCAGATCGACCGGATCATCCGGCAGACCGAAGCGTTAAAAGCCTATCAGGAGCAGGACGACGAGAAGGAAGCGCTGGAAAAGATCCCGCTTTTGTCGCGGGAAGACCTGAAAAAAGAGGCGGAGCCGTTTCGCAACGAAATCATGCGGATCGGGGACACGGTGCTTCTGTACCATGATGTGTATACAAACGGCATCGGCTATCTGCGGTTTGTATTCGATCTCAGACAGGTTCCGCAGGAGCTGCTTCCCTATGTCGGCGTCTTAAAGGCGGTCATCGGGCTGGTCAGCACGGAAAGCTATAGCTATAGCGACCTCTACAGCGAGATCAACCTGTATACCGGGGGCATCTCGCCGGCAGTCAACTCCTATGCGGATATGCAGGATCTCTCCCAATATACGTTCACGTTTGACTTAAAGGTTAAGACGTTGTACGAGAATCTTCCGAAAGCGTTTGCACTGGCGGCGGAGATTCTGACGAAAGCGGATTATACGGACGAGAAGCGTCTGCATGAGCTGATCGCGGAGGCGCGTTCCGCGATGCAGGCGGATATGACGGTGTCGGGCCACAGGCTGGCGGCGGAGAGAGCCTTGTCCTATCTGCATATGCGCGCCCTGTTAGGCGAAACGATGCAGGGGATTCCGCTATACCGTCTTCTGGAAGATCTGGAAGAACATTTTGAGGAGAAAAAAGGCGAACTCACCGCCAATCTGCGCAGGATTGCCGCCTGCATCTTCCGGCCGGAGAATCTGCTGGTAGATTACACGGCAGAGCGGGAAGGGCTGGCAGGCGTCGAGGAGCTGGCAGCACGGCTGAAAGAGGCGTTGTTTACGGAGCCTGTCGGGACGCCAGTCTATACGCTGACGCCGGAAAAAAAGAACGAGGGGTTCATGACCTCGGCGCAGATCCAGTATGTGTGCCGCGCCGGAAGCTATCTGGACAAAGGGCTTGCCTACCACGGCGCGCTGAAAGTGCTGCGCGTCATGATGGGATACGAGTATCTGTGGACGCAGGTGCGCGTCAAGGGCGGCGCGTATGGATGTATGTGCGGTTTTGGCGAGGCAGGGGACTGCTATTTCGTGTCCTACCGCGATCCGCATCTGGCGGGCACGGTGGAGGTCTATGAGCAGGCGGCGGACTATATCGAACGCTTTGAGGCGGACGAGCGCACTATGACGCAGTATGTCATCGGCGCGGTGGGCGAGACGGATATGCCCAAGACGCCGGCCATGAAAGGCGCGTATTCGCTGTCGGGCTATATGAGCCACAGGACGTATGAACAGGTGCAGAAAAGCAGAGACGAGATGCTCTCCGCGGATGCCGGGGCAATCCGTTCTCTGGCGGCATATGTCCGCGCGTTTGTCGGCGACGGATGTCTCTGCGTCGTCGGCAACGAGGAGAAGATCAAGGCCAACGGCGGGATGTTTGGCCGGACGGACTATCTGTTCCACTGACCGGCGAAAAAAGACAATGTTTTCTGCAGGAAAATATGCAATAGATACAAAGAAAAACGGAGGAGACTATGAGCGAAAGAAGACAGAACGGGATGCGAAAAACCGCGGTGTGGCTGCTGGCCGCCGCCATGACGATGGCCCTGTCCGGCTGCGGGGGCAGCAATAAGGCGTCACAGGACGCTGCCGCCGTCGCAGTAGACGACTATGCTTTAGATGACTATGCCTATGACAACGGCATGGGAACGGCGTTGTATGAGTCAGCCGAAGCCTATGAAGGAGAGGCCGACAGCGCCGTGACGGGAAGCACCGGCGCGGCGGAGGAGAGTCAGGCGGCGGCAGCGCAGACCGGCAGGAAACTGATCAAGACGGTCACACTGCAGGCGGAAACGGAGCAGTTCGACGGCCTGATGCGGGATGTGGAGCAGAAGGTGAACGCCCTCGGCGGTTACATAGAGGAGATGTCCAGCGACAACGGCAGCCTGTACGCCTCTGTCCGGCAGAACCGGTACGCCAGCATGACGATACGCATTCCGCAGGATAAGCTGGACGGCTTTGTGAGCGCCGTGGCGGAACAGTCCAATATCGTCAGCCGCTCGGAGAGCGTGCAGGACATCACGCTGCAGTATGTGGACATGGAGAGCCACAGGAACGCGCTGCAGGCGGAGTATGACAGGCTATTGGAACTGATGGAACGCGCGGAGACCGTGGAAGACATCATCACCATAGAGAGCCGTCTGTCCGACGTGCGCTATCAGATTGAGAGCATGGAATCCCAGCTCAGAACTTATGACAATAAGATCGACTACAGTACGGTCTATCTGTATATCAGCGAAGTGCAGCGCTACTCGCCCACGGAGGAGACGACCGTGTGGCAGCGGATACGGAACGGCTTTCTGAACAGTGTGGAGGGCGTCTGCCAAGGGATCAGCGACCTGTTCGTCTGGGTTGTCATCAAGCTGCCCTATCTGCTCGTCTGGGCTATTGTCATCGCGGCGGCAGTCCTGATCCTGCGGGCAATCATCAGACGGCGCAGGCGGCGCAGGGCGGAGGAGACCGCCCGGATACAGGCGGCGGCCCAGGCGCAGGCGTCAGCATGGCAGGTTCCGCAGCAGACGGCAGAGAACCGGACGCAGCCGCCGGCAGAGGAACAGGCGCAGCAGACGGCAGACAGCGGCCACGACAAGGCATCGGAGTGAGGTGCGTGATGGAGCGGGAACACACGACACAGAACAAGGCACAACAGGAAGGACGGGACGGCGCCGGGTTTAAGGCCGGGTTTGCGGCACTGATCGGCAGGCCGAACGTGGGCAAGTCCACGCTGATGAATGCGCTGATCGGCCAGAAGATCGCCATCACATCCGACCGGCCCCAGACGACGCGGAACCGCATCCGGACGGTATATACCTGCGAGGAAGGGCAGATCGTTTTTCTGGATACGCCGGGGATTCATAAGGCCAAAAACAAGCTGGGCGACTATATGGTCAATGTGGCGCAGCACACCCTGTCCGACGCGGACGTCATCCTGTGGCTGGTGGAGCCGTCGGAGTACATCGGCGCGGGCGAGAGGCACATTGTCGAGCAGTTGAAAAAAGCCGATGCGCCGGTGATCCTTGTGATTAACAAAATCGATACCGTGAAAAAGGATCTTCTGCTGACCTATATCGACGCATACAGGGAGCAGCTCGACTTTGCGGAGATCGTTCCGCTGTCCGCCCTGAAACGGGACGGGCTTGATGTCCTGTTGTCCTGCATTATGAAATATCTTCCCTGCGGAGAGCCTTTTTTCGACGAGGACACGGTGACGGATCAGCCCATGCGTCAGATTGTGGCGGAGCTGATAAGGGAGAAGGCGCTCCGGTGTCTGGAGGAGGAAGTGCCACACGGCATCGCCGTGACGGTGGAGACGATGAAGTTCCGTAAGAAAATCGTGGAGATCGAGGCGACGATTTTCTGCGAGCGGGATTCCCACAAGGGCATTGTCATCGGCAGACAGGGCAGTATGCTGAAAAAGATCGGTTCCATGGCCAGACCGGAGATCGAGGAACTGGTGGAAAATCAGGTCAATCTGCAGCTCTGGGTGAAGGTGAAAAAGGACTGGCGGGACAACGATTATCTGCTGAAAAATTTCGGCTATAATCCCAGAGAAACAGAATAGAAAAAGACAAATCTGCGAACCCTAAAATTAGTTCATAAGAGAGGATTAGGGAGCGTAAGATGAATGAGATAAACTACTGGGAAAGATTTATGGAGACAGGCAGGGTGGATGATTTTCTGGCATACAGAAATGCGGCGGCGGATAGGCGGGCCGAGGACGGCATAGACAGGGAGAGAGCGGGAGAAGGCTTTCATGCAGGAATATATACAGATCACGGGGATGGTGTTAAAGGCTGAACCGATCGGCGAATACGACAGGAGGGTTGTTATACTGACTCGTGAAAAGGGAAAAATTTCCGCGTTTGCGAGGGGCGCGCGCAGGCAGGGCAGCAGGCTTCTCGCCGCCGTGGAGCCTTTCTGTTTCGGCGAGTTTAAGCTGTACGCCGGCAGGAATGCGTACAATATCGCGGATGCGGCCATCAGCAACTATTTTGAAGAACTGCGCGCCGATTATGAGAGCGCTTATTACGGAATGTACTTTCTGGAACTGATGGACTATTACACCAGAGAGAACAACGACGAAAAAGAGATGCTGAAGCTATTGTACCAGTCCCTGCGGGCACTGCTCCACAAAGGGCTGGACAACAGGCTTGTCCGCTATATTTTTGAACTGAAGGCGATGGTCATCAACGGCGAATTTCCGGGGCTTCCCGCGGGGACGGAATGGGAGAAGTCAACGGAATACGCCGTTTCCTACATAGCAGAGGCGGATATCGCAAAGCTCTATACGTTTACCGTAGCGCCCAAGGTTCTGGAGCAGTTGGGCGCTATCGCCGACGAATACCGGAAGCGTTATCTGGACAGACCGTTTAAAAGTCTTGAAATTGTGGATAATCTTTAATATAATGTAATGCAGTATGTGAGCAGCACAGGAATATCCGGAGGATGAGATATGGATCGAAGAAAGGCATTCCGGCTGGCGGCAGCAGTCTGCCTCTGTTTCGCGCTTGGCGGGTGCGGGCAGGAGAAAGCGCCGGAGATATCTTCTATTTCTATCGACGGGGAAGGCGCGATCACCCATCAGATCATAGGCGAATTTAATCAGGACTATTATGATCTGGACAGTCTGAACGGGCTTGCCGCGGAGCGGGTGGCAGAACACTGCGCGGATTACGGCGAAGGCTCGGCGGTGTTGGAGTCCGTCACGGAGGAGGAGGGCAGGATCAAGATTCTGCTGGATTACGCTTCCGACAGGGACTACAGTATCTTTAACCACCGGGAGATGTTTATCGGAACGCTTCTGGGGGCCGAGGCCAAGGGATATAAGCTGGACGAGGTGAGCTTCGTGACGCCCGACGGCGAGGCGGTATCATTCGGTTCGATAGACGGACAGGACGAAAAGCAGATCGTGATTATCGCCACGAAACCGTCCGAGGAGCTGCTGGTCAACACCTTCGGCAGCGTACTGTATACCAACCAGAGCGCGGCTGACGGCGTCCGCGTCGAGTGCACCGGCAAAAAGAGCGTCCATATCACGAACCCGGCGGACGAGAGCGGCGCAGACGGCGCAGGCACGCTGACGTATATCATATTCAACTGAAATAATATGAAATTGTAAATAATGTGTAATTGTAATAAATTAAAATACTACCCGCACCGGCGGGAGAGACAGAGAGGACAACTAGGATGGAAAAAACAATGGAAAAGATCGTGGCACTGTCAAAGGCCAGAGGCTTCGTATATCCCGGCTCGGAGATTTACGGCGGGCTGGCCAACACGTGGGATTTCGGCAATCTCGGCGTGGAGCTGAAAAACAATATCAAAAAGGCGTGGTGGCAGAAATTTGTGACGGAGAGCCCCTATAACGTGGGCGTGGACTGCGCCATCCTGATGAATCCGCAGACATGGGTGGCGAGCGGCCACTTAGGGAGCTTTTCCGATCCGCTGATGGACTGCCGCGAGTGCCATGAGCGGTTCCGCGCGGACAAGATCATAGAGGACTATGTGGCCGAGCAGGGGATTGCGCTGGAGGGCTCCGTGGACGGCTGGAGCCAGCAGCAGATGAAAGATTTCATCGAGGAGCACAACATTCCCTGCCCTTCCTGCGGCAAACACAACTTTACCGATATCAGACAGTTCAACCTGATGTTCAAGACGTTCCAAGGCGTCACGGAGGATGCGAAGAATACCGTATATCTGAGGCCGGAGACGGCGCAGGGCATCTTTGTCAACTTTAAGAACGTGCAGCGGACTTCCCGCAAGAAGATTCCGTTCGGCATCTGTCAGGTCGGCAAATCGTTCCGCAACGAGATCACGCCGGGCAACTTTATCTTCCGCGTCAGGGAGTTCGAGCAGATGGAAATGGAATTTTTCTGCGAGCCGGACACGGATCTGGAGTGGTTTTCCTACTGGAAGAAATACTGCATCGACTTCTTAAAGAGTCTCGGCATGAAAGAGGAGGAGATGCGTGTCCGCGACCATGAGAAGGAGGAACTGTCGTTCTACTCCAAGGCCACCACGGACATTGAATTTCTGTTCCCGTTCGGCTGGGGCGAACTGTGGGGGATTGCGGACAGAACCGACTACGACCTGACGCAGCACCAGAATACGTCCGGCGAGGATATGTCCTATTTTGACGATACGAAAAACGAAAAATATATTCCCTATGTCATCGAGCCGTCTCTGGGCGTGGAGAGACTGTTCTTGGCCGTATTGTGCGGCGCTTATGACGAGGAGGAGCTTGACGGCGGCGATATGCGCACCGTGCTGCATTTCCATCCGGCGCTGGCTCCTGTGAAGATCGGCGTGCTGCCGCTCTCGAAAAAGCTGAACGAAGGGGCGGAGAAGATTTTTGCGCAGCTCTCCAAAAAGTACAACTGCGAATTTGACGACAGGGGCAATATCGGCAAGCGCTACCGCAGGCAGGACGAGATCGGAACGCCGTACTGTGTTACATACGATTTTGAGTCCGAGACGGACGGCTGCGTGACCGTGCGGTTCCGCGATTCGATGGAGCAGGAGCGCATCGCGATAGCGGAGCTGGACGCATACTTTGCGGATAAGTTTACCTTCTAAAAGATCATCCGCGGCGGCACCGGAGGAATGCCGTCAGACGATAACAGGACAGGAAAGGACAGAACTGTGATGAAACCGTATGGTGTAAATGAACTGCGTAAAATGTTTCTTGATTTCTTTGAGAGCAAGGGGCATTTAAAAATGAAAAGTTTTTCGCTGGTGCCGCACAACGACAACAGCCTGCTTTTGATCAATTCCGGTATGGCGCCGCTAAAGCCGTACTTTACGGGGCAGGAGATTCCGCCCAGAAGACGGGTGACCACGTGCCAGAAATGTATCCGGACGGGCGATCTGGAAAATGTGGGAAAGACGGCCAGACACGGCACGTTCTTTGAAATGCTGGGAAACTTTTCCTTCGGCGATTACTTTAAGAAAGAAGCGATCACGTGGTGCTGGGAGTTTCTGACGGAAGTGGTCGGGCTGGATGCGGACAGGCTCTATCCGTCCATCTATCAGGACGACGACGAGGCGTTTGAAATCTGGAATAAGGAGATCGGGATTGCGCCGGAGCGGATTTTCCGTTTCGGCAAGGAGGACAACTTCTGGGAGCACGGTTCCGGTCCCTGCGGCCCCTGCTCCGAGGTATATTATGACCGCGGCGAGAAATACGGCTGCGGAAAGCCCGGCTGCACGGTGGGGTGCGACTGCGACCGCTACATGGAGATCTGGAACAATGTCTTCACCCAGTTTGACAACGACGGCCACGGCAACTATACGGAGCTCGTCCAGAAGAATATCGACACCGGCATGGGATTAGAGAGACTGGCATCCGTTGTGCAGGACGTGGATTCCATCTTCGATGTGGACACCGTATGCGCGCTGCGGACGCGGGTATGTGAGATCGCGGGCGTGGAATACAAGAAAGATTACGACACCGACGTGTCCATCCGCATCATCACGGACCACATCCGTTCCGCCACGTTCATGATTTCCGACGGCATCATGCCCAGCAACGAGGGCAGGGGCTATGTGCTCCGCCGCATCATCCGGCGCGCGGCGAGACAGGGGCGCAAGCTGGGCATTCAGGGCGCATTCTTGTCCGATCTGGCGGGCACGGTCATCGAGGGCTCCAAGGACGGCTATCCGGAGCTGGAGGAAAAGAAAGAATTTATCTTTAACGTGCTGACGCAGGAGGAAAATAAATTCAACAAGACCATCGATCAGGGCCTTTCCATCTTAAACGAAATGTCCGCAGAACTGTCCCGCAGCGGCGCAAAGCAGCTTAGCGGCGCGGATGCGTTCCGTCTGTACGACACCTATGGATTCCCGCTGGATCTGACCAGAGAGATTCTGGAGGAACAAGGCATTACGGTGGACGAGGAAGGCTTCCGGACGTATATGCAGCAGCAGAAGGAAAAAGCCCGCAAAGCCCGCAAGGTGACAAACTATATGGGCGCGGACGTGACCGTATACGAGTCCATAGACCCGGCAATTACGACGGAATTTGTGGGATACGACCGGCTGGAGCATGATTCCACGGTGACGGTGCTCACCACGGAGACCGAGCTGGCGGAGGCGCTGACGGACGGCCAGATCGGTACGGTTATCGTGGAGCAGACGCCGTTCTACGCCACCATGGGCGGTCAGGAAGGCGATATCGGGATGATTTCCACAAGAGACGGCGAGTTCCGGGTGGAAAATACCGTTAAACTCTTAGGCGGCAAGGTAGGGCACATCGGCAGAATGACCAGAGGGATGTTAAAAACCGGCGACACCGTAAAACTGTCCGTGGACAAAGACAGAAGGGCGGCCACCTGCAAAAACCACAGTGCCACCCATCTGCTGCAGAAGGCGCTCAGGGAGGTGCTGGGAAACCATGTGGAACAGTCCGGTTCCTATCAGGATGGGGAGCGCACCCGCTTTGACTTCTCCCATCCCGCGGCGATGACGCCGGAGGAGATCCGGCAGGTGGAGAAACTCGTCAACGACAAGATTGCCGAGAATCTGCCTGTGGAGACACAGGTCATGTCCATCGACGAGGCGAAAAATAGCGGCGCGATGGCGCTTTTTGGCGAGAAATACGGCGATACCGTGCGCGTCGTCTCGATGGGAGACTTCTCCAAGGAATTGTGCGGCGGCACCCATGTGGCGTCCACGGGGACGATCGGATCATTCAAGATTCTGTCGGAGTCCGGCGTCGCGGCAGGCGTGCGCCGTATCGAGGCCGTCACGGGCAGCAACGTAACGGCATATTACCGGAAGCTGGAGGAGCAGCTTGGCGCGGCGGCCAAAGCGCTGAAGACCTCTCCGTCCAACCTGCTGGAACGCTGCGAGCATCTGATGGCGGAACTGAAAGCGCTGCAGAGTGAGAACGAAGCCTTAAAGAGCAGGGCGGCGAAGGACGCTCTGGGAGACGTGACGGATCAGGTGCAGGAGATCATGGGAATGAAGCTGCTGGCCTCCAAAGTGGCCGGCGTCGATATGAACGGCCTGCGCGAGCTGGGCGACCAGATGAAAGAGAAGCTGGGCGAGGGCGTTGTGGTGCTGATCTCCGAGAAGGACGGCAAAGTCAACATGATCGCCACGGCCACGGACGGCGCGATGGCGCAGGGAGCCCACGCGGGCAATCTGATCAAGGGCATCGCCGGACTCGTGGGCGGCGGCGGCGGCGGACGTCCGGGGATGGCACAGGCCGGCGGCAAGAATCCCGCAGGGATCGACGCCGCGCTGACAGAGGCCGCCAAAGTGCTGGAAGGGCAGCTATTGGAGAAGAAAGAGTCGTGAGGTGCAGACGGTATTCCAAAATGGGGATATCAAACTGCTAAAAATAGTAGTTGACTCACAACCAAATTGTGGTATAATCTACATTGTGTGTAAGGAAAATAACCCGATCAGTCGAAATGCTTGTCAGGGACTGAAGGGAGGTCAGGTGCGAGAATGTCAAACGTAATCGTGAAAGAGAACGAAACTTTGGATAGCGCATTACGCCGTTTCAAAAGAAGTTGTGCGAAAGCAGGAATCCAGCAGGAGATCCGCAAGAGAGAGCATTACGAGAAACCCAGCGTAAGACGCAAGAAGAAATCCGAAGCCGCAAGAAAACGCAAATACAACTAACACGGATCAAGAAACAGACTCTGAGAAGGGTCTGTTTTTTTGTGCCGGAAGAATTTTTTCGGCACGGCCATGGCAGCGCAAGTTTTCCTGCATAACTCCGCTATCGGCGCAATATGTATAGTTAATAAGAGATTCGCAGGAGTGAAGCGACAGTGTTGCAGAAAAAAACAAAACGCGCAGGCGCAAGGCTGATGCTGGGATGTATCTTATGCTATGCGCTGCTGATGGGGATGCCGCTGCGGGCACAGGCGGCGCCGGACGTATCCACGCCGTCCTATATTCTGATGGAGGCGTCCACGGGACAGGTGATCTGTGAGCAGGATGCGGATGTGCAGAGAAGCCCCGCCAGTATCACAAAGATCATGACGCTTTTGATCACCTTTGAGCACATCAAAAGCGGAAGAATCCATCTGACGGACACGGTCACGGCCAGCGCGCACGCGCAGTCCATGGGAGGCTCGCAGGTCTTTTTGGAGGAGGGCGAGTCGCAGACGCTGGAGACGATGATCAAGTGCATCGTCATCGCGTCGGGAAATGATGCGTGTGTGGCGGTGGCGGAATACATAGCGGGCAGTGAGGGCGGCTTCGTAGATCTGATGAACGAGAAGGCGGAGGAGCTGGGAATGCAGAATACGCACTTTGAGGACTGCTGCGGCCTGACAGACTCCGACGGCCATTATTCTTCCGCCCGTGACGTGGCGATCATGTCCCGGGAGCTGATTACAAAATATCCGGAAGTTTTGGACTATTCCCGCATCTGGATGGAGGACATCGAGCACAGGAGCCGGTCCGGGACGTCCGTCTTTACGCTGTCCAGTACCAACAAACTTCTGAAACAGTACGAATGGGCGACGGGGCTGAAAACAGGCTTTACGTCCAAGGCCATGTACTGTCTGTCGGCCACGGCGGAGCGTGACGACATGGAGATGATCGCCGTCCTGATGGGCGCGCCGGACAGCCAGACACGGTTTCAGGACGCCGTCACGCTGCTGAACTACGGTTATAGCGTGAGCCAGATGTACCGCGACGACAACACGGACCCGCTGCCCGGCCAGAAAGTGGAGGGCGGCATGGAAGATGTGCTGCGGCTTGCCTATGCCGGCCCGTTTACGTATCTGGATACCAAGGGCAGCAACCTGAGTATCGTGGAGAAAGAGATCAGTCTGCCGGACTGCGTGCAGGCGCCGGTGGCGGAAGGAGACGCCATAGGAGAAGCGGTATATAAGATCGACGGCGTGCGGATCGGAAGCGTGTCCATCCTTGCGGCACAGGATATCGACAGGGCGGGGTATGCGGATTATTGGAAAAAGGTATGGCTTCTGTATCTGATGAAGCGGTAGCGCGGGATTGGCGGCGCGTGTCCGGCGGCGGGCAGAGGTCTGTGCAGATCAGTGCGAACAAAAGTTTGCCGATTGCGGGAAGGCACGGTTGTGTGGTATACTTTATAAGTTGTCCGGCAAGGCATAGGAGAAAATGTTTATGTGGGAAGCGATTGCCATCTGCGCAGGCGCCGCAGCCGTGTTGTGCCTGCTGATCTCGGCATGGGACTGCAGCAGGTTTGTCACCGTGGAATATGAAATAGAATCCGACAAAGTCCTGAAGCCCTGCACCTTTGTCCTGTTGTCGGATCTGCACAACAAATCCTACGGAAAAGACCATCAGAAGCTGACGGAACAGATTGACAGGATATCTCCCGATGCGGTTCTGGCGGCGGGAGATATGCTCACCGCCGAGAGGCAGAGCGACTGGCAGAAGGCGTTGTCCCTGCTGCAAAAGCTGGCGCCCCGATACCGTATCTATTACGGCATGGGGAACCATGAGACTTATCTGAAGACGCACACGGAGAAATACGGGGATATCTACAGCAGATACGCCGCCGGACTGCGGGAGGCCGGTATCGAGCCGCTGGTAAATGAGAATGTGTATCTTCCGGAATATAACGTGTCCGTCTGCGGACTGGAGCTTCCCAAAAAATATTACCGGAAGTTTGTCAAATATCCGATGGCGGCGGAATACCTGACCGGCCTGCTGGGAGAGCCGGCGGCGGCTTCCTGCCAGATTTTGATTGCGCACACGCCGCAGTACTTTGAGGAGTATGCCGCATGGGGCGCGGATGTGGTCGTGTCGGGCCATGTGCACGGCGGCATTATGCGGCTGCCCGTTCTGGGCGGTGTGTTGTCGCCGAATATGACGCTTTTTCCGAAATATGACGGCGGCGCATTCCGGCGGGGCAAGTCTGTGATGATCCTCAGCCGGGGGCTGGGAACCCACACGGTTCCCGTGCGTGTGTTTAATCCCGGCGAGCTGGTGGTGCTCCGCCTCAAACCACGCGGATGAGGAACGAAAGGACAGGCTTACGATGGCGATAACTGTGAAACTGGAAGTGTTTGAAGGGCCGCTGGATCTGCTCTTGCACCTGATCGATAAGAACAAAGTGGATATCTATGATATCCCGATTGTGGAGATCACGGAGCAATACTTGGATTACATCAGGCAGATGGAACGGGAAGACATGAACGTCATGAGCGAGTTTCTCGTGATGGCGGCCACCCTGATCGATATCAAGTGCCGGATGCTGCTCCCCAGAGAAGTCAACGAGGAGGGCGAGGAGGAAGATCCGCGGGCGGAGCTGGTGGAAAAGCTGCTGGAATACAAGATGTGCAAGTATATGTCCTACGAGCTGCGCGACCGGATGGTGGACGCGGAGCGCAGTCTGTATAAAAGGCCGACGCTCCCCAAAGAAGTGGAAGACTTTAAGTACCCGGTGGACTATGCCGAGCTGATCGGCGACGTGACGCTGAGCAGACTGCATGAGATTTTCCGGCAGATGATGAAACGGCAGGAGGACAAGATCGATCCGGTCAGGAGCACGTTCGGCAACATCGAGAAGGACGAGATCGACATGGAGCTGAAGACGACTTTCGTGGAGGCATATGTCCGCAGCCATAAAACGTTCAGCTTCCGCAGGCTATTGGAAAAGCAGAATAGCAGGATGGAAGTGATCGTGACGTTTCTCGTCATACTGGAGATGATCAAGACGGGTAGAATCGGCATAGAGCAGGAGGATATCTGTTCCGACATTATCATCACCGCCAGGGAAGTGGAAGACGACACGCCGCTGCAGCTTACGTCGGTTGCGGAATAGAAAGAAGGAATGGAAACAGGTATGGAGAGAACAAAAGCAAAAGCGGTATTGGAGGCGATCCTTTTTACGATGGGGGATTCGGTGGCGATAGACGATCTGGCAGCCGTGATCGAGGAGGACAGGAGCGCTACGAAGGAGATTCTCGACGAGATGGCGCAGGACTATAGCGCCGCGGACCGCGGGATCAGCTTGACGACGCTGGACGATGCGGTGCAGATGTGTACCAAGGGCGAGCTTTACGAGTATCTGATCAAAATCGCCAAAGCGCCCAAAAAGTTTGTGCTGACGGACACGCTGCTGGAGACGCTTTCCATCATCGCCTACAAGCAGCCGGTGACGAGGCTGGAGATCGAGAAGGTCAGGGGCGTAAGCTGCGACCATGCGGTCAATAAGCTGCTGGAGTACGATCTGATCACGGAGGTGGGCCGCATGGACGCGCCCGGACGCCCGCTGCTCTTTGGAACGACGGAGCAGTTTCTGCGGAGCTTCGGCGTGAAATCTCTGGAAGATCTGCCGGAATTAAACGCCGTGCAGATCGAGGAATTTAAGCAGCAGGCGGAAAACGAGGTGCAGCTTAGGCTGGATATCTGACGCGGAATCGCGTCATAGGAACGGCGGATAGGAAATATATTTTAACGAGAAACTTTTCTGAAACGGAAAGCGTCGGAGAAATAGATGGATATCACAGCCGGTTTTATGCGACAAAAGAAATATCATAACAGGAGATTCCGATACAGGGCAGCATCCGTTCTACTGGCGGCTGTCCTGTTTTGCTGCCGCGGCAGCGTCGTCTCGGCGGCGGGCGGAAGCGGGACGGACGGCACGGCGCGGGAGGAGCTGCAGCTCTATGCGCAGGCGGCGGTTCTGATGGACGCCGATTCGGGCCGCGTCCTCTACGGCAAAAACGAGAGCGAGATTCTGCCGATGGCCAGCACCACCAAAATCATGACCTGCATTATCGCGCTGGAATACGGCGACATGGACGGGCTCGCGGAGGTGTCCTCCTACGCCGCCGGTATGCCCAAGGTCAGGCTGGGCGTTTCGCCGGGAGAGCGTTACCGTCTGGGCGATCTATTGTATTCCCTTATGCTGGAGTCCCATAACGATTCCGCGGTTGTGATCGCGGAGGCGGTGGGCGGCAGCGTGGAGGGCTTCGCCGGTATGATGAACCGCAAGGCCGCGGAGCTGGGCTGCAAGGACACTTATTTTATCACGCCCAACGGCCTGGACGCCGCAGAGGACGGCGGCAGGATTCATTCCACCACCGCGGCGGATCTGGCCAGAATCATGGCCTACTGCGTGACGGATTCGCCCGCCAAGGATCGGTTTCTGGAGATCACCAGAACGATGAGCTACGATTTCTGCGATGCGGACGGCGCCCGCTCCTTTCACTGCGACAACCACAACGCGTTTCTGGGGATGATGGAGGAGGCCCTCTCCGGCAAGACGGGATTTACCAATAACGCGGGCTACTGCTATGTAGGAGCGGTGGAGAGCGGGGACAGGATTTTCACGGTGGCGCTGCTGGCCTGCGGCTGGCCCGATCACAAGACGTACAAATGGAGCGACATGAAGACGCTGGCGCAGTACGGCATGGAGCGGTATGCCTACCGCGATATCTATGAGCCGCAGCGGTTTCGGGAGATTCCGGTGGCGGACGGGATCGACGGCAGGACACAGGAGCCGTATGCGCAGGCTTTCGTCCGGGTGGAGGCGGACGACGGCGGGGTGCGGAGCCTGCCGTATCTTCTGTGCGAGGAGGATGCGGTGGAGATCAGGGTGCGGGTGCCGGATGCGCTGCGCGCGCCGGTGGCCTGCGGAGAACAGGTGGGAGCGGTGGAATACTATCTCAACGGCAGCCTGGTCGAGACGTATCCGGTAGTCACCGTGCAGGGCGCGGAGGAGAAGACCTGCGAGTGGATCTGCCGGTATGTCCTGCGCCGCTTTCTGCCCTAGGAAAGAGCGGGAATTTCTCCGGCGCTGCGCCATTTTCACATTTTCGCAATTTTTTTTGGAAAAGGTGCTAGTCTAGCCGGCAAAAATATGTTATACTACCCTCGTGTGTTATGCACACCGGTGATAACGTTTTATTATTTATTATCATGATAAATGGAGGGCTGAAAAATGAGTACTACTTCTCAAGCGAGACAAAGAATCAACGCTTTGCTCGATGAAAACAGTTTCGTTGAGATCGGTGCGCTCGTGACGGCACGCGCTACGGATTTCAATCTGAAACAGGCGGACACTCCTTCGGACGGTGTTGTGACCGGCTACGGAGTGATCGAGGGCAATCTTGTGTATGTGTATAGTCAGGATGCGTCCGTCCTGAACGGAACGGTCGGCGAGATGCACGCAAAGAAGATTGCGAACCTCTATGATCTGGCGCTGAAGACCGGCGCCCCGGTGATAGGGCTGCTGGACTCCGCGGGACTCAGACTGCAGGAGGCGACGGATGCGCTCAACGGCTTCGGCGAGATCTATATGAAACAGACGCTGGCATCCGGCGTGATTCCCCAGATCACGGCGGTGTTCGGAAGCTGCGGCGGCGGGCTTGCCCTGATTCCCGGCATGACCGACTTTACCTTTATGGAGGAGAAGAACGCGAAACTTTTTGTCAATTCCCCCAATGCGCTGGCGGGAAATGAGATTTCCAAATGCGACACGTCCTCGGCGGCATACCAGAGCGAGGAGACGGGCCTGATCGACGGCATAGGCGACGAGGCATCGATCCTTGCGCAGATCCGTCAGCTTGTGGCGATCCTGCCTGCCAACAACGCGGAGATCGCGGTGGGAGACTGCACGGACGATCTGAACAGAGTATGCGCCGATCTCGCGGACTGCGCGGGGGATACGGCCATCGCCCTGTCCCGGATCGCGGACGACGGCGTGTTCGTAGAGGTGAAGCAGAACTATGCCAAGGACATGGTAGCGGGCTTTATCAGGCTCAACGGCGCCACCGTCGGCGCGGTTGCAAACCGCACGCAGGTATGCGGCGCGGACGGCGAGGTAACGGAGAAGTTCGAGGCGGCGTTGTCCGTCAACGGCGCGCAGAAGGCGGCGGATTTTGTCAATTTCTGCGATGCGTTTGACATTCCGGTACTCTCCCTCACCAATGTGACGGGCTACCGCTCCTGCAAGTGCTGCGAGTCCAGAATTGCCAAGGCAGCAGGCAGGCTGACCTATGCGTTTGCCAACGCGACGGTGCCCAAGGTGAACGTAATCATCGGCAAGGCATACGGAAGCGCGTATGTGGCCATGAATTCCAAAGCGGTGGGCGCGGATATCACGATCGCATGGCCCACGGCTGAGATCGGCATGATGGACGCCGGCCTCGCGGCGAAGATCATCTGTGACGGACAAGGCTCCGACGCCATCGACGCCTGCGCCAAGGAGTATGCGGCGCTGCAGAACAATGTGACGAGCGCGGCGCGGAGAGGCTATGTGGATCAGATCGTCGAACCCGCCGACACGCGGAAATATGTCATCGGCGCGTTCGAGATGCTGGCGGCCAAGTGCGAGGGGCGTCCGGAGAGAAAACACGGTACCGTGTAGAAAGGATGATACATCATATGAAAAAAATATTGGCAGTATTAGGTGTAATCACCTGCATGATCGGTCTGTGCGCGTGCGGACAGAAGGAAACGGCCCAGCTGCCCGTAAACGAGTCGGAGCTCTTGTCCGGCTGCGAGACGATGCTCACCAACATCAACATGATTGTGGCGCAGGGCGAGGAGGCCATGTCGCAGTACGTGGATTACACGGTCGTATATGACGGGTTCCTCAGCTGGCAGAGCGCCCTGGAGGATATCGGAACATACAACGGCACGGACGGCGGCACCGTCACGGTCAAAGATGATGAGATCGTCGTCGACCTGAACGTGCTCGGCTCGGAGCACAACGCCGTCGTCGAATTTGTGATTGATCAGGCCAGCAGCGCGTGGCTGAGCATTTCCGCCAACGTGACGTATTCCTTTGGCGAGCTTATGACCAAGGCGGCGTTAAATACCGTGATCGGTATGGGTACGGTGTTTGTGGTTCTGATCTTTATCAGTCTGATTATTTCCTGCTTCGGGCTGCTCTCGAAAGGCGGAAGCGGCAAGGCGGACAAGGAAGCCGCGGCCAAGAGCGCTGCGGAGGCCGATCCGGTCGTTGCGCAGATCGCCCAGAAGGAGGAGCTTGCGGGAGACGAGGAACTGGTAGCCGTAATTGCGGCGGCAGTGGCGGCTTACGAGGGCTCCGGCTCCACAGACGGTTTTGTAGTGCGGTCTATCAGAAAATCTAACAAGAGTAAATGGCAGAATGCCTGAAAGTCATAGGAGGACATGAAAATGAAAAATTATACCATTACCGTAAACGGAAGCGTGTATGACGTAGTAGTAGAAGAAGGCGCGGCAGGCGGTGCGCCTGCGGCTCCGGCTCCCGCAGCGCCCAAGGCTGCTCCCAAGGCGGCTCCGGCTCCAGCGGCTGCACCCAAGGCAGCCGGCGCAGGCAGCATCAAGATCGAAGCTGGCGCGGCAGGCAAAGTATTTAAGATCGAGGCAAGCGTAGGGCAGTCGGTGAAGAAGGGCGACGCCGTCGTAATCGTCGAGGCGATGAAGATGGAGATCCCCGTAGTGGCGCCCGAGGACGGTACTGTAGCCAGTATCGATGTGGCGGTAGGCGACGCTGTTGAGGCAGGCGCGCTGCTGGCGACGTTGAACTGACCGCGCGGGCCGGTTACGGCCCCGCGTAATTAAGACTACAGGAGGTTAAGAAAATGTATATCGTCAACACGCTTGACAATCTGATACACCAGACCGCTTTCTTTAATCTGGAAGTCGGCAACTATATCATGATTGTCGTGGCTCTTGTATTTCTCTATCTGGCTATTGCCAAAGGATTTGAACCGCTCCTGCTGGTTCCGATTGCTTTCGGTATGCTGTTAGTCAATATCTATCCGGATATTATGGCGGAGTACGGCGAAGGCGGTGCAGGCGGCGGCTTACTGTATTACTTCTACAAACTGGACGAGTGGGCGATCCTGCCGTCGTTAATCTTTATGGGCGTCGGCGCGATGACGGACTTCGGGCCGCTGATTGCGAACCCTAAGAGCTTTCTGCTGGGCGCGGCGGCACAGTTCGGTATCTTCGCGGCGTACTTCGGCGCTATCGCCATGGGCTTTAACGACAAGGCAGCCGCGGCGATCTCGATCATCGGCGGCGCGGACGGCCCGACTTCGATCTTCCTTGCGGGCAAGCTGCAGCAGACGGCTCTGCTGGGGCCCATCGCGGTGGCGGCGTATTCCTATATGTCGCTGGTGCCGATCATACAGCCCCCGATCATGAAGCTGCTCACCACGGAGAAAGAGCGCAAGATCAAGATGGCGCAGCTCCGTCCGGTCAGCAAGCTGGAGAGGATTCTGTTCCCGATCATCGTAACGATCGTGGTATCCCTGATCCTGCCTACGACGGCGCCGCTTGTCGGTATGCTGATGCTGGGCAACCTGTTCAGGGAGTGCGGCGTTGTCAGACAGCTTACGGACACGGCATCTAACGCACTGATGTATATCGTCGTTATCATCCTCGGCACGTCCGTAGGCGCGACTACCAGCGCACAGGCATTCTTAAATCTGGACACGATTAAGATCGTTGTGCTGGGCCTGATCGCGTTTTGCTTCGGCACGGCAGCCGGCGTATTGTTCGGCAAGCTGATGTGCGTACTGACGAAGGGCAAGGTCAACCCGTTAATCGGCTCGGCGGGCGTATCGGCGGTGCCGATGGCGGCCAGAGTGTCGCAGAAGGTCGGCGCGGAGGCCGATCCTACCAACTTCCTGCTGATGCACGCCATGGGGCCTAACGTGGCAGGCGTAATCGGCACGGCGGTGGCAGCCGGCGTCTTCATGGCAGTATTCGGCGTATTTTGATGCAAGATAAGTATAGAGAAAGGAATGAAAATAAAATGGCAGAACAGATTAAAAAGCCGGTCGGCATTATGGAAACCGTTCTTCGCGACGCGCATCAGTCTTTGATCGCGACCAGAATGCCCACCGAAAAAATGCTTCCGATCGTAGAGACGATGGATCAGGTCGGCTATCATGCGGTAGAGTGCTGGGGCGGTGCGACCTTTGACGCATCCCTCCGCTTCCTGAAAGAAGATCCGTGGGAGAGACTGCGGAAACTGAGAGACGGTTTTAAGAAGACAAAGCTGCAGATGTTATTCAGAGGCCAGAACATTCTGGGCTACAGACCTTATGCGGATGATGTGGTATATGCGTTTGTGGAGAAGTCTATTGCAAACGGCATCGACGTGATCAGGATTTTTGACTGCCTGAACGATATCCGCAACCTGCAGGCGGCGGTGGATGCCGCTAATAAGATTAAGAAGCAGGAAGGCAGAGGCGAATCTCAGGTTGCCCTGTCCTATACGCTGGGCGATGCCTACACGCTGGAATACTGGGCGGATATGGCCAAGAAGATCGAGGAGATGGGCGCGGATTCCATCTGCATCAAGGATATGGCGGGCCTTCTCGTTCCTTACCGTGCGGCGGAACTGGTCAAGACCTTAAAGGAGAGCACCAAGCTGCCGATCCAGCTCCATACGCACTACACTTCCGGCGTAGCTTCCATGACCTATCTGAAAGCCGTCGAAGCGGGCGTGGACGTTATCGACTGCGCTATCTCGCCGTTCGCGCTGGGCACTTCCCAGCCTGCGACGGAGGTTATGGTGGAGACCTTCAAGGGCACCGAGTACGATACGGGATATGATCAGGAGATTCTGGCTAAGATCGCGGATTACTTCCGTCCTTATCGTGAGGAGTGCATCGAATCCGGCCTGATGAGCACCAAGGTGCTGGGCGTCAACATCAACACGCTGCGCTATCAGGTGCCGGGCGGTATGCTCTCCAACATGGTAAGCCAGTTGAAAGAGCAGAAAGCGGAAGATAAATATCAGGAAGTGCTGGAGGAGATTCCGAGAGTCCGCAAGGACTGCGGCGAGCCGCCTCTGGTTACGCCTTCCTCGCAGATCGTCGGCACACAGGCGGTATTTAATGTGCTGATGGGCGAGAGATACAAGATGGCGACAGGCGAATTTAAGGATCTGCTGCGCGGCAATTACGGGCAGACGGTTAAGCCTATGAATCAGGAAGTCATCGACAAGGTTATCCCCGGCGAACCCCGCTCCACGGCGCGTTCCGCAGAGGCCACCGGCCATGTGGAGCCGGAGCTTGCGGGCTTGGAGGCGGAGATGAAGGAGTGGAAGCAGCAGGACGAGGATGTACTGTCCTACGCACTGTTCCCGCAGGTTGCCATCGACTTCTTCAAGTATCGTCAGGCGCAGCAGGAGAAAGTCGATATGACCGTGGCAGATACAAAGAACGCGGCATATCCGGTATAATCTTTGATCAAAAATTCATCACTGTTTTCCGCCGTACAAAGCGGATGGCGGGAAGGCAGCATCAAACGGGGACGGTTTTTATGCCGTTCCCGTTTCCTTTTTTCCGAATCTGCTTCCGAATCTTTCACGAGTCTTTTCCGGATATGCTTCCGAACCTTTCACAAGTCTTTTACGGATAGGCTTCCGAAAAACAGTTGACGCGGGTTACATAATCCATTATAATAACATATGTTACCAAAAAGATAACGCACATACCTATGGTACAAGAGAAGGATATAAGAGAGGGAAATCTTATGGCAAGAAAAGAGACGATCACCAAAAACGAGATACTGAATGCGGCTTTTGCGCTGGCGCGCGAGAGCGGCTTCGCGGGGGTGAGCGCGAGGACGCTGGCGAATAAGGCGGGATGTTCCACCCAGCCGATTTTCAGGGTGTATAAGAACATGGACGAGCTCGGCGCGGATCTGTACGGGAAGGCAGCGGCCTATTTCGGGGAATACTATGAGCGGTTCCCCAAGGCGAGCGAGACGCCCTTTGTCAATCTGGGATTGTCCTACATCCGCTTCGCGCAGGAGGAGCCGCATCTGTTCAGCCTCCTGTTTGTGGCGAAGGAGCGCCACGGCAAGAGCCTGTACGATCTGCTCAACGGCAGCAGCGGCTTTGTGGTCAAAGAGATCAACAACGCCAAATTTTATGGCTGCAAGGACCCCAGCGGGATGTTTATGCGGATGTGGATTCTGATCCACGGCGCCGCGTGCATGGCGCTGACCAGGGATTATGATCTGCAGGAGGAAGATACGGTCAAGCTGCTGGAGGAATCCTACAGGGCGTTTTTGAACGTATGAGATCGGAAAGGCGTATATACGGTGCAGGACAGTGATACAGAATCGATATGATGTGATTACAAGGATCAACGAGCATTACGGCAGGATGAGCAAAGGGCAGAAGGCGATCTCCGCATTTATCTACGACCACTATGACCAAGCCGTATTTATGACGGCGGCCAAGCTGGGCGAGACGGTGGGCGTCAGCGAGTCTACCGTCGTCCGCTATGCCATGTTTATCGGCTATGACGGCTATCCGGAATTTCAGCGGGATCTGGAAGACTGGGTGCAGAACAAGATCAATTCCGTGCAGAAGATCGGCGCCAAATACGGCAAAAGCAGCCAGTCCGAGATACTGACTTCCGTGCTGGAGGCGGACATCGAGAAGCTGCAGGACACGATACATAATTTAGACCCGGTGGCGTTTGAGACGGCGGTGGACATTATTCTGGACGCCCGTACGATCTATGTGATGGGAGTCAGGAGCTGCGAGCCGCTGGCGGATTTCCTGCATTTCTATCTGAATATGGTGCGGGGAAACGTGATCCTGCTCAAGACGACGAGTATGTCGGAGACTTTTGAACAGATGCTGCGCATCGACGACAAGGACGCCATGATCGGCATCAGCTTTCCGCGGTATTCCATGCGCACCTTAAAGGCGATGGAGTTCGCCAACGACAGGAACGCCAAGGTCATCACGATCACCGACTCCATCCATTCCCCGATGAGCCTGTATTCGTCCTGCAATCTGCTGGCCAGAAGCGACATGGTCTCTATCGTCGATTCGCTGGTGGCGCCGTTGAGCGTGATCAATGCGCTGGTGGTGGGAATCTGCCTGAAGCGGCCTGAGGAGGTCAAAAAGAGCCTGAAAGATCTGGAGGATGCGTGGAACAATTATCAGGTCTATCTGAATGACGAGATCAATTTTATCGACGAGGAGCCGATGTTAAATTATCCGCTGCGGAAGAAAGAGGACTGAACACTATGAGCCGGGTGATTGTGGTGGGCGGAGGCGCCGCCGGGATGATGGCCGCGCACGCCGCGGCGGAACGAGGGCATAGCGTTACGCTTCTGGAGCAGAATGAAAAACTGGGAAAGAAACTGTTTATCACCGGCAAAGGGCGCTGCAACGTGACCAACGGCTGCGAACCGGATGCCTTTTTTGAAAATGTCGTGAGCAATCCGAAATTTCTGTTCAGCGCCTTTTACGGCTTTGACAACGGACAGACGGCGCGGCTTCTGGAGGAGGCCGGCTGTCCGCTGAAAACGGAGCGGGGCGGGCGCGTGTTTCCGGTTTCCGACCATGCCTACGACGTGACGGACGCTCTCGTCCGGCTGCTGCAGAAAGGCGGCGTGCGGGTGCGGCTGCGCACTAAGGTACGGGATCTGTGGACGGAACCTGCCGCTGCCGCCCATGAAGCGGAATCCCGGACGCCTGCGGCCTGTGTGGAGGAATCCCGGACACCTGCCGATCATGCGAAAGAGAAGCAGGCGCCGGCAGCCGGAGACGGCAGGGCACGGTATCGGGAGACGGTTCGTGGCGTACTTCTTGCGGACGGCGGCACGATGGAAGCGGACGCCGTTATTCTGGCCACGGGCGGCCTGTCCTATCCCTCCACCGGCAGTGACGGCGCGGGACACCGGATCGCGGCGGGCCACGGCCATACGGTGACGGCGTGTTCGCCGGCGCTGGTGCCGATGGAGACGACGGAATTATGGTGCCGCACGCTGCAGGGACTTTCCTTAAAGAATGTCACGCTGGCCCTGTGCTGCGGCAGCCGCACGGTCTGGCAGGGCTTTGGCGAAATGCTTTTTACCCACTTCGGCATCAGCGGGCCGCTTGTACTGTCGGCCAGCAGTTATTATGGAAAATGCAAAGACAAAAGCAGCGTCACGGCGGTCATCGACCTGAAGCCGGCGCTTTCGGCGGAGCAGCTCGACAGGCGGATTCTGCGGGATTTCGACGAGAGCCCCAACAAAGCGTTCAAAAATGTGATCGGAAAACTGTACCCCGCAGGACTGGTGCCGATTATGACACAATTGTCGGAAATAGACGGAGAGAAAAAGGTAAACGAAGTCACCCGCGGGGAGCGGGAGCGGCTGGCCGATGTGACGAAGCATCTTACGCTGCACGTGACGGGGCTTCGGGGCTACGCGGAGGCCGTGGTCACGCAGGGCGGCGTCAGGGTGAAAGAAGTCAATCCCTCCACGATGGAGTCAAAGCTGGTGCGGGGATTGTATTTTGCGGGAGAGCTTCTGGACGTGGACGCCCTGACCGGCGGCTTCAATCTGCAGATCGCATGGTCCACCGGGCATCTGGCGGGGGCCTCCGTTCCGCTTCCTTAGAGGGAAAATAGATTTGTGCCAGCGCGCTGCCGGCGCAAACCCATTGTCAACAACTATAAAGCAGCGCAGAAACAGAGGGAAACATGGGTTTTAATATTGCCATTGACGGGCCCGCGGGAGCGGGCAAGAGCACGATTGCCAAAAAAATTGCATCCAGGCTGGGATATATCTATGTGGACACCGGCGCGATGTACCGCGCCATGGCGTTGTATCTGCTCCGGGAGAACGTACCGGCCTCAGACGCGGCGGCGATCAGCCGGAAATGCCGTGAGGCGGATATCTCCATCGGCTATGAGGACGGCGCGCAGGTGGTGTATCTGAACGGCGAGAATGTAAACGGCCTGATCCGGACGGAAGAAGTGGGGAACATGGCGTCCGCCAGCAGCCCCAATCCCGACGTCCGCAAAAAGCTGGTGGAGCTCCAGCAGAAGCTGGCAGCCGGCGCAGATGTGGTGATGGACGGCAGGGATATCGGCACCTGCGTCCTGCCGGACGCACAGGTGAAAGTCTACCTGACGGCGGACAGCGGCGTGCGCGCCATGAGGCGGTACAAGGAGCTGACGGAAAAAGGCGTCTCCTGCGATCTTGCCACGATCGAAAAGGATATCATCGAGCGCGACAGACAGGACATGACTCGCGAGATCTCGCCGCTGACGCAGGCCGAGGACGCGGTTCTGATAGACTCCTCCGCGCTGACCATCGACGAGGTGGCGGAGAAGATTATTGCGCTGGCCGGCACGAAATAGCCGCGGCGCACACGGAAGGAAAGAAAAGCATGGAAGTGGTTCTGGCGAAGCACGCGGGGTTCTGCTTCGGCGTGCAGCGCGCCGTGGACGAAGTGTATAGCGAGACACTGCGCGGCGGCCCGATCTATACTTACGGGCCCATCGTCCACAACGAGGAGGTCGTCAAGGATCTGGAGCGGAAGGGCGTCCGGGTGCTGGATTCCCCGGAGGAGCTGCCGGAAGCTATGGGCGGCACCGTCATGATACGCGCCCACGGCGTGCCCGAACGCATCATCCGGGAGATCGACAGGCTGGGAATCCGCTGCGTGGACGCCACGTGCCCGTTTGTCAAGCGCATCCACAACATCGTCAGCAGGGAGAGCGCAGCCGGCAGAAAGATCGTGATCATCGGCAATCCGGGGCACCCCGAGGTGGAGGGCATCATGGGGTGGGCGAAGGGCAGCGCCACGGTGCTGGAATCCGAGCAGGAGGCCCGCGATTTTGTCTGCGATCCGGCGGAAGAAATCTGCATTGTTTCCCAAACGACATTTAACTACAATAAATTTCAAGATATGGTTGAAATTTTTATGAAAAAAGGGTACAATGTTAGTGTTGTGAATACTATATGCAACGCTACGGAGGAGCGGCAGACCGAAGCGCGCGAAATAGCGGCCGGTGTTGATGCCATGATAGTGATTGGTGGTAAGCATAGTTCTAATACGCGGAAACTATATGAAATCTGCAGACAGGAATGTGCCAATACATATTTCATACAGACGGTTGAAGACCTGCACCTGAATTTGCCTGAATCTGTCCGAACCGTGGGTATTACAGCAGGGGCATCCACCCCAAACAATATAATCGAGGAGGTTCAAAATTATGTCAGATTTAACTTTTGAACAAATGCTAGAGGAGTCATTAAAAACAATACACACAGGAGAGGTCGTGGAAGGCACCGTCATTGACGTAAAACCGGACGAGATGATTCTCAACATCGGCTATAAGGCAGACGGCGTTCTCACCCGGAACGAATATACGAACGAGTCCAATCTGGATCTGACGACGGTTGCCAAGCCGGGCGATAAGATGGAAGTGAAGGTGTTAAAGGTCAACGACGGCGACGGACAGGTTCTTCTGACTTACAAGCGGCTGGCAGCGGACAGAGGCAATAAGCGCATCGAGGAAGCATATAATAACAGAGAGGTTCTGAAAGCGAAAGTTGCGCAGGTGTTGGAAAAGGGCCTCAGCGTCATCGTGGACGAGGTGCGGATCTTTATCCCCGCGAGCCTCATTTCCGACACGTATGAGAGCGATTTGAATAAGTATGCGGATCAGGAGATCGAGTTCGTGATCAGCGAGTACAACCCTAAGAGAAAGAGCTACATCGGCGACAGAAAGCAGCTTATCCTGGAGAAAAAGGCCGAGATGCAGAAGAAACTGCTGGAGACGATCAAAGAGGGCGACACGGTGGAAGGCACGGTCAAGAACGTGACGGATTTCGGCGCGTTCATCGATCTGGGCGGCTGCGACGGACTGCTCCATATCTCGGAGATGTCCTGGGGCAGAGTGGAGAATCCCAAGAAGACCTTTAAGGTCGGCGATGTCGTCAAGGTGCTGATCAAGGAGATTTCCGGCAATAAGATCGCGTTGAGCCTTAAATTCGACGATTCCAACCCGTGGAAAGGCGCGGCGGAAAAATATGCCATCGGCAACGTCGTAACCGGCAGGGTGGCGCGTATGACGGACTTCGGCGCATTTATCGAGCTGGAGCCGGGCATCGACGCACTCCTCCACGTATCGCAGATTGCCAAGGAGCATATTGCGAAGCCTTCGGATGTGCTCAAGACCGGCGAGGAAGTGACGGCTAAAGTCGTAGACTTCAACGAAGCGGACAAAAAGATCAGCCTCAGCATCAAGGCGCTGCTGGCGCCCGAACCCGCACAGGACAAGGCGGACGGTGACGAGGACGTCGTCTCCGTGGATATCGACGCCGTGATCTCCCATGAGAAGGCGGAGGAGGAAGCCAAGGCCGAAAAGGAAGATCAGGCTGAATAATAGGATGGAAAAAGAAGCATGGCATATGATTATGAGGCTTTCAAAAAAGCGGTTTACGATCTGACCAAGATCGATCTGAACGCATACAAAGAGAAACAGATGAAGCGGCGGATCGACACGCTGATCGCGAAGAATAAAATCGTAGGGTATGACAATTATGTGGCGGCGCTGAAATCCGATCACAATATGTTCGATGAGTTTGTCAATTATTTGACGATTAATGTATCCGAATTTTATCGGAATACCGATCAGTGGAAGCTGCTGGATCAGGAGTTTATTCCCGATCTGATCAAGCGATACGGCAACTCGCTCAAAATATGGAGTGCGGCCTGCTCCACCGGAGACGAGCCGTATTCTCTCGTGATGGCGCTCTCCAAACATATGCAGATGAACCAGATCAGGATCTATGCGACGGATCTGGATAAGCAGGTGCTCGCCAAGGCGAAGACCGGCCTGTATGTGGAAAAGAGCATCGCGGGCGTGCCGGACGATCTGAAGAAAAAGTTCTTTACCAAAGTGGGGCCTTCTTATCAGATTTCCGAGGAAGTCAAGTCGAGGGTGGATTTTAAGGAGCACAATCTGCTGAAAGACGCCTATCCGACGGACTGCCACATGATTGTGTGCCGCAACGTGCTGATCTACTTTACCGAGGAGGCCAAGGATGATATTTTCAGGAAGTTCTATAAGAGCCTGAAGCCGGGCGGTTATCTTTTTATCGGAAGCACCGAGCAGATCATCAACTACAAGGAGATCGGTTTCGTCAGGAAAAATTCGTTTTTCTACCAGAGGCCGGTGTGAAATTAGTTATGATAGAAAAAAGACGCACGCAGCGTCGGATGAAAGTGCTGCGGCACCATACCGTATCATAAGTAAGATAGGATGCGTGGGATGACAGAGTATAATGTTAAAAAGACGTTTCGTTAAGGATGCGGAGACGTCTTTTTCTTTTTTTGTATTAGCATTAGCAATTTAGTATTTAGTGCTAATATTCGTATTAACAATCAGCGTTAGTATTATCGTTGGTATTTATTTAATATTCGTATTCGTATTCGTATTTTAGTATGTCTTGGCCATTCTGGAGAGCAGATATTGGGCGTAGCGCGCAAACAACGCGCGGTCTTTCTTCATCTCGTCGGTCAGCTCGAAAAACAGGTCTTTGCTCTTATAGCTTCGCTTAAAGAACGGTTCCATGAAAAGATCCCACTGCGGCAGGAAAGACGAGGTTTTGCGCGTGTAGCAGGTCGCCGCGGATGCCTGTACGCGGTGGTTTTTGTCCACAAAGGAGGCGACGGACTTATGCAGCGCCGTGTCTTCCTCCGGCAGATAGTAGTAGTCTTTATAGTTGGAGTAGAAATATTTCATTTCTTCTTCGTAAACGGGCACTTTCAGAATGCCCTCGTCGTCCTCTCCGCTGAAGTAGCAGCCGTTGGACAGATTGGAGACGGGCAGCGGCAGCGCGGTGGGCAGTTCCAGCTTCATCAGCAGCTCTGCCTTGTCGTGGCCGTGATAGTCCACAAAATGATTGGCCTGCACCTTTTTTACGGTAAGCGGGCAGTTGAACAGGTCATAGAACGAGAGCAGCGGCAGAAGCTGCAGCATCCCTTTCATGTCGTCATGGTTATGGAGCAGGAGAAAGCGAAGGGCCTGCTCGTCCCGCGTCTTGACATAGGTGTGGTAGACGCCGATCAGGTCGCCGCCGCTGTAGACGTCCTCCCGCTCGATGCCCAGCAGTTCCTCCAGCGTTTTCTGCTTGCAGTTGGGCACGTGCAGAAAGAACTTGTAGGGGGAGATGCGCCGGTAGATGTCGATCCCCGTAAAGCGGTCAAGATGGCAGGGCAGGCCGAACTGCTCGCATTTCTGCGCCAGATAGGGCAGGTCAAAATTGTTGCCGTTAAAATGCACCAGATGGGTAAAGCCGGAGGCAAACGAAAAGAAGTCCGTAAGCATCGCCTGTTCGTCGTTGTACGTCTCCGCGAACCACTGCTTGATATGCCAGCAGCCGGCGTCCAGATACGCCGTGCCGATCAGGTACAGGGAAGAATTTTTGGCGGTAAAGCCGGTGGTTTCGATGTCCAGAAACAAGAGCTTTTCGGGCGCAGCGATCTTTTCCAGCGGATACTGCGGCATGAAATTTTCCAGAATCTGATTGAACGTTCGCATAAGGCACTCCTGTCAAAAATAACCTGACTATATACTAACATATTTTTTGAAGAAACAGTAGTTTTTTTCGTCGAAAAATAGTATATTTATATCGTGGGGTTTTACTTTGCTGATCCGGCTGCCTGTGCCGGAGCGTCACAGGCGGTATTTGAGGCAGACGGAAGCCGCGTCCGCGGATTTCCCACCCGTCGCATCAACGCTCCGGAATGGAGAATGAAAATGGCAAGATTAACGTTTCATGGCGGCATTCATCCCTATGACGGCAAGGAGCTGTCCAAGGATAAGCCCATCAAAGCGGTACTGCCCAAGGGCGATCTGGTCTATCCGTTGTCGCAGCATATCGGCGCGCCGGCGAAACCGATTGTGGAGAAGGGCGACCATGTCCTGACCGGACAGAAGATCGCCGAGGCGGGCGGATTTGTGTCGGCGCCGATCTACGCCACCGTTTCCGGCACCGTGAAATCCATTGAGCCCAGACGTGTCGTGACGGGCGATAATGTGATGAGTATCGTCGTGGAGAATGACGGACTGTATGAGGAAGTGGAATATCCGGCGGTGAAGCCGTTGGAGGAGATGACGCGGGAGGAGATCATCGAGCGGATCAAAGAGGCCGGCATCGTCGGCATGGGCGGCGCGGGTTTTCCCACCCATGTGAAGTTGTCCCCCAAGGAGCCGGAGAAGATCGACTGTGTGATCGTAAACTGTGCGGAGTGCGAACCGTATCTTACTTCGGACTACCGCAGGATGATAGAGGAACCGGAGAAGCTGGTGGGCGGACTGCAGGTGCTTTTGCAGTTATTTCCCAATGCCAGAGGAATACTGGCGGTGGAGGACAACAAACCCGACTGCGTGGCCGTCTTAAAGAAGCTGACGAAAGACGATGTGCGCATCAGCGTCAAGGCGCTGCGCACCAAATACCCGCAGGGCGCGGAGCGGCAGATTATCTATGCGGTGACGGGACGGGCGATCAATTCGTCGATGCTGCCCGCCGACGCCGGCTGCGTGGTCAACAACGTAGATACCGTGGTGGCTATCCGGCAGGCGGTCTGCGAGGGCAAGCCGCTGATGCACCGGATCGTGACGGTGACCGGCGACGCGGTGGCGGACCCCAGGAATTTTATCGTCCGCATCGGCACCAACTACCATGAACTGATAGAAGAAGCGGGCGGGTTTAAGAAGGAACCGGTCAAGATCGTCTCCGGCGGCCCGATGATGGGCTTCGGCATTTTCGATCTGGACGTGCCGACGACCAAGACGGCGTCCGCACTGCTATGCCTGACGGAAGACGACGTCTCCCGCATGGAGCCCGGCCCGTGCATCAACTGCGGGCGGTGCGTGGAATCCTGTCCGAGCCGTCTGGTGCCCAGTATGCTGGCGGATGATGCGGAGCATTACGAGGAGGACGCTTTTGTCGCCCACGAAGGGATGGAATGCGTGGAATGCGGATGCTGCAGCTACGTGTGTCCCGCCCGGAGGCCGCTGACGCAGTCCATCAAGTCTATGCGCAAGATGCAGCTTGCCAAGCGGAAAAAGTAGGAAGAAAGGAGACAGAAGCCAGATATGAATGATTTAATGAAGGTATCATCCAATCCGCATATCCGATCCAAGACGGGAACAAGCAGCATTATGTTGTCCGTAGTGATCGCCCTTCTTCCGGCGGCGGGATTCGGTATCTATAATTTCGGGCCGAGGGCGCTTATGCTGATCGCGGTGACGATCGCGTCCACGGTGCTGACAGAGCTTATCTTTGAATTGATCTGCAAGAAAAAAATAACGATCGGCGATTACTCCGCGGTGGTGACGGGACTGCTGCTGGCGCTGAACCTTCCCCCTTCCGTTCCGTGGTGGGTCGGCGTAGTGGGCGGCGTGTTTGCGATTCTCGTCGTCAAGATGCTGTTCGGCGGGCTGGGGCAGAACTTTATGAACCCCGCGCTGGGCGCCAGATGTTTTCTGCTGATTTCCTTTACTTCCCTTATGACGAATTTTGACTGCGACGCCTACACGGGCGCCACGCCGCTGGCCAATCTCAAGAGCGGCGCACAAGTCAATATTCTGGATATGGTGATCGGCAGGACGGCGGGTACGATCGGCGAGACGTCGATGATCGCCATCGTGATAGGTGCCTGCTTCCTGATATTGATCGGCGTCATCGACCTGCGGATTCCCGGCAGCTATATCGTGAGCTTTGTGATTTTTGTCTGTATCTTCGGCGGCCACGGCACCGACTGGGCGTACATATCCGCGCAGCTTGCGGGCGGCGGCCTGATGCTGGGCGCGTTCTTTATGGCAACGGACTATGTAACCCGCCCCATCACCAAGAGAGGGCAGTATCTGTTCGGCGTCATACTGGGAATACTGACGGGAATCTTCCGTATCTTCGGGCCTTCGGCGGAGGGCGTTTCCTATGCGATCATCATCGGCAATCTGCTGGTGCCGCTGATCGAGAAGTGGACTCTCCCGAAAGCGTTCGGTAAAGGAGGGGAGAAGGCATGAAAGAGATGATGAAAAATACCGGTATTCTTCTGGTGATCACCGTTGTAGCCGGCCTGATACTCGGTCTGGTGTACCAGATCACGAAGGAACCCATCGCCGCGCAGGATGCCAAGAAAAAGCAGGAAGCGTGTCAGGAAGTCTTTCAGGATGCCGCATCCTTTGAGGCAGTGGAGCTGCAGCAGGCGGACGCTTCCCTCTGGAAACAGGAGGGGTACGAACAGGAAACGGTGGACGATGTAATGCGCGCCGTGGACGGTGCGGGCAGTCCGCTGGGCTATGTGATCACTGTGACGACCAAGGAGGGCTACGGCGGCGACATCACTTTTACCATGGGCGTGCGGCTGGACGGTACGCTGAACGGTATGTCGATTCTTTCCATCTCCGAGACGGCGGGACTCGGCATGAGGGCCGAGGAAGTGTTAAAGCCGCAGTTTGCCGGCAGGCAGGCGGAGAAGTTTGAATATACGAAGAACGGCGCTGTTTCGGACAGCCAGATCGACGCGATCTCCGGCGCCACGATTACGACCAACGCAGTGACCAATGGAGTCAATGCCGGTCTATACTATTTCCGGACGGTTTTGGGAGGAGGCAGTGCAGATGAATAGTGCAGGGGAACGTCTTGTCAACGGTATTGTAAAAGAAAATCCCACCTTTGTGCTGATGCTGGGTATGTGTCCGACGCTGGCGGTCACCACATCGGCGGTCAACGGTCTGGGGATGGGCCTCACCACGATGGTGGTGCTGGCGCTCAGCAACGTGTTTATCGCGATGCTGCGCGGCGTGATTCCCGATAAAGTGCGTATTCCGGCGTTTATCGTGATTATCGCGTCGTTCGTGACGGTAGTGCAGCTGTTGCTGCAGGGTTTCCTGCCGTCGCTGTACGAGGCGCTGGGCATCTATATCCCGCTGATCGTGGTCAACTGTATTATTCTGGGACGCGCGGAGGCGTACGCATACAAGAATCCGGTAATTGCGTCCCTGTTTGACGGTATCGGCATGGGGCTCGGCTTCTCTGTGGCGCTGACCTGTATCGGCGCGGTGCGCGAGCTTCTGGGGGCCGGCGAGATCTTCGGCATCCATGTGATGCCGGACAGTTACGTGCCGGTGAGCATCTTTATCATGGCGCCGGGTGCATTCTTCGTGCTGGCGCTGCTGACGGCGGTTCAGAACAAGGTAAAGCTGGCGGGGGAGCGCAGGGGCAGAGATATGTCCAAGATCCAGTCCGGCTGCGGCAGCGACTGTATGAACTGCGCGGATACCGGCTGCGCACACAGACTGTATGACGACGGCGCAGCGAAGCAGGATGCGGGAAAGGAGGACAACGCAAATGGTTAAGGAACTTTTGATAATTCTGATTTCGTCCTCACTTGTGAGCAACGTGGTGCTGAGCCAGTTCCTCGGCCTGTGTCCGTTCCTCGGTGTGTCCAAGAAGACGAACACGGCGGCGGGCATGGGCGTGGCGGTCATTTTTGTCATCACGCTGGCCTCGGCGGTGGCGGGGGCGATCTATCAATATCTGCTGGTGCCGTTTGATATCACCTATCTGCAGACCATCGTATTTATCCTTGTGATCGCCGCGCTGGTGCAGTTCGTGGAGATGTTCCTAAAGAAATTTATCCCCTCGCTGTACCGGTCGCTGGGCGTGTATCTGCCGCTGATCACGACCAACTGCGCGGTGCTGGGCGTGGCGCTTACCAATGTGCAGAAGGAGTACGGCATTGTGGAAGGAATCGTGAACGGATTTGCCACGGCGGTGGGCTTTACGATATCCATCGTCATTCTGGCCGGCATCCGTGAGAAGATGGCGCACAACGACATACCGGAATCTTTCCGGGGAATGCCCATCGTGCTGGTGACGGCGGGGCTGATGGCCATCGCTTTCTGCGGTTTCTCCGGTTTGTTATAAGAAGATGACGTTTGGATACGGCGGAGGCAGTACGATGCCGAATCCGGTAAGAAAGGCGGACGGGTATGAGTATGACTGGAATATTGGTGGCAACGCTCTCGGTAGGGGCGGTGGGCCTGTTTGTGGGCCTGTTTCTAGGCGTTGCCGGCATTAAGTTCAAAGTGGAAGTAGATGAAAAGGAGGAGGCCGTGCTGGGCGTTCTGCCGGGCAACAACTGCGGCGGCTGCGGTTATGCGGGCTGCTCTGGTCTGGCGGCGGCGATCGCCAAGGGGGAGGCGCCCGTAAACGCCTGTCCCGTGGGCGGCGAAAAGGTCGGCAGCGAAATCGCCAGGATCATGGGTGTCGAAGCGCAGGAGAGCGTGCGGCAGGTGGCCTTCGTCAGATGTATGGGCGACCGGGAACGCACCAGAAGGGACTATGACTATAGCGGGATAGAGGACTGCCGTATGTTGTCCTTTGTGCCCAACGGCGGGCCGAAATCGTGCAACGACGGCTGCCTGGGCTTCGGAAGCTGCGTTAAGGTATGTCCGTTCGACGCGATCCATGTGGTCAACGGCGTGGCGGTGGTAGACAGGGAGGCGTGCAAAGCCTGCGGCAAATGCGTCGCCGTGTGTCCAAAGAACCTGATTACGCTGGTTCCGTACACGGCGGAACATATCGTGGCCTGCAGTTCACGGGCGAAGGGCCCCGACACGATCAAAGCCTGCGACGTGGGCTGTATCGCGTGCCAGCTCTGTAAGAAGAACTGTCCCGCGGACGCGGTGACGATCGAGGACTTCCATGCGTCCATCGATCAGGAAAAATGTACCGGCTGCGGCACCTGCAAGGAGAAGTGCCCGCGCAAGATTATCGTGTAGGAATGGAGGAAATATGGGAAATAAAGTAACCTTAGGCAGAACCGGGATCACGACGGACAAAAACGCTTTCGGCGCGCTGCCGATCCAGCGCATCTCAGACGCGGAGGCCGTACACCTTCTGCAGAAAGCATACGACAACGGCATCACGTTCTTTGACACCGCGAGGTGGTATACCGATAGCGAACACAAAGTGGGGCTGGCGCTCTCCGGCGTGCGCAATCACGTGTTTATCGCCACCAAGACAGGGGCGGCCAACGCGGACGACTTCTGGAAAGATCTGGAGACGAGTCTGACCAATCTGCGGACGGATCACATCGATATCTATCAGTTCCACAATCCGTCGTTCTGCCCGAAACCGGGAGACGAGAGCGGTCTCTACGACGCGGCGCTCAAGGCCAAGGAGCAGGGCAAGATCCTGCACATCGGCATCACGAACCACCGTCTGGCCGTAGCGCACGAGGCCATCGACAGCGGACTGTACGAGACGCTGCAGTTTCCGTTCTGCTATCTGGCGACGGACAAGGACATCGAGCTGGTTCACAAATGCAGGGAAGCGGATATGGGATTTATCGCGATGAAAGCGTTGTCCGGCGGGCTGATCACCAATTCGGCGGCGGCCTATGCCTATCTGTCGCAGTATGACAACGTGCTGCCGATCTGGGGCATCCAGCGGGAGTCGGAGCTGGACGAATTTCTGTCCTATCTGGAAAATCCGCCTGTGTTATCAGAGGAACTGCAGGCGCTGATCGACCGTGACAGAGAGGAACTGCTGGGCGATTTCTGCCGGGGCTGCGGCTACTGTATGCCGTGTCCGGCGGGGATAGAGATCAATACCTGTGCCAGAATGTCGCTATTATTGCGCCGTTCTCCGTCGGCAGGGCATTTGAGTCCGGCGGGGCAGGCGATGATGCAGAAGATCGAGGGCTGCCTCCACTGTAATCAGTGTAAGAGCAAATGTCCTTACGGGCTGGACACGCCGGCGCTACTGCAGAAGAATCTGGAGGACTACCGACAGGTGCTCGCCGGGAAAGTAAAGGTGCAGTAGGATTGCAGGCGGCATCGGTGCGCCGCGGGCTATCGTTTGTGAGAAGCGTTTGACTTAAATTAATGGAAACCCGGAGGAGCGGTGCATACTGCCGTCCATCATAAGATAGAGGGCTTCGGTATCAGGCAGGGATTCGATCAGCCGCATACCGTCGTTGAGACCGAGAAAATAGCAGGTGGTAGACAGGGCATCGGCGTCCACGGACGCGGGCGCAACGACTGTCACGCCTGCTATTTGACTGTCCGCGGGATATCCCGTGGAGGTGTCCAGCAGATGGTGGTAGAGCGTGCCGTTCTCATAGAAGCAGCGCTCATAGACGCCGGAAGTGACCACGGAGGCATCCGACAGGCTGATGATAGCCGCCGTTTCGCCTTCGGCGGCAAAAGGTTTCTGGATGCCGAGTCTGTAGGGCTGGCCGTCTGGTTTCGTCCCGATGACCAGCAGATTGCCGCCCAGATTGATGCAGGCGCTGTCGACACCCTGCTCCACGAGATAATCGCGCAGCCTGTCCGCGATATAGCCCTTGGCGATAAATCCCAGATCGATAGCGGCGTCCGGATCTGTCAGCGTCACCGTACTGCCTTCCAGCACGACGGCGCGGTAGTCCACATGGGAAAGCGCCTCCCTGATGTCGGCATCGGCGGGGACGGCGGGCGTCTGCTCCGAGCCGAAATGCCACAGTTCGCTTAACGGCAGCACCGTCAGGTCTGTCCTGCCGCCCGACAGTTCGGAATAGTAGAGCGCGGTACGCAGCAGCGCAGCCGTCTCGTCGGAAACCGTGACGGCGGCACCGCAGCCGTGGTTGATGTTCCAGATGTCGGAGCCCTCCACGGAAGCGCTGAACAACTGCTCGTAGCCTTCGATCCGTGCGAAACACTCCCGGAGGATTTCTTCCCCGCTCTGCGCGCCGCCGGTGTCGTACAGTGTGATCTCCACCACCGTGTCCAGATAAAAGCCCGTCTGCGTGACGGGTTCCGTATGGCGGGCACACCCGGACAGGGTGCAGAGGAGCAGGCAGAGCCCTATGATTTTTACTGTGGCATATCGCTTTGCGGACATATCTTTTCCTTCCCCAAACGGCGCGGGCGTCGGCTTTTTCAGGACTGCCGACGCTGGGCAGAGTTGTGGCCTCTGTCGTATTTTATCTTATAGAGGCGGGGCGCAAATGTCAACAACGGGCAATAGCGAAAAAACTGCGCGAAAAAAATCTATGTGAGAAATATCTATACGAAAAATCCATGCGAAAAATCCATGAGAAGAAACCGCGCGAAAAATATCTGTGTAAAAAAATCCATGTAAAAACCCATTCATCCTATCTTTTTATCTCCTGTATCCGTTATAGTAGATAGAGAAGCGGCAGCGCTTTGGGCCTGCGGAAAAGGAGGAGGCGGCATGGACGGCGACGCGGCGGTGATCCGGCGTATGCGCAGGGGCGACGAGAGCGCCTTTGACGAGTTCGTAACGAAATATTATCCGGCGGTGCTTCGGTACTGCATGGCGCATACCGGCTGCCGGGACGACGCGCAGGACATGACGCAGGAGACGTTTGTCAGGTTCTTCGGGAGCATGGAACGCTACCGGCACTACGGCAGGGCGGCGAACTACCTGTACCGGATCGCGTCGCATCTCTGTGCCGACCGGTACCGGCACGGCAAGGCGATGACGGTGGTGCCTATCGACAGCATACCGGAGCCTGCGGCGCCGCATCCGCCGGATCTGGACGAGCTGCTATGCGTGCGCGCGGCCATCGACGGTCTGCCGGAGGAGCTGCGGGAAACGGCGGTTCTGTATTTTATGCAGGAGCGGAAGCTCAGGGATATCGCCCGCATTCTGGAGATCGGCCTGCCGTTAGTCAAATACCGGGTGCGGCGGGCCAGACTGCTTCTGGCAGAGCGGCTTAGAGAGGAGGAGACATGAACAGGGAAGACAGACGGATCAGGGAATATTTTTCCCGCTTACAGGAGAGTCCGCAGAGGGATGCGTCACAGGCGGGGCTGCGCCGGACGATCGAACGCTCCAAGGATGCCTACTGCGACGCACAGGCGCAGGAATCCCTGTCTGCGGCGGAATTTCTGTACCGGCAGGGCGGCTATATCAGGAAGCGGTGGTGGCTGGCGCAGGGACTCGTCCTGCTTGGGCTCTGGTTTCTGCTGGGCAGTGCGGACGGCGGCGATACGCCGCGCAGGATGCTGGGCGCAGGCGGGCCGCTTTTTGCGGTGCTGGCGCTGCCGGAATTGTGGAAAAGCAGAAACGCCAATGTGCTGGAGATCGAATCGGTTTCGTATTTTTCCCTGCGGCAGATTTACGCGGCCAGACTCGTCCTGTTCGGCGTGGTGGATCTGACGCTGCTCTCGGTGTTTGCGGCGTGCACGGTGGCTTCCGGAAGGGGTGTTCTGACGCAGATCGTCCTGCAGTTTCTATTGCCCTGTGTGGTCACCTGCTGCATTTGTTTTACCGCGCTGTACCACGCGCCTTTTCTGTCCGAGGCGGCGGCTCTGTCCGCCTGTCTGGTGTGGAGCGTGATCTGGCTGCAGGCGGTTTCCTGCGACGAAATCTACCGCGCCGTTTCGGAGCCGCTATGGTACGGCGCGCTGGCTCTGGCGTCAGCGTATCTGGCGTTCTGCATCTACAGGGGGCAGGAGGGGTGCGGACGTCTGTGGGAAAAGGCGAAACAGGAAGGAACGGGAGGGTGCTTATGGAACTCGTAATGAAGGATCTTAGCAGGCAGTTTCAGAAGACAACGGCGGTAGACCATGTATCGTATACGATGACGCAGGGCGTCTATGGGCTATTGGGCGTCAACGGCGCTGGCAAGACGACGCTGATGCGGATGCTCTGCACGCTGCTAAAGCCCACATCGGGATCGGTGACATGGGATGGCAGCGATATTTTCCGCATGGACGGAGCGTACCGCAGGCTGCTGGGGTATCTGCCGCAGGACTTTGGCTTTTATCCCGATTTTACGGTGCGGGACTATCTGCTCTATATTGCGTCGATCAAGGGGCTTAGGCCGATGAACGCCGCGCGTCGGACGAAGGAGCTGCTGGGGCAGGTGGGGCTTGCGGGGGCGGAGCACAAGAAGATGAAGAAGCTATCGGGCGGTATGAAAAGGCGTGTCGGGATCGCGCAGGCGCTTTTGAACGATCCCAAGATTCTGATTCTGGACGAACCCACCGCCGGGCTTGATCCCGGCGAGCGGATACGGTTCCGCAATCTGATCAGCGAGCTGGCGGAAAACCGCATTGTCCTGCTTTCCACCCATATCGTGTCCGACGTGGAGTATATCGCCCATGAGATTCTGCTGATGGGAGAGGGCAGAATCCGCAGCGCGGGAACGGTGGGCGAGCTGCTTCATCAGATGCCGGTGCGGGTGTGGCAGATCACCGTACCGCCGGGGCAGGCGGGCCGCTATCTGGCGGAGTACGCCGTGTCGAACGTGAAGACGGATGCAGACGGCGTGCAGCTCAGGATTCTTTCGCAGGAGCAGCCTGCGGCGAAGGCCGCGGCGCAGAGCGCCACACTGGAGGATCTGTTCCTGTGGCATTTCGGAGAAAAGGCGGGTGAACGGCATGACTTGGTATGAGATCAAAAAAGTTTTTTCCAGACCGGGCAGCAAAGCAGCGGTGGCGGTTCTGGCGGCAGTCGTCGCCGTCTCCTGTTATCTGGCGACGCATATCGCCTATGTCAACGAGCAGGGGGACAACGAGTACGGCAGGGCGGCGGTAATGCGCCTGCGGGCGGCGCAGAAGGAATGGGCGGGCGTGCTGGACACGGAGAAGATCAGACAGGTGATCGAGGCCAACAACCGGGTTAATCAAAGCCCCGAGGGACAGGCGGAGGACGTGCGCTCCGGCAATATCGCCTACGGCAGAAAGCAGGGATTTCTGGGCATCCGCAGCCTGTTAAACTACGCCTATGCGGAAGGTTTCCGGATTTCGGACTGGTACCGAGCGGATGTTCTTACGCCGGATATGGCGGATCAGTTCTATGAGAGAAGAATCGGTCTGCTGAAGGACTGGCTCTATGATGAGACGGGAGAAGCGTATTACCGTTATTCCCCGCGGGAGAAGCAGTTTTTGGTCACCCGGTACGAGACGCTGCAGACGCCCCTTGCCTATGACTATGCGGAAGGCTGGGTGCAGTTGTTCCGCTATGCGGTGATGGTGATTATGTTGTGCATGATCCTTCTGGGCTATCTGGTGTCGGGGATTTTTGCCGGCGAATTTGTGCAGAAGGCGGACGCGGTGTTCTTTTCCTCCTACTACGGCAGGAATAAGGCCATCGCCGCCAAACTGAAGGCGGGTGCGGCGATTGTGACGGCGGTGTATTTCGGCGCGGTCTGCTGCTACAGCGCGTTCGTGTTGTGGTATTTGGGCGCGGACGGGTACTGGCTCCCGGTGCAGGCGCACTGGAGCGCGTGGAAATGCTTTTACCATCTGACCGTATGGCAGAAGTATCTGATTATCGTCTTCGGCGGCTACGTGGGCTGCCTTTTCATCTCGCTTCTGTGTATGTGGGTGTCGGCGGCATTTAAGAGCCGGGCTGCGGCGGTAATGGTTCCGATTGCCATGGAGTTTGTCCCGTCTTTTCTGGGAAATCTCTCGAACGCTGCGGCGGATAAGATTATCGGGCTGCTTCCTGACCGTCTGCTGGATCTGGACGTCACGCTGAATCTTTTTCATGTCTATACCGTCGGCCATTACGTTGTGGGATCGGTGCCGCTTCTGTTTGTCCTGTACGGCGTGCTGGCGTCGCTGCTCGTGCCCGTCATCTATGGCAGATACCGGCGCACGCAGGCACAGTAAGCCTGCGGCGGTAAATGCGCCCCGGCGGAAAGTTGTCAAATGCGTCCGGCGATGCTATAATAAGACAAAACTGCCCGCGGTGAGGGCGGGCGGAGTGCAGGCGCGGCCTGCGGGTATGGCGGAGGTGTCGTTATGAGATTGCCGGGCGAGGAAGATGTGGGCGGCGGCGGGCCGTCGGTGGTATATATGATCATAGGCGCTGCGGCGTTTATCTGTGTTCTTGTCTTTGCGCTTTTTCAAGCAAACCGCAGCAAGAACAGCGGCAGCGATTATCTGAAGCAGCTTGGCGAACAGAAGGAGCAGGAAGCGGCTGCGGAGACGGCGGCGGACGACGCCGCGCAGGAGACGGGCAGCAAACTGCGCGCGCAGGATCTGGACTTCTGGGATATGTACCCGGAGGAGGATGCGGAAGCGCAGGACGGGCAGGAGGACGATGCCAAGTCCACGCTGGACGAAAAAGCGGAGCGGGAGCGGCAGGAGCAGAAGGAAAAAGAGGAGCAGGCCGCCAGAGAGGACCCTTCCACCGACGGAAAGCACACGCTGGTGACGCTGCCGGACGGTACCGAGGAGTGGGTGCTGATCAGCCCCTATCTGTCGAAAAATACTTACGATTATACGAATCTTGAAGACAAAGCCGGATTGAAGCGCTATCTGGAAAATGACAAAAAGATATCGTATGTGGGCGTGGACATCTCGCAGCAGACGGGAAGCGTCAATTTTGAAAGCCTGAAAGCGGCGGGCATCGATTATGTGATGATACGGCTCGGCGCCCGCGGTTACAGTACGGGGCAGATCACGGTGGATGAGAAGTTTCATGAGAACATCGAAGGCGCGGCAGCGGCGGGCTTGGATGTGGGCGTCTATTTTTATTCCCAGGCGGTGAGCGCGGACGAGGCCGCACAGGAAGCGAGTGTCGTGATACAAAATCTGGAGCCTTACAAGGCATCCGTCCGGTATCCCGTGGCGTTTGATATGTCGCTTGTGGGAAGCGATCAGGCGCGCAGCGACGGTCTTAGCAGAGACGACCGGACGACCGTTGCGGCGGCGTTTCTGGAAACCGTAAACGCGGCGGGCTATACGCCGATGGTCTATGGGGACAAGGAGTGGCTGATCAAGGAAGTGGATCTGACCAGACTGCAGCAGTACGATATCTGGCTGGCGCAGGAGCAGGATATCCCCGATTATCCGTACCGGTTCGCCATGTGGCAGTACACCACCTCCGGCACGGTGAACGGCATCCGGGGAGACGCCAATCTGAATCTCAGTTTCATCGGTTATTCGCAGCGGTAGTGCCTGACGCCTGCGGAAACTTTGACGGCATTATAGATGTCGGCGTATGCGGCGGGAGATATGCCCTCCATGTAATTGGGGACGTACCGCTTTTGTACGCCGGCTTTTTTTAACAGATCGATGGCCTTGTTGTAGGCGATGGCGGCCTCCGCCTCCGTCTCGTAGGCGCCGACGCTGACATAGCCCTTCACATGGATTCTTACCCGGTAGAGGCGGCGTCCGTCTTTGACCGTCTCGGTGACGCCGTTGTAGCGGTTGATGATCTCGATATTTCCATAGCGCATATCCTGACGGTTGCCGTTGCGGAAACGGTAGTCGCGCCCCTCGACGGCATAGTTCCGTATGCCGTAGCGCGCCATGATGTTTACCTGCATCCCATAGTCCGCCACAAAGAAATGACCGCCCCGCCGGGAGATTTTGCGGGTGGAATAGTAGAACAGGTCTTCCGTGTCAAAGAGAAAGAAGTCGTCCGGCGCAAAATAATAATAAAAAAACTTCGGACGGATGTAGATCGGCGTGGCAAAGTAAATGCCGTTGTCCCGGAAGTTGATCAGACAAACCCATTTGTCAAACGCCATAGGGCAGCCCGCGTCGTAATCACCCACCGCGGCGGAGCAGTCGGAGAGCAGCCGCCCCGCCAGCAGATAGACGTTGTGCGCGTCTTCCCTGTTGTCGAAACTGCCGAGACTGATGTGTTTATTGCGATAAGTTATGGACGCGCGGTAATAGACAGAGCGATCCTTGCGCATGGCGGTATATACGCCTGCCGGCCCTTTTTCCATAGCGTTTTTCTCCTTTTCTATGATTGTACCATTTTTGAGAAAAAAAACAAATTCAGAAATATTTTTCCTTTCTCCTGTATAGAATATAAATATGCAGAACATTTTGGCTGTCTGTGCAGAAAAAGCCATATCGGAATGGAGGAAAAATGGACAGGAAATATATCATGGGTTTCGCGCTGGCGGCGCTGACGATTCTGTCGTCCTATCTCTGCGTGCGGGAACTCAGGATCGACCGTGTGGCGGCTGATCCCGCTTTTCGGATCGAGTATACGAGCAGCTGCCTGGTGGAGGACAGACACAGTTTTGCGGATATGATCGAGACCGTGTCTTCCGGGCAGCGGATCGTGGATTATCAGGTATTGGAAAAGACGCTGCGGTATCAGTTGTCGGACAAGGATCTGGAAGCGTTATTGCGCATCGTGGAAGCGGAGGCGGGCGGCGAGGATCAGGACGGCAAGCTGCTGGTGGCCAACGTGGTGCTGAACCGTGTCAATAGCAGCGCCTTCCCGGACACGGTATTGGAAGTGGTGATGCAGAAAGAACAGGGCACCGCGCAGTTTTCGCCGACGGTGGACGGCAGATACCAGAGCGTCAGCATTAGCGAAGATACGAGAGAGGCCGTCCGGCGGGCGCTATACGGGGAGGATCTCTCTCAGGGAGCGCTGTATTTCTGCGCCAGAGACAAGGCCGATACGGAGAAGCTGAAGTGGTTTGACCGGAAACTGACCAGACTGTTCGCCTATGGGAATCATGAATTTTTCCAGTAAAGGCGTAATGCCGGCATCTTCGCAATACCGAAAAGCGGCTTTTCAAAAAGGCAAAAAGAGTGTATAATAAACCGGTACAAAAAGCATATAGGCGACTAAATTCAGGAGGCATCAGGCTGACTTTTGTAAACGCCGGATAGAGCTTATAAAGGGAGAGACATATGATAAAGGAAAGAGTGAAAAATGATATCCGCAAGATAAATATATGGCAGCTTTTGTTTGCCATGATGTTTTCGGCGATGCTTATAGCATCAAGGCATACGTTCGATCTCAGGGCTGACAGAGATACGGTAGATACAGTATTTATTACGGATTTTCATTTCGTTGACTGTGTTATATGGATCGCGGCTGCGGTTATTGTGTATATAGCGCTCAAAGGTGCGGCGTATGTATTTGCGTCTGCAGCAAGCCGATTTTTTACTCATAATGTGGGGGGGGGTTATCGGCTGTTTCTCTTTGCAGCGCTTTTTTTGATGATGATGTGGCTGCCGTATCTGCTTTCCTACTTTCCGGGCGGCATTTTCTCGGATACCGTAGATTCCATCAATATGGCTCTTTATCAAAATGCGCTGGATAATCACAATCCGATCTTATATACACTGCTCTGGAGATTGCTCTTTTGGATCGCAGGAACCTTTTCAGGAAGGACTGTGTATGCGGGACTAAATCTTTTTACAGTGGTACAGACATTTGTATGTGCGCTTGCTTTATCCTATTTTCTGTTTCGGTGTCACCGCTGGGGCTGCAATAAACTTTTTATTTATTTGTGTCTGCTTGTGTTTAGTGTTTTTTCCTTATATCCGTTCTATGGTATTTCTCTGTGGAAAGACACGCCGTTTTCTATCATGACGTTTGTATTTTCTGTCTTTTTATATGATTTGTTCAGAAATTCCCCCGAACGGATTTCGACACGGCAGCTTGTGATGTATTGCATAGGCAGCGTATTGATCATCTTTTTGAGGAATAATGGCATTTATGTAGCAGCTTTTTATTTTGTGGCAGTTACCCTTATTTTGTTGATGATGCGCAGGAAAAATATTGCAGTTAAGATAGGAACAGCGTCGGCGGTAATGCTTGTCGTATCGGGAATGATTCAAGGACCGGTATATGACACTCTGGGATATGACATCAACAGTCATACCGAGAGTCTGGGAATACCGATGCAGCAGGTTGCTTACATTATTTCTACTGACGGAAAGCTGACGGAGGATGATATTGAGGAAATCAATAATTTAATCCCATTGGAAAAGTGGAGAGAATTGTATGATCCCACAATAGCTGATTATATCAAGTTTTCGGGAGATTTTAATCGTGAATATATGGAAAATCATGCAGGGAAATTTCTCAAGACATATGTGCACATTGTCTTAAATAATCCTGTTAAGGCAGTTAAGGCATATATGCTCTCAACAATAGGATTTTGGGATGTTTTTGAAAATTCCGGCGCTTCCTATATTTGCAATTATAACTATCCGAATGCAGATTATGTTATGAGTGATTATTTTGCGTCTTATTTTCAATATTCATTCAGAAATATAGTGGAGCCTAAAAAATACATCAGCGCGGCAATCTTTGTATGGATCATGCTGGGAACTGTCTGCATCTGTTTGGCAGAACATCATTATAGCGGCTTACTATGCGTTATGCCTACGATGGGGTTGTGGCTGTCTGTTATGCTTGCGGTTCCCCTGTCGTATTCTTTCAGATATGTATATGCTTTGTTTTTATGTGTGCCGTTGTATTTGATCGTCTGCATAGACTGTTTCCGCAAACAGGTATAAAGGGTATGCCTGTGGACGGACAATAGGATTGTTGCGCGGCATCAGAAAATATGTTATCATAAATGCAGTGTAATCATAGGAAAGGTTTGGTTGATAACATGGAAGTATTGTATAGCAGTACGCGCGACAGTTCCCTCAAAGTGACGGCGTCACAGGCGATTTTAAAAGGTTTGTCGGACGACGGCGGCCTCTTTGTGCCGGATCATATTCCCACTCTTGCGGTTCCGCTGCGGGAGCTGGCGGACAAGTCCTATCAGGAGACGGCATACGAGGTGATGCGCCTGTTTCTGACAGATTTTACCGAGGACGAACTGAAGCGGTGTATCGCCCGCGCTTATGATCAGAAGTTTGACACCGACGAGATCGCGCCTTTGAAAGAGGCACAGGGCGCTTATTATCTGGAACTGTTCCACGGCGCGACGATAGCGTTTAAAGATATGGCGTTGTCGATCCTGCCGCACCTCATGACCACTGCCGCCGCCAAGAACCATGTGGAGAACGAGATCGTCATCCTCACGGCGACTTCCGGAGATACGGGCAAGGCGGCGCTGGCTGGCTTCGCGGGCGTGAAGGGGACGAGGATCATCGTCTTTTATCCCAAGAACGGCGTCAGTCCGATTCAGGAGAAGCAGATGGTTACCCAGCAGGGAGACAATACGTTTGTGGTAGGCATCCGCGGCAACTTCGACGACGCGCAGAACGGCGTTAAGACGATGTTCGGCGACAGAGAGCTGGCGGCGGAGATGGCCCAGGCCGGGATGCAGTTTTCTTCCGCCAATTCGATCAATATCGGGAGACTCGTGCCGCAGGTGGTCTACTATGTCTACGCATACGCCAAGCTATTGAGACGCGGCGCCGTCAAGGACGGCGAGAAGATTAATGTCGTCGTTCCCACCGGCAATTTCGGCAATATTCTGGCGGCGTTCTACGCCAAGAACATGGGCGTTCCGATCCACCGCCTGATCTGCGCCTCCAACGAAAATAAAGTGTTGTATGATTTCTTTGCCACAGGCAGATACGACCGCAACCGGGAGTTTAAGCTGACCAGTTCCCCGTCCATGGATATTCTGATTTCCAGCAATCTGGAGCGGCTGATCTATCGGATCGCCGGGGAGGATGCGGCGAAGAATGCGGAGCTGATGGCGGCGCTGGCGCAGTCCGGCAGTTATGAGATCACGCCGCAGATGCGGGAGCAGCTAGCGGACTTCTACGGCAATTATGCCGATGAGCAGGAGACGGCGGCGCGCATCGGGGAAATGTACCGCAGCACGGGCTATGTGCTGGACCCCCACACGGCGGTGGCCAGCGCGGTCTACAGGAAATATGTGCAGGAGACGGGCGATGAGACCGTGACCGTGATCGCGTCCACGGCCAGCCCGTTCAAGTTTACGAGAAGTGTCATGAACGCAATCGACGCCAAATACGATGCCCTGTCCGATTTTGCATTGGTGGACGAGCTTTCCCGGATCGGGGCCGTGGCGGTGCCAAAGGCGATAGAAGACATCAGGACGGCTCCCGTCATACACGACCATGTGTGTGACAGGACAGAGATGAAAGCGGCAGTGAAAGGCTTTCTCGGGATCGGTTCCTGACCTATGCGTCATATTCTGATCGTCGATGATGTGTCCACCAATCTCAAATGCGTAGGGTTTATCCTGAAAAATAAATACAAAGTCACCATGATCAAGTCGGGCAGGGAGGCGGTTGCGTGTCTTCCGGCGGTTTCGCCCGATCTGGTGCTTTTGGACATCCATATGCAGGAGATGGACGGATACGAAGTGCTCGGGCACATCAAGGGCAATCCGCGTACGGCGGACATTCCGGTGATTCTGTTCACCGCTGACACGGAGGAGTACGGCGACAGGAAAGGTTACGACATGGGCGCCGCCGGGTATATCCGGAAACCGTTTGAACCCCGGCTTTTGCTGGATACCATCGAAGGCGTTTTACAGACGGAGGAGTAGAGAATATGGACATGAGCGGCATTATTGACCTGCTTTTTTTGGTCAGCGGCGTATATCTGATCGGCACCGCGCTGGCGGCCAAGGCACAGGGAACGATTTCCGCCAACGTGATGCTCAACAAGAGCTTTACGGAGAAGGATATCAACGACCGGGCGGGCTTCATAGAGTATCTGTATAAACGGATTCTGCTATCGGGCGTGCTGATCGTACTGGCGTCTATTGTGCATCTGGCCAACGACTATTATTTTGCGTCCAGCGCGCTGACGTGGCTGGGGAGCGGCATGATCCTGCTGGCGCTGGTCATCTATGTGGTGTCCTACAAGAAGTGTCAGAAGATGTATGTTCCCAAACTGCAGGCTTTAGAAAAAAAGAGCAAAAAAAGAGATGCCTAGGCATCTCTTTTGTCCATTTTGATATATTCTTTGTCGGTGCTGACGGACTTGTACGCCGGTCGGATGATTTTGCCGTTGTTGGCCAGTTCTTCCATGCGGTGGGCGCTCCAGCCTACGATTCTGGCGATGGCAAAGATCGGCGTGTAGAGCTCGATCGGCAGATTCAGCATATTGTATACAAAACCGGAATAGAAGTCCACGTTGACGTTGACGCCCTTGTAGATAGGCCGCTCCTTGGAGATGATTTCTGGGGCCAGTTTTTCCACCAGCGCGTACAGGGCAAATTCGTCGTGAAGCCCTTTTTCCTCAGAAAGCCGCTCCACAAAACTCTTAAAGATGACCGCACGCGGATCGGACTTGGAGTACACGGCGTGTCCGACGCCGTAGATCAGTCCAGCATGGTCGAAAGCGTCCTTGTGCAGCAGTTTTGTCAGATAATCGGCCACTTGTCCTTCGTCGGACCAGTCGGCCACTTCCCGCTTCATCTCCTCAAACATCTGGACAACCTTGATATTGGCACCGCCATGGCGGGGGCCTTTTAACGAACCGATGGCCGCCGCGATGACGGAGTAGGTGTCCGTCAGGGAGGAGGTGACGACGTGCGTCGTAAAGCTGGAATTGTTGCCGCCGCCGTGTTCCATATGTAAGATCAGGGCGATGTCCAGAATCTTGGCCTCCAGCGGCGTGTATTTACTGTCGGGACGGAGAATGTGGAGAATATTCTCGGCGTTGGACAGTTCGGCCTGCGGCTGGTGGATATACAGACTCTCGCCGTTGTGGTAGTGGTTGTACGCCTGATAGCCGTAGATGGAAAGCATCGGGAACAATGCGATCAACTGCAGGCACTGGCGCAGTACGTTCGGCAGGGAAGTGTCGTCGGCCCGGTCGTCGTAAGAATACAGGGTGAGGACGCTTCTCGCCAGCGTGTTCATCATGTCGTTGCTGGGCGCTTTCATGATGATGTCACGCACGAAGCTCGTCGGCAGAGAGCGGTAGTCGGACAACAGTCTGGAAAAATCCTTTAACTCCTGTCGGTTCGGCAGCTTGTTGAACAGAAGAAGGTAGGTCACTTCCTCGAAGCCGAAACGGTTCTCGGAGGAAAAGCCCTCCACCAGATCCTGCACGTTGTAGCCCCGGTAGAACAGTCTGCCGTGGGTGGGAATCTGCACGCCGTCCACCACCTTGCTGGCGCGCACATCCGAAATATTGGTGAGGCCGGCGAGGACGCCCTTGCCGTTTAAATCGCGCAGACCGCGCTTTACATCATATTTGGTAAATAATTCGGTATCTATCATACCGGCCTGCTCGCTGAGAGCCGCAAGCCGAACGATCTCTGGCGTAATTTCCGAAAAACTGTTCTGTTCCATGATAAATGCCTCCTTCCCCATCATCCTATATAATTATCATCATCTCTGATGCCAGTATCATAAACCATTTCCGGAGAATCCCGCAGGGATTCTCTAGAGTTAATTGCGGAGCAATTTACTCATGTTAATTGCGGAGCAATTTACTCATGTTAATTGCGGAGCAATTTACTCTTATTATCATAGCATGAAAGAAACTGCCGGCACAAGGAAAAACGTTAATTTAAGAAAGATTTAACATTATTCAAAAGTTGTTCACATATGCCGCAAACCGCCAAAATGCGGCATTTCGGATTTATGACTGGCGTTTTTTGGGAAACCGTATTACAATAAAAAGAGGACACGGCAGGCCGCCTTCGGCTCAGGGCAGGATCAAAAATGGGACGGCGGCAGGTGTCCGCATCACACGAAACAGAGAGAGCAGGAGAGAGAGTATATGGAGAAACAGGAGATTCTGAGTCATGTGGATCACACGCAGCTGCAGGCATACGCTGCATGGGAAGATATCGTGAAGCTGTGCGACGAGGCGGTGGCAAACAAAACCGCTTCCGTCTGTGTGCCGCCCACTTATATTAAGCGCATCCGCGATGCCTACGGCGATCGGCTGACCATCTGTACGGTGGTGGGATTCCCGCTGGGTTACTCCGTCACGGAGGCCAAGGCCGCGGAGGTGCGGCAGGCACTTGCGGACGGCGCGGACGAGATCGATATGGTGGTGAATATCAGCGATGTCAAGAACGGTATGTACGACAAAGTGGAGCAGGAGATCCGCACCCTGAAGGCGGTCTGCGGGACGCATATCCTGAAAGTGATCGTCGAGACGTGTTATCTGACGGAGGACGAAAAAATCGCCATGTGCCATGCCGTGACACGGGCAGGAGCCGATTATATCAAGACTTCCACCGGATTCGGCACCGGCGGTGCGACGATAGAGGACGTGCGGCTCTTTCGGAAGCATATCGGGCCCGGCGTAAAGATCAAGGCCGCCGGCGGCATCTCCACGACAGCGGATCTGGAAGCCTATTTGAACGAGGGCTGCGACAGGCTGGGGACTTCCCGGGCCGTGGGACTGCTGCAGGACTGACGGCGAATACAGACGGACGCAGATAGAATGTAGATAGAATGTAGAATAGAAGTCAGACAGGACGGCGGCGGTTCGTTCCTGCGCTGCGGGAAGCGTAAAAAACGGGTGTGGAATCCACACCCGTTTTCATGTATCGGTTCGATAAGGATTATAACTGAGGGCCAGCCGCCACCAGCGCTTTGCCGGCGTCGTTGCCTTCGTATTTCGCAAAGTTCTTGATGAATCTCTGCGCCAGATCTTTCGCCTTGGTCTCCCACTCGGAAACGTCGGCGTATGTGTTGCGGGGATCGAGAATGTTGGTGTCAACACCCGGAAGCTCCGTGGGCACTTCAAAGTTGAAGTAAGGAATCTTCTTCGTGGACGCCTTCTCGATGTCGCCGTTTAAGATCGCGTCGATGATACCGCGCGTATCTTTGATGGAGATACGCTTGCCGGTGCCGTTCCAGCCCGTATTTACCAGATATGCCTTGGCGTTGTTGGCTTCCATCTTCTTGACGAGCTCCTCGCCGTATTTGGTGGGATGCAGCTCTAGGAATGCCTGACCAAAGCAAGCAGAGAACGTAGGAGTAGGCTCCGTGATGCCGCGCTCCGTGCCTGCCAGTTTAGCCGTGAAGCCGGACAGGAAGTAGTACTGTGTCTGCTCGGGCGTCAGTACGGATACCGGAGGCAGTACGCCGAACGCATCCGCGGACAGGAAGATGACATTCTTCGCCGCCGGTGCGGAGGAAACAGGACGTACAATGTTCTGGATATGATTGATCGGGTAGGATACACGTGTATTCTCCGTTGTGCTGCCGTCGCTGAAATCAATCTTGCCGTTTGCGTCAACGGTAACGTTCTCCAGCAGCGCGTCGCGCTTGATCGCATTGTAGATATCGGGCTCGGAGTCTTTGTCCAGATTGATGACCTTGGCATAGCAGCCGCCCTCGAAGTTGAACACGCCGTTGTCGTCCCAGCCGTGCTCGTCGTCGCCGATCAGCAGACGCTTGGGGTCCGTGGAAAGCGTTGTCTTACCCGTGCCGGACAGACCGAAGAAGATCGCCGTATTCTTGCCGTCCATATCCGTGTTGGCGGAGCAGTGCATGGAAGCGATTCCCTTTAGCGGCAGATAGTAGTTCATCATGGAGAACATACCCTTCTTCATCTCGCCGCCGTACCATGTGTTGATGATAACCTGTTCGCGGCTGGTGATGTTGAAAGCAACGCAGGTCTCGGAGTTGAGGCCCAGCTCCTTGTAATTCTCAACTTTTGCCTTGGATGCGTTGTAAACTACGAAATCGGGCTCGAAGTCTGCCAGCTCCTCGTCGGAAGGCTGGATGAACATATTCTTGATGAAGTGCGCCTGCCATGCAACCTCAACGATGAAGCGAACCGCCATGCGGGTGTCCTTGTTCGCGCCGCAGAATGCGTCTACGACGAAAAGCCGCTTGTTGCAGAGCTCTTTCTTTGCCAGATCCTTGACGGTAGCCCAGACCTCCTCGGACATGGGGTGGTTGTCGTTCTTGTACTCGTCGGAAGTCCACCAAACGGTATCTTTGGAATTGGCGTCCATAACGATATACTTATCTTTAGGGGAACGTCCCGTATAGATACCTGTCATAACGTTGACTGCGCCCAGCTCGCTGACTTGGCCTTTCTCATAGCCCTCCAGACCGGGTTTGATCTCTTCTTCATATAACATATCGTAAGAAGGATTGTGCACGATCTCGGTGGTTCCGGTGATGCCGTACTTGCTCAAATCAATTTGTGCCATTTCGATTTACCTCTTTTCTTTGAATTTTGGGAGTATTAAGTGAAAAAACAATAGCCCATATGACTTTATTATACATGATAACGGAAGAAAATCAACAGAAATCCTAGCCGTAATTCAAAAAACTTGTATTGCATTCCGCCCTGTTCTACAGATATAATGGAAACAGGACGGAAGAAAACCGCGCCCGCGCGTGTAGAGGATTGGGAATACGGAGGAAAAGTGTGCAAAATCACACTGATGTGCTGATTTTGCACACGGGAATTTGTGCCGGAGCGTCACAAATTCCTCTGATGGCAGACGCGAATTTGAGATTCGCGTCGCCGCCGTCGCGTAAGCGCTCCGGAATGGAGATTGGTATGTATCACTGTCATTTATGTATCTATGTCATCGGGCAGAGCAGGGAGCCGGTCGATGTGCTGAAAGAGATCGAGCCCCTGAAACACTTTAAGCACGAGTTCATCAGCAGCGCCGAGCCGAGGGAGCTGCTCACGCCGAAGGCGGATCTGATCATCGCCGACCTGACGGGCTTAAATGCGCAGACAGCGCTGCGCGGGCTGGCATATCATATGAAGGAGGGCGCGCAGCTCATCCTGATTTTGAGCAAGAACCAGACGGAGAAGATCATGGAGCAGGAGGCGGATCTTGAGAAAGTGACGGATATCTGGACGGCTCCGGTTGCGGCCAAAGAGCTGCGGTTCCGGTTCGCCAGATGGCAGCGGATCTGTAAGGAGAGCAAGGACTACTGGCAGACGCGCAATTATCTGGACACGACGATCAATAGCGTGGAGCATATGGTCTGGTACAAGGATAAGACGGGCGCGCATATGAAGGTCAACGACTTCTTCTGCAGGACGGTGGGCAAGACGATGGAGCAGATCGAGGGCCGCGGGCATTACTATATATGGAACATCAAGCCGGACGATTACGCGAAGGGCGAATATATCTGCATGGAGTCGGAGTTTGAGGTTATGGACAAGCGCCAGACCTGTGTGTTCGATGAAACGATCAAAATCGGCAACGAGATGCGCAAACTCAAGACTTACAAATCCCCGCTCTTTGACTTGGACGGCAGCATCATGGGCACGGTGGGCGTCGCGCTGGATGTGACGGAGCTGCAGATGTATGAGCAGATGCTTATCAAAAACGCCAGCACGGACGCGCTGACGGGCCTTTACAACAGAAGGTACGTCTACGAATATATCGAAGGGCTGGACGAAGGGCAGAACCACATTACGGTGTTCGGCATCGATCTGGATCACTTTAAGAGCATTAACGACATCTACGGCCACGCGGAGGGCGACAAGGCGCTCGTCCTTGCGGCCCGGACGCTGCAGGAGTGCATCACGGACGGCCTGATATCCAGAATCGGCGGGGACGAGTTTGAGATTGTCATGCTGGGCGAGCGCTCGGCGGAGGAGATCGAGCAGACACGTCGGATGATCGGCGCAAAACTCAACGAAGCGTTCGCGGGAGACAGCCGCCTGCGCGGAATTACCGCCAGCGTCGGCGCGGCGCACACCGACCGGGGCAAGGAAAACTTTGACCGTCTGACCGGTGAGGCGGACGCGCTTATGTACCGGGAGAAGGAGAAGAAACAGAAAAGATAGCATCCCTCCGAAGCATTTCCGGAAAAAAGGACATATTTTATAAAATCCGGTTGTAATATGCCGCCGTGTCGGATATAATAAGAGTAACCTGAAATGTGCGATTATATCCTGTTGTTTTGAACCTACAGATACTTTAAACGGGATTCCTATATTGCCATGCGGATGTCAGGCCTCCGGCTTCGGGCTTTGTGCAGGGGAAGGCAGAAAGATGGCTGCGGTTACCCACCTAGCTTTGCTAGGAGTCAAAAGACAGGATTCGGCATTTCGGGCGATACGAAAGAAAAAGCAGTCGTTTCAAGCGGCTGCTTTTGCTTATTCTCTGTGTACGGAATCGGAGCCTATGCGAAATCAAACGAAACAGTCGGTCAAACTTGCGCTGATCTTCTGCGGAATGCTCTTTTTTGTCTGCCTCCTGCTGGGGCGGCGCGGGCGCACTAAGGAAATCCCGGAGGGCGAGGGCATAAGCCGCGGCGACACGGCGATCCTGCTGGAAGCCGCAGGCGCAGAGCTGCCGGAGGGCTGGGCGGGGCAGGAACCGCAGGCGGCGCTCACTTACGGGCAGTACCTGGAGCTGGTGCAGCCGCTGGATGTGCCTGCGGGAAAGCTGCCGGATCTTAGTGCAAAATATGAGGAATCCTATGTTCTGTTAAAGGAAGACTGGTACGAGGCGTATGCCGTCATGCTGGCGTATCTGCATCCGGCCTCCACCGTCTGGGAGTCGGAAGTGTTCCTGCTGGGTGTGGATGCGCAGACTAGGCAGGCGTACACCGAGGAAGGGGCCATGACCGCCGCCTACGAATATGCGTCCGACGCCTTCGAGGACGAAGTCCTGCGGCGCGTCAGGGTATACATACAGGACCGGCGGCTTCTCACCGTTGTGGGAGAGCTGCCGGGAGAGCATACGCTGCAAAACGTGTGGATCATGGAGTCCGGCGGCGGCCTGCTTCAGTGCTTCTACCGGCAGACGGAGTTTATGGCATCCGCCGCGCAGGAGGCGCAGCGGGAGAGCGTCGCGGATCTGGTGTTTCGGGACGGCGCTGTCGCGGAAGTCCGGGAGAAGCAGGAGAAGATCAACGGCAGGCTGTTGTGGGTGTCGGACGACCGGATGGAGATCGAGGGCTGCGGCGTGTACCCCATCGGGGAAGGGCTGGAAGTCTACAGGCTCTACGGCAGCTTAGAGACGCTGCGGAAGGCGGATCTCAGAATCGGCTATGCGGACACCGACTATGTCATCGACGACGGCAAGATCTGCGCCTGTCTCGTGTCCCGCAGGGAGAATGCCGACCGCATCCGCGTCCTACTCAAAAATACGGCCACGGGCGGCAATTACCACGACGAGGTGACGCTTACGGTGGACGGCCAGAAAATCCGCATCGCCGCCGCGGATCTACAGGCGGGCGAGCGCAGAAGCTACCGGTGCGCCGCGCTGACGGATAAGGTCGTCATAGAAGCGGAGGGCGTTAAGCGGCAGGATATCGCATACCGCGGCACGGTGGAGTGTTGTCATGACGGCACCGGCATGGTGCTGATCAACGAGCTGCCGTTGGAAGAATATCTCTACGCCGTAGTGCCCAGCGAGATGCCCGCCTCCTATCCGGCGGAGGCGTTGAAGGCGCAGGCGGTCTGTGCCAGAACCTACGCCTATCTGTATATCCTGCACGCGGGGCTTCCGGCGCTGGGCGCCCATGTGGACGACAGCACTTCCTATCAGGTGTACCACAACTGTACCGAGAACGCCGCCACCACCACGGCGGTGAAGGAGACGGAAGGGCAGCTTCTGCTGCGGGACGGCGCGCCCGCGCAGAATTACTATTATTCCACTTCCTGCGGAGCCGGAACGGATGCGTCGGTCTGGCAGAGCGGGGATGCGGCGGCGCTGCCCTATCTGCAGGCTCTCCGGCTGACGTGGGACGGCGGCGCGGCGGAAGGACTGGAGGACGAGGAGACGTTCCGGCGTTTTATCACGACGGCGCATGAGGAGGATCTGGAGAGCGGCGAACCGTGGTACCGCTGGACGTATACCGTGGAGACGCTGGACGCGGACGGCCTGCTGGAGCGGCTGCGGGAGCGGTATCAGGCAAGCCCCCAGTCCGTGCTGACCAAGGCGGGCGACGATTATTACGTGTCGGAGCCCGTCGCCGGGGACGCGGCGGAGGGCGGCATCCGGGAGCTGGCCATCACAGGGCGGGGACCCGGCGGCGTGGCCAGGGAGCTGCAGATCGTGACGGCGCGGGCGGTTTACAAAGTGACAGGGGAATATCACATACGGTACGTCCTGTGCGACCGGCAAAGCGAAGCCGTGCGGCAGGACGGCAGCACCGTGACGCCGGCGCAGCTTCTGCCCAGCGGATTTTTTGTAATCGAAACTGGAAAAGAGCAGGGGAATGTGGTAAGCTATACTTTGACCGGCGGCGGATACGGACACGGCGTTGGTATGTCGCAGAACGCGGCCAGAGCCATGGGGCACAACGGCGCGTCCTGCGAACAGATCCTGTCTTTCTTTTTCCGGGGATGTGTCACCGGCAGGCCGGACGGCGCGGAGGAAGGCTGACAGATGTCCGCAGAACGGTTACCGGGTGGGTTATGAAGACAATATCCAGACTTTTTTATATTTTAAAGGATTTCGGCTGGCAGATGACCAAGAAGAACATAGCGGCTTTTGCGGCCAGCACCGCGTTCTTTCTGTTTCTGTCGATGATTCCGCTTCTGATGTCCCTCTGCGCGATCCTGCCGTACACGGCGGTGACGGAGAGCAATCTGATCAGCGCCATTACCAGATTTACGCCGGATGCGATGAACGGTCTGGTGGTGAGCGTCATATCCGATGTGTACGACAGGACGGCGGGAACGATTACGGTATTTGCCATCGTGACGGTCTGGTCGGCATCCAAGGCGATGCTGGCGCTGATGAACGGGCTGAACGCGGTCAATGACCTGATCGAGAAGCGGAACTATTTCGTCATCCGGTTTATCGCCTGCATCTACACCGTGATCATGCTGGCGGCCACCGTTATGGCGCTGTTCGGCATGGTTTTCGGAAATGTCATCCTGAATCTGCTGCGGACGGATATTCCGGCGGTGGATGCGATGATGCAGTACAGTATGCACTTCCGCTTCCTGTTGTCGTGGGTGGTGCTGACCTTTGCGTTTGCCCTGATCTACGCCTATGTGCCGAACAAGAAAACCCGGTTTAAGGAGCAGCTTCCGGGGGCGGCCTTTGCCGCCGTGGTATGGAGCGTGACGTCCTACATCTTTTCTGTCTATGTGGACAATTTTAACGGCTTCGGTACATACGGAACGCTGACGACGGTGGTGATTTTGATGTTCTGGTTTTATATGCTGATGTATATTGTGCTGATCGGCGCGCACATCAATCGGTATTTCGGCCCGATCTATAAAATTTTTGCCGGGCGAAAGTCTTGACATTCCGGCGCGACTCTACTAGAATAAGGAGAGTGACGGACCGGAAGCTTCGTCCCATGTGTCTGTATGCACATGGGATTTTTTTATGTTTCAGCTTATGATGCTGAAAATACGTTGCGGGAAAGGAGATTTTCATGAAAGAAAAACTGGAGCAGATCAGGGCGGAGGCGCTTCGTCAGATAGAGGCGAGCGACGCGCTGGAAAAATTAAACGATGTCAGAGTCAATTTTCTCGGCAAAAAAGGCGAGCTGACTGCCGTGTTAAAGAGCATGAAGGATGTGGCGCCGGAGGAGCGGCCCAAGGTGGGGCAGCTCGTCAACGAGACACGGGAAGAAATCGAGAGAATGCTGGACGAGTCGGTGAAGAAGATGGAGAAGGCCGTCCGCGAGGCGAAACTGAAAAGGGAAGTGATCGACGTGACGCTCCCCGGCAGGAAGAACAACGTCGGACACCGCCACCCGAACACCATCGCGCTGGAAGAAGTGGAGCGCATTTTCATCGGCATGGGCTATGAGGTGGTGGAAGGCCCCGAGGTGGAGAAAGACTACTACAACTTCGAGGCGCTGAATATTCCGGCGGACCACCCGGCCAAGGACGAGCAGGACACGTTCTACATTTCGGGGGATATCCTGCTGCGGACACAGACATCCTCCACGCAGGTGCATGAGATGGAGAAAGGGAAGCTGCCGATCCGCATGATCGCGCCCGGGCGCGTGTTCCGTTCCGACGAGGTGGACGCCACCCATTCCCCGTCGTTCCATCAGATCGAAGGGCTTGTGATCGACCGGAACATCACGTTCGCGGATCTGAAGGGGACGCTGGCGGAGTTTGCCAAGGAACTGTTCGGCGCGGACACGAAGGTAAAGTTCAGGCCCCATCATTTCCCATTCACGGAGCCCAGCGCGGAGATGGACGTCACCTGCTTTAAATGCGGCGGCGCGGGATGCCGTTTCTGCAAGGGCGAGGGATGGATCGAGATTCTGGGCTGCGGCATGGTGCACCCGCACGTGCTGGAGATGAGCGGGATCGATCCCGAGCAGTACACCGGATTTGCATTCGGCGTAGGTCTGGAGAGGATCGCGCTGTTAAAATACGAGATCGACGATATGAGACTGTTGTACGAGAACGATATCCGTTTCCTGAAACAGTTCTAAGATGGGAGGAGAACAATGAATACAGCATTATCATGGATCAGGGCGTATGTGCCCGGCCTTACCTGTACGGATCAGGAATACATGGATGCGATGACGCTGTCCGGAACGAAGGTGGAAGGATACCGCAGGCTGGACAAAAATCTGGAAAAGATTGTCGTAGGACAGATCGAGAAGATCGAGAAGCATCCCGACGCCGACAAGCTGATCGTGTGTCAGGTCAACATCGGGAGCGGGGTGATCCAGATCGTCACCGGTGCGCCCAACGTGAAGGAAGGGGACAAAGTCCCTGTCGTACTGGACGGCGGCAGAGTCGCGGGAGGGCATGACGGCGGCCCGCTCCCGGATGACGGTATCGCGATCCGGGCCGGAAAGCTGCGCGGTGTCGAGTCCAACGGCATGATGTGCTCCATCGAGGAGCTGGGGTCCGACAGAAATATGTATCCCGAAGCGCCGGAGTGGGGCATCTATGTGTTCCGGGACGACGTGGAGGTGGGAGAGGACGCTATCGAGGCGCTGGGCCTGCACGACACCGTGTTTGAGTATGAGATCACGTCAAATCGTGTGGACTGCTACAGTGTGATCGGGATCGCCAGAGAAGCGGCGGCTACCTTCCACCAGCCGTTCTGTCCGCCCGACGTCAGCGTCCGGGGCAGCGGTGAAAAGGCGGCGGATTACATCTCCGTCGAGGTGGAGGATCAGGAGCTCTGCCCCCGCTACTGCGCGAGAGTATGTACGAATATCAAGATCGGCCCGTCGCCCAAATGGATGCAGCGGCGTCTCGCGGCCAGCGGCATCAGACCGATCAACAATCTGGTAGATATCACAAACTATGTGATGGAGGAATACGGCCAGCCCATGCACGCCTATGATCTGGACACGATCGCGGGCCGTAAGATTATCGTCCGCCGTGCAAAGGACGGCGACACGTTCCGCACGCTGGACGGACAGGAGCGGAAGCTGGACAGGGATGTGCTGATGATATGCGACGCCGAGAAAGAGGTCGGCATCGCGGGCATCATGGGCGGCGAAAACTCCATGATTACGGACAACGTGAAGACCGTACTGTTTGAGGCGGCCACCTTTAACGGCGCCAACATCCGCAAATCCGCCAAGCGGATCGGCCTTCGGACCGATGCGTCTGGCAAATTTGAAAAAGGGCTCGATCCTTATAACGCGGAGGCGGCCATCAACCGGGCGTGCCAGTTGATCGAGGAGCTGGGCTGCGGCGAAGTGGCGGACGGCATCGTGGACGTGCACGGCCCGCTGAAAGAAAAGGTCGTCCTTCCGTTCGAGCCGGACAGATACAACAGGCTGCTGGGCACCGATATCTCCCGGGAAGAAATGCTGGATATTTTCCGGCGGCTGGAGATCACGTACGATCCGGCGTCAGATACGCTGACGGCGCCCACGTTCCGTCAGGATCTCCTGCGCCCCTGCGACATGGCGGAGGAAGTGGCGCGGATGTACGGCTACGACAGAATCCCTACCACGCTTCCCACAGGGGAGGCCACTACCGGCAGGCTGCCTTTTAAGCTGCGCATCGAGCAGAAGGCAAGGGATATCGCGGAGTACTGCGGCTTTTCACAGGGGATGTGCTACTCGTTCGAGAGCCCCAGAGTGTTTGACAGGCTGCTGCTGGACGAAGACGATCCGGCGCGGAAAGCGATCACGATCGCCAATCCGCTGGGGGAGGACTTCTCCGTGATGCGGACGCTCTCCCTGAACGGTATGCTGACCAGTCTGGCCACCAATTACAACAGAAGGAACAAGGATGTGCGCCTCTACGAGCTGGGAAACATCTACGTGCCCAAGGCGCTGCCGCTGACCGAGCTGCCCGACGAGCGGATGCAGTTTACGCTGGGAATGTACGGAGACTGCGATTTCTTTACGATGAAAGGCGTGGTGGAAGAATTTTTTGACAGCATCGGTATGCGCAAAAAAGCCGTCTATGATCCCCATGCCGGCAGGAACTATCTGCATCCCGGCAGACAGGCGGACATCGTCTATGAAGGCGTGACGGTGGGCTTCTTGGGAGAGGTTCACCCCGAAGTGTGCGACAATTATGACTTAAAGACCAGAGCCTATGTCGCCGTGCTGGATATGCCTTCCGTCCTTCCGTTTGCGACGTTTGACCGCAAGTACGAGGGCATCGCCAGATATCCGGCGGTGGCGCGGGATATCAGCATGGTCGTGCCTAAGGATGTGCTGGCTGGGCAGATCGAGGCCGTCATCGTGCAGCGGGGCGGCAGAATCCTCGAAGATTATCAGCTTTTTGATATCTACGAGGGCGACCAGATTAAGGAGGGCTATAAGTCCGTGGCGTATTCCATCACGTTCCGCGCCAAGGACAGGACGCTGGAGGAGAGCGATATCGCCGGCGCCATGCGCAAGATTCTGAACGGTCTGGAAGGACTGGGGATCGAGCTGAGAAGCTGAGAAAGAAGACTGAATGGAGGCATTGTTATGGAACACAAAAACACATGGGAAAATTACACCGCAAAACAGGGAAAGGAAGTGGACGCCTTTGCCAGAGAGTATATGGACTTTCTGGACAACGGCAAGACCGAGCGGGAGTGTATCGACGTCATCGTCAATACGATCGAAAAAGCGGGCTATAAGGAGCTGGACAGTCTGATTGGCGCCGGCAGGAAGCTGAAGGCGGGCGACAAAGTATATTCCGTATGGATGAACAAGTCGATCGCGATGTTCCAGATCGGACGAAAGGGCATGACGGAAGGGATGAACATCCTCGGCGCGCATATCGATTCCCCGCGTCTGGACATCAAGCAGAATCCGCTCTATGAGGACGGCGGCTTCGCCTATCTGGACACGCACTACTATGGCGGCGTGAAGAAATACCAGTGGGTGACGATCCCGTTAGCCATCCACGGCGTTGTGGCCAAAAAGGACGGAACGACCGTAGAGATTAACGTCGGCGAGGAAGAAGACGATCCGGTATTCTTCGTCTCCGATCTGCTGATTCATCTGGCACAGGAGCAGATGGAAAAGAAGGCGAATAAAGTAATCGAAGGCGAGGCACTGGACATCATCGTCGGTAATAAGCCGCTGGTGCTGGGCGGCAGAACCGCCAAGGGCAAGGACAACGATGCGGAAAAGGACGCCGCCAAAGATGCGGTCAAGAAGGGCATTATCGATATCCTGCAGAAAACCTACGGCATCGAGGAGGAAGACTTTATCTCCGCGGAGCTGGAGGTCGTTCCCGCAGGCAGGGCGCGGGAGGCAGGTTTTGACAGAAGCATGATCCTCTCTTACGGACAGGACGACAGGGTGTGCGCCTTTTCCTCGCTGAAAGCGATGCTGGAGATCGGACAGACGGAGCGTACCGCCTGCTGCATCCTCGTGGACAAGGAGGAGATCGGAAGCGTCGGGGCCACCGGAATGCAGTCGAAATTCTTTGAAAACGCGGTGGCGGAAGTGATGGCGCTGACGGGCGGGTACAGTGAACTCAACCTGCGCAGATGTCTGGCGCATTCCTGTATGTTGTCCTCTGATGTGAGCAGCGCGTTCGATCCTACCTATGCCTCCAGCTTCGACAAGAAGAACGTGGCGTTTCTGGGCTGCGGCATGGTATTCAACAAGTTTACCGGCTCCCGCGGCAAGTCCGGCTCCAACGACGCGAACGCGGAATATATCGGGCATATCAGGTCTATTTTTGAGAAGGAAAAGGTCAACTTCCAGACGGCGGAGCTGGGCAAGGTGGATCTGGGCGGCGGCGGCACGATCGCCTATATCCTTGCACTGTACGGCATGAACGTAATCGACTGCGGCGTGGCGGTGCTGAATATGCACGCGCCTTGGGAGGCTACCAGCAAGGCCGATGTCTATGAGACCAAGAGGGGCTATGTGGCGTTTTTAAATCATGCCTCCCTCTGAGAAAAGAAAGATACGCCCGCCATATGCGGCGGGCAGCGTCAGCCGGGGAGACAGCCGTCTATGAGGGAGCAACTGAAAAAATCGGATTTTTATTATGATCTGCCGCAGGAGCTGATCGCACAGGTTCCGCTGCAGGATCGTTCGGGTTCGCGGCTGCTTATGCTGCACAAGGAATCGGGGCGGACAGAACACCATATTTTCCGGGAGATTGCGGAGTATCTGCGGCCCGGCGACTGTCTGGTCTTAAATAACACCAAAGTGATACCGGCCAGACTGCTGGGCGTGAAGGAGGACACCGGCGCGGCGGTGGAAGTGCTACTTCTGAAACGCCGGGAGGACGATGTCTGGGAGACGCTGGTCAGACCGGGCAGGAAGCTGCGGCCCGGCGCGAAGGTCAGCTTCGGAGACGGCAGCCTGCGGGCGGAGGTGATTGATATCGCACAGGAGGGCAGCCGCTTGGTTCGGTTTACCTACGACGGTATTTTTGAGGAGGCGCTGGACAGGCTGGGAGAGATGCCGCTGCCGCCGTATATCAAGCAGAAGCTGGAGGACGGTACGCGCTATCAGACCGTCTATGCGAAGTACGACGGATCGGCGGCGGCGCCCACGGCGGGACTGCATTTTACAGAGGCGCTGCTGGAGCAGATCGCACAGAAAGGCGTGGAGCTCGTCTATGTGACGCTTCATGTGGGACTGGGAACGTTCCGTCCGGTGAAGACGGAAAATATTCTGGATCACCATATGCACGAGGAATTTTATCAGGTGACGGAGGAAGCGGCGGCGCGGATCAACCGGGCGAAAGCGCGGGGCAGCCGTATTATCTGTGTGGGAACTACGAGCTGCCGCACCGTGGAGAGCGCGGCGGACGAAGACGGCAGGATCACGGCGGGCAGCGGCAATACGGATATCTTTATCTATCCGGGGTATCGATTTAAGGCTACGGACTGCCTGATCACCAATTTCCATCTGCCGGAATCCACGCTGATGATGCTCGTGTCGGCGCTGGCGGGCAGGGAGAATATTATGCGCGCCTATGAGGAGGCGGTTCGCGAGCGGTATCGTTTCTTCAGCTTCGGCGACGCGATGTTTATCACCGATTCTTTTCAAAAAGAGCCGGGTGAAGCAGAATAGCAGAATAGTGGGAATGCTCCGGAACGGAGAGAAAACGAGAGGGAACAGGGGCAGGCTGCGGAACAGAGAGAGAACTGTAGTAGAGCTCTGAAACGCAGAGGAAACGAGAGAAAGCAGGGGTAGGCACCCAAACGGAGAGAAAGACGAGAGGGAACAGGGGTATGGAAGAAAGAAGAAAAAACAGAAGAATGGAGCTGGTCTCCAAGCTGCTCATCAAGCGGATGGACGCCGAGGGAGAGCCGCGTGAGGTCAATATCGAGGTGACGGACGCCTCCAAGACGGGAGTCGGCTTTGTGTGCGGCGAACGGCTGGAAAAAGGCGCCGTTTACGAGTCTTTTCTGACGATCTGGACCAAAGAGGTGCTGCACGCATTCCTGGAGATCGTGCGCGCGGCGGACAGAGAGGACGGCAGATATGAGTACGGCGCGATCTTTATCGGTATGTCCGAGCAGGACGCCAGCCGGATCGCCGCCTATGACACGATCGAGACTTTTGGGGAATGAGAGCGGGAAGCCGCGTGGATATGAAAAAGAAAAATGTTGCAAAACTATGGCTGCGGCTGATTGTGATCGCCGCATCGCTGGCGGCGCTGGCGATGCTTCTGTTCTTCGTCCTGCTGGTGTCGTTCCAGAACGGCGCTCGCTCGACGGGCCTGACCATGCGCGTGGCCGGAAAAATCGCGTCCGGCGTCTTTGCAGATCCGACGGCGGAGCAGATCGAAACGGTCAGTCTGATGATGCGCTATGGCGCGCATCTGGCGTTGTTCTTTGTGGTGGGGCTGGTGACGGCGTTTGTCAGCATGGTGATATGCAGCGGATATTTCCGGATCGTCGGCATCCTGTTGTCCGGCGGCGTCTGCTATTTTCTGGCCTATTATACCGAGTATTTTAAGCAGTACATATCGGGGCGGCATTTCCAGATGACCGACGTGGCGCTGAACTGGTATGGCGGCGTGGCGGGGATTGTCTGCATGGTGGTGTCGTATTTCCTGAACCGGCTGCTGGTGAAGTTGTCGGACTGACCGCGGCGGGCCGGCGCTTTGCCGGATTGTTTTTTTGCCGGACTGCTTATCGGAAAAATAATTTCCGGCGGGCCGGTTTTCTCAGCAAGTCAGCTTTTTCAGCAGGTCAGCTTTTGCAGGTCATCATAGAAATGCGGATAACTGACGGCGACAATGTCGTTGTCGGTTATTTTTGTTTCTCCCTCCGCCACCAGCGACGCGACGGCAAAACTCATGGCGATCCGATGATCCATGTGGGGATCGATCACCGTGCCATGGAGCGGGCTGCCGCCCTCGATGACCATGCCGTCGTCCGTTCCCGTGATGCGGCATCCCATGGCACTCAGATGTTCCACCATAACGTCGATGCGGTTAGACTCCTTGGCCCTCAGTTCCTCGGCGTTTCTGACTACGGTAGTGCCTTCCGCGCAGGCGGCCATGATATTGATGATTGGCAGCTCGTCGATCAGGGTGGGGATCAGATCCCCCTCAATGACGGTGCCGTGGAGCTGGCTGTATTTTACCAGCAGGTCGGCGGTGGGCTCGCCTTCGTCGCGGACGTTCAGATAAGTGATGTCGCCGCCCATGGCCTGCGCCACGGTCAGGATGCCGCTGCGGGTGGGATTGATCCCTACATTCCGGATTAGGATCTCGGAATCCGGAACCAGCAGTCCGGCGGCGATAAAATAGGCCGCCGACGAGATATCGCCGGGCACGCTGATCTTTTGGCCGGTCAGCGTCGGTTCGGGGAGGACGGAAGCGGTGGTGCCTTCGGAGGTGACGTCGGCGCCGAAATACCGCAGCATAATCTCCGTGTGGTTGCGGCTGAGGGCCGGTTCCGTGACGCTGGTGACGCCGTCAGCGTACAGTCCTGCCAGCAGAATGGCGGATTTTACCTGCGCGGACGCGATCCGGGAACGGTAGCTGATGCCGTGCAGCGGCGCGCCCGCGATGCGCAGCGGCGCACAGTCGTTGCCGTTTACGCTGGCGATATCCGCGCCCATCAGCGACAACGGCTCTATGATGCGGCGCATGGGGCGTTTCTGTATGGAAGCGTCGCCGGTCAGCGTGGTGACAAACGGCTGCGCCGAGAGGATTCCCGAGAGCAGGCGGGTGGTAGTGCCGCTATTGCCCGCATCCAGAGCGGAAGAAGGCGCTTTCAGGCCGTGCAGTCCTCTGCCGTGGATCAGAATGCGCTCCGGCGTATTTTCGATGTCGATCCCCATTCGGCGGAAACAGTCGATCGTGGAGAGACAGTCCGCTCCCTGCAGGAAATTGGTCACCTCCGTCGTGCCGTCGGCCAAGGCGCCGAACATCACGGCCCTGTGGGAGATGGATTTGTCGCCGGGCACGGTGATCTCGCCCCGTAATCGTGTTGCTTTGCTGAGTGTCATGTGTATCTCCATTCGTCTGGTTATTTTTTGGTGTGCAGCCTGTAGCCGCCCTCTGTCATGATCTCTATGGCGCTCTCCAGAGCCGTCCGATCATAGAACTCGATGCGCAGCGCGCCCTCGGCAAACTCGCGGTTGTGGTTGATGCCGATATTTTTGATGCTGACGTCGTGGGCGGCCAATAGCGAAGCGATGGCGGCGATGGCGCCGGGCTTATCGGCGATGTCCACCGTAAAGACGTACTCCGCTTTCAGCGGGCCGCTGGAGACATCCTGAAAGGACTCCCGGTAGTTTCTGGCCGTTTCAAAGAAGTCGTAGAGGGCGTTTTCCGCCCGGTAATCGAGGCAGAAGACCACGTCGTTCAGCGATTTGATATAGTCCTTCAGCAGCTTGGAGATATTTTCCGTGTTGGTCAGGCAGATCTGCTGCCACATATCGGGGGAGGACGACGCGATCCTTGTGATATCCTTGAAGCCGCCTGCGGCCACCATCTTCATGATGCCTTCCCGGGAATCCGCATTTTTGACCAGATTGACCAGAGAAGCCGCGATCACATGAGGAAGATGGGAGATCGCAGCCGTGACGTAATCGTGTTCCTCGTAATGAAGGATCAGCGGAATGGTGCCCAGCGATTCCACGAGACGCCGGTAAGCGTCCACCTGTTCCGACGTAGTTTCCTCCGACGGCGTCAGGATATAGTAGGCGTTTTCCAGAAGCGCGGCATTGGAATTGGCATAGCCGAACCGCTCCGAACCGGTCATCGGGTGGCCGCCTATAAACTGCCGCTGCAGTCCCAGCGCTTCGATCTGTCTGTGGATGCCGGTCTTGACGCTGCCGACGTCGGTGACGATGGTGCGGGGCGATAGAAATTGGTTCAGCTTCGCGAGGTTTTCGTTGTTGCAGGACACCGGCGCGCACAAAAAGATGTAATCGCAGCGGGAAAAAGTCACGTCGATAGCGGCGGCGGTCTCGTTGACGATATGTTCCTCCTTCGCTAATGCGAGAGAGGAGGCGTTTGTGTCGCAGGCGATAATATGTACGTCAGGCACGGCGGCGCGCAGCGCCTTGGCGATGGAGCCGCCGATCAGCCCCAGCCCGATAAAACCGCAGGTAAGAGTATCCATGTTCTGCGCCTTTCTGTGGCCTGCCGGACGCACGAGCGCATCCGGCAGGGTGGATGATATTTTCACATTATACTGAAATAAGTATACCATTTTGGTCATGCCGCTACAAGAGGAGAATTGCTTGCGTGGCACAACCAGCAAGGATGTGGGTGAGCTACAACCCGCAAGAATTGCGTGAGGATACAATTTATAAGAATTGTGGGCGAGGCATAATCTTGCTCTGGCGGTGGTCTCCCAACCGGCGGTTGAGTTTGCTACTTCTACTTACAGTTCATGTACGAAAACAGATTCAGATGGTAAAGTGAGGCATGAAAGGAGGCATATTGTCATGAATCAAACGGAGATAGGAAAGTTTATCGCAGGCTGCAGAAAAGAAAAAGGATTGACGCAGGCGCAGTTAGCAGAAAAGCTGAACATCACCGACCGAGCTGTTTCTAAATGGGAAACGGGAAAATGTATGCCCGATTCCTCTATTATGCTGGAACTTTGCCATATTTTAGATGTTACGGTCAACGAACTGTTAAGCGGGGAGAGGATAGAAATGAATCAGAATCATTATGAAGAAAAAGCAAATGAAAACCTTATTGAATTACAAAGAAAAGATGAGAATCATATGAACAGGAACGCCATCATAGCAGTTCTATACACAATCGCTATGGTGATTGGCATTATGGTATGCTGCGTCTGTGATATCGCTATTTCGGGAACGCTGACATGGTCGCTTATTGTGCTTAGCTCTGTTCTGGCTGCATGGATCGTCTCTTTTCCGGTGATCTTGCTGGGAAAGAAAGGTGTGCTGATAGCGATGATTGCTATGAGCATTCTCATTGTACCGTTTATGTATCTATTAAGTATTTTACTGAAAGTCAAAGAGGTATTCCGCATCGGTGCGGTTATGTCGATGATTTCACTTGTATTTTTGTGGATCATTTATGTGATATATCGTCGGCTGAAAGAACGAAAACTGCTGGCGACAGGATTGACCTTCTTGTTTGCGATTCCGTTTACCTTTTTGATCAACAGTGTCTTGTCCAAAATGATAGGAGGGCCTGTCATGGATGTCTGGGATATCTTGTCTGTATTTATTCTGTTTGTTTTGGCTGCTGCTTTTCTTATTGGAGATTATGCAAAGAAAAAAGGGTATATCAGATAATTCATCGCGCCATTCGCAAAGCCGCGCTGCCGCGCTTTCCGGCGTTGCGCGCCTGCCTTTGCTCATATGCGGGCGCTCCCTCAGCCATCCAGTCTTCAGAAAAACTCGTGCAAGCACGGTTTTTCCTCAGGCTGGACGGCTGGATGAACTGTTTTTTGGTAAAGTGCATAAAAGATATTGAAATGATTGCGGAAATTTAGTAAAATATACTTACGGTTTGTGCTTGGGGACGTTGGAAAAGGAACAATCTGCCCAATCGCAGCGGGATAACGGAACTGGAGGATGCGCAGTGTGGACATCGGCGGCGCGGCATCACGCGGATTGCCGGTTGTTTCACAGAACGGACATAGTCCGTTCGACTGTTTGGGCCGGAGCGTCCCGGACAGTCCGATGGCGGACGGAAGCTATTGTTGCGGTTTTTGCCGCCCTGTCGCGTAAACGCTTCAGAATGGAGACTGACAATGAATATCTACACAACTGACAAGATTCGTAATGTGGTTCTGCTGGGGCACGGCGGCTGCGGCAAGACCAGTCTGGCAGAGGCGATGGCTTATCTGTCCGGCATCACTTCCAGAATGGGCAAGGTGGATGATGGCAACACCGTGAGCGATTTCGGCAAGGAGGAGCAGAAACGGCATATTTCCATCACCACGTCCGTGATTCCCGTGGAGTGGGAAGGGGTAAAGATCAATGTTCTGGATACGCCCGGCTTTTTTGATTTCGTGGGCGAGGTGGAGGAGGCCGTGAGCGCCGCCGACGCCGCTATTATCGTCGTATCCGGTAAGGCCGGCGTGGAAGTCGGCACCGAGAAGGCATGGGAGATATGCGACAAGTATAAGCTGCCGCGGTTTGTGTTCGTCACCGATATGGATATCGACAACGCATCGTTCCGTCAGGTGGTGGAGGATCTGACCGCCAAATACGGCAAGAAGATCGCGCCGTTCCATCTGCCGATCCGTGAAAATGAGAAATTTGTGGGATATATCAACGTCATCACCGAGCAGGCGTACCGCTGGGAGGGCAAGGAAGTCGTGGAATGCGATATGCCGGAATATAGCAAGGAAAATCTGCAGATCTGCAGAGACACCCTGATGGAGGCGGTGGCGGAGACAAGCGAAGAATTTATGGAGAGATATTTTAACGGCGATTCGTTCTCGGAGGCGGAGATCCGCGCGGCGCTGCGGGCGAACGTTCTGGACGGCAGCATCGTGCCGATGTCCATGGGCTCCAACATACTTTGCCAGGGAATCTATACGCTGCTGGACGATATCGTGAAATATATGCCGAGCCCGGAGAACCGCGAGTTGGCGGGCGTCGATTTGAAGACGAACGAGATTTTCCAAGCCAATTACGATTTTTCCAAGGCAAAGTCGGCGTATATCTTTAAGACGATCGTGGACCCGTTTATCGGGAAATATTCGCTGATCAAAGTCTGCTCCGGCGTGTTCAAGAGCGATGATGTGATCTACAACGACGAGAAGGAAGTGGAGGAGAAAATCAGCAAGCTCTATGTGCTGCAGGGCAGTAAGCCCATCGAGGTCAAGGAGCTCCATGCGGGCGACATCGGCGCGATCGCCAAGCTGACGGCGGCCAGAACCGGCAACACGCTCTCCACGAAAGCGAGGACGATCCGTTACGGCAAGACCGAGATTTCCACGCCTTACACGGTGAAACGTTACCGCGCGAAGAACAAGGCGGATGTGGATAAGGTGTCGCAGGCGCTGCAGAAGATGAAGCACGAGGATCAGACGCTTTGGATCGTCAACGACGCGGAAAATAAGCAGACGCTTCTGTACGGCATGGGCGAGCTCCAGCTGGATGTGGTGGCCAGCAGGCTATTGAACGAATACAAGGCGGAGATCGAGTTGTCAGATCCCAAGATCGCCTATCGGGAGACGATCCGCAAGAAATCCGATGTGGAATATAAGTATAAGAAACAGTCGGGCGGACACGGACAGTACGGCCATGTCAAGATGCGTTTTGAGGCGTCGGGCGATCTGGAGAAACCGTTTGTGTTCGAGCAGGAGGTCGTGGGAGGCTCCGTGCCCAAAAACTACTTCCCTGCTGTGGAAAAGGGCCTTCAGGATTCCGTGGCGAGCGGGCCTCTTGCGGCCTATCCGGTGGTGGGTGTCAAGGCGGTGCTCTACGACGGCTCCTATCATCCCGTAGATTCTTCCGAGATGGCGTTTAAGATGGCTACGATTCAGGCGTTCAAAAAAGGCTTTATGGAGGCGGGGCCGGTGCTGCTGGAGCCCATCGCCAATCTGCAGGTCACCGTACCCGATTCCTATACGGGCGATGTCATGGGCGATCTGAATAAGCGGAGAGGGCGCGTGCTCGGCATGAATCCCGCGGGCGACGGCAAGACGACGATAGAGGCGGATCTTCCCGTTGCGTGCCTGAACGGATACTGCACGGATCTGCGTTCCATGACCGGAGGACGCGGCACCTATCAATATAAATTTGTAAGGTACGAGCAGGCGCCTGCCGACGTACAGCAGAAAGAAGTGGAAGCCAGAGCCGGCAAAGTCGCTGAGGCTGGCGGCGAGGCATAAAGGGGAAGTGCCTTGCGGTTTTGCTATAACCGGCTATAGCGGTATAGAGAAGGTTTTACATAGGGATGGGACACTGCCATGGTGTCCCATTTCCTATGTGTGGAGGCGATGGAGCCCAGCAGTCGCGGCTGAGCTCGGCTTGCCTGCCTTGCAAGAGATGCGTGTGTCTGTGCCGCGCGGACTTGACAAATCCCCCTAGTATAGTAAAATGGTTATGTTTCCGCAGGCGATGGCAGGACAGTGACCGCCGCCGGAATGATGGCGCGGCCTGCCGCGGGAGGATCTGAGCAAAAGCGGACAGAGAGGAAGACGAGATGGCAGAAGTATACAATCACCGGGAAGTGGAATCAAAATGGCAGAAGGTGTGGGATGACGAGAAGGCGTTTAAGACTTCGGACGATTACTCCAAGCCGAAGTATTACGCGCTGGTAGAGTTCCCCTATCCGTCGGGACAGGGGCTTCACGTGGGACATCCAAGACCTTATACGGCGCTTGATATCGTGGCGAGAAAGAGGAGGATGCAGGGCTACAACGTACTGTACCCGATGGGATGGGATGCGTTCGGCCTTCCGACGGAAAACTATGCGATCCAGAATCACATCCATCCGAAGATCGTAACCCAGAATAATGTGCAGCGTTTTAAAAACCAGCTGCATTCCCTCGGATATTCCTTTGACTGGGACAGAGAGGTCAATACCACCGATCCCGGCTATTATAAATGGACGCAGTGGATCTTTCTGAAGCTATTCAAGGCCGGACTCGCCTACAAAGCCGAGATGCCGATCAACTGGTGTACTTCCTGCAAGGTGGGCCTTGCCAACGAGGAAGTGGTGAACGGCGTGTGCGAGCGCTGCGGTTCCGAAGTGGTGCGCAAGGTAAAGAGCCAATGGATGCTCAAGATCACCGAGTACGCCGACAAGCTGATCCAAGGACTCGACACGGTAGACTACGTGGAGCGCGTCAAGGTGTCCCAGAAAAACTGGATCGGGAAATCCACCGGCGCGGAAGTGGATTTTACCATCCAAGGCAAAGAAGATAAGATGCGTATCTACACAACCCGGTGTGATACGTTGTTTGGCGTCACCTATATGGTAATGTCTCCCGAACATCCGCTGCTGGACAAATACAAAGACGATATCAAAAACTGGAGCGAGATCGAGGCGTACCGCGAGCAGGCGGCCAGAAAGTCTGATTTTGAGCGCGCGGAGCTGGCCAAAGAGAAGACCGGCGTCCGCATCGACGGCCTGATAGCCGTCAATCCCGTCAATGACGTGGAGATCCCGATTTTTGTATCCGACTATGTCCTGATGAGCTACGGCACCGGCGCGATCATGGCGGTGCCCGCCCACGACGAGAGAGACTGGGAGTTTGCCAAGAAGTTCGGGCTGCCGATCATAGAAGTGGTGGCCGGCGGCAGGGACGTGCAGGAGGAAGTGTATACCGACGTGGCCACGGGTACGCTGGTCAATTCCGGCTTCCTGAACGGACTGAACGTGGACGAGGCAAAGGCGAAGATGATCGCTTTTCTGGAAGAAAAAGGTATCGGCTGCGCCAAGACGAATTTTAAGCTGCGCGACTGGGTATTTTCCCGCCAGCGCTACTGGGGCGAGCCGATCCCCATCGTACACTGTGAGAAGTGCGGCTATGTGCCGATCGACGAGAGCGAGCTGCCGCTGGAGCTGCCGGATGTGGAGAGCTATATGCCCACCGACAACGGAGAATCCCCGCTGGCGCTTATGACGGACTGGGTAAACACCGTGTGCCCATGCTGCGGCGGGCCGGCCAAACGGGAGACGGACACCATGCCGCAGTGGGCGGGTTCGTCATGGTATTTCCTGCGCTATACAGACCCCGCAAATCCCGACGCACTGGCCAGCAGGGAAGCCCTCGAATACTGGATGCCCGTGGACTGGTACAACGGCGGTATGGAGCATACTACGCTGCATCTGTTGTATTCCAGATTCTGGCACAAATTTCTCTATGACCAGAACGTAGTGCCCTGCCCGGAGCCTTATTCCAAGCGGACGTCCCACGGCATGATTCTGGGACTGAACCCGCATAATTTTGCCAATCTGCCCGCCAAAGAGCAGGAGAAGCTGGTGGCGGAATACGGCAGCGAAAAAGCTGCCCGCGAGATGTTAAAGGAGAAATACGGCGAGATGGCGGAGCATCCAGTCGTAAAGATGTCCAAGTCGCTGGGAAACGTGGTGAATCCCGACGACATTGTGACCGAGTACGGCGCGGACACACTCAGGACTTACGAGATGTTCATCGGCGCTTTTGAACTGAGCGCCGGGTGGAGCGAGGACGGCGTCAAGGGCTGCCGCCGGTTTCTGGAGAGAGTCTGGAAGCTGCAGGATATCATGACGCAGGAGGAGGGGTATTCCTCCGACTTAGAGACCAGAATGCACCAGACGATCAAGAAGGTTGACAACGATTTTGAAAATCTGAAATACAACACGGCGATCGCGGCTATGATGGCGCTGGTCAATGAGTTTTATAAGAAAAATGCCGTTACAAAGGGAGAGTTCAAGACGTTAATTACCCTGTTAAATCCCGTGGCGCCGCATATCACCGAGGAGTTATGGCAGGCGACCGGCTTCGAGGGCAGGCTCTACCAGACGGCATGGCCGGTATATGACGAGGCCAAAACGGTGGAGAATACCGTAGAGATCGCCATCCAGATCAACGGCAAGACGCGCGCTACGTTGCAGATCGGCAAGGACGATCCGAAGGACGACGTTATCGCCAAGGCCAAAGAGACGGTGGCGGATAAACTGACCGGGACGATTGTAAAAGAGATCTATGTTCCCGGCAGGATCGTCAATATCGTGCAGAAGTAAGACGGCGGTCAGATTTTGTTTTCGCGCAGTTTCATCAGCTTATCAATCATGCCGAGTTCCTCGTTGGAGGAATGTCTGCGGATTGCTGAGCTGATGATATCTACTTCTTCTTTACTGAAACGGATGTTGCGTTCCCTGCTTTTTTGGATGACCGCCATGAAAAACGGCATCATCTGCTCTTTGGTCAGATTTTTACTGTCAAACACAAGTGACTGCAGAAAATCGAGTTTGGCTCTGTCGATGTGGGCGACAGCCGGATCGTCCATCCAGTCGGTTCCCATAGATTACCTCCGAAATGAGCTTCTTTTTGTTATGTGTCAAACTGTCATGTGATAAACTGTTATGCGTCAAACGGCGCAGTTTCCGTCTGTGGGCGCGGCGTCGTCTGGTGGGGCGCTTTCTTCCGTCCGATAAAACGTTTCGTACATACTTCTCTGCTCCGGCGTGAGCATACTAAGCATCATATCCATCATAGAAAAACCGCCGTTTTGCGCGGACTCTGCGCTTTCCTGACCGGGGAAGACAGAGCCGGAGGCAAAAGGCGGAGCCGCATCCGGATCAAAAGCCAGATCCGGAAACATTTCCTGCAGAACCGACATCGTGCTGCTTATCTGCTGCATGGTCTCCATCATCTGCATCATATTCTGCAACTGCTCCAACTGACTGATCTGGGCAGGCGTCGAAAACAGACGAAGCTGGCCGAACAGAGAGCGCAGATCGGGCCGGCCTCCGCTGCCGCATATCCGCAGCGGGTGGTTTCTGACATACCGCATTGTGTACTGCAGCTCCATATATTTAATATAGACCGCCAGATGCTTTTGCATGGAAGGCTCTATGTAAGGCAGAAGAACCTTGCACTTTTGTATGTCGTTGGTCGTATACAAAGCGTCAAAGGCCGTGACGTTTGCGGATTCCTCGTTCTTATTCTCCATACGATATGCCTTCCCGATGCCGTCGCTTCTCTATCAGTATATGTCTGATGTTTGAAAAATAGGCTCTAAACGAGCTAGAGCCTATTTTCTCAGAAGTGATGTGACAGATATGTCGTGTAAGGGAACCGCTGCGAGCGCCGCGGATTAGTTGCTGCCGCAGCAGCTGGAAAGGAGCAGAAGCAGAATAATGGTGGAGCAGCAGCTATTGCCGTTGTTATTGCTGAGCAGGCTGATGCCGTTTCCACCGCAGCCGCAGCCGTCATTGTCGCCGCCGCAGGCTGACAGAAGCAGCAGGAGCCAGATCAGGGAACTGCATCCGCCGCCGAAGATTCCGCCGTTGTTGTTATTGCTGCCGCACCCGCACTGAGTAGCTGATAAATCGCTCATGATTAAGCCTCCAAATGTTATTTATGGTTTATCATATGTGCCGATGGGTGATTGGTGACAGGAGATGACGTTGGATAGTGCGGAGGAGTGGCAAACAGACACAAAGCAAAAATCAAGAATGGCTCTTTTCATAACAAAATCACACTGTAATGGAATTTTGTATGCGGTTGTGATAAGATCATGCTATTGAACAATTTGGCAAATTTAATATTTGCAGGGGTGGGAACGATGATAGATTTTATGCGAGAAAGCTTCAGCTATTGGGGCCTATACAAAAAAATGCTCAAGGCGGAAAAAATATATAGGCCATTAAAGATATCTTTTGGGGTGAGTAAAGAACAATACTTTTTATTTTATGAACCCTCAAAAATCGTAAATGATAAAGTGATAGTCTGGGTACATGGCGGAGGATGGAACGCAGGTTCACCGGATTATTTTGACTTTGTAGGGCAGTGTGTTGCGAAGGCGGGTTACCGTTTTGTCTCACTCGGATATAGACTTTCGCCTAAGAATAAATATCCAAGTCAAATGGAAGATATATGTATGGGATATAAGAGGGCGATAGCTTTTCTGAATGGAAAAGGAATTAATACTTCAAAGGTGATCGTTTCCGGCCCGTCTGCCGGAGCCCATTTATCATCGATTCTTTGTTACTGCAAGGAGATTCAAAAACAGGCAGACATTGACGTATCAAATATCATTGGATTTATTGGAGTAGGCGGGCCATATAGCTTTTCCGGAAAGCAATCGCTTGCTATCAAGATTCTTTTGAACCAATTGTTTGCAAGAGGTTATGACAGAATGAAAGGAGAACCATGTTTTCTGATGGAAAAGAGTCATATTCCAATGTTATTAATTCAGAGCAAACATGATGGGTTGATTGAGTATTCATGTGCCGAAAAATTCTATAAAAAGGCAAAGAGTTTGGGAATCAAGTGTGAACTTTATTCCGTTGCCGACAAGAAAAATACGCACTCATGGTATACGGCAGGAATGTTCCTTGAGGACAGGCGAGAATATCAAACATTGGATAAGTTCTTTTCATGGATAGAGAACTTACAGTAAATGAAGCTGGTATGGTAAAAAAGCGCAGGCTCAGCAGCCTGCGCTACGAGAATCCCTGTGGGATTCTCCCAGAGTGATTTACGTTACTGGCATCAGAGAAATGGTAAAAAAGCGCAGGCTCAGCAGCCTGCGCTACGAGAATCCCTGCGGGATTCTCCCAGAGTGATTTACGTTACTGGCATCAGTGATATAGCAAAGTACTTGCATAAATCTCAGGATATAGTAAAATGATACTGTATCCGGGCGGCCTAGGCGGGCCTGACGGACACATATGCCATGGTAAAGGAGAGATCCCCGATGGAGGGATTGGAAGTCGCCGGGAGACGATTCCGGACGGAGGCGGATTATCAGGCCGCCCTGCGGGATAAGGCGAAGATAGAGAAGATCAGGGCGCAGGTCAATATGGAGCAGCCGGGCGAAGTCATCGCGCTATATGCGGATATGCAGGCCGGAAAGTACCGCTTCGAGACTGTCGTGGGAAATGATTTTGACGACGAGATTTATGAACTGGCGCAGGAATATAAAAGCAGGGGATACGATAAAGACACCAGACTGCCTGCAGGCAGAGGAAGAAGACAGGCAAAGAACCCGGCGGGCGCGGCAAAGACAGAAGGACGCAAGCCGAAAGCCTCCGGGAAGCGCGGCAGAGAAAACGAAGTTCCGCTGGAGGCATATGACAAAAATATGCAGGCGGTCATCCGCCGGGAACTGAAAAAAAGGGAGCTGCGCCGCCGGCTGCTGCTGGCCGCTTTCTCGATGGCTGCCGTCGCGTGCTTTGCATATTTCGGCATTTACTATTATTTTGCGGACAGGACGGAGAGTGGGTATGAATCCTTGGCCGGGCTCAAAGGCAATACGACGCTGGCATCGGGCGCGCCGGCCACGGTGACTATCCATTATTCGGAGGAAGAAGACGTCGAGCTGGAAGTGCTGGAGGAGTACCAGACGCTTTACCAGAAAAATAAGAGCCTGATCGGATGGCTCAAAATTGACGGCACCGATATCGATTATCCCGTGATGCAGACGACGAACAACGAATATTATCTGGATCACAATTTTGATCAGGAATATGACAGGAACGGCAGCCTTTTTCTGGACAAAGACTGCAGCGTGGTGCACAGAAATACCAACCTGATCATATACGGCCATCATATGAGATCGGGCAGGATGTTCGGCAAGCTGAACAAGTATAGCAGCGAGGACTACTGCAAAGAGCATTCTACGATACAGTTTGACACGATCTATGAAAAAGGGACTTACGAAGTGATGTACGTTTTCCGTTCCAAAATCTATAACGAGGACGAGATCGTATTTAAGTATTATCAATTTCTGGATGCGGCTTCCGAGAAAGAGTTCGATTCCAATATGCAGGAGATGGCGGCTCTGTCCCTCTATGACACGGGCGTTACCGCCAGCTATGGAGACGAGCTATTGACGTTGTCTACCTGTGACAACTCGGAGCAGGACGGCAGATTTGTCGTGGTGGCGAAGCGGATTGAGTGAGGATATGGCTGGGTATACGGACGTACGGCGGCTTCGCGCATCAAGTCCGTTCGGCGCCGGGCTTCGTCGCGGGATTTTCTAAATATTCCGGGGCGGTTATGTATGCGGACGCAACCGCCCGCCACTCGGCATCCGGCCTCGGGGCGGGCTTTACGTGACATCCATGTCACGTAATTGCTGGATATCTGCGGAATATTAAGAAAATCCAACGCTCCTGCACAGGACGCCGAGCGGACTTTGATGCGCGGGGCCGGTTCTGTTATATCAGGAATTTATTTTATACAATCTTCTTTGACACTAGTATTGTAAATCTTTGGAGGCAGGCGACTGAACCGGTTCTTATGTCGGCATATGTTCTGATGCTATTGTCGGAAATCATTCTATGGCAGCATATACTCTGATGCTAGTATTGTAAACCGCTTCGGAAGAAGTATAAAAAGTGACTTCACAAGATAAACGAAATATCGTCCATATTTTCCTGAAAAACCTATTGCAATTCAGCGGAAGGTATGTTACCATGAACTCAGCAGACAGGCCCGGGCAGCCGTAAACGGAAGCCCGGAAAGGCACATATCTGGGACATCTGGCAGTTCTGACCGCATATCTTTGCATTTCTGTTCTGAAAGAATCCCTTATATGCCGCAACACAATATCATAAGGGAGGAAAGAGAATGGGAACAAAAGACCTGCGGAAGAAGGGCTACCTGTACGCGCCGGAGCGGTTCGCCGACCTGGTCAACGGCGTGTTGTGCGGCGGGCGTCAGGTGCTGGCGGCCTCTGACCTGACGGACATGGACACCCAGATGGGGCAGTTCGTGATAGGCGGGTACGGCGACGCGGAAAGTATCGGCGGGAACGGAAGCAGCAGAGACCGGCGAGAAAGCCAAGGCAAAAGAGGGGAGCCGAAGGACAGGCGGCGGGATCTGGTGCGCCGGGCGGCCTTCGGTGTGAACTTCATGGTGGTCGGAATTGAGAACCAAGAGGAGACGGACTACCTGATGCCGCTGCGGTGTATGTCCTATGACGCGGCGGAGTATGAGAGGCAGGCGTCACAGGCCGGGAGGGAAGTCAGGAACAGGGATAAGGACAATAAGTACAATAAGAATAATAAGAACGATAAAGACGATAAAAATAAGAACAGTGATAGAAGTACGGTTACCAAGGCCGAGTTCCTGTCGGGCTTTAGGAAGGAAAGCAGGCTTGCGCCCTGTGTGACGATCGTGTTGTATTATGGTGATGAGTGGGACGGCGCAACGACGTTAAAAGAAATCCTGAACATGGAGGGCATCCCGCCGGAGCTGCAGAATGAGGTAAACGATTACAAAATCCATCTGTGCGAGGTCAGGAAGTTTAAGAACACGGAAGTATTCCGGACGGACGTAAAACAGGTCTTCGACTGCCTGCGGTACGCGGAGGAACCGGACAGGCTGCGGGAGCTGGTGGCGAACGATCCGTCGTACCGTGCGATGGAGCCTGACACTTACGATGCGATAGCGGAATATACAAAGACGACGGAACTGATGAAAGTGAAAACGTACCATGAGAAGGAGGGGAAGGTTGATATGTGCAGGGCGATAACGGAGCTGGTGGAGAGAGGCCGCAGGGAAGGCATGGAGCAGGGAATGGAACAGGGCATGGAGCGAGGTATTCAGCAGGGAATCGAGCAGGGGTTGACACAGGGCATAGAACGCGGTATCCGTGGAATCGTGGAGACCATCCGGGAGTTTGGCAGCACGAAGGAGGAGGCGGCCAGACGCCTGCGGGAGAAGATGAAGCTGAGCGACGAGGAGGCTGAAAAGTACGTCGGGCAGTATTGGGCCTGATTGCTTCCCATTTTAATCTCATACAGAACATGGCAAAAATCCCGGCATAGTATAAATTATAGCCGGGATTTTTATGTTTGGTGGCGAATGGCCTTGAATCGTGTGAGAAGACAGGTGAGGTGCAGCGATTCCCTGCAGCGGGATATTTTGACCGATGAGGTCGGGGTGGCGATTCTGGATACGGGAATAGGGTTACACCCTGATTTTGACAGGCGTGTGTTGGCGTTTGAAGATTTTGTGAACGGGAGACAGGGGAGTTATGACGACAGCGGACACGGCACGCACGTAGCGGGCTGCGTCGGCGGCAGCGGCTTGCTCTCCCACGGTTATTATAAAGGGATGGCGCCGGTGTGCGGTCTCGTCATCGGCAAGGTGCTGGACCGTAACGGAGAGGGCAGCATCGACAGTATGCGCAGAGGGCTGGTCTGGGTGATGCAGAACCGCATCCGCTTTCATATCCGCGTACTGAATATTTCGCTGGGGCTGGGAACGGGCGGCGACAGGGACAGGATGGGCGAGCTGGTGGAGTTATTGGACGAGATATGGGATCAGGGCATCGTCGTCGTGTGCGCCGCCGGCAATAACGGGCCGGGCGAGGGAACGCTCTCGCCTCTCGGCGCAAGCGGCAGGGTGATCACGGTAGGCTGTCACGAGGGCGGTTATTTCGGCACCAGACGGGATCTGTGCGAAAACTATTCCGGCAGGGGAAGCAGCGGCACCCTGTACCGCAAGCCGGATGTGGTCGCGCCGGGCACCGACATTGTATCGTGCTGCGTGCAGTGCCGAAGTAACGGACGCGGCGGCTATCTGAACGCCTATGCGAGAAAAAGCGGCACTTCTATGGCGACGCCCATCGTGGCGGGAGCCGCAGCGCTCTGTCTGCAGAAATTTCCCGATATGAACAATGAGCAGATCAAGCGGCGGATCGTTCACAGTGCCCGTGACTTAGGCGAACCGTGGAATAAGCAGGGGTGGGGTATGCTGGATGTGGAGCAAATGTGCCGTATTGTATAGCTTCCTCACGGACGGAGGGCAGCCGTCAGGCTCTATGGAAGTTCTGCGGTGGCAGATGCGGTTTGGCCGCTTTGATACAAATGTCTTCCATGGGTTGACATCGGCGGTATGATTGTATACAATGATACGTGATGTACAGATTCTACGGGAAAAGAAGGTGCCAAAAGCATTATGCAGGTTGACAAAGCATTTACCAATCGTCCGGTGACGATGAACGAACACAACAATCTCCTGGAGATCGAGGAGCATATGTATATTCTGGACGATGTGGAGAAGCCCAACGTATTTCGGAATATGTTCCCTTATTCCGAGATACCGAAGATTCCGTTTAACGACAGGATCGTGCCCCACAATATGCCCAAGGAGATCTGGATCACGGACACGACGTTCCGCGACGGACAGCAGTCCCGCGCGCCGTACACCACGGAGCAGATCGTTACGATCTATGACTATCTGCACAAGCTGGGCGGGCCAAACGGCATGATCCGCGCCAGTGAATTTTTCCTCTATAGCAAAAAGGATCGGGATGCGGTTTACAAGTGTATGGAGCGCGGCTATCAGTTTCCGGAAGTGACGAGCTGGATTCGCGCCAGCAAGGAGGATTTCAAGCTGGTAAAGGATATCGGCATGAAAGAGACCGGTATCTTAGTCAGCTGCTCCGATTATCATATTTTCCTGAAGCTGAAGATGACCAGACGGCAGGCTATGGATCATTATCTGAGCGTGATCAGGGATTGTCTGGAGGAAGGGATCAGCCCCAGATGCCATCTGGAGGATATCACCAGAGCGGACATTTACGGCTATGTGGTGCCTTTCTGCATGGAGCTGATGAAGCTGATGGAGGAGTATGGGATTCCGATCAAGGTGCGGGCCTGCGACACGATGGGATACGGCGTCAACTATCCCGGCGCGGTGATTCCGCGGAGCGTGCAGGGCATCATCTATGCGATACATACCCATGCGGGCGTGCCCCACGAGCTGATCGAGTGGCACGGCCACAATGACTTTTACAAGGCGGTGTCAAACTCGACGACGGCGTGGCTTTACGGCTGCTCCGGCGTCAATACGTCGCTATTCGGCATCGGCGAGCGGACGGGCAACACGCCGCTGGAAGCCATGGTGTTTGAGTACGCGCAGCTTCGGGGCCATTTGAACGGCATGGACACGACGGTGATCACGGAGCTGGCGGAGTATTACGAGAAAGAGATCGGATACGAGATCCCGCCCAGAACGCCTTTTGTAGGCAAGAATTTCAATGTCACCCGGGCGGGCATCCATGCGGACGGGTTGTTAAAGAACGAGGAAATCTACAATATTTTCGACACGGAGAAGTTTTTGAACAGGCCGGTACTGTGCGCGGTGTCCAATACTTCCGGGCTGGCTGGCATCGCCCACTGGATCAACACCTATTACAGGCTTCCGGCGGACAGGCATCTCGACAAGAACTGCGAGCTGGTGCGAACGCTGAAAGAATGGGTGGACGGCGAGTATGCGTCCGGCCGGGTGACGGTGCTGACGGACGAGGAGCTGCTTGCGCAGATCGCCGAGGTGTGCGGCAGGCTTCATATTCCGCTGCCGGGCGAAGACGATCGGCAGTGTGAAAAGCAGTAAGTACGGTAGCTAGGCTGCTCCGGTGAAGGCGCGGCACAGGCAGTGTGAGGATGAGTGAGAGCATGGCAAATTATGATATCAAGCATGAAGTGAACGACAAGTATTCTCTGCGGGGCAGGGTGTTTCAGAAGCTGCGGGAAGACATCTTAAGCGGCAGGTATAAGGAGAACGAGGAGCTGAAAGAGGTGGCCATCGGAGAGGAGCTGGGCGTCAGCAGAACGCCCGTGCGGGAGGCGTTCCGTCAGTTGGAGCTGGAGGGGCTGATCCAGATCGTTCCCAACAAAGGCGCTTATGTCACCGGCATCACGGCCAAGGACGTCAAGGACATTTATATGATCCGCTCTCTGCTGGAGGGACTGTGTGCCAGACTTGCCACGGAGAATATTACCAAGGACCAGTTGGAGGAGATGGAGGAAAATATCTATCTGGCGGAATTCCATGCGGCGAAAGGGCACATGGATCAGATGGCGGAGCTGGACAACCGTTTCCATGATATTTTGTACGAAGCGTGCAATTCCAAGATGCTGGAACATACGCTGCGGGACTATCACCAGTATGTGCTGCGGGTGCGGCAGAAAACCCTGTCCACCAACACCAGAGGCCGGGCGTCCAACGAGGAGCACCGGCAGATCATGGAGGCGATCAAGGCGGGCGACGCGGCCAAGGCGGAGCAGCTTGCCAACAGGCATATGCAGAACGCCTATGACAACATGGTGAAGAACGGGCTGAATGAGATCTATGGAGACGAGTCATAACGGAATCAAGATGGAAAGGAAGACGGACTATGGAAAAGATTCAAATGACAACGCCGCTGGTAGAGATGGACGGCGACGAGATGACCAGAATACTTTGGAAGATGATTAAGGACGAGCTTTTGCTGCCTTACATTGACTTAAAGACAGAGTATTACGATCTGGGACTGCAGCACCGCAACGAGACGGACGATCAGGTGACGATCGACAGCGCCGAGGCCACGAAGAAATACGGCGTCGCCGTCAAGTGCGCCACGATCACGCCCAATGCGGCCAGAATGACGGAATACCACCTGAAGGAAATGTGGAAAAGCCCCAACGGAACGATCCGCGCGGCGCTGGACGGCACGGTGTTCCGCACCCCCATCGTGGTGAAGGGGATCGAGCCCTGCGTGCGCAACTGGGAGAAACCGATCACGCTGGCGCGTCACGCTTACGGAGACGTCTACAAGAATACGGAAATCAAAGTGCCCGGCCCCGGCAGGGCGGAGCTCGTATTTACGGCACAGGACGGCACGGAGATCCGGGAGACGATCCATGAGTTTAAGGGGCCCGGCATCCTGCAGGGAATCCACAACACGGATCAGTCCATCACCAGCTTTGCGGAGGCGTGCTTTAACTACGCGCTGGACACGAAGCAGGACTTGTGGTTTGCGACGAAAGACACGATTTCCAAGAAATACGACCATCATTTCAAAGATATTTTTCAGGAGATCTACGACAGGCAGTACAAAGAGAAATTTGAGGCGGCGGGCATCGAGTATTTCTATACGCTGATCGACGACGCGGTGGCGCGTGTCATGAAGGCGAAGGGCGGCTTTATCTGGGCGTGCAAAAACTATGACGGCGACGTGATGAGCGATATGGTATCGTCGGCGTTCGGCTCTCTGGCGATGATGACTTCCGTTCTGGTATCTCCGTCCGGCGTGTACGAGTATGAGGCGGCGCACGGAACGGTGCAGCGGCACTATTACAAATATCTCAAAGGGGAGGAAACTTCCACCAATTCGGTGGCGACGATTTTTGCCTGGACGGGGGCGCTCAGAAAGCGCGGCGAACTGGACGGCATTCCGGCGCTTATGGCATTTGCGGACAGACTGGAACAAGCCACGGTGAAGACGATAGAGGACGGCAGGATGACCAAAGACCTTGCGCTGATCACTTCGCTGGAGCACGTGACGGTGTTAAACAGTGAAGAATTTATCAAGGCGGTCAGAGAGACATTTGAAAAATTGTCCTGATGACGGGAGAGTGAGAAGAACGATGGGAGCGCTTATTCGGCAAGCTGCTCCCATTTTTCATACAGATCCGCAAGCTCGCGGTCGTTGGAGGCCCGTTCCCCGCTCAGTTCCTGCAGGCGCGCCACGTCGGTGCAGACTTCGGAGGAGGCCATCAGCAGATCGATCTCCTGGTTGCGCTGCTCCAGCAGTTCAATGCGGTCTTCGCATTTCTTCCGCTCGTTTTCCCTGCGGCGCAGCAGCGCCTGTTCTTCTTTCTGCTTCTGCCAGTCCAGCCTGCCGCCTCCGTTGTTGGATGCGTTTTTTTGGTCCGCGCTCCCGCCGGAACGATCGGACAGGGTTCCTGCCAAGGAAGCGTCTGCGCCAGCGGAAGCCGCGTTGCCAGAGGCGGAAAGTTCCTCTTTTTTCTCCAGATAGTAATCGTAATTTCCCAGATAGGAAGTCAGCGTCCCGCGGTTCAACTCGAGAATGCGGGAGGCGGTTCGGTTGATAAAATAGCGGTCGTGGGACACGTACAATACGGTGCCCGTATAAGCGTTCAGCGCGTCTTCCAGTATCTCTTTGGACATGATATCCAGATGGTTGGTGGGCTCGTCCAGAATGAGGAAATTCGCCTCGGAGAGCATCAGTCTGGCGAGGGATACCCGTCCACGTTCGCCGCCGCTCAGCGACTTGATCTGCTTAAACACGTCTTCCCCGGTGAACAGAAACGCGGCAAGCGTATTGCGGATTTCGGTGTTGGTGAGCGTCGGGTAGTCGTCGGAGATTTCCTCAAACAATGTTTTGTCCATGTGCAGGACATGGTGCTCCTGATCGTAATAGCCGATCTGCACATTGGTGCCGATCTGTACCGTACCCGCGTCGGGACTGACCAGCCCATTGATGATTTTGAGAAGGGTGGTCTTGCCGGTGCCGTTGTCGCCGATGACCGCCACGTGTTCGCCTTTTTTGATATCCATGTCGAGACCGCGAAACAGGGTGAGGGCGCCGAAAGATTTGGCGAGACCCTGAATGCGGAGCACATCGTTTCCGCTCTCATATCGGGGCGTCAGCGTCAGGCGCATATCGGCGCGGACTTCTGCAGGCTTGTCCAGCAGTTCCATTTTGGCCAGCTTTTTCTCACGGCTTTCGGCCCGGCGGACGGATTTCTCACGGTTAAAAGAGCGCAGCTTGTCGATGACCTCCTCCTGATGGCGGATTTCGCGCTGCTGGCGCATATAAACGTTATAGCGGGCGGCGCGGAGGGCTTCCTTTTTGACTGCGTAATCGCTGTAGCTGCCGGCAAAGACGGTGCATTCCGCGTTGTCCAGTTCGATGATCTTCGTGACGGTCTTGTCCAGAAAATAACGGTCGTGGGACACGACGAGAACCGCGCCTTTATAGTTTTTCAGATACGTTTCCAGCCAGGCGGTGGAAGACATATCCAGATGGTTGGTGGGCTCGTCCAGAATGATCATATCGGGATTCTGCAGCAGGAGTTTCCCCAGCGCCACGCGGGTTTTCTGCCCGCCGGACAGCGTGGAGATGCTGCGGTGAAATTCCTGCTTGGCAAAGCCGAGCCCCTTCAGCACGCCGGTCAGTTCGCTTTTGTAGGCGTAGCCGTTGGCGGACTCAAAAGCGTGCGTGAGTCCGGCGTAGTCGTCCATCAGTTCCTGCAGTCTGTCCGGCGGCGCGGTGTTCATCTGTATCTCGACGGAGCGCATCCGCCGCTCCAGATCGACGATTTCCTGCTTGACGCTTAACAGTTCGTCATAGACGGAGCAATCGCCGGACACGGCCTCCTGCTGCGACAGATAGCCGATGGTCTTGTCGCGGGCGAGGGTGACGGTGCCCTGATCGGCGGACAGTTCGCCTATGATGATGCGCAGAAGCGTCGTCTTGCCGGCGCCGTTGATGCCCACGACGGCTGCCTTTTCATGGTCGTCGAGGGTAAACGCCACGCCCCGGAGCACGGGAATCTCCTGAAACGATTTGGATATACTGCTGACCGAAAGTATCATGTCTTTGTACCTTTCTTCGTCCGGACAGGCGTCTGCGGGCGGCCTGTTTTTCACCGGACAACAAACAGTTTAGCGAACCGAAAACGCACTGTCAATGATTGACAGTTTTTTAACAAAACGGTATACTGGTAGACAGTAAAAGATGGGAGTGTGCAAAGTGGAAGAAAAGGAAATATCCCAAGCTGTCATCAGCCGTCTGCCGCGGTATCTCCGGTTTCTGGGCGAGCTGCAGGACGAGGGCGTGGAGCGAGTATCGTCGCAGGAACTGAGCGATATCATGCGGGTGACCGCGTCGCAGATCAGGCAGGATCTCAACAATTTCGGCGGGTTCGGACAGCAGGGTTACGGCTATAACGTGGGCTATCTGTATGGAGAGATCGCCAAGATTCTGGGGCTTCACAAGGAGCATAATCTGATTATTGTGGGCGCCGGGCATCTGGGGCAGGCGCTGGTCAATTATATGAATTTTGAGCGCAGGGGATTCCTGTTCCGGGGAATCTTCGATATCGACCGGCGGATTCAGGGAACACAGATACGGGGCATCACAGTGCGCCCCATGGAGGAGATGGGGCAGTTCGTCCGGGAGAACGATATCGACATCGCGGTGCTCACGATCCCCAAGAGCGGCGCGGCCAAGACTGCCGAGCAGCTCGTCTCCTATGGGATCAAGGGGATCTGGAATTTCGCCCATGTGGATCTGCACGTGCCGGAAGATATTAAGGTGGAGAACGTGCATCTGTCGGACAGCCTGATGAAACTGTCGTACAATCTGGCGTCCTGTGACAAGAAAAACGGCTGACGCCGGCGGAAGAATAGGGGCAGAAAGCTATGGCAAGAGCGGATGAAGTGTTTGAACCGGCGCTGGCCGGCAGGAAAATACCGATCCTGACGTTAGACAACAAATGGCATCAGATCTTTACCCAGCACGAGTATACACCGGAGATCCGGCAGATGGAGACGGAGTTAAACGCTCTCCTGAAGCGGCAGGGCAAGTTAAACGACGACAACAAAGAAATCCGGAAGCTGAAAAAGATGATGATGGACGAGATCGTCGTGCTGGCGGACGAACTGGAGAAGGCGCCCTCCAAAAAGCTGGAAAAGAAGCAGGAGGAGTGCCGGAGGATCGTCACGGAGTGCAGCGAGAAGCTGGAAGCGTGCGAGGAGGAAATGATCGATCTCCCCAGGCAGATCAGTCAGGTCAACAATAAGCTGATGCTCGCCACGATGGAGGTCTGCTACCGCAGGCTCAAGAAAAATACGGAGGAACTGGCGCAGATCGAGGATTGGATCTCGAATATCCGGAGAGAATTAAAAAAGAAGATCATCCGCAAGCAGGAAAAAGAGGCCATGAACCAGCAGCTCTATTCCTATATGCACGATATTTTCGGCGCGGATGTCATAGAGATTTTTGACATGAAATACAACCCGGATGAAAAATACCGGAAGAACAAGCCAAACGACGAGAAAGACACGGCACAATGAAACAGTATTTAGTGACGGCGGCGGAGATGAAGCGATATGACGCCGCAACGATCGAGAAACATCAGATACCGTCCCTCGTTCTGATGGAGCGGGCGGCGCTTGCCACCGTGGAGGAACTGCAGCGGGAACGCGGCGCGGCTCCCTGCCGGGTTCTCGTGGCCGCCGGATGCGGCAACAACGGCGGAGACGGGCTGGCGGCGGGCCGTTTGCTGATGGCGGAAGGCTATACCGTCACGTTTGTCCTTCTGGGGGATGCCTCCCGCTGCAGCGTAGAGACATCGCGGCAGTTGAGCATACTGCGGTCCTACGGTGCTGAGATCTATAGCACAATCCCGGAAAATGAATATGATATAGTGATAGACGCCGTTTTCGGCATCGGTCTGTCCCGCCCGGTGCAGGGCGTCTGCCGTGACGCCATCGAACGGATCAACGGCTGCGGCGGCTACGTGTGCAGCGTGGATATTCCTTCCGGCATCGACGCCGATACGGGCCGCGTGATGGGCTGCGCGGTGCGGGCGGATCTGACGGTGGCTTACGGATTCCGCAAGCGGGGCCATGTCCTCTATCCCGGCGCATCCTACACAGGGAAACTGCGCTGCCGAGGCATGGGCGTGGACGAAGGCAGTTTCTACGGCTGCCCGCCGGCCCTGTATACGCTGGCGGGAGAGATCGGCGCGCTTCTTCCGCAGAGAAGGCCGGACGGCAACAAGGGCACTTTCGGCAAGGCGCTGGTGATCGCCGGAAGCGCGAATGCGGCGGGCGCCGGGTTGATGGCGGCCAAGGGCGCTTTCTGCGCCGGGGCGGGCATGGTCAGGCTGGTGACCGATGCGGTCAATAGAGACGCGGCGTTACAGTATGTTCCGGAAGCGATGCTGCTGACTTATCCGTCCGGCGGTTCTCCGGAGCGGCAGGACGGTGCACAGGATGCAGCGGGCGTCACGGAGGCGTTCCTGACGGAACTGGCGGCGGCGGAGCGCTGGGCGGACTGTCTGCTGATCGGGCCGGGAATGGGCAAGGATGAAAACGCCCGCAGACTTCTGCGGTTTGCGGTGGAGCGAAGCGCTCTGCCTCTGGTGGCGGACGCCGACGCGCTGAATCTGCTGGCCGAGGACGAGACGCTGCTTAACCGGCTCGCCCAGGGCGCGCTGGAAGGGCGGGCGGTAATCCTGACGCCGCATCCGGGCGAGTTCGCAAGGTTGTACGGATGTGCAGCGGCGGAGGTCAGGGAGCATCTGACGGCCTATCCCCGCCTGCTGGCCGACAGGCTGCACTGCACCGTCGTGTGCAAGGACGCGCGGACGGCGGTCATGTGTCCCGGTGCAGAGGAAGGGTATCTGAATACCACCGGCAACGCGGGGATGGCCACGGCGGGCACAGGGGATGTGCTGGCCGGTATGATCACTGGCCTTTTGGCACAGGGGTTATCCGCGGCGCAGGCGGCGGTGGCGGGAGTCTATCTGCACGGCGCGGCGGGGGATCTGGCGGCCGAGGACAAGGGGCAGGCGTCCATGACCGCGACGGACCTGATCGGGCGGATCGGGGAAGCGATGGAGGCCGCGTCCGGCAGCACGCAGGCGCTCCGGAATGAGGAATCGTGTCAATGAAGAATCGTATGACGGAAAAATACCGGCGGGTCTGCGCCTATGTCAATCTGGACGCCGTCCGCCATAATATGGACGAAATGCACCGCCGTCTTGCGCCCGGCACGAAGATGATGGGCGTCATCAAGACGGACGGCTACGGCCACGGTGCGGTTCCCATCGGGCGGGAGCTGGAGAAGCTGGACTATGTGTTCGGCTACGCAACGGCCACGGCGGAGGAAGCGATGGCGCTGCGGCGCGCAGGGCTGCAGAAGCCGATCTTGATTCTGGGTTATACGTTCCCGGACAGTTATGAGGAACTGATACAAAACGACGTCCGGTTCACGGTGTTCCGAAGGGATATGCTGGAGGAGCTGGCGGCCAGTGCGCGCGCCGTGGGTAAGCCAGCCGTGGTTCATATCAAGGTGGATACGGGAATGACGCGGATCGGGATACGCCCCGATGCCAGCGGTCTCGACTACGCGGCGCAGGCGTTCCACACGGACGGCCTCCGGGTGGAGGGTATGTTTACCCATTTTGCCCGGGCCGACGAGCGGGATAAAACTTCCGCGGCGGCGCAGCTTGCGCGGTTCGTCTCGTTCACGGGGCAGGTGGAGGAGAAGCTGCACGCGACGATCCCGATCCGGCACTGCTCCAACAGCGCGGGCATTCTGGAAATGCCGCAGGCCAATCTGGACATGGTACGGGCGGGCATCACGATGTACGGCCTGTGGCCATCGGATGAGGTGTCGCGTGACACCGTGGATCTGCAGCCGGTTCTGTCGTTAAAAAGCCACATTGTCTATTGCAGGAAAGTGGAAGCGGGCGTTCCCGTCAGCTACGGCGGCACTTATGTGACGCCTGCCGCTATGCGGATCGCGACGGTTCCCGTGGGTTACGGAGACGGATATCCCCGCTCCCTGTCCAACAAGGGCTATGTGCTGATCCGCGGCAGGAGAGCGCCGATTGTAGGGCGCATCTGCATGGATCAGTTTATGGTGAGCCTCGATGGGATACCCGACGCGCAGGAAGGCGACGAGGTGACGCTGATCGGGAAGGACGGCGCTCTGGAGATCACGGCAGAGCAGCTCGGGGCGTTGTCGGGCCGGTTCAACTACGAGCTTGTCTGCGATCTGGGCAGGCGGATTCCCAGAGTCTATCTGTCGGAGGGCCGGATCACGGCGGCACAGGATTCTTATGGAGATTGTCATGTATACCCTTAGAGAAAGCGGCAATACTATGGAGGCAGGTCTTTGATGCAAATATTCAAATAAGGAAGTGTATGATAATGAAAAGAGGAGATATTTACTACGCGGATCTCAGGCCGGTGGTCGGATCGGAACAGGGCGGCGTGAGGCCGGTGCTGATCATACAGAACGACATCGGCAACAGGCACAGTCCCACTGTGATCTGTGCGGCAATTACCTCCAAGATGAATAAGGCGAAGCTGCCTACGCATATCGAGCTGAGCGCCGGCAAATACGATATGGTCAAGGATTCCGTTATTCTGCTGGAGCAGCTCAGGACGATCGACAAAAAAAGACTGAAGGACAGAATCTGCCATCTGGATCAGGACATTATGAAAGTAGTCAATAACGGTCTGATGGTCAGTCTGGAACTAAATACATAAGACGAACGGACAACAGGTACACAGGAGAAAGCCGCGCTGCCAGAACAGGACAGATGTGCACTGCCTGCACAGGTCAGCCCGTCCACACAGGACAGACGGAATTTGACACGCGGCGTATTCCTTGTTATATTTAGAGGAAAGGCATTCCGCCGGAGACGGCGCATACGATGAGACAGGAAACAAAATAGACGGAGGAAATCAGTATGTCAGGACATTCCAAATTTGCAAACATTAAGCATAAGAAAGAGAAGAACGATGCCGCGAAGGGCAAGATCTTTACGATTATCGGGCGTGAGATCGCCGTCGCGGTCAAGGACGGCGGCCCGGACCCGGCGAACAATTTCAAGCTGGCGCAGGTGATCGCCAAGGCCAAGGCCAACAATATGCCGAACGAGACGATCGAGCGCGGCATCAAGAAGGCTGCCGGAGAAGGAAGCAGCGTGAATTACAAATATGTTACATATGAAGGCTACGGGCCCAACGGCATCGCCGTGATCGTGGACGCGCTGACCGACAATACGAACCGGACGGCGGCCAATGTCAGAAATGCGTTTTCCAAAGGACAGGGAAATGTCGGCACGCCCGGCTGCGTCTCCTTTATGTTTGACAAAAAAGGGCTGATCATCATCGACAAGGAAGACTGCGACATGGAAGCGGACGACCTGATGATGATGGCGTTAGACGCCGGCGCGGAGGATTTTTCGGAGGAGGACGAGTGCTACGAGATCTATACCGATCCCGACCAGTGGAGCGAGGTTGACGCCGCGCTGAAGGCGCAGGGCGTGGAGCCGGTGTCTTCGGAAGTGACGATGATCCCCCAGAACTGGGTGGAGCTGACCGACGAAACCGCCATCAAAAATATGCAGCGGACGCTGGATCTGCTGGAGGAGGACGACGACGTGCAGGCGGTGTACCACAACTGGGACGAGTGACCGCGCCGCGGCAGGCAGCGGAGAACCCTGCGGGCTTCCGGTCCGCCGGGGCTGATTCGGAGGAGGAATTGCGGAAATGAGCAGACAGTACCAAAAAGAGACGATCTGTGTCCAGTCGGGCTGGCAGCCTAAGAACGGGGAACCCCGGGTGCTGCCGATCTACCAGAGCACTACGTTTAAGTATACGTCGTCCGAATTTATGGGGCGGCTCTTTGATCTGGAGGAGAGCGGCTATTTCTACAGCAGGCTGCAGAATCCCACCAACGACTGCGTGGCGGCGAAAATATGCGAACTGGAGGGCGGCGTGGCGGCCATGCTGACGTCTTCCGGGCAGGCGGCGGCCCACTATGCGGTGTTCAATATATGCGAGGCCGGCGATCATGTGGTGTTGTCCTCGACGGTATACGGCGGCACGTTCAACCTGATCACCTGTACGATGAAAAAGATGGGGATTGACTGTACGGTCGTGGACCCCGACGCCCCGCCGGAAGAATTGGACAAGGCTTTCCGGCCCAATACCAAGTGCGTATTCGCGGAGACCATCGCCAACCCCGCGCTGGTGGTGCTGGATATCGAGAAATTTGCAAAGGCGGCCCATGCCCATCAGGTGCCGCTGATCGTGGACAACACGTTCGCGACGCCCATCAACTGCAATCCGTTTGCGTGGGGCGCGGACATTGTGATCCATTCCACGACCAAATATATGGACGGCCACGCCGTGTCGCTGGGCGGCTGCATCGTGGACTCCGGCAATTTTGACTGGAGCGCGTACCCGGACAGATTTCCCGGCCTCTGCACGCCGGACGAGTCCTATCACGGCATCGTCTATACGGAGAAGTTCGGCAGGGCGGCGTATATTACGAAGGCGACCAGCCAGCTCATGCGGGATCTGGGTTCGATGCAGTCCCCCCAGAATGCGTTTCTGCTCAATATCGGTCTGGAGACGCTGCCGCTGCGCATGGAGCGGCACTGCTATAACGCGCAGAAGACGGCGGAGTATCTGGAGGCCCATGACAAGGTGGCTTGGGTGAATTATCCCGGCCTGAAAAGCAGCAGATATTATGAAACGGCTAAGAAATATATGCCGAAGGGCACCTGCGGCGTGATCTCCTTCGGCCTGAAAGGAGGCCGCGAGGCGGCGGCCAGAATGATGGATCATCTGGAACTGGCGGCGATCGTGACGCACGTGGCGGATGCGAGAACCAGCGTCCTTCACCCGGCCAGCCATACCCACAGGCAGATGAACGACGCGCAGTTGAGAGAGGCGGGCGTTGCGCCGGAGATGATCAGGCTCTCGGTGGGCATAGAGCATATAGACGATATTATCGCGGATCTGGAGCAGGCGCTGGCAAAGATCTGACAGACAAGGATAACAAAGGATAAGGCGTATGATTTATCGCAGAACACGATTGGGCTGGCTTTCATGGGCGGCTTACACGGTCTTGTGCGCGGGGCTGCTTGTGTGCGGCGGAGGCATATTTCTCACCTATATGTCGCAGACTGCCGCGCTGCCGGTACGCCTTCTGGGAGGCGTCTGCGCGCTGGCGTTTGCGGCGCTTCTGTACTGGGGGCTCCGCTCCGTGTGGATCGCCATACGAAAGAAGCGCACGTGGCGGGCGCGGACGGTGCGGGTACTGGGCGGCGTTGCTTTTCTGGCGCTGCTGGCAGGCGGCATGGCTGTCAGAATCGCGATGCTGCACGGGCTGGCGCTTTTGACAGAGACGCAGCAGATGGCCGCTGCGGGTGATCTGCAATATTACAATATGGCCATGGTGACGGCAGGGGAAGCCGCCGTGCCGCCCGGCCACAGCATCGAATTTTTGTATGTGCTGCTGCTGGAAACGGTACTGTCGTTTCTGGGAAACAAGATTCTCTCCGCGGCTTTTACACAGGTGGTTCTGCAGGTTCTGGGAATGCTCTTGGCATATGCGGCGGTCAGCAGGCTGGCGGGCAGATTTCCGGCCTGTCTGACGCTTCTGTGCCTGTCCTGTGCGCCGGTCAGCCTCAGAACCGTTATGAGCTTCGATCCGGCATGGCTTTTTCTGGACTGTTATCTGGCCGGGATGCTATTGATGGCGTCTTTCGTAAAAGGGTACTGCGAGGGCAGGATCGGCAGAATCCCGGCGGTGTTTGGCGGTATCCTGCTGGGCCTGCTGACTGGTGCGCTGGCATGGCTGGATCTGACGGCTCTGTCGCTTCTTCCGGTGGCGTTATTGGCGGCGTTTGGCAGGAAAGATCGGCGGGCGGCGGAAAAGAAGCGTCTGACCGGAGAATTTGACGCGGCGGTGGTTCTCCTCGTTGCGGTCTGCTGCGCGGCGGCTTGGGGCGGTATTCTCTGCGCCGTGTCCTATAGCGGGGGCACGCCGTATGACGCGGTTTTTGCGGAGCGGCTTTTGGACTGCTGGCACCGGAGTTATCCCTACGTGTGGCACGCTATGGATTCTTATCCGGGGATGGCGGAGAACGGTCTGGCCGGACTGCTGATCGTCTTCGCGTCCTTTCTGGTTTTTGCCTATTGCAGAAGCGGCAGGGAGCAGAATTTTACGTTGTGGATCTGGCTCTGTCTGCTGACGGCGCCGACGCCGATGGCGGCATACGGTGTCAGCGGCGGGCTGCTGCCGTTGTTTGTCTGGGCGGCGCTGGCGGGGCTTGGACTGCAGAACTGTATGTTCGGCGACCGGGCGAGAGTCATGCAGGCGATTCTTGAGCAGATCAACACGGAGGCGGAGGCGGCCATGGCAGCGGAGCCGACCGCAGAGACAACAGGAGGCACAGTGACAAAGACAACAGAAAAGACGAAGGTGCCTACAACGCCGGAGACGGAGACAGGAATGACGGCAGCCACACAGGAGAAGACAACGGCCAACTATATTGAGAACCCTCTGCCGCTTCCTAAGAAGCACGTGAAGCGGGAGCTGGACTACCAGTACGAAGTGCCGGAGGAGAAGATGAAATACGACGTGGAAGTGGCGGACGGCGACGATTACGACATCCCTTAGAAAATATATGTATAAATCGTGCGTGGATCATGCAAAATAAGAGAGGATCACAGACAGAGGTGATTCTCTTTTTTATTAGGAGGAATCTATGGGAAAAGAAGAAAAACGCAGCCGGCAGGACAAAGACGACGAAAGAGAGGTGCAGCAGGAGAAGGAGAAGCATCAGGACAACCGGATCAGCGAGGTGGGGCAGCTTACGCTGGACGAGAACGAGGCGCATCACAAAATACATCTGATCACGATCATCGGAGAGATCGAAGGCCATGACAATCTGGGGAGCGGCTCGAAGACGACGAAATACGAACACATCCTGCCGCAGCTTGCGGCCATCGAGGACAGTAAGGATATCGAGGGCGTGCTGATTCTGCTGAATACGATGGGCGGGGACGTGGAGGCGGGGCTGGCCATCGCGGAGATGATCGCCTCCCTCAGCAAGCCGACGGTTTCACTGGTGCTGGGCGGAAGCCATTCCATCGGCGTTCCGATTGCCGTCAGCACGGATTACTCCTATATTGTGCCCACCGGAACGATGGTCATCCATCCGGTGCGGTTAAACGGCATGGTCATCGGCGTGCAGCAGACTTTCGACTATTTCCGGCAGATTCAGGACCGCATCACCGGATTTGTCTGCGCCCACTGCAAGATCGCCAAGGCGCGGCTGGAGGAGCTGATGATGGAGACCGGCGTGCTGACCAAGGATGTGGGTACGATCCTCGTGGGAAACGAAGCGGTGGAGGAGGGCATTATCTGTCAGGTGGGAGGCATCCGGGACGCCGTGGCCAAACTCCATGATATGGTGGCGGCAAAGAACGCGGACACAAAATAAGGGATGACAACTGCCGGCGGGAATGATATAATAAGCGCAGATTCAGCAATCTGCGCTACGAGAATCCCTGCGGGATTCTCCCAGAGTGATTTACTTTACTGGCATCAGAGATATGATATAATAAGCGCAGGCTCAGCAGCCTGCGCTACGAGAATTGCTCCGCAATTCTCCCGAAATTATTTACGTTACTGGCATCAGAGATTATGATATAATATGAGTAAATTGCTCTGCAGATTAACATGAGTTAATCGCTTTGCAATTCACTCATTCCTTATCATCAGACGGAAGCAGGAGGCAGTCAGCATGGCAACAGGGCAGGGAAGGAGCCGTTCCGGTTCGGGGAGAAGCACGGCGTCTTCGGGCAGAAACGGCAGCAAAAGCACGGCCGGAAAGAATCGTTCGGGCAGTTCCCGTTCACGGGAGAAGTCTGCCCGGCCCATGGACTCGGCGATACGCAGCGAGATCATTCTGATTGCGCTGCTTGCCCTTGCCGTCGTACTGTTTCTGTGCAATTTCGGCATCGTCGGCAGCGTAGGCGATGCGGTCAGCGGTTTTCTGTTCGGCATTTTCGGCCTTATGGCTTACGTGGCGCCGGTTCTTCTGTTTCTGGCGGTGGCTTTCGGAATGTCCAACAGCGGCGACAGGATCGCCGCCAGAAAGCTGGTCTCCGGCGTGGTGCTCTTTGTGCTGGTGAGCATGGTATGTGAGTTGTTCAGCGCGGATCTGTCGCAGACGGACGCCTATCGGATCGGGGAGATCTACGGGCGGTGCCGCGACGGACACAACGGCGGCGGCGTCATCGGCGGCACGTTAGTCTATCTGTCCTGCCGGTTTCTGGGCGTGGTGGGCACGGTGGTGGTGATTCTCGTGCTGGCCATCATCTGTATGGTGATCGTCACCGAGAAATCTTTTATCGGCGGCGTCAGGAAGCATGGACAGAGAGTGTACGAGCGTTCCGTCGAGGACGCGGCGTACCGCAGGGAACGAGCCAGAGAACGACAGCTTGCGGCGGAGGAAAAGAGAGCCCGCCAGCAGGAGGAGCGGCGGCGCAGGGAGGAAGAACAGGAGAACGAAAAGATTCTCCGGATGGACAAAAAAGTATCGGGCGTCATGATCGATACGTCCCTCGGCAGAGAGGACGGCAGGGACCGGGAAGAAGCGTTGAAGACGCGGGACGATATCCACGAGATTATGCTACATACCGATGAGACAGATGAGGAGGACGGGGCGGACGAATCCTCCGCCCTTGTTGGGAGGGATGATTCTTCCCGCCACGCCATCGGGGACGGGCCGGACGGATTTCATGGGATTCGGATTCACGGCGCCGCCGAGGATATCGAGGAGGAAGATGAGGCTGAGTCTGCGGCTGCGGCGTCATCGGCGGAAACGGAGACGCCATGGGCAGCCGGAAGAACGGCGGCGGAGCCTGCATGGGAGGCACGGCAGGAGAGCGCGGCGATAGAGCCGGAGCGTGTGCCGAAACCGAACCGCCCTTATAAGTTTCCGCCGGTCAGCCTGCTGCACCGGGCAGGCGGCAGAAAGAACCGCGATTCCGCGCAGGAGCTCAGGGAAACGGCGGAACGCCTCCGGCAGACATTGGATACGTTCGGCGTCAAGGTGACCATCACCGACATCAGCCAAGGGCCCTCCGTGACGCGCTATGAGATGCAGCCGGAGATGGGCGTTAAGGTCAGCAAGATCGTAGGGCTGGCCGACGACATCAAGTTAAATCTGGCGGCTACCGATATCCGTATCGAAGCGCCGATTCCGGGCAAAGCGGCGGTGGGAATCGAGGTGCCCAACAAGGAAAATAGCGCTGTGGCGTTCCGCGATCTGGTGGAGTCCAAAGAGTTTAAGGAGTTTCCCTCGGATCTGGTATTTGCGGTGGGCAAAGATATCGGCGGCAAGATCGTCATGGCGGATATCGCCAAGATGCCCCATATGCTGATCGCCGGGGCTACGGGTTCCGGTAAGTCGGTCTGCATCAACACCATTATTATGGGCATTCTGTATAAAGCCAAACCGGAAGACGTCCGCCTGATCATGATCGATCCCAAGGTGGTGGAGCTGAGCGTCTACAACGGCATCCCGCATCTTTTGATTCCTGTCGTCACAGATCCGAAGAAAGCGGCTTCCGCGCTGCACTGGGGCGTGGCGGAGATGACGGACCGCTACAAGAAGTTTGCGGATTTCAACGTCCGGGATCTGAACGGTTACAATAAGAAAGTAGAAAGCCTGCGCGCGCAGGGCGATCCGGACGCGCCGGAGAAGCTGCCTAAGATACTGATCGTCGTGGACGAGCTGGCCGATCTGATGATGGTGGCGCCGGGAGAGGTGGAGGAATCGATCTGCCGTCTGGCGCAGCTCGCGAGAGCCTGCGGCATCCATCTGATCATCGCGACGCAGCGGCCCTCGGTGGACGTCATCACGGGACTGATCAAGGCCAATATGCCCAGCCGCGTTGCGTTCGCCGTTTCCAGCGGCGTGGATTCCCGCACGATTCTGGATATGGTGGGCGCGGAGAAACTGTTAGGAAAAGGCGATATGCTCTTTTATCCGCAGGGATATCCGAAGCCCGCGCGGATTCAGGGCGCTTTCGTGTCGGATAAGGAGGTCGCCGACGTGGTGGACTTCCTGAAAGAGCAGGCCGCCGGAAACGGCTACGACGACGAGGTGGAGAGCCGGATTAAAAATATCGAGAGCGGCGCGCAGGGCAGCGCTTCGGGTTCCGGCGACAGCGGCTCGGAGTATGACCAGTATTTTGCGGAAGCGGGACGCTTCATCATAGAGAAGGACAAGGCTTCCATCGGTATGCTGCAGAGAGTCTTTAAGATCGGTTTCAACCGCGCGGCGCGGATTATGGATCAGCTATGCGAGGCGGGCGTCGTCGGCGAGGAGGAGGGAACGAAGCCGCGCAAAGTTCTGATGAGCGCGGAACAGTTTGAGCAGTTTATCGAGGAGACGGTCTGACAGGGCCGCCGCGGACAGGAAGCAGAGGAGGCTGGCGTTTTGAAAACGGATATTGAGATTGCACAGGAAGCGGTATTGGAGCCGATCGTCGACGTCGCGGCCCGGATCGGGATTCCGGCGGACGATCTGGAACTGTACGGCAGATATAAGGCGAAGCTCTCGGACGATTACATAAAGCGCATGGAGGACAGGCCCGCCGGCAGGCTTATTCTGGTGACGGCAGTCAACCCCACGCCCGCCGGCGAGGGCAAGACCACCATTACCGTTGGGCTGGGACAGGCTTTCGGCGTCCTTGGAAAGAAGGCGGTCATCGCGCTGCGGGAGCCGTCGCTGGGCCCGTGCTTCGGCATTAAGGGCGGCGCGGCGGGCGGCGGTTATGCGCAGGTGGTGCCGATGGAGGATCTGAATCTGCATTTTACCGGCGATTTCCACGCCATCACGTCGGCCAACAATCTGCTGGCGGCGCTTTTGGACAACCATATCCAGCAGGGCAACGAGCTGGGGATCGATCCGCGCCAGGTCGTCTGGAAACGCTGCATGGACATGAACGACCGGGCGCTCAGAAATGTGGTGATCGGCATGGGCGGCAGGACGGACGGCGTAGTGCGGGAAGATCATTTCGTCATCACCGTGGCATCCGAGATCATGGCGATCTTATGTCTGGCGGACGACATGGAGGATCTGAAGGAACGGCTGGGCAGGATCATCGTCGCCTACCGCTATGACGGCGCCGCGGTGACTGCCGCGGATCTGCACGCCGTCGGCGCGATGGCGGCGCTGTTAAAGGACGCCATGAAGCCGAATCTGATCCAGACGCTGGAACATACGCCCGCCTTTGTGCACGGCGGCCCTTTCGCCAATATCGCCCACGGCTGCAATTCCGTGCGGGCTACCAAAACCGCCTTAAAGACAGCAGATTATGTCATTACCGAGGCAGGGTTCGGCGCCGATCTGGGGGCCGAGAAATTTTTTGACATCAAGTGCCGCATGGCCGGATTGAAGCCGGACGCGGCGGTGCTGGTGGCCACGGTGCGGGCGCTGAAATATAACGGCGGTGTGCCCAAGGCGGCGCTGGCCGAGGAGAACCTGACGGCGCTGCAGGCCGGTATCGGCAATCTGGAAAAACATATCGAGAACCTGCACAAATACGGCGTTCCCATCGTGGTCGCGCTCAATGTATTCGTGTCCGATACGGAGGCGGAGATTGCCTTCGTCAAAAAATTCTGCGAGAACAGGGGCTGTGAATTTGCCCTGTCCCAAGTGTGGGAAAAGGGCGGCGCGGGCGGCGTAGCGCTGGCAGAGAAGGTGCTGGAGACGCTGGAGCAGAAGGAGAGCCGCTTCCAGCCGTTGTACCCGGACGATCTCTCCCTGCGGGAAAAGATAGAAAAAGTGGCGTCGGAAATCTACGGCGCAGGCGGCGTGTCCTACGCCCCGGCAGCCGAGAAACAGTTAAAGAAGTTGGAGGAGATGGGCTTCGGCAGTCTGCCGGTCTGCATGGCCAAAACGCAGTATTCCCTGTCGGACGATCCCTCTCTGCTGGGAAGGCCGTCGGGCTTTACCATGAACGTGCGGGAAGTCTATGTGGCGGCGGGCGCAGGCTTCGTCGTGGTGCTGACGGGCGCCGTCATGACGATGCCGGGACTGCCTAAGCAGCCGGCGGCCTACGGAATCGATGTCAATAGCGACGGGGTTATCACCGGTCTGTTTTAAAGGAGGAACGTATCATGCCGCAGATCATTGACGGAAAAGCCATTTCGACACAGATCAAGGACGAATTAAAGAGCCGGGTGGAGGCGCTGAAAGCGCAGGGCGTTTCGGTCTGCCTCGCCGTGATTCAGGTGGGCAGCGATCCCGCGTCCAGCGTCTATGTGGGAAATAAAAAGAAAGCCTGCGCTTATGTCGGGATCAAGTCGCTGGCCTACGAGCTGCCGGAGGAGACGACGCAGGAGGAACTGCTTGCGTTAGTCCGGGAGTTGAACGGCAGGAAAGAGGTAAACGGCATACTGGTGCAGTTACCGCTGCCGGCCCATATCGACGAGGACGCCGTGATCCGCGCCATCGATCCGGCCAAGGATGTGGACGGCTTCCACCCCCAGAGCGTGGGGGCGCTCTGCATCGGACAGCCGGGATTTGTGTCCTGCACGCCGGCAGGCATCATCCAGCTTTTGAAACGCTCCGGCATCGAGATCGCGGGCCGCGAGTGTGTGGTGATCGGCAGGAGCAATATCGTCGGCAAGCCCATGGCGCTGCTTCTTCTGCAGGAGAACGGCACGGTGACGGTGGCCCACTCCAAGACGCGGCATCTGAAAGAAGTCGCACGGCGGGCGGATATTCTGGTCGTCGCCGTGGGAAAACCGAAGATGATCACCCGGGAATATGTGAAGGAAGGCGCGGTCGTCATCGACGTAGGCATCCACCGCAGCGCGGAGAACAAACTGTGCGGCGACGTGGACTATGATGATGTGGCGCCGTTGTGCAGCGCCATCACGCCCGTACCCGGCGGCGTCGGGCCGATGACGATCGCGATGCTGATGAACAACTGTGTGGAAGCGGCCGCCGCGCGGTGATGTCAGGCGTAAGATAAAGGCAACGTCAGTGGAAGGGACTGCCTATGAAATGCCCGAATTGTGGAAATGAATTGGAAGAAGGCCATCTGATCTGTGAAGTGTGCGGCGAGGAGATCCAGATGGTTCCCGATTTTGAACCGGAAATCGAAAACAAGATAGAGAGCAGTATCACGGAGACGTTGTCCACCCTTGCGGCCCTGCAGGAGGACGGGCAGCCGTCTGACGGTGGGAAGGGAAATTCCGGGCATGAGTTGACTGACTCAGTCAATGACAAAGGACGGCATGACGATGCTGCCCGCGGCGGACAGAGTTCCGCGGCGAAGAAAGCGCAGAGAAACAGCAGAATATGGATCGCGGCGGTGACGGCGGCCCTGCTGGTGCTGGCGGCGGTGGCCTACGGACTGTACGCCGGTTACGTCCGCTCGGTGGAGTACCGGATGGAAAAGGCGCGCACTTACGCAGCGGACGGCGACTATGCGCAGGCGGTGGCTTGTCTGGAAGACCTCTACCGCGACCACCCGGAACTGTCCAAAGTTCTCTTTATGGAGGCGGACTATTATTATCTGCAGAACGACAATGTTTCTGCGGTGCAGGCGCTGACGCGCGTTATTGACAAAGGAGATTATCCCGACGCGGATCTGCAGGAGGCCTACGGCAAGATCGTAACGATCTATGCGAATCAGGGAGAATACGGCAAGATCAACGAACTGCTGCTGGCCTGCCAGAAGCCCGAAATCCGGGAGCAGTTTCTGGACTACATGGCGCTGCCGCCGGAGTTCAGCTACGTGGAGGGCAGCTATGACGGGATGATTCCGTTAAAGTTAAGCGCCAACACATCGGGAACGATCTACTACACCACGGACGGTTCCCGTCCGACCATGGGCAGCCCCGTCTATATGGCGCCGCTTTTCTTGGAAGCGGGAGAGCACACGGTGAGCGCTTTTTTTGTAAATGATTACGGCATAGAGAGCGATATCGTTTCCAAAACGTACACGGTCAATATTCCCGCGCCCAACCCGCCGGAGATCGCGCTATACAGCGGCGAGTATACGGAACCGGCGATGATCGAGGTGGAGGAGGCCGCCGGATGCAGCGTCTATTATACGACGGACGGCTCCAACCCCACGGAAGCCAGCGTGCCGTACACCGGGCCGATTCCGCTGCCGCTGGGCCGCTCGGTCTTTAAGTTTGTCAATATCAGCGAAGACGGCGTTTCCAGCGAGGTGACGGACAGAGTCTATACGCTGCGCCTGACAAACGCCATTTCCGCATCGGAGGCGGTGGACACGCTCACCGCCCGGCTGGTGGAGACCGGGTATCTGCAGGACGGCGAGGGACACGGCGGCCAGGGCGACGGCATTTTCAGCTACCGCGTCAGCTCCGCCATCCGCATAGGCGCTGCGGACGACTACTATACGGTCTACGAGTATTATGCGGCGGGAACGGAAGCGCCTGTCCAGACGGACAAGGTTTTCCTCGTGAATCTCCACACCGGGGAGACGGCGCAGTTGACCTATGACGAGAACGGCGGTTTTGTGGCGGCGGCTCTGTAGCGTTATAGCGTGCCCGTGTGCCCGGCCCTTGCGTCCGGTCTATAAAACAGTTGCAAAAACGATCCGGTTCCGATATCATGAAAAAGGGAACAGTTCATTTTGAGGAGGGTAAGTCAGTCATGTATAAGATTTTAAAAGCCGAGGAGCTTACGGCCAATATTTATCTGATGGTCGTCGAGGCGCCCAGAGTTGCCAAATCCTGTCAGCCGGGGCAGTTCGTCATCGTCAGGACGGACGAGGACGGGGAGAGAATCCCGCTGACGATCTGCGATTATGACAGGGCGGCGGGCACGGTCACTATCGTATTTCAGGTGGTGGGCGCCGCTACGGAAATGATGCGCCGCCTGCAGACGGGAGACAGTTTCCACGATTTTGTGGGGCCGCTGGGCCGCCCGTCGGAGCTGATCGGAGAAGATACGGAGAGCCTTCGCCGCAAGAAGATTCTTTTTGTGGCCGGCGGGCTCGGAACGGCGCCGGTCTATCCGCAGGTCAAGTGGCTGCACGAGCAGGGCGTTGACGCGGATGTGATCGTCGGCGCCAAGACGAAGGATCTGCTGATTATGGAGGAGGAGATGAAGGCCGTGGCCGGCAATCTGTTTATCACCACCGACGACGGCTCCTACGGCAGAAGCGGCATGGTGACGAAGGTCATCGACGATCTGATCGGCGGGGAGGGCAGGCAGTATGACGTCTGCATCGCCATCGGTCCGATGATTATGATGAAGTTCGTCTGCCTGACGACCGCGAAGTACGATCTGCCTACGGTGGTCAGCATGAATCCGATTATGGTGGACGGCACCGGTATGTGCGGCGCCTGCCGTCTGACGGTGGACGGCGAGGTGAAGTTCGCCTGCGTGGACGGCCCGGAGTTCGACGGACACAAAGTGGATTTTGATCAGGCGATGAAACGCCAGCAGATCTATAAGACCAAAGAAGGCAGAGCCTTCCTGAAAGCGCAGGAGGGAAGCACCCATCATGGCGGATGCGGAAATTGTGGAGGGAACGACTAATGCAGACAGATGTGTTGACGAAGGTGCCTGTCCGTGAACAGGATGCGAAAGAGCGCGCCGCAAATTTTGACGAGGTGTGCCTTGGCTATAACAAAGAGGAAGCGATGTGCGAGGCGTCCCGCTGCATCAACTGCAAGAACGCGCAGTGCATCAAGGGCTGCCCGGTGGCGATTAATATCCCCGCCTTTATCGAAAAGGTAAAGGACGGCGATATCGGGGCGGCGTATCAGGTGATCAGCGAGGCTTCGGCGCTCCCTGCCGTCTGCGGCCGTGTGTGCCCGCAGGAGAGCCAGTGCGAGGGCAAATGTATCCGCGGCATCAAGGGCGAGCCGATCTCCATCGGCAAGCTGGAGCGGTTTGTAGCTGACTGGGCAAGGGAGAATCATATCAAACCCGAAGGCGCCGCAGTGAAGAAAGGCAAGAAAGTGGCGGTGATCGGCTCCGGCCCGTCCGGGCTGACCTGCGCCGGCGATTTGGCCAAAATGGGATACGACGTCACGATCTTTGAGGCGCTCCATGAACCCGGCGGCGTGCTGGTGTACGGCATTCCGGAGTTTAGGCTGCCCAAGCGGGATGTGGTCGCCAAGGAGATCGAAAACGTGAAGTCTCTCGGCGTCAGGATCGAGACCAACGTCGTAATCGGCAAGTCCGTGACCATCGACGAGCTGCTGACGGAGGAGGGCTTCTCCGCGGTATTTATCGGTTCCGGCGCGGGACTTCCCAAGTTTATGGGGATTCCGGGAGAGCAGGCCAACGGCGTGTTCTCCGCCAACGAGTATCTCACGAGAAGCAATTTGATGAAAGCCTTTGACGAGGAATCCAATACGCCGATCATGCGCGGCAGAAAGGTGGCCGTCGTGGGCGGCGGCAACGTGGCGATGGACGCCGCGAGAACCGCGCTGCGTCTCGGTGCCGAGGTGCATATCGTATACCGCAGGAGCGAGGAGGAGCTTCCCGCCCGTGTGGAGGAGGTGCACCATGCCAAGGAAGAAGGCATCATCTTTGACCTGCTGACGAACCCTGTGGAGATTCTGGAGGATGAGAACGGCTGGGTATGCGGCATCAAGTGTGTCAGAATGGAGCTGGGCGAGCCGGACGCTTCCGGCAGAAGAAGACCGGTGGTGATCGAGGGCTCCGAGTTTACGATGGACGTGGATACGGTGATCATGTCCCTCGGTACGTCGCCCAATCCGCTCATTTCTTCCACGACCAAAGGTTTGGAAGTCAATAAATATCAGTGTATCGTTGCCGACGAGGAATCCGGCAGGACGACCAAAGAGGGCGTCTACGCGGGCGGCGACGCCGTGACGGGCGCGGCCACCGTGATTCTGGCCATGGGCGCTGGCAAGGCCGCGGCCAAGGGCATCGACGAATATCTTTCCAAGGCGTAGAAAGCGCAGACCTATGGAAAGGGACGTCAGTGTGAAAATTCACACTGAGGCGCCGATTTTACAGACGTTCCTGAAGGAGGTTACTATGGTACATCATATTGTCTTATGGAATCTGAACGAAGACCTCACCGCCTCGGAGCGGCAGGAGGCCGCCGCGCGCATCAAGCGGGAGCTGGAGGCCGTCAAAGACCAGGTGGAGGGTGTGGTTTCCCTGCGGGTGGTGACGGCGCCGCTTGCGTCTTCCAACAAAGAGATCGGCCTGATCTCGGCCTTTGAGAATGAGCAGGCGCTGCAGAATTATCAGGTGCATCCTGCGCATAAGGCGGCTGCCGGGTATGTGGGAACTGTCACCCACGGCAGGGTATGTCTGGATTACGAGGCGTAGGATAGCAGGCTGCCGCAGCAGAACAGGCAGCTTCGGAAACGGATACGAAACAGATAAAGGAGTGTGACGTTTATGCCGTGGTGTCCCGTATGCAGGAACGAGTATAGGGAAGGAATCAAGGTCTGTGCGGACTGCCACACGGAACTGGTGGAGTCTCTCGAGCCGGAGGAGCGGTCTGAGGATGCGGCCCGGCAGGAGGAGCTTGCACGGATGTATGCGGCGCTCTTGCGGGAACAGGGAGCCGCTGCGGAAACGGACGCAGATTGGACGGATGCGGATGCAGATCTGGATGCAGATACAGACGCGGATAGCGGTGCGGCGGACAGACGGCGTCCTGCGGCGCTGACGCCCGCCTATCAGGACAGTGCAGCGAAGGCGGACGACAACCGGACTTCCGCCTATACGCTATTCTTTGTGGGGATTCTGGGACTGGCAGCCGACGTGCTTGTGTTCTGCAACGTGATTCCGCTTTTTCAGAACGCGGGAACGACGCGCTATTTTATCTGCGGCGTTATGGGCGTCCTGTTTATCCTGTTTCTGATCTTCGGTTTCGTGTCCATGCGGGATTCCAAAGTCCTGCAGGCGCAGGCGAAATCCGAGGATTCCCTTGTGTCCGAGCTTAAGAAGTGGTGCGGGGAAAACCTGCGGGCGGAACAGATCGACGAAGACTTGCCGGAGAGCGGTATGTCTGACGAGCAGAAATATTTTGTGCGGACTGACCGGATGAAAGAGCTGATCAACGACAAGTTCATGAATCTGGATCAAGGACTGCTGGAGCATTTTGTCGACGAATATTATCAGGAATTGTTTGAGGAGCGATGAAGATCACAATCATAGCGGTGGGGCGGATCAAGGAGCGGTTCTACCGGGATGCCGTAGCGGAGTATGTGAAACGGCTGGGACGGTACTGCAGGCCGGAGATCATAGAGGTGGAGGATGAGCCGACGCCGGACAAGGCGGGGCAGGCGGCTGTAGAGGCGGTCTTACAGAAAGAAGCGGGCCGTATTCTGCGTCATCTCGACGGCGACGGCTATACGGTGGCGCTGGACATCCGCGGCAGGGAGTTTGACTCGGAAGCGTTCGCGGGACATATCGAAAGCCTCGGCATGGGCGGCGTCAGCCATATCCGGTTTGTCATAGGCGGATCGCTGGGGCTGGGGCAGGAAGTATACAAAAAGGCTGACCTTACGGTCAGCTTTTCTCACATGACATTTCCCCATCAGCTCATGCGGGTGATTCTGCTGGAACAGATCTACCGGGCGTACCGCATCATCAACGGGGAACCCTATCACAAATAGCGCAGGACGGAGAACGGCTTATGAGAATGTATGATCTGATCATGAAAAAAAGAGACGGCGGCGTGCTGCGCCGGGACGAGATCGAGTACATGGTGCGGGAGTATACCGCGGATCACATCTCGGATTACCAGATGTCCGCCATGATGATGGCTATCTATTTCCGGGGCATGAACGCGGAGGAGACGTCAGCGCTCACTCTGGCCATGGCGCATAGCGGCGAGATGATGGATTTAAGCGCCATAGACGGCGTCAAGGTGGATAAGCATTCCACCGGCGGGGTGGGCGATAAGACGTCCATCGCCCTGACGCCGATGGCGGCGGCCTGCGGCGTCAAGATCGCGAAGATGAGCGGACGCGGTCTGGGACACACCGGCGGAACCATCGACAAACTGGAGAGCTTTCCGGGGTTTGACACGTCGCTCACTTCCCGGCGGTTTGTGCGGCAGGTCAATGAGATCGGTGTGGCCATCATGGGGCAGACGGCGGATATCGCGCCCGCCGACAAGAAACTGTACGCGCTGCGGGACGTGACGGCCACCGTGGATCAGATGTCGCTGATCGCCAGCTCCATCATGAGCAAAAAGCTGGCCTCCGGCGCGGACGCCATCGTGCTGGACGTCAAGACGGGCAGCGGCGCATTTATGAAAAACGAGGAGGACGCTTTCGCACTGGCCAAGGAGATGGTGACGTTAGGCAGGATGGCCGGCAGAAAGACGGTGGCGGTTATCTCCGACATGGATCAGCCGTTAGGCTTTGCGGTGGGAAATGCACTGGAAGTCCGGGAGGCTATACAGACGCTGCGCGGCAAAGGCCCGGCGGATTTTACCGCACTGTGCATGACGCTGGGCGCCCAAATGCTGATTGCCGGCGGCGCGGCTTCGGACGAGCGGGAGGCGTATGCGATGCTGCGGCATTCTGTGGAGGATGGCAGCGCGTTAAAGAAGCTGGCAGCGTTCGTGGAGGCGCAGGGCGGCGATCCGGCGGCGGTCTACGACACCTCTCTGCTGCCCGCGGCTTCCCTTGTCCGGGAGATCGCCTCCGACAGGGCCGGTTATGTGAGCCATATCGACTGTCAGGAGGTGGGCATCTGTTCGCTGCTGCTGGGCGGAGGCCGGGAGACCAAGGAGAGCGTCATCGATCTGTCCGTCGGTCTGGTGCTGCACAAGAAAGTCGGCGACTATGTGGCGGCGGGCGAGTCTCTGGCCACGATCTACGCCAACGACGAGGAGAAGCTGCGGCAGGCTGCGGAGCGTTTCTTAAGGGCCTATCGTTTCGCCGTGGAACCGCCGCAGCGGGGAGAACTGATCAAAGGAATCCTGTCATGAATCTCTGGTACGGTTCATATAGTAAACCATGAGACAAAATCATGGAAAAAGACCTGCCTTCCACCTGTCCGATTCCAAGGAGCTGATCGTGGAGTCGCTAAAGCTGCCCAAAGATACGATGCTGGGCGCGTCGATCGTCACGGTCACGGGCAACCGGGAGGCTTTTATACAGAACTATAAGGGGATACTGGAGTACAGTACGGAGCGGATCGCGCTTCAGGGCAAAACCTGCCGGCTTGTCTTTGAGGGCAGGCGGCTTTCGATCGATTACTATACCAATGAAGACATGAAAATAAGCGGCTTGATCGACGCCGTGCGGTATGTGTGACGGAGAATGCGCAAATGCTTCATTGGATGCAGTATCTCAGAGGTTATGTGAAAGTCAAAGTCTGGGGATATTCCACGGAACGGCTGCTCAATCTGTGCGGCAACCATGATATCCTCGTGTGGGATATCGCCGACCACGGCGGCTATACGACGATGAACGTCAGCGTGCGGGGATTTTTTGCGCTGAAGCCGCTGTTAAAAAAGACGGGAACCCGGGCGTCCGTTTTACAAAAATATGGGCTGCCTTTTTTTATGTCCAAAATGCAGCGGCGCAAGATTTTTGCAGCCGGTTTCGTCTGCTGCATGGTCTTCTGGATTCTGATGTCACGGTTTCTGTGGAATATCCGCATCGAGGGCAATTATATGCTGACGGAGGACGTCCTGCTGGCGTATCTGAGGGAACAAGGCGTCAGCGTGCCGATGCCGAAGAACCGCCTGCAGATCGCGGAGCTGGAGAAGGCGCTGCGGGAGGACTACGATCTGATCACATGGACTTCGGCACGGCTGGAGGGAACGACGCTGCTTGTCCAAATCAAGGAGAACGAGATGCCGGACTACGAACCGCAGGAGGAAGACGCGGGAGAGTCGGCGGGCACGGATCTGGTGGCGCGTCGGGCGGGAACCGTAGCCTATATCGTCACGCGCAGCGGCGTGCCGCAGGTGGAGGCCGGCGATGAGGTGAAGGCCGGTGACGTGCTGGTCAGCGGCGCTGTTCCCGTTTACAATGAGGACAACACGGTGCGACGGTACCGTTATGTGCAATCCGACGCCGATATCACGCTGCGGTATACGGATGATATTTCCGTGAAGCGGGACGTCATGTACGACGAAAAAATATACACGGGCCGCCGGAAAAAGATACTGACGCTTGGCTTCTACGACAGGGAGTGGGATTTGAAACTGGGGCGGATCAAGTACGAGGACTACGACGTCAGCGGGGAGAAGACACAGGTCAGGCTGCTAGACCAGCTTTATCTGCCCTTTTACTATGGGACAAAGACGGTGCAGGAATACCGGATGGCGCGGCTGGAATACACGGAAGACGAGATGGAAGGCATCATGCGGTCGGAGTGGAATAAAATAATCACAACTTTAGAGGAAAAAGGGGTACAAATTACAGAAAAAAATGTTACAATAAAAAAGAATGAGACATACTGGGTATTAAACGCCGCCCTGCAGTTGGAGGAAGCGGCGGTCAGGACGGCGGCAGCGGCGGAACCTGCGGACGCCGGGGAGACTGCGGATACGGAACCGTAAACCGCGCCGTCGGCGCAGAGAAAAGAAAGGCAGCGCATGGGAGATTTCAGCGTCAGTATGGATGTGCCGGTGGAACACATGAGAAATCTGTTCGGCAGCCATGATGCGTTTATCAGAAAAATAGAGCAGGATTTTCATGTGATGATCATCGACCGGGACGGCACCGTGAAGATAAACGGCAGCCGGGAGGACGTCATGAAGGCGTCCCATGTGGTAAAGGAGCTGTTAGCACTGTCGGAGCGGGGCAACGACTTGGAGGAACAGAACGTTACGTACGCCATTGAGATGGAAGGCGAGAACGCAGGAGATGTCCTGCTGGATATCGACGGCGACTGCATCTGCCATACGATCAACGGCAAGCCGATCAAGCCCAAGACGCTGGGGCAGAAGCGGTACGTGGACGCCATCCGCGACAGGATGATTGTCTTTGGCATCGGGCCGGCGGGAACCGGCAAGACGTATCTGGCCATGGCCATGGCCATTACCGCGTTCCGTAATAACGAGGTGGGGCGGATCATACTGACTCGTCCGGCCATTGAAGCGGGGGAGAAGCTGGGGTTTCTGCCCGGCGACCTGCAGAGCAAGGTGGACCCCTATCTGCGGCCCCTTTACGATGCCCTCTATCAGATCATGGGCGCGGAAAATTTTGCCAGAAATATGGAAAAAGGGCTGATCGAGGTGGCGCCGTTAGCCTATATGCGCGGGCGCACGCTGGACAACGCCTATATCATACTGGACGAGGCGCAGAATACGACGCCGGCCCAGATGAAAATGTTTTTGACCAGAATCGGGTTCGGCTCCAAAGTGGTCGTCACCGGGGACGACTCCCAGAAGGATCTGTCGCCGGACGCCAAATCCGGTCTGGACGTTGCGCGGAAAGTGCTTGGCAGAATCGACGATATCGCTTTCTGCAGCCTGACCAGCAAGGACGTGGTGCGGCATCCGCTTGTTCAGAAGATCGTCAGGGCATACGAAGATTACGAGAAGAAAGAACAAAAGAGAACCGATGCAGGGGCAAGGAACAGGAATTACGGACGTGGGAAAAAATAGCGGACAGACGAAGAAAAGAATAGGGATATTCGGACTGATGTTTCTTTTGTCCGGCGCGGCGGCTTTTGGCGGAAGCATCCTGTCCGTAAAGGACGCGGCGGTCATACTCCGCAACGTCGTCATGACGCTCGCGGGGACAGGCATTGTGATCTTTGCCTTTACGTCGGAGGAGCTCAACGGACGCTTTGTATACAAAAATGACGGGAAGTACGCGCGGTTTGCCTGTATGTATCTGCTGGGGCTGGCGGCGTCGGTACTGCTTCCTTTTCTCCCGGTGACGGGATGGCCGTTTCTGGTGATCTTTGTCCTGTTAGGCGTGTTCAGCGACGGCCTGACAGGTCTTGCCGCGGGCAGCGTGTGTCTGCTTCTGTCGGTAAATCTGGCGGGGGCTTCGTCCTCCGTGTTCTGGCTCTACTTTGTCAGCGGCGCGGCGGGCATCCTCGTTTTCAGCACGTTAAACGAGGAGTTCAAGGTCGGTCTGCCGATGTTTCTCTCCCTGATGATTCTGATGTTGTGCCTCACCGCCAACGTGATTCTTCCGGCCAGAGAGCAGTTGTCCGCGGCGCAGTTTACGATTCCGGGCATCAATCTGATCGTGTGCTGCATCCTGCTGCTGGTCAGCCTGAAACTGTTCAGCACGGCGGTGATCCACAGAAACCGCGAGAAATATATGGAGATCAACGATCCGGAATTTCCGCTGCTGGTGCAGCTTAAAGAGTTGTCGCTGGAGGAGTATTACCATGCGGTTCACACCGCCTATCTCAGCGACCGGATCGCGCGGCGGCTGGGGTTTGACGACGCGGCGGCGAAGGCGTGCGCCTACTACCAGCGCATCGGGAAGCTGAAAGGCGAGAACACATGGGAGAATGTGTCCGCGATCTGCGCCGAGTACCATTTTCCCGCCAAGACGAAGAAGATCTTAAAGGAATTTGTGGATGAGTCGGAGCGGATCGTGTCCAAGGAGACGGTCGTGGTGCTTTTTGCCGACTGCATCGTGTCTTCGATCGTCTATCTGTTCCGGAAGGACGCCAAGGCGGAGATCGATTATGCGCAGCTTGTGGACACCGTATTTGAAAAGAAGCTGGAGACGGACGAACTGTGGAGAAGTGAGATCTCTCTGGCGCAGGTGAGCGAGATGAAAAAGATCTTTGTGGAGGAAAAGCTGTACTATGACTTCCTACGTTGAAAACGAAACGCAGATCCGGTTCCCGTTCGACGAGAAGGCGCTGCTTGACAGGATCATGGACGCCGTGACGGAGGAGGAACGCTGCCCCTACGAGACTACGGTCAACGTCCTGATTACCGACAACGAGGGCATCCGCGCGTACAACAGGGACTACCGGCAGATCGACAAAGAGACGGATGTGCTTTCTTTTCCGAATCTTGCGTTCCGGCGGGCGGGGGATTTCTCTCCGGCGGAGGAGGATGTGGCGGGATGTTTCGATCCCGACAGCGGGGAACTGCTTCTGGGAGACATGATTCTGTCTGCGGACAGGGTTTTGGCGCAGGCCGGGGAGTACGGCCACAGTCCGCTCCGGGAATTTGCTTTTCTGGCGGTTCACAGTATGCTGCACCTGTGCGGCTACGACCATATGACTCCGGAGGATGCCGCCGTCATGGAGCAAAAGCAGGAAAAGATCCTGACCGGGCTTGGCATTACGCGGGATGTGTAGGATCAGAAATACAAGGATATGGTATTGCTATGAGATTACGGAAACGAGAAAAAGCGCAGGGGAATCTGTTTGGCAAAGCGATCAGAAATCCCATGGTGCAGTACGCGGGAATACTGTCCTATGCGATCATGCTGCTGATGCGCATACCGTTGTTAAAAGTCATCGGCGAGGACGGTGTGGGCCTGTTTGCCCCTGCTTTTGAAATCTTCTTTCTGGTGACACTATTCACCTCCCATGCGATGACAGACGGCATGACGGGCCTGATACGCTACCGGGTAAAAAGGGAGCAGTTTAAGAGCGCCAAAAAGGTTTTCCGGGCGGCGTTCTTTATGGATCTGATCGTCAGCGCCGCGGCGGGGGCGCTATTATTGTTGTTTTCGGGGCGGATCGCGTCCGCCGGCGTTCTGGAGCCCCTGTGCCGCATGGCGCTTGCGGCGGCTGCACCGACGCTTATCCTGTCTGCGTTTATCGGCACGTTCCGGGGGTATTTCAACGGCTTCGGTCTGGGCGTGCTGACGGCTCATTCCCGGTATATCGAGAGCGTCACGATGGGAATCGGCGCGGTGCTCTGTTCAGGATTGTTCTATGAGTACGGCCTGAAAGTGGCGGCGTTAAAGCAGAATCCGTCGATCGCCTACGCCTACGGCGCGCTGGGCGCGGTGCTGGGCGTTATGGTATCGCAGCTTCTTACGACGCTGCATCTGCTCTTTATGTATGTCATCTACGCGGGGACGCTGCGCGGCAGGCTCGGCATGGACCCCGGCAGACGGCTGGAGACATCCTACTCGCTGCAGCTCTCGGTGCTGGAGAACAGTGTGCCCTTTGCGCTGGTGGCGGTTCTGTCCAATCTCTTTATGCTGGTCGACCAGCGGATGTTCAATCACTGCATGAACAGTCTGGAGGCGGACGGACGGACGGCGCAGTGGGGCAGCTATTACGGCAAGTTCGCCGTGATCGTCGGCGTCTGCACGGTATTCTGCGTGCTGAGCTGCTACGGCATGGCGGGCAGAATCGGCAGCGCCTATGAGCGCGAGGAATACCGCGTCATGCGCGACAGAATCGCCAAGGCGGTGCGGCGGCTGACGATCGTATCGTTTCCGGCGGCGGTCTATATGGCGGTGCTCGCCAAGGCGCTTACTTCCGTTCTCTTTGACGGCGGAAATGCCGCGGTGGTCTCATGGCTGCAGAAAGGCGCGGTGCTCATCGTGCTCTATAGCGTCTGCTGCCTGTTCGGGCAGCTTATGTACCGGATTCATATGATCCGGGAGCTTCTGGCCGCCACACTGCTCTCGCTGACGGTGCACATAGCGGCGGCCTATCTGCTGGTGCAGCGAGCGCAGATGGGCGCGGACGGCGTGATCTGGTCGCTGGTCATCTTTTTCGGCATCTTTGCGGCGCTGAATTTCTTTCTGGCAGCCAGAAGCCTGAAATACCGGCAGGAGTGGATCGCCGGCGTTGTCTTTCCGGCGGCTGCTGCGGGCGTATCCGGCGCGGCTGCTGCGCTGATCGGCCATCTGCTATTGGACGTCGCGGGCGGCGGCGTCACGGTGCTGGCGGGCGTTCTGGTGGGACTGTTTTTGTATATTACGCTTTTGATGATCCTGCGGGTGATCGGGGAGGCGGAGCTCTCCCGGATGCCGCTTGGGTTTTTCTTTATCATGCTGGGCAAAAATATCGGGGTACTGTAGCGCGCGGCGCGGCGGCGCAGCCGTAAAAATAACAGAATAACTGCATAAAATTTCGCAAATGACTGATACTGTCTAAGAGAAATCCATGAAGAAGGGCTGCGAGAGACATGAAACTTGTAGGACGTATCGGTCTTTTTGTTATATTATCCTGTGTCATGCTGGGCATCGGCGCGGCGGGAGCGCTGAAGCTGGAACAGTTTTTTTATCCCAACCGCTTTTTCCCGGACGGAGCGGGCTATGCCGGCGGGCAGACATATGCCGCGCAGCCTGTCTATGATGCCGGGCAGGACGGCGGCGGGCAGGAGTGGGGCGAGCAGATCATAGAGGCTTCCGCGGGACAGGCTTTTGTGGTCAGCGCGGACACCCGCTATGTGGTCAGGGAAATCGACTTAAACGACGGCAGCATGACGGAGAGCGAGCAGAGTGTTCCGCTGCCTTATATCGGCTTAAACCGCGACAGACTGGCGGAGGAACTGGAGGACTACGATAGCAATCCGCCGCTGACGGAGCTGGAGCGGGGCTTTGAGGCGATCGAACTGTCCGCCTTTTCCAAGGACAGGGTGGTGGTCTGCAAGTATTACAGGCCGGAGGAAGAAGACGCCGGGGAAGGCTATTATCTCATGGTAAACGACCATGTCATCACGGTCTACCACGGCGACAGGCGGACGGTCTGCATGGAGACGGACATTATGCTGGAAAGCCTGCCCTATTCCCTGCAGGCGGAGATTATGCACGGCAAATATCTGGAGACGGAGGAGGAAGTGTACCATTTTCTGGAATCCTACTCCAGTTAAGCGGTTTATGCTGACACGGCGCACAGGCGCGGGCATATGGCATACGATTGCCGAAAGTCCGCGGCCTGCGGCGCGGTGCAAATGGAGAGAATGATGAGCAGAAAGATTGCGGTGATCGGCGGCGGCGCGTCGGGTATGGCGGCGGCAGTGGGTGCGGCGCGGGCAGGCGCGCAGACGACGGTCTACGAGAGAAACGACAGAGTCGGGAAGAAACTGTTGTCCACCGGCAACGGCAGGTGCAATTTCTCCAACGAAAAGATGGACGATACTTGTTATTTCGGCACGGGCAGGGCGCTGCTTGGCCCGGTGTACGGTGTGTTCGGCCCGGAGAAGACGAGAGCGTTCTTTGAGGAGCTGGGGATGCGCGTCAAGAGCCGGGACGGGTATCTCTATCCGGCCAGCGGACAGGCATCTACCGTGCTGGACGTGCTGCGCTATGAAATGGACAGGTGCGGCGTGGCGGTACATAGCGGGCGGCTGGTCACGGAGGTTACGCCCGATGGGGATGGGCTTACAGTACGCGGAGACGGCGTCCGGGAGCGGTATGACGCCGTGATACTGGCCTGCGGCGGACGCGCCGCGCCGGGGACAGGCTCGGACGGCAAAGGATATGATATCGCGGCGGCGCTGGGCCATCCTATCGTTCCCACGGTGCCCGCGCTGACGGCGCTGCGCTGCCGGGAAGATTTCTACCGGCGCGCGGCGGGCGTGCGGTGCGACGCCCGGCTGACGCTTCTGTGGGACGACGATCCGGTGCGGTCGGAACGGGGCGAGCTGCAGTGGACGGACTACGGCATCTCCGGCATCCCGGTCTTTCAGCTAAGCAGGGACGCGGCCTATGGCCTGCGCAGCGGGCGGCGCGTGTCGGTGCGGATCGATCTGCTCCCGGACGCCGGGGAGAACGGCGGACAGGACTATGAGCGGTTCTGGGAGGCGCGCTGGCGCAGACAGGGCTGGCAGACGATGGAGCAGTTTGTGACCGGACTGGTCAATAAGAAAATCGGACTGCTGCTATTGAGAGAAGCGGGTATCCGGGAGCGCGACACGGCAGACCGCGTTCCAGACGGGAAGCGCCGCAGGCTGGAGCAGTTATGCCGCGGCCTGCGGGTGGAAGTGCAGGCGGTCAATCCTTATGAGCAGGCGCAGGTGTGCGCGGGCGGCGTGGACTGCGGGGAAGTGACGCAGTCGCTGGAATCGCGTCTGGTTCCGGGCCTGTTCTTCGCGGGGGAGATACTGGATATCGACGGTCTCTGCGGAGGCTATAACCTGCAGTGGGCGTGGAGCAGCGGCATGACAGCGGGGATGGCCGCCGCGCGGAAGCCGTGAGGAATCTACGGCTGCATCTATAGCAATCATGTATTGATTTCTACCGGATTTCATGTATACTTATGGTGTCGTGCAGGCACGGCGATTGTAACGGATTGTGCAGATGACAGTGGAGCTGCGGGAGAAGCTATGCTGCGAGTAAGCCAGATCAAGCTCCCACCCGGACACGGCGCGGAGGACATACTACATAAAACCGCAAAAGCGCTCAGGATTCCGCCGGAGAGAATCCTCGACTGGCGGATTGCCAGACGGTCTGTGGACGCGCGGAAAAAGCCGGAGATCTTCTTCGTGTATGCCGTGGACGTCACCGTGGAGGCGCAGGAGCAGGTGTTTGGGCGCTGCAGGAACGCCAATGTGCAGATTGTGAAGGAGAAGCCATATGCGTTCGTGCAGACAGGCACGGAAATACCGGCCCACCGGCCCGTCATCATCGGCACCGGCCCGGCGGGGTTATTCTGCGGCTATCTGCTGGCGAAGCACGGCTACCGTCCGCTTCTGCTGGAGCGGGGCAGATGCGTGGAAGAACGCCTGCGGGATGTGGAGAAGTTCTGGGCGGGTGGCGTGCTTGATCCGGCATCCAACGTGCAGTTCGGCGAGGGCGGCGCGGGAACTTTTTCCGACGGAAAGCTGAACACGCTGGTCAAGGACCCCTGCGGCAGGAACCGGGAAGTGCTGCGCATCTTTGTGGAGGCGGGCGCGCCGGAGGAGATCCTGTATGACGCCAAGCCCCATATCGGCACGGATATTCTATGCACGGTAATAGCCAATCTGCGCAGACAGATTATCGGCTGGGGCGGCGAGGTGCGGTTTCAGTCGCAGGTGACGGAGCTTGTCATAGAAGATGGCAGGATACAGGGCGTGGTCGTCAACGGTTCGGACAGAATCGATAGCGGCATCGTGGTCTGCTCCGTGGGGCACAGTGCCCGCGATACTTTTGAGATGTTGTATCGGAAGGCCGTGCCGATGGAGGCGAAAGCCTTTGCCGTAGGGCTGCGCATCGAGCATCCCCGCGACATGATCGACAGACTTCAGTACGGGCAGTCGGACAACCGTTTCCTGCCGCCTGCGGCCTATAAGGTGACGGCGGAGACTTCTTCCGGCAGAGGCGTCTATTCGTTCTGTATGTGCCCCGGCGGGTACGTGGTCAACGCTTCCTCGGAGGAGGGACGGCTGGCGGTGAACGGCATGAGCTACAGCGGGCGGGATGCCGCCAATAGCAACAGCGCCATGATCGTCACCGTGACGCCGGACGACTACGGCGGCAGCTCGCCGTTGTCAGGCATCGCCTTCCAGCGCAGGCTGGAGGAAAACGCCTATCGGATCGGCGGCGGCGCGGTTCCGGTGGAGACGTACGGAGATTTCCGCAGGGCGGTGCTTACAGGACGGCAGGCCCGCTTATGCGGCGGGGAATCGGATCAGGCTTCCGGCGGTGTGGGCCCGGCGGATGCAGCGGCCCCGGCTGCGGCATTGGCGATAGCCTGCGGGTATCCGGATTTTCAACCGATGATAAAAGGCGCGTACCGCATGGCGCCGGTGCATGAGATTCTGCCGGAGGAGCTGAACGAGGCGCTGGTGGAGGGGATTGACCGGATCGGTCAGACTGTCTGCGGATTTGCCGATAGCGGCGCTTACCTGTCGGGAGTCGAGAGCAGGACTTCCTCTCCGGTGCGGATTCCCAGAGACGAATCGGGCCAGTCCCGGATCAGAGGGCTATATCCCTGCGGCGAAGGCGCGGGCTATGCGGGCGGCATCACCTCGGCGGCCATGGACGGCATGGCGGCTGCGGAGAAGATCGCGGCGCGTTACAGGCCGTGGACAACAGATACGGAGTGACAGACAATGACGAATATGCGTGACAGGATGAAAGACAAGAAAAGAATCGTGATCAAGATCGGTTCCTCCTCGCTGCAGCATGAGGAGACCGGCGATCTGGATTACACGAAGCTGGACGTACTGGTGCGGGAGTTGTGCGATCTGCGCAACCGCGGCAAAGACGTGGTGCTGGTGACGTCGGGGGCCGTTTCGGTGGGGAAAAAGGCCGTGATGATGGAGAAGACCGACGAGGACAATCCCACGGCGGTGAAGCAGGCGTGCGCGGCCATCGGGCAGGCGAGGCTGATGATGACTTACCAGAAGATTTTTGCGGAGTACAATCAGGTGGCGGCGCAGATCTTGATGACGAAGAATACGATCATCGACAACCTGAACCGGTTTAACGCGCGGAATACCTTTGCGGAACTTTTTAAGCTGGGCGTCGTGCCGATCGTCAACGAGAACGATACGGTGGCGACCTATGAGCTGGGAATCGGCGACAACGATACGCTGTCGGCGATCGTGGCGTCGCTGATCGACGCGGATATGCTGCTCCTTCTGTCCGATATCGACGGACTCTACACCGACGATCCGCGCAAGAATCCCGACGCCCGGTATATCGAGGTGGTGGAGGAGCTGACCGACGAGCTGATGGAGATGGGGAAGACATCCACCGGGAGCTCCGCCGGCACCGGCGGCATGAATACTAAGCTGCAGGCGGCGAAGATCGCCAGCAGCATGGGTGTGGACATGGTGATTGCCAACAGCGCGGATATCAAAGTGATCCACCGGATACTGGCGGGCCAGAATATCGGAACGCTCTTTATGGCACACAGGGACGCGGCGTTCGACCTGCCGCTGTATGTGCAGCAGATGACGCACGAGTAAGCGGAGAATAAGCGGAAAGAATAATGGCCAGAGCGCAGGAGCACACGGAAAGCGGAGGCCGCCGGGCGCGGGGAGACAGAAGGCGCAGACAGGCGCACGCGCTTTGAAACGGAGACGATATGACCGTAGAACAGATGACGAAACGGATCAACGAGCTGTATCATAAATCCCAGAGCGAAGGGCTGACGGACGCAGAGAAGGCGGAGCAGCAGGAACTACGGCAGGCTTATGTCGCCAATGTGCGCGCCAACCTGCGGGGCCAGTTGAACCATATTTCCATCGTGGAAAAGGACGGCTCCGTCACCGATCTGGGGAAAAAGTTCGGCGGGAAGGGCTGAGACATGGGGCACACGGAGCCGGAGGAACTTTCCGGCAGGAAAAAGAAGATACGCCGGGAGATACTGGCCCTCCGCGATGGAATGTCTGATGCGGAGCGGGCGCGGTATGACGCGCAGATTTATGAGCGCGTCGTCTCTCTGGAGGCATACGGACGCGCGCGGGCGGTTCTGGCCTATGTGAACTATCGCAGCGAGGTTGACACGAGACGGCTGATCGAGCGGGCGCTTCATGACGGAAAGGCGGTATTCGCCCCTAAGGTGGAAGGGGAGGAAATGGCGTTTTACGAGGTTCATTCCCTCTGCGACCTGCAGTTGGGGTATCGCGGCATTTACGAACCCCGGCAGGGTACGCCGTTGGCGGCGTGGCTGGCCGCGCAGCCGCTTCGGTGGGAGGACTGCTCCGGCGGGCAGCCGTGTCTTCTGCTGCTGATGCCGGGGGCGGTTTTTGACCGGGCGCGCCACCGCATCGGCTACGGCGGCGGGTATTATGACAGATATCTGGCGCGGTACGAGAGGCAGCGGCAGGACGGCTGCGGTCAGCGGACGCCGGAGGATACGGACGGCCATGCGCGCGGCGAAATCCGATGGCCCGCCATGGTGACGGCGGCGCTGGCATACGACTGTCAGGTGTTGCCGGAAATTCCTTATGAGGAGCATGACAGGAAGCCCGATCTGATTGTGACGCAGCGGCGCCGGTTTCCCTGACGGCAAAGTACATGCCCAAGGGATTGGCTTGTGTCATCGCGGGAACGCGCCGGAATGGAGATGCTTATGTTTCATAAGATAAACAGTGCAGAGGACATATGGAATACGGTGCAGGAGGCAGGCTTTCTGCCGCTGTTTCGGAATGAGATCGACGGCTTCTCCATCGAGGATCTGACGCCCGCCCATCTGTGGTTTTCCGATACGGAGGACGGGCCTTGGGAGTGGAAAGGGCCGGTCATACGGATGGGAGACTGCTTTTACGGCAAGTTCTTTGCGGGAAAGGCGGGGTACGTCAGCAGGGAATGGTTCCCGCATTTTGCCAATTACAGGCGGGACGGCTACGATTTCGACGCGCTCTATGACGACGGTCTGGCGCCCAGAAAGGATAAGACGGTCTATGATACGATCGTCGCCAACGGATCGATACTGACCGGCGACTTAAAGAAAATGTGCAACTATGTCAAAGGCGGCAACAAAGGATTCGACACAGTCATCACACGCCTGCAGATGGAGACTTACGTGGTGGTGGAGGATTTCGTCTACGCCACGAACCGATACGGCGAGACTTACGGCTGGGGCATCGCAAAGTACAGTACGCCGGAGCGCCTGTTCGGGGAAAACTTTTTCCGGGAGGCGTACCGCACGAAGCCGAGCGAGTCGCGGGAAAAGATAAGGGAACATCTCAGGACGCTTTTTCCCGGCATCACCGAGAAGCAGCTGCAGAAGATAGTAGGATGAAAAATCACACTGATGTGCTGATTGTTTCACAAAACGAACCTTGTTCGTTTGGGAATTTGTGAACGCTCCGAAACGGGGATCGCAATAGGCAGAATGAGAGCCTGCATAGGGAGGAAATCGGGATGGAATATCTGGAACAACTGGGGCAGCGGGCCGCGGCAGCCAAGTATGAGCTGCCGCGTCTGACGACAGAACAGAAAAACCACGCGCTTCTTGCGGCGGCAGCGGCGCTTACGGAGAATGCGGAGCGGATTCTTGCCGCCAACGGCAGAGACTATGAGAAGGCGCAGGAGAGCGGCATGACGCAGGGGCTTCTGGACCGCCTGAAGCTCACCGTAGAGCGCATCGGTGCGATGGCGGAGGGACTGCGGCAGATCGCCGCCCTGTCGGACCCTGTCGGGGAAGTGATGGAGCGTTTTGACCGGCCAAACGGCCTGCATATCAGCAAAGTCAGAGTGCCGCTGGGCGTCGTGGGGATCATCTATGAGGCCCGGCCCAACGTGACGGCGGACGCTTTCGGACTGTGCTTTAAGACCGGCAACGCCGTTATCTTAAAAGGCGGCAAAGACGCTTTTTATTCCAATGTGGCGGTGGCGGAAGTCCTGCGGGAGTCGCTCGCCGGGGAAGGCATCACGGCGGATGCCGTGCAGCTGATCGAGCAGAATGACAGGGAAGTGACCACTGCTTTTATGCGGCTCAAGGAGTATGTGGATGTGCTGATTCCCAGAGGCGGCGCCGGGCTGATCCGCGTGGTGGTAGAGCACAGTACGATACCGGTGATCGAGACGGGCACCGGCAACTGCCATATCTACGTGGACGAGGATGCCGATCCGACCAAGGCGGTGCCTATCATTATCAATGCCAAAACGCAGCGCATCGGCGTGTGCAACGCCTGTGAATCCCTGCTGGTGCACGAGAAGATCGCCGAAGTCTTTCTGCCCGCGCTGGGCGAAGCGCTCCGCGCAAAGAATGTGGAGATGCGCGGCGACGAGACCGTGCGGAGAATCCTGCCGGACGCGGTGGCGGCGACGGAGGAGGATTACGGCACGGAGTACCTCGACTATATTATCTCCATGAAGACAGTGCGTTCCACACAGGAGGCCATCGACCATATCAACCGCTACAATACCGGCCATTCCGATGCGATTCTGACGGAAAACAGCGATCACGCGGAACAGTTTCTGCAGGGCGTCGATTCGGCCTGCGTGTACGTCAATGCGTCCACACGTTTTACGGACGGATTTGAATTCGGGTTCGGCGCGGAGATCGGCATCAGCACGCAGAAGCTGCACGCCAGAGGCCCTATGGGGTTAAAGGAACTGACAACCTACAAGTATCTGATCCGGGGCGACGGACAGATCCGGACGCTTTGACAGAAAAAGCAGCAAATGCCAACCGGAGGGAAAGATGAAAGAACCGATTCGATCCGCCAATCCTTATCTGCCGTTGTGGGAACATATCCCTGACGGCGAACCCCGCGTTTTTACACATAACGGCACAACGCGCGTCTATGTCTACGGCTCCCACGACACCGAGAGAACCGCCTACTGCGGCAGGGATCAGGTGGTGTGGAGCGCGCCCGTAGACGACCTGACCGACTGGACGTATCACGGCGTCTGCTATACGGCCACGGACGGTTCGCTCCTGTATGCGCCGGACGTCGTGCAGAAAGGCGATACGTTCTATCTCTATGCCGCCGAGGACTGCGGCTCACGGATCATGGCCGCCTCCTCCAAGAATCCCGCTGGGCCGTTTGAAAATCCGCGGCGGACGGAGCTGGGCTTCGATCCCGGCGTGCTGGTGGACGACGACGGCAGGGTTTATGCGTTCTGGGGATTCTGCACATCTTTCTGCGCGGAGCTGGAGGACGATATGTGCACGATCAAGAAAGGCACCCTGCGGCGCCATCCGATCGGCCATACGCCCGATCCGTGGAATGCGGCGAACAACGAGTCCGGCGTCGATCTGCGGGACGCTTTCTTTGAGGCGTCATCCCCGCGGAAAATCAACGGCAGATACGTCTATGTCTATTCCAAACGCTACACCACGCCGGTGCCGGAGTTTGGCGTATACGAACCCTGCAACGGCTTCCTCAGCTACAAGTGGTCGGACAGTCCTCTGGGGCCGTACCGGGACGGCGGCGACATCTCGTTTAACGGCGGCGAGATCCTGCGTCTTCCGGACGGCACGGGCCGGCAGACCTACCGCTGGGGCAATAACCACGGCGGGCTGGTGCAGATTGGCGGCCAGTGGTATATTTTTTATCACCGGCACACGGGAACGGACGAGTATGCCAGACAGGGCATGATCGAGCCCGTCGATGTGGCGGTGGGCAAAGACGGCAAAATCTATATCGGCGACATCACCTATCTCGACGGCGAGCCGGTGTCGTCCGGGCCGGTGGAACATACGTCCAGCGGCGTGTCGGTGAACGGACTGGACGCCTATCGGATGATTTCCGCGGGATACGCCTGCCATCTGTCACCGCTGGGGCAGGCATATATCCAGCCGGTCTATGAGCGGGCGGAGGGCGTTACATCGCCCATCGTCGGCATCCGAAACGGCACCACCGCTGGATTCCGCTATCTGCAGTTTGGCACCATAGCCCCGCAGACCGTCACGGTGACGGCGTCTGCCGGCGGACCGATGACAGTGAAAGTCCGCGTGGACAACTGGCGCGGCAGGGTAGTGGCCGAAGTGCGCTTAGAGCCCGGCGGGACAGAGTTCTCTGCGCCGCTTACGGCGGGCATCATCGGCAGGCGGGCGGTGTATTTCGAGTTCTGCGGGCAGGGCGAAGCGTCGTTTCACTGGTTTACGTTTGACCGGAAAGCGATTTGATAGGGAATCAGTTTGACAGGGAAGCCGATACGGGCAAATTTTAGTGTTGACATTTTCTTAGGTTCGTATTATTATAACATATGAACATTTAATCATATGTAAATACAAACATGAAAGAAAGGACGGACATGAGCGAAGAAGAATTATACGATCTGGCGGAACTGTATAAGGTATTCGGCGATTCCACGAGAATACGGATCTTATATACCATGTTTGAGCAGGAACTGTGCGTCAACGACATCGCCAGACAGTTAAGCCTCAGCCAGTCGTCGGTGAGCCACCAGCTCCGTATCCTGAAAACCTCCAAGCTGGTCAAGAGCAGACGGGCAGGCAAATCCGTCTATTATTCGCTGGACGACGAACACGTCCGGGCCATCATCAGCATGGGAATGGAGCATATTCAGGAGAAACGATAAAAAGCTGCGGGAAGGAGAACCATATGAGCAAAACGTATAAGATCGAAGTGGACTGCGCCAACTGCGCGGAGAAAATGCAGGAGGCGGCGAAGAAGACAGAAGGCGTGTCCGACGCGGTGGTCAGCTTTATGACACAGAAAATGAAAGTGGAATTTGCAGAAGGGGCCGACGAAAAGAGCGTTATGAAGCAGGTGTTGAAGGCGTGTCGCAAAGTGGAGCCCGACTGTGCGATCGAGATCTGACAGGCCGCAGGCAGACAGACGAAGGAGCCGACGATACGGCTCCTTTTTCGTATAGGAAGGTATTTATCAGAGCAGCCGCAATCCCGCTTTTTGAAGATTTTGCTATTTTTTGCTATTATAGTGGCAGGAGATAAGTTACTTTTCAAATATTCGTCGTAAAAAATGTATCATATCTACTATTTTTCCTTGTAATTTTTGTTATAACGTGCCATACTATATATGTACTAAAAAGACGGAGGCATATGTATGTATCGGATCGCGATAGAAAAATTGATGAAATGGAAACAAAGTAAACGCCGAAAGCCTTTGATTATTGAAGGTGCGCGTCAGGTCGGTAAAACCTGGCTGATGAAAGAATTTGGCAGACAGGCGTATGCGGACACGGTGTATATCAATTTTGACTCTGATTCCAGAATGACGGAGTTATTTGCCTCCGACTTGGATATTGACCGCCTGATCATGGGCTTGGAGTTGTATGCGGGCCGCAAGATCGATCCGGATAATTCTCTGCTGATTTTTGATGAAGTGCAGGAAGTTCCGAGAGCACTGGCGTCTCTTAAATATTTTTGCGAGGACGCGCCCCGGTATCATATTGTGTGCGCCGGTTCTCTGCTCGGAATTGCTCTGCATCAGGGGACATCTTTCCCCGTGGGCAAGGTGGATTTTCTGAAGCTCTATCCGCTTTCTTTCAAGGAGTTTTTGATGGCGGTCGGCAAGGAGCGTTTTGCCAAGCTGCTTGATGGACAAGACTTTCAGATGATTACAGGATTTAAGCAGACCTATATCGACGCCTTGAAACACTACTGCTTTATCGGCGGTATGCCGGAAGCGGTACAGAGCTTTGCGGAAAACAAAGATTTTAATGAAGTTCGCGAAATTCAAAAGAGGATACTTGCCGCGTATGAGCAGGATTTCTCCAAGCACGCTCCGATTGAGATCGTTCCGAAGATCCGCATGGTGTGGAACAGCATACCCTCCCAGCTTGCCAAAGAAAACAAAAAATTTATTTACGGTCTTGTCCGTGAAGGCGCACGAGCGAAAGAATATGAAACGGCAATCATGTGGCTTGGCGATTGCGGTCTGGTTCATAAAATCAGTCGCATCAATGCGGCGGGCATTCCTTTGAAGGCCTATGAAGACTTGAAGGCGTTTAAGCTGTTTGCGGTGGATGTCGGGCTTCTGGGATGTATGGCCGGACTGCACCAGAGTACACTGCTGGATGGCAGCGGGCTTTTTACAGAATTCAAAGGCGCCCTTACGGAGCAGTATGTCTGTCAGCAGCTAAAAACCATAGAGGACTTGGAGATTTACTATTACACCAACGACAGAGGCTCCTGCGAGATTGATTTTGTCGTTGATACAGGCGGGCGGGCCGTTCCTGTTGAAGTAAAAGCGGGGATCAATCTGAAAGCCAAAAGCCTGAAAACATATCGTGAAAAATTTTCCCCTGAAATTTCTGTCCGCACGTCCATGGCGGACTACAAAACAGAGGAGGGATTGGTCGATCTGCCGTTATATGCGGTAGACCGGATTGCTGAAGTGTCGATATGATGCTTTCGGGAATCTGTCAGGGAATAAGGGAGACGACAGCCAATGAGTGAATGTATAATTTGTAAAGGAAATGCGCAATTAAGTGTTTTAGGTTTTTCGATAGTTGATGCGAGCGATTTTTTGATGCGAGGTGCGTTTTGGTTAGGTGGAACAAGTGATATATGGACATTTAAGTATATGGGAAAAGAGATAGACACTATTATCACTGATGCACAAAGTCAGATGCATAATGGAATGCGATTTGAGGATACGCAGATATATAAGGTAATCAATTGTTTAGTAGACAATAAAATTTGCTTTGCCATGTGGTATGATGATTATATAGAGGAATTAAATGTGTGTAATACAAAAGATGAAGTATTAAAAGCCTGTTATGAACAGATCATGGATGAAAATGGAATGTGTGAAGTGTATATTGTATTAAACAAAGTACAAGTATGATAAAGTATGCTCGGCGCAAACCGTAAAAGCGCAGGAGACATCTATGATTTTTTCTCGATCCGTCAAGGCTTGAACGCTGATGATATCCTTTGACATTTAACCGGTAATTTTTAGGGGGGGGGATATGAAGTATGAATTTTGAACAAAAAGAGAGATTTGAGCAACTTAAGAAAGCGAATAAAAAAAGGCAGCAAAAAGAAGAAATTGAAAGAAATGTCTTGCTTTTAGAATGTATGGAGGCTTTAGGAACCGGAGGGAAGGTGGTTGGACAGGAAGAAAAGAATGTTGTTTATAATTTTTTTAAGAATAGGATACCATTCCTTCCAAGCGGAGTAGACTGGAAACAATTTGATTTGTATTATAAAATATACAAATTTGAAGATATAACAAAAAAGTGTAAATGTAAAAAGTTTTATATAATATGGTGCGATGAATTGCCAATTATTATGTGTGATATTGATACTATAATTAGACATATAAATGACGTATGTGCTGTAGAGTTTGATACATGGTTGCTTTCTGCAGACTATAGAGAAATAATTGAGTTTCACCATGACCTTGGAAATACATATGGGAGGATAAGTGATGAGACAAAAAGTGTATGAAGAAATGGACAAATTAAGTAAAGAGCAGAAGGAAACAATATTGAATTCTTTTGGCAAATTAGTAATTCAAAATGTAAGGGACAGGGCATTGAAGTTATCAATGGGAATTGTAAAACAAAGCACAGTGAACCCTGTTAAATTAGAACAATATAGTTGTTTTTCAAGTTTGAATGTGCAGCAGCAGGAAGCCGTTTGTGATTTATTGTCAGAAACAATTACAAATGTTATATATCTTTTTTTGGAAATGTTTGAAGAAAATAAGGATTGTTTAAGTTTAATAATAAAGACTAACTATTAAAAGTCAAGTCTAAAATGAAATATTTTTAGAATGAACTGCAGAAATGCATTTCAGATAGAAT
>CANRFZ010000008.1 GCA_947630025.1 uncultured Lachnospiraceae bacterium
CGCTCAACATCCGGGTTCTTCGGGCAGGAAAAACCGGAAAGCAACTCAACAAGCGCTGGCTCTCCGGCTTCCTCATCGTTCCCTAATGTTAAATATTCCCGGATGTTAACCGAAAAAAACTTATCATTTTCCGGCATTTTTCCTCTCCTTCATTTTCCGTAACCGCATCATTTCTCTTAATTCTGTTTCTCCTTTTATCTCTCTTGAAGATACAGGTATCTGAACAGGACGGTTCTTGGCAGATTCCTCAATCGCATTGACGAACATCTCTACCTGTTCTTTGCCGGAAATGACAAAATTTTTTGTGATGCTTGAAGTTGCCATAAGAAACACCTCCTTTGTCAGTACATAATTATTATTTGCCTGCAAATAATAATATGGCTCATTCTAAACATAGCTATTCTAAAAGCCAAAGCCTCCGTGTCGGTCGACACTTTGCTTACTCATCTTCTTTGACTATATTTTATGATGCTCCCGCTGCTTTTGCAATATATTTTTATGAATGATAATCCTATAGTCATATGAAAGAAAAGATTTAAATTATGCCCTTTCATAAAAATGACAACAAACATATGATAACAGGATATATAAAGTATTCTGGCATCCTTTGTTCCGCAATAAACTCAATCAGATACTGCGAAAATTCCGCCAAAGCTCGCCGGCCACACGGCGGCCCCTTCTTTCTCGAACAGGCTCTTACTCATGAAGCGTACTGTTTTGGCGTCCTTCCGATATCGCCGTATTTAATTTTTCCTGCAAATTACTTGCGCATTCTTCGGGAGTAACCGCGAAATTACCGTCCGCGTCTTTGATCATAAGCAGCGCCATTTCTTTGTAAAATACGCTCCTGACAGAACTGTCACTCCCCTGCCAGTTCGGGAGATTATGCGTATAATCAATTGAATTGACGGAATTTTGTGAGAACGCCTCCAGAAGCAAAATATCATCTTTATATTTTTCCATGACCTTTTTGCTGACAGGGATGCCTCCGGCGGAGCATTCAAGCCATCGATCGGTTTCATAGAAATATCTTATGAAATCTTTCGCTATCTCTATTTTTTCACTGTCGCCGTTGTCAAAAATCTCAAATCCATCGTTGAAGATCGTGCAGTGATTACCGGGGTAATTGACGAAACCGTATTTTTTGAAAGTATTGGTTTCCGCATTATAATCTTCTATGACTCTGCTATACGTCGAACTTCCCAGATTAAAGTTATAAAAGGCAAGCTCGTCCATTTTGAATTTACTGCTATTGTCGGACATGGTTTTGTAATACGGAACAGGCAGATACCAGCCTGCATCCACACCGTCCTGAAGCCACTTGAGAGCAGTAATAACATTGGGATCATCAACAAGATCAAAATTGTTGTCGTCGTCAAACAAATCGCCGCCGAAAGCGCGAAGCATCGTCATGATATGGGTATCGCCCTGATTATCCTTGGCGTACATCATCATAGGGACTCTCCCCTGGCCTTCTTCGGCAAATCCTTCCGCAAGCGTATTCAGGATTTTGGTCCAGTCCTCCATGCTCCAGTTTGAAATCACTTCACCCTCGTCAATATATTCGCCCAAACCGTATTTTTCAAGCATTTCCCTGTTATATATGAGAATGTTCTCAGAGCTCATATAGGGCAGCATATAGAGCTTATTGTTAAAGCGTCCCTGTTCCAGATAAGCAGGCGCTATATCCTCTTTCATTTCCGGTGTCAGGACATCGTCCAGAGGAACGACTTTTCCTGTATGGATAAACGAACTCATATTGAAAAAACCGTCATACAAGATATCGGCCGCATCACTTTTACCGAAAGAATTGGTGATTGCTTTCGTTTCCGCACCGCCGTCAAATTCTATGACTTTGATTTTCACTTTTTTGTCATATTGCGCCGTAAAATCCGCGCTTGCGAGTTCCAGAAGCGTGCGGACATTTTTTATATTTTCGTCGGCAAGGCAATTTATCGTATAGGAATGGGGCACTTTTATAATAATTTCTATTTCCGCATCTTTCTGTCCGGCACAACCGGCAAGGCTGCATAAAAATGACGCCGCCATGATGAGCTGCAAGATAAATGCAGTAATTCTTTTTCTCATTCTTATACCCCCTTGTGCGCTTTAACGCGCATACCGATCAGAATTTGAAAGTGATTTTTCACGCTAATCTTCTTATTAACTGTTACGCTTTTCACGGTCAATTTCCTCCATTTTACGCAGCAGGGTGTTGATATCGATCGGCTTTGTTAAAAAGTCGTTCATGCCGCTGCGTAGAGCCTTGTCCCTGTCCTCCTGAAAACTGTTGGCGGTACAGGCGAATATGGCGACCGTCCCGGCGTCTTCACGGGCAAGCGCCCTGATCCTTGACGACGCCTCGCAGCCGTCTAGGACAGGCATACGCATATCCATAAGGATGATTTGGAACTCGTTTATCTCTGATCTCTCAAAGATCTCCACTGCCTCCTGACCGTTCTGCGCGTGCACGGGAACAAACCCGAACTGGCTCAGTATCTCCATCAGTATTTCCGCATTCAGTTCGTTATCTTCGGCAACAAGGATTTTCGTTGCCTCGGCGCCGTGGCCGGAATGATCGTCCGGTTTTTCGGCTTTCACCGAATGGTTCTTCAGATAGTCCGGAATGTCGCAAATTTCGGCAGGAATTTCAACGGTAAACGTACTGCCTTTGTTTAATTCGCTCTCTACTCTTATTTCTCCTCCCATGGCATTTACAAGCAGCTTGCTGATGGCCATTCCTAAGCCTGTCCCTTTGGTGGAGTTGGAGATGCTGCTGCGGTCTTGGGTAAACTTATTAAATATTTCATTTAGAAATTCCTTACTCATGCCGCAGCCCGTATCTTTGCAGACAAATGTAGTCATAACGTGATTTTCGTCAATCATGCGCTGATTTACCGAAAATTTGATCGTGCCGCCTGCGGGAGTAAATTTTGCCGCGTTGCCGGCAATATTCATAAGCACCTGTTTGATATGTACCTCGTCGCACTGTATGCAGGGGACTGTGATATGGATATCTTTTATAAATTCCACTCCGCGCCCTGTAATATTATCGTACTGCATGGAATAAACAGACTCCGACATTTCTTCGACCAGCATCGGGGCACGGGCAATTTCCACTTTTCCCGCCTGCAGTTTGGAGATATCCAGCACATCGTTTATGAGCGCAAGCAGATATTCCGCCGTATTCTGCGATTTTTTCAGCCACTCTTTGATCTGAAGATGTTTCTCCGGCGTATCGATGGCGTTCATCATCAGGTAATTTAATCCGACAATACCGTTCAACGGCGTGCGGATCTCGTGGCTCATATTGGACAAAAATTCGCTTTGCGCCTTTTCCTGCGCGTATGCCAACTGCGTTTTTTTCTGCATAATAATGGTCAATACGAACGCGATAATGATGACAATGATCGCAGCGCTCATCGCCGCGATGATAAGCAGAACAAATAATTTGGTCTGGTCTTTCACTACCTTATCGCTTACCGACATGATAAAATACCAGTCGACGGCGCTGCTATTTAACGGGGCGCAGTAGTTCAGTTCGCGAACGCCGTTTTTTTCCATAGAGAACCAAAATTCTTCGCCCGCAAGCATTTTTTTCTGTACCTCGTCGGACGTAAGGCTGGATCTGTCGCAGCGTTTCACGATATCAAACAAATTATCGGAAACAGAGCTTGCCGCATCTTTTCTGTCCACAACATATTCGCCTTTTTTATCGACTACCGAACTGTAGCCCTGTGTATTGCCTGCTTCATCCACATAATTTTCAATGACAAGGCCGTCCACGATGGAAGACCTCCTGCAGACGCCTATCACGGCATAGACCTCTTTTTGATCTTCTCCTATTCTGATACCGGATAATACTTGATCCTGCGGATTGTCCGGCAGCCTGTAACCGTAAATAACAACTTTATCGGAACCCATGACAGGAAGCGAATCATAACCGATGACTTTGTAACTGTCAGTATTTGCGAACAGATCCATGTACGGATAATAATCCGGATCTTCGCTGCCCTCCCTGTAAGTAATATCGGTATAATAGGAACCGTCTTCCATCAGCAGATAGACTTTGTCGAATGTCGATTCATACGCTTCCAGTCCCAGATATTCGTTGATCTGGCTTACCGTTTTCAGTTCCTGCCTGTGCCGTTTCAGTCTTTCGCCGATGCGCTGCTGGTTCTTCCAGTTATATTCAATAAACATCGTAATGGTGTTACGGTCATGCACGGCCACTTCCCTGATGTTGTCGACCGCCGCATCTTCGAGAATATTTCCCGTCACAATGGAATATACATATGTCGCTAAGAAAAATACGATTATGATAAAAATAATAAATAAGATATAAAAATGTTTGCTTTTTGATTGTTTCATAAATTCATAGCCTTCTCATAAGTCTCTTACAAAAAAGGGGCTCACCAGTCATCCGGCGAACCCCTTCCTTCTCAAACTTCCTGTCAGAAAGACCGGCTTTCCGCTTTTGAAGCATCGTTCATTTCATTTCGCCGAATCCATCCGGCTGCTGAAACTCATTTGTTATTGATGGCCGCCTGTGCAGCAGCCAGACGCGCAATCGGCACTCTGAACGGTGAGCAGGATACGTAGGTCAGTCCTACCTTGTGGCAGAACTCTATGGAAGACGGATCGCCGCCGTGCTCGCCGCAGATGCCCAGTTTGATGTCCGGCCGGGTTGCGCGGCCTTTTTCCGCTGCCATCTGTACCAGTTGTCCTACGCCGCTCTGATCCAGCCTTGCAAACGGATCGGACTCGTAGATCTTATTCTTATAATAGTCTCCCAAGAACTTGCCCGCGTCGTCACGGGAGAAGCCGAACGTCATCTGCGTCAGGTCGTTCGTACCGAAGGAGAAGAACTCCGCCTCCTCCGCGATCTCGTTGGCCAGAAGCGCCGCTCTCGGGATCTCTATCATCGTGCCGATGTGATACTGAATGTCGGAATTACGCTCTTTCTTCACCTGCTCCGCCGTCTCCACCACAACGTCCTTGACGAACTTCAGCTCTTTCTTTTCGCCGACTAACGGGATCATGATCTCAGGTACGATGTCGAATCCTTTCTCGGTCTTCACCTCGATCGCCGCCTCCATAACGGCTCTCGTCTGCATCTTTGCAATCTCCGGGTAGGTGACTGCCAGACGGCATCCGCGGTGGCCCATCATCGGATTGAACTCATGCAGGGAATCACAGATCTCCTGCACTTCTTCCGCGGTCATCATCATCTCTACCGCCAGATCGTCGATATCGTCCTGCTCGGTAGGCACGAACTCATGCAGCGGCGGATCTAAGAAACGGATCGTCACCGGTCTGCCTTCCATCACTTCGTAGAGCGCCTTGAAATCGCCTTTCTGGAACGGAATCAGCGCGTTCAGCGCCTTCTCCCGCTGCTCTACGGTTCTCGCGAGAATCATCTGGCGGATCTTGGGAATCCTGTCAGGCTCAAAGAACATATGCTCGGTACGGCACAGGCCGATGCCTTCCGCGCCGTATTTGACGGCATTGGCCGCGTCAGCAGGCGTATCCGCATTGGTGCGCACCTGCAGCTTGCGGTATTGATCCGCCCAGCCCATGATGCGTCCGAAGTTGCCGCTGACGGATGCTTCCACCGTCTTGATGTCGCCTTTGTAGATCTTGCCGGTGGAGCCGTCCAGCGAAATGTAATCTCCTTCGTGAAACTCCTCGCCGCCCAGCGCAAACACTTTTTCTTCCTCGTTGATCGCGATGTCGCCGCATCCCGATACGCAGGCCGTTCCCATGCCGCGGGCTACAACGGCTGCGTGGGACGTCATACCGCCGCGCACCGTCAGGATGCCCTCCGCGGCGTGCATACCCTCGATATCTTCGGGGGACGTCTCCAGACGCACCAGCACGACGCGCTCGCCTTTTTCATGGGCCGCCTTCGCCTCCTCCGCCGTGAAGTAAACTTTGCCTGCCGCGGCGCCGGGTGATGCGGGCAGCGCCTGACCGATCACCTGTCCGGCTTTCAGCGCTTCGGGATCAAAGGTCGGGTGCAGGAGCTGATCCAGAGATTTCGCTTCGATACGCAGCACCGCCTCCTCCGGCGTGATCTTGCCCTCGTCCACTAAGTCGCAGGCGATCTGAATCGCCGCGGGTGCGGTTCTCTTGCCGTTACGTGTCTGCAGGAAGAACAGTTTGCCGTTCTCGATCGTGAACTCCATATCCTGCATATCGCGGTAGTGGTCTTCCAGCTTGTTGGCGATCTCCATGAACTGTTTGTAGCACTCCGGCAGATCCTGTTCCAGCTTAGTGATCGGCTGCGGGGTGCGGATGCCCGCCACAACGTCCTCGCCCTGCGCGTTGATCAGATACTCGCCGTAAATGCCTTTCGCGCCGGTGGACGGGTTCCTCGTAAACGCAACGCCGGTGCCGGAGGTGTCGCCCATATTGCCGAATACCATCGCCTGCACGTTCACCGCCGTGCCCCAGTCGCCGGGGATGTCGTTCATTCTCCTGTATACAATGGCTCTCTCGTTATCCCATGAACGGAACACCGCCTTGACAGCTTCCATCAACTGCACCTTGGGCTCCTGCGGGAACTCCTCGCCTTTGTTCTCTTTGTAGATAGTCTTGAATCTGACAATGATCTCCTTCATGTCGTCCGCCGTCAGTTCGGTGTCGAACTTAACGCCTTTGGCTTCCTTGATCTCGTCCAGTATTCTCTCAAAATAGGACTTGGGAATCTCCATAACCACGTCGGAGAACATCTGTATAAATCTTCTGTAGGAATCGTAAGCGAATCTCGGATTGCCTGTCTTCTTTGCGAACCCTTCCACGGCCACATCGTTTAATCCGAGATTTAAAATGGTATCCATCATACCGGGCATCGAAGCCCTCGCGCCGGAACGCACGGACACAAGAAGCGGATTCTCCGTATCGCCGAACTTCTTGCCCTGCTTCTGCTCCAGAATGGCCAGCGCGTCAAAGATCTGCGCCTTGATCTCGTCCGAGATCTGCCTGCCGTTATTGTAATAGTCGGTACAGGCTTCCGTCGTCACCGTAAATCCCTGCGGGATCGGCAGACCGAGATTCGTCATTTCGGCAAGGTTCGCCCCCTTACCGCCGAGGAGATTGCGCATATCGGCATTCCCCTCCTCAAATAAGTACACCCATTTCGCCATAGATTTTACCCTCTCTTTTCTTAATAAGCTATCGTCTGTAATGCACTTGTTTGTGCCTTTCAGATCATTTTACCATATCCTCCGACGCCAGTAAAGCAAAGCATTCCGGAAGAATTGCGCAGCAATTCTTTAGACGCAGATTGCTGAATCTGCGTCTATTTTACCATATAATTGTAAATTTAGCACTTACTTTTTTAGGCAATTACGAAAACTTTTCCGCCCGCCGCGCCTGCCTGTTCTGCCTAAACCGTTTTACGGACAAAATCCCTCAAAAATAAAGACATCAAACCCCTTCTGCGCCTCCAGCAGTTCCTCCCTGCTGCGGACGGTCCACGCTACCGCCGTGTTGCGGTATAGCCGCCTGCAGAGCGCCCGGCCCGGCTCCGACGCAAATTCATGGTTGTAGGAAATGAAATCCGGCTTGGTCAGAAAATTAAAGACAAGATGTGTCAGGAGAAAAAACAACGCGCCCCTGTATTCGCCGTCTTTCTTGAAATTCGTTGATAACTGTCCCCTAATGGTAGAGTTATGGTTTCTGCGGAACCACAATAGCACCATCGGATTGAACGATTCGATGCAGTACGCTCCGCCGTAAGTCCCAAGCAGCCGATCCACCGCCGCGCAGCAAGATACATCCTTTCGGTCCGATTTGATTTCCACGATCAGCGGCTGCCTTCCGGCCACCATCTCCAGCACTTCTGACAGGCGCGGGATATGCTCGCCGGAATCTCCCAGCGTATACTGCCGCAGCTCGTCACAGGTCTGCTTCTCGATCTCCAGATCCACGCCGCACATCCTCGTCAGCGTATCGTCATGGAACACCACCGGCACGCCGTCGCGGGTGATATGTACGTCCAGCTCGATGCCGTAGCCTGCCTCCACCGCCCGCCGGAACGCCTCCATGGAATTTTCCGGCGCCTCCGTGCCATCGTCGTGAAGCCCTCTGTGCGCAAAATATCTGCCGCCGAACAGACTCTTGTCCGGACGGTTGAGCATCCGCGGCATCAGCGCCAGCAGATACAGCGCGCAGGGGGCGGTTATCATTTTTGCCAGTCGTTGCAGTTTTTTCATAAGTCACTCCGTTTCCGCCGTCATATGCAATACAGGTCAAATCCCTTATCTATAGTATAATCCACCGGCCAAAAACTGCAAGTGGGAAGTCGCGCCCTTCATAAAATAGCGCACAAATTTTTCTTGCATCGCGCGGTCAGATATGCTATAGTGTTATCAGAAAAGGGAAAGCCAGAGAAGCGGCTACCCTTCCAATGACATTACAATGTTACAATGTAACACCGGCCGTCACTATTGTAGGTAGTGGCGGCTACTTCTTTCCCTTGATGATCTGATAAATCAGACCGATCAGGGTGCAAATGAATATACAAAACTGAATCAGATCAGAATATGTAATCATTGGCAACCCCTCCTTTCCTTACAGTCCGGAGGGTCAGCCCCTCCGAATCGGAGGGCAGCCGCCTTTGGCTCTCTGGTTCTCCCATGTCATCATTCTACTATACGGTTCTATAAGATTCAACCATTTTTATAAACGTTTTTTCGATAATGTGCGGCTATGGGATTTTCTCCTGCGTCGGATTGCAACACGCTGCGTAAATCGCGCGTAAGTCGCGCCCTTCATTTTCTGATTGAAAAATACCCGCCGATGTGTATAATAGAAAGAGTGGCTGCAAACAACGAAAAATATGAGGATTTATTATGATTCAGGCAAACAACGTAACGCTTCGGGTGGGCAAGAAAGCCCTGTTCGAGGACGTCAACATTAAATTTACAGAGGGCAACTGCTACGGACTGATCGGCGCCAACGGCGCCGGCAAATCCACGTTCTTAAAGATCCTCTCCGGCGCGCTGGAGACGACAAACGGCGATGTGACGATCACGCCGGGCCAGCGTCTCTCGGTCTTGGAACAGGATCATTTCAAATACGACGCCTATCCGGTCATGGACACGGTCATCATGGGCAACGAGCGTCTCTATCAGATCATGAAGGAGAAGGACGCCATCTATGCCAAAGAGGACTTCTCCGACGAGGACGGCATCCGCGCCAGCGAGCTGGAGGCGGAATTTGCCGAGATGGACGGATGGGACGCGGAATCCAACGCCGCGATGCTATTGAACGGGCTGGGCATTGGAACGGAATTACACTATACCATTATGGGAGAGTTAAACGGTAATGAGAAGGTAAAAGTGCTGCTTGCAAAAGCGCTTTTTGGCAATCCGGACATTCTGCTCCTCGACGAGCCCACCAACCATCTGGATCTGGATGCGATTGCATGGCTGGAGGACTTCCTGATCGACTTTGACAACACCGTGATCGTCGTCTCCCACGACCGTTATTTTCTGAACAAAGTATGTACGCACATCGCGGATATCGATTACGGCAAGATCGAGCTCTACGCCGGCAACTATGACTTCTGGTACGAATCCAGCCAGTTGATCATCCGGCAGCGCAAGGAGGCCAACAAGAAAAAAGAGGAACAGATCAAGGAGCTGCAGGAATTTATCTCCCGCTTCTCCGCCAACGCCTCCAAATCCAAGCAGGCCACTTCCCGCAAGCGCGCGCTGGAAAAGATCGAGCTGGACGATATCCGTCCTTCCAGCAGGAAATATCCCTACATCGACTTCAGGCCGGAGCGCGAGATCGGCAACGAAGTCCTGACCGTGGAAGGGCTCTCCAAGACGGTCAACGGCGAGAAGGTGTTGAACAATATTTCCTTTATCGTCGGGCATGACGACAAGATCGCCTTCGTGGGCGGCAACGAGCTGGCCAAGACCACGCTTTTCCGGATTCTGACCGGCGAGCTGGAGCCGGACGAGGGCACTTACAAGTGGGGCGTCACCACCTCGCAGGCTTATTTTCCAAAGGACAACACCGAGGAATTTGACAACGACTACACGATCACGGACTGGCTGATGGGCTATTCTCCGGTCAAGGATATCACGTATGTGCGCGGTTTTCTGGGGCGTATGCTCTTTGCGGGCGAGGACGGCGTAAAGAAGGTAAAGGTGCTCTCCGGCGGCGAGAAGGTGCGCTGCCTGTTGTCAAAAATGATGATCAGCGGCGCCAACTGTCTGATCTTCGACGAGCCCACCAACCATCTGGACATGGAATCCATCACCGCGTTAAATGAGGGCATGAAGAAATTCAAGGGCGTGGAGCTTTTCTCCTGCCACGACCATCAGGTAGTACAGACCACGGCCAACCGCATTATGGAGATTCTGCCGGACGGCACGCTGATCGACAAGATCACGACTTACGACGACTATCTGGAAAGCGACGAGATGGCGAGGAAGCGTACCATCTACACCAGCTCTGCCGCTGAGGAAGAGGATGACTGATTTGAGAGCGGCAGATCTCCACACACATTCCAACCGATCCGACGGCAGCTACTCTCCCACCCGGCTGGTGGACTATGCCGTCGAAAAGAAGCTCTGCGCCGTTGCGCTGACCGACCACGACACGGTGGACGGACTGACGGAAGCCATCACCCACGCCAGAGAACTGGCGCAGGCCGGACGCCCCTCGACAGAGGTCGTGCCGGGAATCGAATTTTCCACCAGACACGGCGACAGGGACATTCACATCGTGGGACTCTACATCGCCTATGAGTCGCCGGCGTTTGTGAGCCGCCTGCAGGGATTTGTGGATTCCCGCACGAGGCGCAATATCAAGATGTGCGGCAATCTGCAGGAGGCGGGCATCGACATCACCTACGAGAAGCTGCAGGCATTTGCGGCGGACGCCGTGATCACGAGAGCGCACTATGCGTCCTATCTGTTTGAAAAAGGGTATGTCAAGAACAGGCAGGAGGCTTTTGCCAAATATCTGGGCGACCACACGAAGTATTTCGTTCCCCGCGAAAAGGTCACGCCCGCGCAGGCCATCGAGCTGATCCTCGGTGTGGGCGGCATCCCGATTCTGGCGCACCCGCCGCTCTACCATATGGGAAATGACGCGCTGGAAAGTCTCGTCCGCGAATTAAAGGACGCCGGCCTGATGGGAATCGAGGCGATCTATAGCACCTACACCAATCAGGACGAGCGGGACATGATGCGGCTGGCGGACAGGTACGATCTGCTCATCAGCGGCGGTTCGGACTTCCACGGCGACAATAAGCCGGGACTCGATCTGGGCACGGGCTACGGCAGCCTGTTTGTGCCGGAAAGTATGCTGGACAACATCAAGCGCATCGTCATGAACCGCTGAGAGCCGAGGTGAGTTTCCGATGAAAATACTGTTTACCGATCTGGACGGCACCCTCTTAAACAACCGGAGCGCCGTCACGCCGAATACCAAAGCGTTTCTGACCGACTTTCTCTCACAGGGCAACCGCCTTGTCTTTTCTTCCGGCAGGCCGCTGGACAGCATCCGGGAAGTCAAGGAGCTGGCGGGGCTGACGCAGCCGGGCATTCTGGCCATCGCAAACAACGGCTCCCTCGTCTACGACTTCGACCGTGAGGCGCCGATTCTGGAGCGGACGATGCCCTTTTCCTATGTATCGTATCTGCAGCAGGCGGCTGCGGAGCTGCACTTGCACATCCAGACCTACACCCGCCGCGCGGTAGTCTCCCATGCGGAGGACGAGGAGATTCGCTTCTACAGGCGGCGCATCCATCTGCCGCTGCTATTGGCGGACGATTTCCTGTCCGTTCTCACCGAGGAACCTTACAAAATGCTTGTCATCGACCTGCACGACCACGACAGGCTGCTGGCTTTCTGCAGCCGCATCGCAGCGTGGGCCGAAGGCCGGATACAATATATCTTTTCCAACGAGATGTATCTGGAACTGTTTGCCAAAGATGCGGGCAAAGGAAATGCCGTCAGATTTGTCTGTGATTACTTCGGCGTGCCGCTCTCCGACGCCTATGCGTCCGGCGACGCGGACAACGATATCTCGATGCTGCAGGCCGCCGGAACCGGCATCGCCATGGCCAACGCAGCGCCCCGCGTCAAAGAAGCCGCCGATATCGTCACCGATCTGGACAACGATAAGGACGGCCTCGCCGAATGTATGCGCCGGCTGCTGGCCTGACGCTATCCCTCCACGATCAGATATCTTCCGTCGCCTATGTCAAACACTTCGTCCGCCTCCAGGATCGCGTCCTCGTCGGCCTCCTCCATGTCCACGCCTTCTTCCTCAAAATACTCCCACACTTCACGCTTGGAATTTACGACGACCGCCATGCAGTCTTCGAGAAATTCTTCCGCCTCCTCCACCGTCTCGGCCACCCGCTCCGGGAACAGCCTCTCCTGATGGTTCAGAAAGTATTGTAACACCTCGTCATCGTACATCGTAACCTCCTAGAGCAAAAGCCCTCGCTTCTTTAATTCCTGATAAACCCTGCCCGCCGGCAGTCCCACGACATTGTTGTAATCGCCGCGGATGCCCCGGATATAAGCGGCGCACCGCCCCTGAATCGCATAGGCGCCCGCCTTGTCCATGGGCTCGCCGCTGTCCACATAGGCGCGGATCTCCTCCGCCGTCATCGGAAACATCGTTACTTCCGTACACTCGCTGAACGTATCGTACATCGGCGGACGGACGCCGCTTTTCCACGCCAGCGTCACGCCGGTATAGACCTGATGGCTGCCGCCCTGCAGCCTGCCCAGCATTCCCGCCGCGTCCTCCCGGTCCGCGGGTTTTCCCAGTATCCCGCCCCGGCAGGAGACCACCGTATCCGCGCCGATGACGGCGAAATCCGTCTCGCCCCGCTGCGCCAGCCTGCCGCACACGTCCGCCGCTTTCTGGCGGGAAAGTTCCTCCACCACTTCGGCGGGTTCGGTGCAAGTGATCTTTTCTTCCACGCCGCTTGGCAGAACTTCAAACGAAAGCCCGATCTGTTTGAGCAGTTCTGTGCGTCTGGGCGACGCCGATGCCAGATAGATCTTCATGTCACGCCATTCCTCCCCTGCTGCCGCTCTCCTCCGTCTCCGTCTCATGGCGCGTCTCTGGGACAAACACTCTGCGGTTGCCGTTCTCCTCCTCACTGTGCGCCGACTCTCTGGCCTCCATGCAGAAGTGAAGCTGGGCGTTGAACGTCTCGCGCCCTCTCCGATCCGGCTTCTCGTAGCTGCCGTCGGGCCGCAGCTCGGACGCCTTCACCGTATCTTTGAGCTGGCATTCCAGAATATCGCGCAGCTTCTGCTGCAGGCGCGGCTTCTCCACCGGGAACAGGATCTCCACGCGCCTCTCCAGATTCCGCGGCATCCAGTCCGCGCTGGAGCAGTAATATTCCGGCTTGCCGTCGTTGTGAAAATAAAAGATTCTGGCGTGTTCCAAAAAGTTGCCGACGATCGAGCGCACCGTGATGTTCTCGCTGACGCCTTTGACGCCGGTGCGCAGGCAGCAGATGCCCCGGACGATCAGCTCGATGCGCACGCCCGCGGCGGATGCCTCGTACAGCGCCTGGATGATATCCTTGTCGCACAGGGAATTGATCTTGGCGATGATATGCGCCTCCCTGCCCCGTCCGGCATATTCCGTCTCCCGCCGGATCAGGTACAGGAACCGGTCTTTAAGCCAGAGCGGTGCCAGCGACAGTTTGTTCCAGTTGCGCGGCTCCGAATAGCCGGACAACATATTAAACACCGCCGTGGCGTCCTCGCCGATCTCCTCCGAGCAGGTAAAAAGCCCCACGTCCGTATACAGCTTCGCCGTCGTGTTATTGTAATTGCCCGTTCCGAGATGGACGTATCTGCGTATGCCGTCCTCCTCGCGCCGCACCACCAGCGTGATCTTACTGTGAGTCTTCAACCCCACCAGTCCGTAGATGACATGGCAGCCCGCCTTCTCCAGTTTTTTGGCCCAGACGATATTGTTTTCCTCGTCGAAACGCGCTTTCAGCTCCACCAGCACGGACACCTGTTTTCCGTTGTCCGCCGCCTGCGCCAGCGCCGCGACGATAGGGGAATTGCCGCTGACACGGTACAAGGTCTGCTTGATCGCCAGCACGTCGGGATCTTTCGCCGCCTGCCGGATAAAGTTCACCACCGGCTCGAACGTCTGATAGGGATGGTGCATCAGAATGTCGCCTTCCCGGATAGCGGCAAAGACATCACTCCCCTGCATCAGTTCCGGCACCGGCTGAGGCGGCAGATACCCGTGCTCTTTCAGGTGGTCGAAGCCGTCCATACCGTACATTTTCATCAGGAAAGTCAGATCCAGCGGGCCGTTGATGGCATAGATCGCTTCCTTCTCGATCCCCAGCTCCTCCCGCAGGAATCCCAGCAGCTTTTCGTCGATACCCGCCTCCACTTCCAGACGGATCACCTCGCCCCACTGCCGTTTCTTTAGCTGCTTCTCGATCTCCTGCAGCAGATCCGCCGCCTCGTCCTCCTCGATCGTCAGGTCGGAATCCCGCATGACGCGGAACGGATAGCTGCACACGATATCGTAATTCAGGAACAGTTTGTCGATATTGCGCTCGATCACTTCCTCTAACAGGATGATCTTCGTCTGGTTTTCGCCGGGGATATTCACCAGACGCGACAGGACGCTGGGCACCTGCACCATGGCAAAGTCCAGTTCTTCCCCGCCGTTCTTCTTTTTCATCAGGGCGCCCAGATTCAGCGAACGGTTGCGGATCAGCGGAAACGGTCTGGAGGAATCCACCGCCATCGGGGTGAGCACCGGATAGACGTCCTCCATAAAATAGCGATCCACGTACGCGCCCTCCTCCGCGCTCAGATCCTCGTGGTGCCTGATGATACGGATGCCGTTCTCCGCCAGCTGCGGCATCAGCGAACGATTGTAGGTATTGTACTGCTGCTCCACCAGCCGGTGAGTCTCCTCCGCGACTTTGACAAGCTGCTCCTTCACCGTCATGCCGGAAATGTCCTTTTTCTTATAACCGGCATCCGCCATGCTTTTCAGCGACGCCACGCGGATCATAAAAAACTCGTCCAGATTCGACGCGGTGATGCTTAGGAATTTCAGCCGTTCAAATAGCGGATTGCTCTTATCCTTGGCCTCTCCCAGCACCCGCCTGTCAAAGAGCAGCCAGCTCAGTTCTCTGTTGGTGTAATACTCCTCTTTCGCAAAGTCCATCTCTGCCCCAGCCTTTCTCAGCTTTTCTGCCGGATCACGGGGCGGACGCTGTATACTTCCTCAAAGAAATCCGCCCTCTTTGCAAACAGTCCTTTTTCCAGCGTCACATCCAGCGACGCATCCACGGTTATGATAAGCTGCTGATCCTTTAACGTTGTCTTTACATTTTTAAACTTCTGCTTGTGGCTCCGATCCAGCCCGTTGGCCACCCGCAGGATCGCGGTGAGCTTGGCGATCGTCAGGTAGTCGTCGCCGGTGAGGAGGCTGTCCTTGCCCATCGTCTCATAGTAGTCAAATTCCAGATGGTTGTACTTGACGACGTTGGCCACGATCTCCCTCTCCACATGGGACAGGCCGATGATCTCCGTGGACATGATGATATTGTAGGAGCACTCGCCCAGATTCACCAGACTGATGTACTTGCCGCAGTCGTGCAGGATCGTCGCGATCTGCAGCAGGAGCCGCTCCCGCCGGCCCAGCCCGTGCACCTTTTTCATACTGTCATAGATCCGCAGCGCGATCCGCTCCAGCGTCTCGCCCCTGCGCCTGCTCCCCATATACCGCTTGCTGATCTCCTTGGCGCTCTCGATGATATCCTGCTCGAAATCGTGGCTGGCCTTTAACAGGCCGCTCTTTTCGGCGTATTCGTAAGCGATGCCGTCGCACAGCGTCACGCCGGGCACCCAGATCAGCCCCGCGCCCATCACCTTGGCGATCCGGTTGAGCAGAATCCCGGAGATAAAGAGCATCGGCACATTTTCCTCCGGCATTCCCAGCACGCCCGCCACATCCCGCACCGACCGCATCAGCATCCGCCGCAGGAAATCCTCCATCGCCTCCGCCTGCACGCGCCTGCTCTCCAGCCCGGCAACATTTTTGCCTACGACGCCGGAAATGTAATCGTCCACAACGATGATGTTTTCTATCGTCCTGTCTTTCAGATACAGTTTCTTAAACACCGCGAACTGCGAGCTGATGATCTCGTCCAGTATCTCCTCTTTCTGGTCGTGGCGGAGGTTCAGCCGCCCCAGCTGATCCTGCAGCCGCAGCACGCCCAGCCGCATATTCTGTGTGGTGACCAGCACGTCCTTGTCAAAGAGCGAGACCTGAATGCTGCCCCCGCCGATATCCACGATGGCGGTGCCCTTCTCGATGATCCGGTTGAAATCGTCGCCGATGGACGCTATGGCCTTGTAATTCAGGAAACGCTGCTCCGAATTGCTCAGGACGTCGATGCGGATGCCCGTGCGCTGGGCGATCTGATCCAGCACGATCATGCGGTTGTCCGTCTCCCGGATGGCGCTCGTGCCGTATGCCTTGTAGCGGTCTACCCGGTAGCCCGCCATGATATCGTGGTAGTCGCACAGTACGCGGCAGAGTTCATCCACCCGCTGGTTACCGATTTTGCCCGTGGCAAACGTATCCGTTCCCAGATCGATGCGGTGTCTGATGTGGTCGATCTCTTTCATGCCGCTTCCGGCGGATATCTCAAATATCTTCATGTCCAGCTCATAAGAGCCGACGTCTATCGCCGCAAATACTTTCATACCCTGTCGTTTCCCCCGCTTTTATGCCTGCTTCGGTTTCGCTTTATGCTCCGCTCCGGCCCGCTTCTTACGCCTGCTCTCCCATGCGCCTGCAGCCCCGCAGATGGTCGATGAACTGCTGGGCGGTTCTGCCGGAAAGCCCGCCGTGGGCCAGCTCCCATTTGTTGGCCTCCGCCAATAGTTCCTTCTCGTCCGCCGTGATGCCGTACCGCGCCGCCAGCCCTTTGACGATCTCCTGAAACTGCTTCTGATCCGGCCCGCCGAAGTAGATCGTCTCGCCGAACCGGTACGCCAGCGACAGTTTCTCCTGCACCGTGTCGGAGGTGTGCATATCCTGCCGCACTTCCTCCTTATCCTCATAGTTCTCACGGATCAGGTGGCGTCTGTTGGAGGTGGCGTAGATCAGCACATTGTTGGGCTTTTTCTCCAGACCGCCTTCGATCAGCGCTTTCAGATACTTGTATTCCGTCTCGGACTCCTCGAAGCTCAGGTCGTCCATATAAATGATAAATTTGTAATTCCGGTTTTTCACTTGGGCGATCACGTCGTTGAGATCCCGGAACTGGTGCCGGTAGAGCTCGATCACTCGCAGCCCTCTGTCATAATATTCATTCGCGATGGCTTTGATGCTGGTGGATTTACCCGTTCCGGCGTCGCCGAACAGAAGGCAGTTATTGGCCTTCCTGCCCTCCACAAAGGCGTCCGTATTGTCGGTCAGCTTCTTCTTGGGGATCTCGTAGCCGATCAAATCCTGTAACTGCACATGGGAAATATTGCGGATCGGCTCGATGCACACGCCGCCGTCGCCGTGCTCCACCCGGAACGCCTTGTGCAGGCCGAATCTCCCCACGCCGTACTCCCGGTAAAATTCCGTCAGGAGCCCTTTCATCTCCCACACGTTCTCGCTCTCCGCGATCTGCCGCGCCAGACGGCAGATGCGGTCACGGATCTTGGTACTATAGATACGGCTTACCGGCACGCTGCCCTGATAGTCCAGAATCACCGCAAACTCCGGCGCTTTCAAGACTTCCGTCATCTCCGTAAAATCATAGTCAAACAGTTCCTTAAATATGACAAAGTCGTGCAGCACAAGCTGGTTGATGCTGCCGTCCACCTCGCCCCGGATCTCGCAGGCCACACTGTAACTGTTCTCGTTGTTGACCAGCAGATCGGTCAGGTAACAATGCCACAGATTGCCGTTAAACGCATACTCCGCCGCCATCTCCAGCAGTCTGTGCATACAGTCAAAAAACATCGGCCTGATCCGGTTGTCCCCCGACCGGTAGTGGTCCATCAGCCAGACCAGATCATGAAAAACAGGAGCCTCCCCAAATTCCCTATATACGATCAGTTCTTCTTCCCGCATGGCTTCCTCCTCTTAATAATTCCCCAGAATCTTCATGTTGCGCGCTTCTTCGCGTATGCCGCGGAGCGCGTTCTTCACCGCGCTGTCCGCCAGATTTCCCTCGAAATCGATAAAGAACCGGTACTCCCAGTTGCGCTCCTCGATGGGCCTGCTCTCGATCTTGGTCATGCTGAGGTTGTTGTAGATAAAATGCGACAGCATATGATAGAGCGAACCGCTCTCGTGGGGCACTTCCAGACACAGGCTGACCTTGCCCGCATCCTTCCGGAAAATCTTCTGGTTGGTGACGATGATAAATCGGGTGGAGTTCGTCTCGGACTGGTTCACGCCCTTTTCCAGCACTTCCAGCCCGTAGATCTTCGCCGCCTGCTCGCTGGCGATGGCCGCCTGGCTCCTGTCGCCGTCCTCGCTCACCTTGCGGGCGGCGAAAGCGTTGTTCTGCATACTGATCTGCCGCCAGTCATGGGTATTCAGGTAGCGGGCGCTCTGCATCAACGACTGCGGATGAGAGTAGACGGTGCGGATATCCTCCGGCTTCGTGCCCGGCAGCCCGATCAGACAGTGCTCGATCCGGATGATCTGCTCCCCCACGATATAATTCTCATATTCCACCAGCAGGTCGTAGATCTCGCTGACGACGCCCGCCGTGGAATTTTCGATGGGCAGCACCGCGTAGTCCGCGCTGCCCTCCTCGATGGCGCACATCGCGTCCCGAAACGTGTCCACGTGGAAGCAGTTCACGTTCTCCCCGAAATACTGCAGCGTCGCCATCTGGGAATAGGCGCCCTCCGCCCCCTGAAAGACTACCCGCGCATTCTCCAGATCCAGCCTGTCCACGCCGAGAAAGGGCAGCTTCCCATGGGCTCCCGCCTGCGCCAGCTTATTGTACTGCAGCTTCCTGCTCATGGACATGAGCTGCGCAAAGAGCTCCTGTATGCCGTGGGCGTTGAAATCATTGTGCGCCATCGCCCGCACCGCCCGGAGCTTCTCCTCCTCCCTGACCGTGTCCAACACCTTTCTGCCGGTCGCTATCTTGTAATCGGCCACGCGGGAGCAAATCTCCATCCGCTCCTCATACAGCTTTACGATCTGTTCATCGATCCGATCCAACTGTTCGCGCAGTTGTAATAGGTCATCCATCCGCTTATCCTCGTCATCTGTGATTTGATTCTGTTTCCGGCTTCATGCCCGGTGTCTGCATTTCTGCTATTCTATATTCCTTATTCCTATCCCTGATACCATCTTACCCCAAATCCCCCTTGATAGCAAGACGGTTTCAGGCTATAATGAGACTGTGAAAAACGATTTCGGCGGCGAAAGCCTGCGGGAAGGAATCCGGGCCGCCCTGCTCCGGACTCGCCATGCACAGAAAGCAGCGGGAAAGAGCAGCGCGGAACAACCGCAAAAGCTGCCGGAAAGAGCAGCGCACAATAGCAAAAACAGACCTTGTAATCAGCCTAAATTTAGAATAGAGGAAACTATGACGGCAAAACAGAAAAATATCGTAATCATTTCAATAACGTGTGTTATATTTATCGTGCTGATCGCGTTGTTCATCCTGTCATCCCACATTCCGTTAAACGACGCCGCGACCGTCGGCAACACCGCCGGCAACCTGAACAATAACGGCTATTTCTGCGAGTACGACGGACGTGTCTACTTCGCCAACGCCTATGACGGCTACTCCCTCTACTCGATGAACCCGGACGAAACGGATATCAAAAAGCTCCATAGCGGCGCGACTTCCTATATCAACGCCGGCGGCAGCTATCTGTACTATGTGGCGGCGGGCGGCACGGACGACGGCGGGAGCGGCGCTTTCCGGGGCGCTTACGGCATCTACCGCAGCAGGCTCAACGGGCGCGGCGTCACCGGCATGGACAGATGTCACGTGGGCGGGATGCAGCTCTGCGGCAGCTATCTGTATTATATCAAAGTGGACAGCGACACCGCCATCTCTCTGGAAAAGCTCCGGATAGACAAAAAAGACCAAAAGACGGTCAATCCCGACGCCATCATCAATCCCGCCTGCTATGCGGACGGCAGGATCTACTATGGCGGCACGGACGAAGACCACTTCCTGTACGCGCTGGACACCGCCTCCGACACCGCATCGGTCGTCTGGGAGGGGAATCTGTGGAATCCCATCCTGCAGAACGGCTATGTCTACTATATGGACATCCCGAACAACTACCGCCTGTGCCGCTATTCGCTCTATGACAATGTGGTGGAAATCCTGACCGAAGACCGTGTCGATCTGTTTAACGTATACCAGAATTACATCTACTACCAGACCAGCAGCCGAACCGCACCGGCGCTGAAAAGAATGCTGGTCGACGGCAGCGAGCAGGAGATAGTGGCCTCCGGCGTCTACCAGAATATCAATATCACTTCGCAGTATGTCTATTTCAATGCGTTCGGCGAACCCGCGCCGGTCTATCGGACGAGCACCTTCGGCGCCGTGAACGTGGCCTCCTTTGACGGCGCGATGCAGGCAGCCCTGGAAGAAACGGAATAAGAACAGAAGCAAGCGCAGCCGCAGCCTCGCAGAAGGCAGCGCAGGCACCGGCTGCCGCGGCCTACAGTTCCTCCCGCAGCTTCTCTATCGTCATCCCGGTGAGCGGATGTCTCTCATAGGGCGCGATCTGCGCCAGCGGTTCTAAGACAAAAGCGCGGCGACACATATCCGCGTGGGGAATCGTCAGTTCCTCCGTACACATCACGCAGTCTTCGTACAGAAGGATATCCAGATCCAGCGTTCGGGGCCCCCAGTGCACCGTCCGCTCCCGGTGGTGTTCCGCTTCGATCTCATGCAGCTTTTCCAATAGCATCATCGGCGTATACAGTGTCTCCAGCGCCACCGCGCCGTTGAGGAAATCGTCCTGTGCGACGCCGCCGTAGGGCTTGGTCTCTATCCAGTCGGAAACGCGGAGCACACGGCACTTTTCATCCGCCCGAAGCTGCGCCACCGCGCCGTCCAGATGCGCCCTGCGGTCGCCCATATTGGAACCGCAGGAGAGATAGGCCCTGCGCCACCCTCTGACGATCTTTACGGACACCGACCGGAACGGCAGGCCGATAGGCGCCTCAGGCTTGCGCACCTCCAGCGTCACCCTGCGGATCAGGGGAAAAGCCAGCAATAACGCTTCCGCCGCCGTCTCCGCCACCGTCTCGATCAGCCGGCAGGTGTGCGTCTTCACGTATTCGTCCAAGAATCGGCAGACTTCCCCATAGTTCGTGGAGAGGCCCAGATCGTCCAGCGTGCCCGCGTTGCGCGTATCCGTCTCCAGCACGGCATTGAGATAGAAGTTCTGTCCTTTTTCGGTTTCCTCCCGGTATACCCCATGATGGGCAAATACTTGGAGATCCTCTATGATAATCTGATCCATACTGCCTCCCGCCGCCGTCAGCCGCCGTCCCTGACCGCCTCGGCCATCCTGACGGCGCGCACATTCTCTTTCACATCATGCACCCTGACAAACATGGCGCCCCTGAGCGCCGCATAGACGCTGACCGCCAGCGTGCCCTCCAGACGCTCCTCCGGCGGCAGGTGCAGCGTATCGCCGATGACGGACTTCCGGCTGGCGCCCAGCAGCACCGGACATCCCAGCGTGTGCAGCAGATCCAGCCTGTTGATGACTTCCAGATTTTGGGCATAAGTCTTGCCAAAGCCCACCCCCGGATCAAGCACGATCTTCTCCATAGCGATCCCCGCCCGCTCCGCGATCTCCAGAGAAATCCGCAGATCGTCCAGCATCTCTCCCATCAGATCGCGGTAGACCGCATCGCGCCGGTTGTGCATCAGGCAGCAGGGCGTCCCCGCAGCCGCGATTACCTCCGCCATCCTGTGATCATACCTAAGCCCCCAGATGTCGTTGACCATATCCGCGCCCGCGCGGAGAGCCGCCTCCGCCGTCTGCGGCTTGTAGGTATCCACGGAGAGGGGAATGTCGATGCGGCTCTTTATCATTTCAATAACAGGTGTTACTCTCTCGATTTCTTCCGCGGCAGGAACTTCCGTATAGCCCGGTCTGGTGGACTCCCCGCCGATATCCAGCACATCCGCGCCCTCCTCCGCCATCTGCTGCGCCCGCCGCAGAATCCTGTCCGCCTCGCGGTATCTGCTGCCGCTATAAAAAGAGTCCGGCGTTACGTTTATGATCCCCATCACATAAGTGTGGCCCTGCGTCTGAAATTCCCTGCCGCCTATCTTCATACGCTTCCCCGCCTCAGCATCTCAAAGAAATACCGCTGCAGCGCCGGATTCTCCCGGAAACATCCGCGGGCTGCCATCGTCACCGTGCGGCTGCCCGGCTTGGACACGCCGCGCATGGCCATGCACATATGCTCCGCCTCCACCATCACCATGACGCCCTGCGGCTTTAAGTACGCCATCACCGCCTCCGCGATCTGCGTCGTCATCTGCTCCTGAATCTGCAGCCTCCGGGCATAGACTTCCACCGTCCGCGCCAGCTTGCTCAGGCCCACCACCCTGCCGTCCGGCAGATAGGCGATATGCGCCTTGCCGTAAAAAGGCATCAGGTGATGCTCACAGGTGGAATAAAACGTGATATCCTTTTCCACCACAATCTCGTTGCTGTCCACCGCGAACGTCTTGGACAGGTGCACCGCAGCGTCGTCGTCCATCCCTCGGAAGATCTCCTCGTACATCCGCGCCACCCGGTCCGGCGTCTCGCGGAGGCCCTCCCGGTTCACATCCTCCCCGATGCCCTCCAGCAGAAGCCGCACCGCTTCCTCAATTTTGTTCCGATCTACCATGTGTGTCTCTCCTGATCGCATCCCTGTGCTCTGCCGCGTCCATCAGCTCCCCCAGATAAGAGAGCGAGCCGAAGGCGACGATCACACAGTTTCTGTCCTGCCCCGCCAGCAGATAGGCCAGCTCCAGCGCCTCCTGCACACTGTCCGCCACCGTGACGCCGGCATGACAGCGCCGCACGGCCTGTGCCAGCTCGTAGGCAGATAACGCCCGTTCTTTTACAGGCGGCGTAACCGTGATGATGTGCTCCGCCAGATCACAGGTGCAGGCGATCACCCGCTCATATTCCTTGTCCCGCAGCATCCCCATAATATAGAGAATCCGCCTGCCCGCAAAATAAAACCTGACGCTCTCCGCCAGACGTTTCGCCGCGTCCTCGTTGTGCGCGCCGTCCGCGATCAGCAACGGGTTCCGGCCCAGCACCTCGAATCTGCCGGGCCATCTCGCCTGCGCCATCCCCTGCCGCAGCGCTTCCCCGCTTACCGGATAGCCCAGTCCGCCCAGCGCCTCCAGCGTCTCCAGCGCGGTGACGGCATTTTCGATCTGGTACTTCCCCGCCAGCGAGATACGGATGTCCCGGTACGCCCCATAGCTGAACCGCTGCCCGTTGACGCCGTATTTGATCTTCTGCGCCTTGGCCGCGTCCGCCGTCACGAACGGCGCCTGATGCGCCTTGGCCGCCCGGCGGAGTATCTGCTCTGCCTCCGGCTGCTGCGCCGAGGATATTACATAACATCCGTTCTTTATAATGCCCGACTTCACGGAAGCGATCTTGTCCAGACTGTCGCCCAATATCTGCATATGATCCATGCTGATCGACGTAAACACCGCCGCCAGCGTATTCTGCACGATATTGGTGGCATCCTCCGCGCCGCCCAGCCCGGTCTCCAATACTACCGGATCGCACTTTTTTTCCAAAAAAAACAGAAACGCCGCCGCCGTCTCCATCTCAAAAGCAGTGGGAGCGTCCAGCCCCCGCGATACCATGCCGTCCGCCGCTTCCTTCACCTGTCCTATGATCCTGCACAGGGCCGCCTGCGAGATCATGCGTCCGTTGACCTGAAACCGCTCCCGGTACTCCCGTATGGCCGGCGAGAGATACCGCCCCACCCGGTAACCGGCGCACTGCAGCACGGTGGACACAAAAGCCAGCACCGAGCCCTTGCCGTTCGTTCCCGCGATATGGACGAACCGCAGCCGATCCTGCGGATTCCCCAGCGCCGCGCACAGTTCCCGCATCACGTCCAGTCCCATGACGCTGCCCCGCCTGCGCTGCATCTCCTCCATGTACTCTACCGTTTCCCTGTAATTCACCGCCGCCTCCGAAAGTTCCGATCTTCTGTATAAATCCGCCCTGCGGGGCAATACTGCTGATATGAAAAAATGGCTGCACAACTATATACACTGTGGTCTGCTGGGCTGGTTTCTGGAAATGATCTTCACCGCGTTCCACGCCTTCCGGCGCAGAGACCTGCGCCTCCCCTGCACGACCTCCCTGTGGATGTTCCCCATCTACGGCCTGGGCGCGCTATTTGCGCCGCTCTGCCGCCTGCTGCGGCGTTTCCCTGTCATGATCCGCGGGCTGGTCTACACCTGCCTGATCTTTACCGGGGAATACCTCACCGGCACATGGTTAAACAGACGCGGTCTGTGCCCATGGAACTACGAGCGTTCCAGATGGAATCTGTCCCATGTCATCCGTCTGGACTACGCGCCCTGCTGGTTTGCCACCGGTCTGTTGTTTGAACGCCTGCTGGCGGAAAACGAAAAGGATTAGTCGATGTCGTCGTCGATATCGTCCGCGTCGATATTTAACGTGTTCAGCGTGCGGCGGCGCCTGCGCGCCTCCTCGGACGCCCGCAGGATATAGTCCTTGACCTCTCTGGCGTGTTTGATATGCGTCAGGCTAAGCTGCGGATGCGTGTTGTCGCCCGTAAAGCAGGCCACCGTGCCCAGCCCGAAAATGCGCTCGCCGAGGCTCCTTAAAAGCTGCACATCCTGTACCTTATATAAATAACAGTCGTTTTCTTTTGTGTTGAAAAATCCTTCGTCAATCGTGATCACGTCGTCCGTCACCGTATATTTGGTAAAAGTAAACGGAAGACCGAAAAACAACCAGCGTTTCCGCTCCACATACTTCCGGCTGTCTTCCTCTGCACCGCCGTCCTGCTCTTTTTCCGGCATATCGTTCTCTTTTTTCAGTTCTTCCATCCTAATCTCCCTTCCGGAACGCCACAAATTCCTTTGTGATTTTCATACGGCTCATCTTTGGTCGCCGCGCACCTGACACCGCCCGGCATTGTCCGCGCCGTACCACATCCTCAACGTTCTCATTCTATCATCAATGCGGCCTTTTGGCAATACGCTCCCGCAAAAACCACGCGCCCGCACAGAGCGCGCCCGGAAAAATATTCGGAATGTTCTTGTCAAACCCGATTGTCCTGTGGTATGATGCTATATAGCATGAAACACAAAATATAGTTGTGCTCCGCGCATAAAGCACAAATCCATGTGCACGCGGAACATAATCGAGACAGTAAGGAGGTTTTCGCATGACGGCAAAAGACTGTATTCTGGGCCGCAGGAGCATCCGCAGATTCAAACCCGATCCGGTTTCCCATGAGCTGCTGGAACAGATCGTGGGGACGGCTTCCTATGCCCCCAGTTGGAAACATACGCAGATCACCCGCTATATCGTTGTCGAAGGCAGCCTGAAGGAGACGATTGCCAGAGAAGGCACATCCCTCTATCCGCCCAACGGCACGATCATCTCCTCCGCACCGGTTCTGATCGCGGTTACGATGATCAAAAACCGCAGCGGTTACGAGCGCGACGGTTCTTTCAGCACTCCCCGCGGCGACGGCTGGCAGATGTTTGACGCGGGCATCGCATCCCAGACATTCTGTTTGGCGGCCTATGAGCAGGGGCTTGGCTCCGTTATTTTCGGACTGTTCGATCAGGCAGCGATCGAGAAGCTGCTGGGCCTTCCCGAAGACAGGGAACTGGTTGCACTGATCCCCGTAGGTTATCCCGACGAAACGCCGGCTGCTCCCAAGCGGAAACCGGTTACGGAATTATTATCCTATCAGACATAACGGAAGATGAAATAGGAGAGAACGATTCTCTCCTATTTTTTTGCGCGGGCCTGGGCCGCCTGTCAGGTGCGGATGCCGTCCCCGCGCACGAAACGGAGGGCCGTCTGTGCCGGGAACGCCGCAGACCGGCCTGCCCCCGGTATGGACCGGACGGATTCCCGGACGGCGCGGCCTGCGCCGGACTGCCGCGGACACAGACGTTCCCGGAATGGAGGATTGCTATGAGACACTTAATGAACCCACTGGATTTTACCGTGGAGGAACTGGACAGGTTGTTTGATCTGGCGGAAGACATCGCCGCCTCGCCGTCCAAATACGCCCACGCCTGCGAGGGCAGGAAGCTGGCCACCTGTTTCTATGAACCGAGCACACGGACGCGGCTCAGCTTCGAGTCCGCGATGCTGAATCTGGGCGGACAAGTGCTGGGCTTCTCCGACGCAGGCTCCTCCTCCGCGGCGAAAGGCGAAAGCGTGGCGGACACGATCAGGGTAATCTCCTGCTACGCGGATATCTGCGCCATGCGGCACCCCAAGGAGGGCGCGCCGATGGTAGCGGCCAGCCGTTCCCGCATCCCCGTCATCAACGCCGGAGACGGCGGGCACCAGCACCCCACCCAGACATTGACGGATCTGCTGACGATCCGCGCGCTCAAAGGGCGGCTCGACCACTTCACGATCGGGCTCTGCGGCGACCTGAAATTCGGGCGCACGGTGCACTCGCTGATCGAGGCGCTGATCCGCTATCCCGGCATCCGCTTCTTCTTCATCTCCCCGCCGGAGCTGCGCGTGCCGGACTACATCACCGACTCCCTGAAAGAGAAGGGTATCGCATATGAGGAAGTCATCCGGCTGGAGGACTGTATGCCGGAGCTGGAACTGCTGTATATGACGCGCGTCCAGCGGGAGCGGTTCTTCAACGAGGAAGATTACGTCCGTTTAAAGGACTTCTACATCCTGAACAATGAGAAGATGGCGCTGGCCAAGGACGATATGCTCGTGCTGCACCCGCTTCCCAGAGTCAACGAGATCGCCGTGGAGGTGGACGACGATCCCCGCGCCGTCTACTTCAAGCAGGTGCAGTACGGCGTATATGTGCGCATGGCGCTGATTCTGACGCTATTGGAAATCAAAGTCGAATAAGACAACTGCCGCACCGCATTAAATATTATATGTTATTTATAAAAACCGTATCATATATGACATTTTCTGACCGCATCACAGAAAGGAGTCTGACACTATGCTGAACGTAGGAAAAATCGAAGAAGGTTTTGTGCTCGACCATATCGAGGCAGGCAAAAGCCTCGCCATCTACCACCATCTGCAGTTGGACAAGCTGGACTGCACCGTGGCGATCATCAAGAACGCCCGCAGCAACAAGATGGGCAAAAAGGACATTTTAAAAGTGGAATGCGATATCAACACGCTGGATCTGGACGTCCTCGCCTTTATCGACCACAACATCACCGTCAACGTGATCAAGGACGGCGAGATCGTCGATAAAAAGGTGCTGACGCTCCCGAAAGAGATCAAGCACATCATCAAATGCAAAAACCCCCGCTGTATCACGTCGATCGAGCAGGGGCTTCCACACATATTCGTACTGGCCGATGAGAAAAAAGAAATCTACCGCTGCAAATACTGCGAGGAGAAAGCCGGCGATACGCCTTCCTCATGGTAGAACAGAAGAAAGGAAAGCCTCGTTACGGCTTCTCCGGCTCGGTGCCTTTGACGACGGCCTCGAACTCGCCTCTGGCCAGCTCGAAGCATCTCATCAGTTTCGGGGAGAAAACGCCGCACTCGTTGTTGGTAATCATGCGGAACGCCTCCTCCGGTGTGAACGCCGACTTGTAGCACCGCTCCGTCACCAGCGCGTCATACACATCCGCCACCGAGACGATCTGCGCCGCGATGGGGATCTCCTCGCCTTTGAGCCCGTCGGGATAGCCCCTGCCGTCATACCGCTCATGGTGGTGTCTGCAGATGTCATAGCTCACCTTGCCGTATTCGCCCTGCTGGATATCCGCCAGCATATCGATCACTTCACAGCCGCGTGTCGTGTGCGTCTTCATCGTCTCAAATTCTTCCGGCGTCAGTCTGCCGGGCTTCAACAGGATCGCATCGGGTATCACGATCTTGCCCACATCATGCAGCGCCGCCGCGGATGTAATCATGCTGATCGTACTGTCGTCCAGATGATATTCCGGGTACTCCCTCGCCACATATCTGGCCAGAATATTGGTAAACGTCTTCACGCGCTTTACGTGGTTGCCGGATTCCAGATTACGGAACTCCACCACGTTGCTCATCACGTCTATGATCCGGTCGTTGATGCTCTGCAGCTCCTCCGCCTGCCTGCGCAGTACTTTGGTCTGCAGTTCCACCATTTCCTCCAGATGGCGCTTATTGTAATACAGTTCGATGACGTTATTGGTACGCTGCTTTACGATAAAAGCGTCGAACGGTTTCTTGATGATATCGCTGACGCCCAGCCGGTACGCCTTGCGCTCGATCTCGGTCGTCGCCTCCCCGGTGATCAACAGCACCGGGATGCTGTCCAGCCAGCCGCGCTTCTTCATCTCCTCCAGCACCGCCACGCCGTCCATCACCGGCATGACCACATCCAGCAGCACTACCGATACCGCTTCCGGCTTCTCGGCGATGATATCCAACGCCTCCCTGCCGTTGGCCGCCTGCACCGTATTTTCATCCTGAAATATTTCACACAAGATCTCTCTGTTGATGTCTACGTCATCGACGATCAAGATGGTTGGTTTTTTCATGGAAACCTCCGTTCCTATATGGTGCGGCCTGCGCCTGCCCGCGGCGCATTTGCCGCGGGCGCACAGTCTGTTTATACCTGAGCTACATCCTTCATCGAGAAGCTGATTCTGCCCATTTTATCCTTGCCGAGACATACGACAGTCACCTTGTCGCCCAGCGTCAGCACATCCTCCACGCGGTTGATCCTCGTCTTGGCGATCTTGGAAATATGCACCATTCCTTCCTTGCCCGGCGCAAACTCGATGAAAGCGCCGAACTCCTTGATGCTGACTACCGTGCCTTGGAAGATCTGTCCTTCCTCAAAATCCGTCGTGATGATCTTGACCATCTCCACGGCCTTATCCATCATTTCCTGATCCGTGCCGCATACCGATACCTGTCCGTCGTCGGTGATATCGATCTTCACGCCGGTGCGGGCGATGATCTCATTGATCGTCTTGCCTCTCTGACCAACCACGTCGCCGATCTTCTCCGGATCGATCTGGATGGAAATGATCTTGGGCGCGTAAGGGCCGACCTCTTTGCGGGGCTCCGCGATGGCGGGCTTCATGCAGTTCTCCATAATGTACTCTCTCGCCTCGCGGCATCTCGCGATAGCGCCCTCCACGATAGGTCTGGTCAGTCCGTGGATCTTGATATCCATCTGGATGGCCGTGATGCCGTCGTGCGTTCCCGTCACCTTAAAGTCCATATCGCCGAAGAAGTCTTCCAACCCCTGAATATCGGTCAGCAGTACGAAATCGTCGTCCGTGTCGCCCGTCACAAGGCCGCAGGAAATACCCGCCACCATCTTTTTGATCGGAACGCCCGCCGCCATCAGCGACATACAGGACGCGCAGGTGGACGCCATGGACGTGGAGCCGTTGGACTCAAACGTCTCGGAAACGGTGCGGATCGCATAGGGGAACTCCTCCTCGGAGGGAAGCACCGGAATCAGCGCCCGCTCCGCCAGCGCGCCGTGGCCGATCTCACGGCGGCCCGGGCCGCGGCTTACCTTAGTCTCGCCTACGGAATAGGACGGGAAATTATAGTGGTGCATATACCGCTTGGCGGTGATATTTTCATCCAGTCCGTCCACTCTCTGCATCTCGGAGAGCGGCGCCAGCGTACATACGTTGCAGATCTGCGTCTGTCCGCGGGTAAACATCGCGGAGCCGTGCACTCTCGGAATGATATCCACCTCCGCGGCGAGCGGCCTGATCTGGTCGAGGGCACGACCGTCCGGACGCTTGTGGTCTTTTAAGATCATCTTGCGCACCGTCTTTTTCTGATACTGGTATACCGCCTCGCCGAGCACGGCCAGATACTCCTCGTTGTCGGCAAAAGCCTCCTCCAGTCTCGCGGTGATATTTCTGATATTCTCCTCGCGCACCTGCTTCTCGTCGGTAAAGACCGCCGTCTCCATCTCCTCCGGCGGCACGAGTTTCTTGATATCCTCGAACATCTGCTCCGGAATCGCGCAGCTCTCATAACTGTGCTTCGGCTTGCCTACCTCCGCCACGATCTGATTGATAAACGCGATCAGCGTCTGGTTGACCTCGTGCGCCTTGTAGATCGCCTCGAGGATCTTTGCCTCCGGCACTTCATTGGCGCCGGCCTCGATCATAATGACTTTCTGCGCCGTAGAAGCAACCGTCATCTTCAGGTCGCCCTTATCCCACTGTACTTGGGAAGGATTGACGATCAGCTCCCCGTCCACCATGCCGATCTGCGTCATCGCGCAGGGGCCGTCGAACGGAATGTCGGAAATACAAGTTGCGATAGCCGTTCCGAGCATCGCCACCAGCTCCGGGCGGCACGCGGGATCGACGCTCATTACCATATTATTCAGGGTGACGTCGTTGCGATAATCTTTCGGGAACAGGGGGCGCATCGGCCTGTCGATGACGCGGCTCGTCAGAATCGCATTCTCGGACGGCTTACCCTCCCTCTTATTAAAGCCTCCGGGAATCTTGCCCACGGAGTACAGTTTCTCCTCATATTCTACGCTGCAGGGGAAGAAATCGATTCCGTCCCTCGGCTTGTCCGACGCCGTGGCCGTAGACAGCACCGTCGTCTCTCCATACTGCATAAACGCGCAGCCGTTTGCCTGCTTACCGACTCTACCGATATCCACACGCAGCGTGCGTCCGGCCAGTTCCATTGTGTAACTCTTGTACATACTTTTTCTCTCTCCTTTTCATCTCTGCCTTCTTCGTCTCTGCCGGGCCGCGCCGGACATCCGGAGACATTCCGCATGGCGGCCCATATAAAAAAAGAAAAGGACGGATAAGGCTGAATGCTTCCAGCCTTATCTCCGCCTTTCATTTCCCATTATTTTCTCAGTCCGAGACGCTCAATCAAAGCGCGGTACCGTTCGATGTCTTTTCTTTTCAGATAAGCAAGAAGCCCTCTCCTCTGTCCTACCATCTTCAGAAGGCCCCTTCTGGAGTGGTGGTCCTTGGGATTGTTCTGCAGATGCTCCGTCAGCTCCTGGATTCTGGCCGTCAGAACCGCGATCTGTACTTCCGGCGAACCGGTGTCACCGGGCGTCCTCGCATACTCGTTGATAATTGCCGTTTTCTTTTCCTTTGAAATCATGTTTTCTCCTCTCTTTCCGCGGACATCTGTTCCTGTCCGCCTGACCGCCTGACACTAGGACCGGGTTGGAGTGTCCCGCTTCCGGGTGTCGGCTGAAACTCATACCTTAGTATCATATCACACGAATGACCGCTTGGCAAGATGTAAATATCCGTGATTTGCGCCGGGATTTACGCCTTAGATCTGCGCCTTAGATCTGCGCCGTGATCTGCGCCTGCGTCATCGTTGTCATTCCCGCTTACTCGTACAGTACCCGCACGGCCTTTACCGGGGAACGATACGAAATATTGGAGATTTTAATCCCCGTCCTGCGGCTGCTGGCATGGATCACCTGACCGCCGCCGATATAGATCGCCACATGGTTGATCGATCTGCCGTTGCCGTAGAAAATCAGATCGCCCGGCTTGGCGTCCGCCACGTTGATCGTAGTGCCGGCGTTGGCCTGCTCTCTGGACGTTCTGGGCAGCCGCACGCCGTATTTCTGAAAGACGCTCATCACGAACCCCGAACAGTCTGTGCCGCTTGTCAGGCTCGTTCCGCCCCACACATAAGGGTTGCCGAGAAACTCTTTGGCGTACTGGCATATGTCCACGCGGATGTCCGACACGCCCTGCCCGTAGAGAAGCTCCGTCATCGTGATGGCCGTATCCAGCTCGGAACTGACGTCCACATATTCCGCGGACACATAGGCTTCCTCGTCGTCCAGCAGCACCTTCACCCAGTCGCCTTCCACATCCTCCACCTCCAGCTCCTCGCCTTCGGGAACCATCGTGATTACTTCCGACTCCGTGCTGGCCCCGGCCCGCACTTTCAGGCTCGTGGTCGTCACCGTGGCCACCGTGACGGCCAGTTCCTCCGCCTTCTGCTTGGCGGCCACGCCGGTCAGCAGATAGTCCGCGCTGACATAGCCGTCCACCTTGCCGGAACTGATGTGCGCCCAGCTTCCGTCGTTTTCCAACACCTCGCAGGCCGCGTTCTTAGGGAGCTTGCCGATCAGCTTGCCGTCCTCCGACGCCGCGGCGCGGATGTTTAAGTTGTTGTCCACGTTGGCGATCCCCAGATTGGTGTAGCCCCAGCTCGCATTTTTGGCCTTTTCGTAAGCCTCCAGATAAGCCTGCTCCGTCTCGGTGACGGCGAGGATCGCGTCCACGCCCACCGGATCGTCGAGGATGCTCTGGATGGAATGGTCTTCCGCGGTATCATTCGATATATCATCCCGTTCCTCTGCGCCGGCCTGCAGGGGCGTCATCAGAAGCATACCGCCCGCCAGCAGACACAGAAGCCTGTATTTTTTCATTCGTCTCTTTTCCCCTTATCTGATCACGCGCTTTTCAGGCGCTTTCGCCGTAACTGTTGCAGAACGCTATGTTGACCGCATGATCCGCCACTCTCTCCAGACCGGATACGATATCCGAGAACAGGGCGCCGGCCTCCGGCGTGCACTCGTTGTTGGAAAGCCTGTCGATATGCTTCTGCTGCAGTTCTCTCTCCTTCTCGTCGATGGCATCCTCCAGATGCAGGATGTCCTCCATATGTTCCTCCGTGCTCTTGACAAACATCTCGATGGAAAACCGGAGGATCGTATTGACCATATCCATCATCTCGCCCAGTTCATGCTGCGCCTCCTTGGAGAACGACACGCCGGTCTCTATTCTCCGCTCCGCCGCCTCCGCGATATTCTCCGCATGGTCGCCGATCCGTTCCAGATCATTCACCACATGGAACAGGGCGCCGATATTCTTCAAGTCCTCGATGGGCAGCGTGGTTTGGTTGATCTTTACCAGATAGTGCGTGATGGCGTGGCTCAGGAAGTCGATGTTCTTTTCCACTTCCCGCACTTCCTCGATCTCCTCCGGCTCCAGCGTAATCAGCACGTTCATGGCGCGGTTCAGGTTCTCGTCCGCCAGAGACGCCATGCGGTCCAGCTCCTTGATCGCCTCCACCACCGCCGTGGCAGGATTAAGCAGCGTCCGCTCGCCGATATATTTGAGCTGATAGCTGTCGCGGTAGCCCACTTTCTTGTCGTCGCCGGGCACAAGGAGATACGTCAGCTTCACGATGCCTTTGATAAAAGGCGTCATGATGATGACCTGCAGAATCTTGATAAACATATGGGCGTAAGCCACAACGCGGCCCATGTTGCTGCCCGCCAGCGCCACCAGCGCCTCGACGATGCCGTGCACGCCGAACAGGAATATAAGATAGAAAATCACCGTGCCGATGATGTTAAAGAGCAGATGGATCGCCGCCGCCCGCTTCGCGTCCTTTTTGCCGTTCAAAGACGCCAGCACCGCGGACGTGCACGCGCCGATATTACATCCGAGGATGATATACATACCGATGTCCATGCTCAGAAGCCCCTGATTGGCCAGCAGAACCATGATGCTGACCGTCACGGAAGAACTCTGGATGATTGCCGTCAGCACCGCGCCCAGAACCACCGCCAGAAACGGCGAGCGCAGCGACGCAAACAACTGCAGCACCACCGGGGAATCCTTCATCCCTGCCATGGCGCCCGACATAGTGCTGAGCCCCATAAACAGGACGCCGAAGCCGATGATCACCTCGCCCCAGCGGGTAATCTTCTGTTTCTTGCAGAACATAAGAATCAGCACGCCGGCCAGCAGTATGACCGGAGCCGCCTTTTCCAGCTTAAACGATACCAATAACGCCGTCACCGTCGTACCGATATTGGCGCCGAAGATCACGCCCGCCGCCTGCGTCAGCGTCATCAGCCCGGAATTGACAAAGCTGACCACCATGACCGTACAGGCCGACGACGACTGGATCGCGGCGGTAAAAATAATGCCCACGAAGACGGCGCTGAGCCGGTTCGTCGTGAGACGTTCCAGTATGCCTCTTAATTTGGCGCCGGCCACCTTCTCGATGCTATCGCTCATGATACGCATTCCGTACAAAAAGAGCCCTAAGCCGCCGGCCAGCGCCAGAACAATCGATATGTCCATTATCTGTAGTCCCTTCGTCGTATTTTCCCCGCTTGTGCCTACACGATATTATTTTATCCAAAATGGAGGGCCATGACAAGCCCTATTTCCGCAAAATCTGTCCGGGAAGTTTCACGATCCCGCTTTCCGGAAACGGATGTGCGGGGTTTGTCATTCCCGCGGGCCGCTCTCCGGCACAAAACGAGAGTCTGCCTGCGGAACGGAGAGATAGATCTGCCTGACCTCGGCGATATCCCGCTCCATCTGCGCCCGCAGGCTCTCCACACTGTCAAACTTCCGCTCCGGCCTGCGGAATGCCAGCAGTTCCACTCGAATCTGCCTGCCGTACAGGTCGCCGTCGTAGCCGTACAGATAAGTCTCCACGCCGGGAACGTGCCCGTCGCTGACCGTGGGCCTGCAGCCTATATTGGAAACGGCGGGGTAAACCTGTCCGTCCACGCGCACGCTGGCATAGTAGACGCCATTCGGCGGCAGCAGCTTGTCCGCGGGCGGCAGCAGATTGGCGGTGGGAATCCCGATGGTCCGCCCCAGCTGCCTGCCGTGCTCCACGACGCCGGTCACACTGTAGGGCGTTCCCAGCATGGCGGCGGCCTTTTCCATCCGGCCGCCACGCACCGCCTCACGCACCGCCGTAGAACTGACGTCGCTGCCGTCCAGCCGGACTTTGGGGATCAGTTCCACCCGATACCCGCCCTGTCCGGCGTACCGCTCCAGCAGCGCATAGTCCCCCGCGCCGCCCCTGCCGAAAGACACATCCGGCCCAGCGCAGATATAAGCCGCCCGCATCCGGCGCACCAGATACTCCGTGACAAACACCGGCGCTTCCGTGGCGGCGGTCTCCCTGTTTAACGGAAACTCGATCAGCACGTCCACGCCCATCTCCCGGAAAATGCGCCGCTTCTCGTCCACGGTAGTCAGTTCGGCGCTCTCCCCGCCGAAAAAAGCCGCCGCCGAGGTGTCGAAAGTAAATACCGCGGCCAGCAGGCCGTGGCGCTTCTGCTCCAGAATCTGTCCAAGCAGCCGCCTGTGACCGATGTGCACGCCGTCAAATTTGCCGAGGGCCACCGCGCTGGGGGCGGGCAGCACGAAATCCGTCGTCTTCTCTATAATCTGCATCGTCTCATTCCTTCTGTTCTGTCGGGAACATCTTCACCGGCTGAAACGTTCTGTCCTGCCGAAAACATCTTCACCAGCCTAAACGTTCTGTTCTGTCAGGAATATCTTCACCGGCCTATACGTTCTGTTCTGTCGGGAACATCTTTACCGGCCTATACGTTCCGTCCGCCGCTAGGCAACGGTAGACGCCGTAGAAAACCCCCGCCGCGTCGTACACCCGAAACAGCTCGCCGTCCGCAGCCTGCGGCGCGTCTTCCAGCATGGCCGGCGTCAGCAGGTTGCCGTTTAATACCGGCCTGCGTCCCTGCGCGTTGACACGAACCGCCCGATAGTGCGCTAGGACGACGTCGGGCGATATAATAATATCCGATATTTTATCCTTGTCCCGAAGCCGCTCGATCTCCGACAGTTTCAGGGCATTCTCGATCCGAAAGCTCCCCACTCTGGTGCGCGCCAGCGATTCCATGGCGCCGCCGCAGCCCAGCCGCAGGCCGATGTCGTGGCACAGTGTCCTGATATAAGTGCCTTTGGAGCAGACGACGCGGAGCGTCACAAGCGGCAGGCTGACATCCCGGATCTCGATCTCCCCGATCCGAACCCGGCGGGGCTTCCGCTCCACCTCCACGCCGGCCCGCGCCAGCTCGTACAGTCTCCTGCCGTTTACCTTGACGGCGGAATACATCGGCGGGATCTGGTCGTACTCTCCCACGAAACGCATCACCGCCTCCCGCACTGCCTCCTCGCCGGGGAGATGCGCGGTGTCGCAGCCCGTCTCGTTATCCGCAAGAACCCGCCCGGTCATGTCCTGCGTGTCGGTGACGACGCCCAGACGGAGCACGGCCACATACTCCTTGTCCCAATCGGTAATCATGTCGCAGAGTTTTGTGCCCGAACCAAAACATACAGGAAGCACGCCGACCGCCTCCGGGTCGAGTGTTCCTGTATGCCCGATCTTCTTCATTTGGCAGATGCCGCGGAGTCTGGCCACCACGTCATGAGACGTAAAGCCGCGCTCCTTGTATACGTTCATAATTCCATTACACGTGTTATTCATAATGCTCCGTTACCGCGGCGCCGCAGGTTACACGCCTGTCGCGGCGTCTGCCTGCCGCCGTAGCCGCGCGCTTTCCGCAGTGTCCGACCTGCCGCGGCGTCTGCCTGCCGCCGTAGCCGCACGCTTTCTGCGGTGTCCGACCTGCCGCGGCGTCTGCGCGCCGGGTTTACTCCTGTGCCTCGTTGAACTGTTCCGTAATCGCCAGACAGAGGTTATTGATATTGTCGTGGTAAGTGCCGTTCATCGTGCAGCCCGCGGCCCGCACATGACCGCCGCCGCCGAAGCGCACCGCGACCTTGGATACGTCCACCCTGCCGTTGCTGCGCATACTTACCTTGTACTCCAGCGTGCCCGTCTCATACATAAAGATCGCACAGTCCACGCCTTTGACGGACTGCAGCTGGTTGACGATGCCGTCCAGATCCTTGGGCTGCACCTGATAAAATTCCATCATCCGGCGGCTGACCACGCTGACGATGCAGCGGTCGTCCAGAAGCCGCATACTCTCCAGCACCGCACGTCCCATGATCTGCGTCTGCAGATAGGTCTTCTCGTAGAAGGTCTCCTCCACAATTTTTGAAAAATCAAATCCAAATTTAATAAGTTCGGCCACAATCTCCAGCGTCCGCGGAGAAGTGTTGGAGTACCGCAGCACGCCCGTGTCGTGAATGATGCCGATATAGATCGCCTTGGCGATCTCCTCATCCAGCGCCGCCGGGTCCATCAGCTCATATAGCAGCTCCGCCGTCGAACTTCTGCCGGGTTCTACGACGCTTACGTCACCATAACCGGTGTTACTGATATGGTGGTCTATGTTGATCTTTTTGCGCGCCCGGTCATATATGGCCTCCGCTCCGCCCAGACGGTCGGGCGTCGTGTCCAGCGCGAGAAATACGTCATAGACTGTTTTGTTATTAAATTCAGATTTAATATCTTTAATCCCGCTGATGCAGTCAAAAATCTCCGGCGGCTGCTCCAGATACACATCGATCCGCGCGCCGGGCATCTCTTTTTTCAGGTAGAGATACAGTCCCATCACCGAGCCGACGCAGTCGCCGTCCGGCCTGACATGGCCGCCCACCGCGATCGTGCCCGCACCTTTTAATTCATCCGTTATTCTCATCTTTTTCCACCACTTCGTCGATCAGCTTAGACATATTGACGCCGTAAGCGATCGACTGATCCATAATAAACGTGATCTCCGGCGTGTTGCGCAGATTCACCGTCCGCGCAAGCCGGCTGCGGATATAGCCCTCCGCGCTGCGAAGCCCTGCCAGCGTGTCCGTCTGGGTTTTTTCGTCCCCCAGCACGCTGATCCACGCCTTGCAGGTCTTTAGGTCGGGAGCGACCTCCACCGCCACCACGGAAGTCATCGGCGCGATTCTCGGGTCCTTGATCCCGCCCCGGATGATCTCCGCCAGCACCCGCTGGACTTCCCCGTTGATACGGGTATTTTTCACACTGTTTTTACGCATGATACGAACCGTCTCCGCAGGGTCCGCCCGCGGGCCTTTCCGCCGCGCATATCATAACATCAGTTATTATTAACGCGGCACTTCTACCATAATATACGCCTCTATCTGATCCATCTCCTGTATGCTGTCGAAGCCCTCAAAGACCAGACCGCACTCGAAGCCGGCCTTGACTTCCTTGACGTCGTCCTTGAACCGCTTCAGCGACGCCAGCGCGCCTTCGTAGATCTGCTCGCCGTCTCTCGTGATGCGGATCTTGCAATCCCTGCGGAACTCGCCGTCCAGCACATAGGAACCGGCGATATTGCCGATGGCGGACGCACGGAAGATCTGGCGCACTTCGGCATGGCCGATGACCTTTTCCTCGAAGATCGGGTCCAGCATTCCCTTCATGGCCGCCTCGATATCCTCGATGGCCTGATAGATGACCTTATACAGACGCACATCCACGCCCTCGCGCTCTGCCACCGCCTTGGCGGTAGCGTCCGGCCTGACGTTAAAGCCGATGATAATCGCCGAAGATGCCGATGCCAGCGATACGTCCGATTCGTTGATCGCGCCGACGCCGCCGTGGATACACTTGACTACCACCTCGTCGTTGGACAGTTTCATCAGGCTTTGCTTGACGGCCTCCACGCTGCCCTGCACATCCGCCTTGACGATCAGGTTCAGCTCTTTGAGGCTGCCCTCCTGAATCTGGTTGAACAGATCGTCCAGCGACATTCTGGTCTTGGTCTCCGCCAGCATCTCCTCCTTGTGCTGCGCCATATACGTTTCCGCATAGCTCTTGGCCGTCTTGTCATTCTCATGAACGAGGAACACTTCGCCGGCGCTGGGCACATCGGACAGTCCCAGGATCTCCACCGGCATGGAAGGCGTCGCCTCCTTCACCCGTCTGCCCTTGTCGTCGATCATGGCCCTGACCTTGCCGTGGCTTGCCCCCGCGGAGATAAAGTCACCCACGTGGAGAGTGCCCTTCTGCACCAGTACGGTGGCTACCGGGCCGCGTCCCTTATCCAGCTCGGCCTCGATGACCAGACCTCTGGCGTTTCTGTTGGGGTTCGCTTTCAGTTCGAGGATCTCCGCCGTCAGCAGGATCGTCTCCAGCAGGTTGTCGATGCCCTCGCCCGACTTTGCGGAAACCGGCACAAACTCCGTGGAGCCGCCCCAGTCTACCGGGATCAGCTCGTGCTCCGTCATCTCCTGTTTTACCCTGTCCACGTTGGCGTTGGGCTTATCGATCTTGTTCACCGCGACGATGATCTCGATTCCCGCCGCCTTTGCATGGCTGATCGCCTCCACCGTCTGCGGCATAACGCCGTCGTCGGCGGCCACTACCAGCACCGCGATATCCGTAGAATTGGCGCCGCGCATACGCATGGCGGTGAACGCCTCGTGTCCCGGCGTGTCGAGGAACGTGATCGTCTGGCCGTTGACGGCTACCGTGTAGGCGCCGATGGCCTGCGTGATGCCGCCGGCCTCCTTATCCGTCACGTTGGTCTTGCGGATCGCGTCCAGCAGCGAAGTCTTACCGTGGTCAACGTGCCCCATAACGCAGATAACGGGAGGTCTTCTCACCATGGTGGATTCGTCTTCCTCCTCCTCTTTGAGCAGCTCCTCTATCACGTCCACTTTGACTTCTTTTTCACAGATAATCTCATAATCGATGGCGATATTTTCCGCTTCTTCAAAGCTGATCTCCGAGTTCAGCGTCACCACCTGTCCCTGCAGGAACAGTTTCTTGATAATGGCGGAAGACTGCACTTTCATCTTTTCGGCCAGCTCCCTGATGGTCAGCGTCTCGGGGATCGTGATCACCTTGATCTGCTCCTCCGGCTCCTCCACCTTCTTCTCCGGCTTGATGAAACGTCCCGCCCTGTTGCGGTTCTTTGCCGCCACCTCGTCGTCTTCGTATATCAGATCCTTTTTCGAGCGTCTGTCCCTGTCCTGATTGGCGCGGCGCTTCTCGTCGTCGCGGTGCTTCTCAGCGTCCTTGACAGGCGCCTCGGGCATAAAGTCCTTTGCACCGTTACCCCGCTTAAATCGATTGTCCGGCCCGCCGCCGCTTCTCTGGCCGCGCTCAAAATTTCCAGCGCCGCGCGCGCCGTCCTGACCAAAGCCGCCGCTCCTGCGGTCACCCGGACCGCGGTTATAACCCTGTGCACCTTTTGTTTCAAATCTGCGACTCTCTCCCGCATTTCCCGTTCTCTCCTGACTCTGCGCCGCAGCCGCGTTCTCGCGCTCCCGCTTCTCCTGCTGGCGCTGCTCCATCCTGCGCTCCTGCTGCTGCCGCTGGCGCACGTCGTACGGCTCCGCGCTCACCGGAAGGGGCTTCTGCGTCGGCCTGATGATCTGGTGCGGCATATCCTGTGCCTGCACCGGACGGCCTCCCTGCATTCTCCTGTCACCGCCCGGGCCGCCGTGGGGCGGTCTGGAACCCTGCATCTTGGAATTGTGCGGATTGCTTACAAAAATGATCTTTTTCTTTCTGGGCGCTTCCGGACGAGCTTCCTGCCCCGGCGCTTTGGCGGGTTTCTTCGCCGCAGGCTCCTTGCCGTCCTCAGCAGGCTTCTTCGCCGCAGGCTCTTTACCGTCCTCGGCAGGCTTCTTCGCCGCGGGCTCCTTATCGTCCTCAGCGGACTTCATTGCCGCAGGCTCTTTGCTCTCCCCGGCGGATTCCTTCGCCGCCTCCGCCTTAGTCTCTGCCGCCTTAGCCGCAGCGGATGACGCCGCCTTGGTGGTCTTCTCCGTCTCGGACGCTTTCCCGGCAGACTTCGCCTTCTCCTTGGGCGTTGTGTCAGCAGCCTTGCCCTCCTTGCCGAAATGCTCCCGCACCAGCGCGATAGCCTCATCCTCCACGGAACTCTGCGCCGCCTTTACCTCATATCCTTTATCCTGCAGAAAAGCCACCAGCTCCTTGCTCTGTCTGTCCAGCTCTTTTGCCAGCTCATGTACTTTCATTTTTGCCATGCTTGCTACCTCCACCTATTCCGAATCTTCTAATCGCTTACGTATGGAATCCGCGAATCCCCGGTCGGTCACCGCCAGACAGGAGCGTTCCTCCTGCCCCATCGCGTGTCCCAGCGTCTCTTTCGTGCCGTATAGGACGCAGGGCACCCTGTGGGAACCGCACATATTGCTGAATTTCTTTTTGGTATTGTCCGAAGCGTCCTCCGCCAGAATGACCAGACGGGCTTTGCCCCGCCTGACCGCCTCCTCCGTTGCAAAGCCGCCGCTGGCGACATTCCGCGACCGGAGGGCGAGGCCCACCAAAGATAACACCCGGTCTTTATTTGGCCCGTTCCGCATCTTCATCCTCCGCAAACTCTTTTTCCAGATTCTCATATATCTCCCGCGGTATGCGCATCTTGAAGGAACGCTCCAGCCCCTTGTTTCCGGCGGCTTTTTGCAGGCACCCGATATCCCTGCACAGATAGGCGCCCCTGCCGTTCTTCCGGCCTGTCGTGTCCAGCACGATATCGCCCTCCGTGGTTCTGAGCACGCGCATCATGTCCTTCTTATTCTTCATTTCACCGCAGCCCACACACTGGCGCATGGGTATTTTTTTTGCCATCGTTATTCCTCTGTCACAGGTTCTTCTTCATCTGCTCCGGACGCATCGGCGTCCTCGTCTGCTGCAGGCGCGCCGCCGTCCTCGTCATCGGCGTACTCCTCCTCGTACTCCGCAGCGCCGTCGCCGCCGTCCTCGTCATCGGCGTACTCCTCCTCGTACTCCGCAGCGCCGTCGTCCTCGTCCGCACCGTCCTCTGCGTCATACTCCTCTCCGGCGTATTCGTCCTCGGCATACTCTCCCTCGTCGTAGCCTTCCACGCCGTAGCCTTCCTCGTCATACGCCGCATATTCTTCCTCGTCCTCGTCATAAATATAATCTTCATAACGGAAGCCGGGCGCGTCCTTGGCCTGCGTCTCGCTCTTGATGTCGATCTTGTAGCCGGTGAGTCTGGCCGCAAGTCTGGCGTTCTGCCCCTCCTTGCCGATGGCGAGGGACAACTGATAATCGGGCACTACCACCTTGGCCGTCTTCTCGTCGGGATCGGCAAAAACCGCCACGATCTTGGCCGGAGAGAGGGCGTTCTGGATCAGGTTGCCCGGATTTTCATCCCAACTGACGATATCGATCTTCTCGCCGCAGAGCTCATCCACGATGGAATTGACTCTGGTGCCGTTGACGCCGACGCAGGCGCCTACCGCGTCCACATTGGGGTTGTTGGAGCGGACGGCCATCTTGGTTCTGCTGCCGGGCTCTCTGGCGATGCTCATGATCTCCACGGTGCCGTCCTTGATCTCCGTCACTTCGGCCTCAAACAACCTCTTGACCAGCTCCGGGTGGGTACGGCTCACGAGAATCCTCGGCCCTTTAGGTGTATTCTTCACTTCCAAAATATATACCTTGATCCTGTCGGTGGGCCGAAAATGTTCCGTCTTCACCTGCTCGTTTTCGTTGAGCAGGGCGTCCGCCTTGCCCAAGTTAATCGATATGTTCCTGCCGATATAGCGCTGCACGATACCGGTCACGATATCTTTTTCCTTCTCATAATACTGGTTATAGATGACGCTCCGTTCTTCCTCGCGTATCTTCTGCAGAATCACGTTCTTTGCATTCTGCGTGGCGATACGGCCAAACTCCTTGGACTTGATCTCCACAGGGACGATATCGCCCACCTCCGCCGTCTCGGAGATCTCCCGGGCATCCTCCAGCGAGATCTGCAGCACGTTGTCCTCCACTTCCTCGACGACCTCTTTCTCCGCATAGCACAGAAATTCACAAGTCTCACGGTCGATCTCCACCTTGACGTTGTCGGCCTTGCCGAAGTGGTTCTTGCAGGCCGTGATCAGGGAATTTTCGATCGCCTCAAAAAGCGTCTCCTTGCTGATCTCCTTCTCCTTCTCCAGAATGTCCAGTGCCTCCATTAACTCCTTATTCATTTTCCGTTATCCTCCTATGTTTTGGAATCTGTATCTTGGCATTATGCGTGTTTCTGTTTTCTATGAAAAATCCAGCGCCAGCCGTATCACAGCGATATCGCTTCTTTTAAAAACGTGTGTTATTTTATCTTGGCCATCCGCCTCCGCGGGTTCCTCCACCGTGACTGTCTCTGCGTCAAAGCCTTGCAGAATACCCGAAAATTCCTTCTGTCCGTCGATGGGTTTATAAGTCTTGACCTCCACCTCGCAGCCAATGCTTTTCTGCAGGTGACGGTCTTTTTTCAGCGCCCGGCCAAGCCCCGGACTGCTGACCTCCAGAATATAGGCGTCCGGGATGAAATCCTCCCGGTCCAGCGCGTCAGACAGTGCACGGCTCACATTCTCGCAGTCGCCGATGGTGACGCCCTCCGGCCTGTCGATGTAGGCGCGCAGATACCAGTCGCTGCCCTCCTTGACGTACTCCACGTCATAGATCTCCACGCCATGCGCCGCGGCGATGGGCGTAAGGAGCTGCTCCGTCCTGGCCTCGTATGTCTCTCTCTTTGACATGGCTGCCTCCTGTCATCACGTAAAAGAGTGGACTCGCAAGTCCACTCTCTATCGTAGCTTATGTTCACATTACAGTGGTATTATACCACCGGCCGCATCATTTGGCAAGAAAATTTTGTAAGCAGAGTAGCTCGTAGGGGAATCGAACCCCTGTTTCCGCCGTGAGAGGGCGGCGTCTTAACCGCTTGACCAACGAGCCACGTGATCGACACTTGCTTATTTTATTATATTTCCCCGCATAATGCAAGTCCTATTTTTTATTTTCTGTGATTTTATTTTTTTACCGTCCCGTCCTGTAATGGTAACGCTCGTTATTTAATTAGTGTAAACCCTGTCTATCCGACCAGATCGAACAGGCTGATCTGGTTGGACTCCGGCAGATCGCCCAGAAGCCCCAGACTTCCCATCAGATCCACCACCGTCTTGGGCGCTTTGGCGCGCTCTCTAAAATCGTCCCTGCTCAAAAACGGGCCGTCCTTGACCGCCTCGACGATGGCGTCCGCCACCTGCGGGCCCACACCCTCGATACTGTTGATGGAGGGCATCAGCTTTCCGTCAACGATCTGAAACTGTCTGGACTTCGCGGTAAACAGGTCGATCGGCACAAACGTAAACCCTCTGGCGTACATTTCCTGCACGATCTTCATATCCTTGTAGGTGTCCTGCTCCTTCTTGGACAGCGTATCGCTCCTGCGCCTGTAATCTTCCATCACGCTCTCCAGATGCTCCTGCCCCTGACACATGATTTCATAGGAAAAGGCCGAGGCGCGGATGCTGAAATACGCCGCGTAATATGCCAGCGGATAGTTGATCTTGAAGTAGGCGATCCGCCATGCCATCATGACATACGCCGCCGCGTGCGCCTTCGGGAACATATACTGGATCTTCTTGCATGACCAGATATACCAGTCCGGCACGCCCGCCGCCAGCATCGCCTCCTCCCACTCCGGCTTCAGGCCCTTGCCCTTGCGCACGCTCTCCATAATCGTAAAGGCCAGCGACGGCTCCATGCCGTGCCGGATCAGATCCAGCATAATGTCGTCACGACAGCAGATCGCCGTGGAAATCGTCGCCTTGCCCTCCTCGATCAGCGCCTGCGCGTTGCCCAGCCACACATCCGTGCCGTGGGACAGGCCGGAGATGCGCACCAGATCGGCAAAGCAGGCCGGCTTCGCGTCGAGCACCATCTGGATGACAAAATCCGTGCCGAACTCCGGCACGCCCATGCAGCCCAGCTTACACCCGCCGATCTGCTCCGGCGTGATGCCCAACGCCTCCGTGGAGGCAAAAAGCGACATGACGCCGGGATCGTCCAGCGGGATGGACACCGGATCTACCCCTGTGAGATCCTGCAGCATACGGATCATCGTCGGATCATCATGCCCGAGAATATCCAGCTTGAGCAGGTTGTGGTCGATGGAATGGTAGTCAAAATGCGTCGTCACGATATCCGTCGTCATATCGTTGGCCGGATGCTGGATCGGCGTAAAGGAGTTGATGTCCTCGCCCATCGGCAGCACGACGATGCCGCCCGGATGCTGCCCGGTGCTCCTGCGGACGCCGGTGCACCCCGCCACGATGCGGTTGATCTCGCAGGAACGCTTGTGCCTGCCGCGCTCCTCATAATATTTTTTGACATAGCCGTACGCCGTCTTGTCCGCCAGCGTACCGATAGTGCCCGCGCGGTAAGTCTGGCCGCTGCCGAAGATGACTTCCGTATACCTGTGCGCCTTACTCTGGTATTCCCCCGAAAAGTTCAGGTCGATATCCGGTTCCTTGTCCCCTTTAAAGCCGAGAAAAGTCTCAAACGGAATGCCGAAGCCGTCCTTTTTTAACGGCTGCCCGCACACGGGGCAGTTTTTGTCCGGCATATCGCAGCCCGCGCCGTCGCTATAGGCTTTCACCTCGTCGGAGTCAAAGTCGGAATAGTGGCAGTTCGGGCACAGATAATGCGGGCTCAGCGAATTGACCTCCGTGATCCCCGCCATGTTCGCCACAAAAGAGCTGCCGACGGAGCCGCGGGAGCCGACCAGATAGCCGTCCTCCACCGATTTCCACACCAGCTTCTGGGCGATGATATACATCACCGCAAAACCGTTGTTGATAATGGAGTCCAGCTCCTTTTTCAGCCTGTCCTCCACGATCTGCGGCAGCGGGTTTCCATAGAGTTCATGCGCCCTCGTATAGCAGATCTCCTTGAGCTGCTCGTCGCTGTTCTCAATGACGGGCGGGCACTTGTCGGGGCGCACGGGCGACATCGTATCCACCATGTCCGCGATCAGGTTGGTGTTGGTGATGACTACTTCCTCCGCCTTGCTGCTCCCCAGATACGCAAACTCCTGCAGCATCTCCTCCGTGGTTCTCAAATAGAGCGGCGCCTGTTCGTCGGCGTCCTCAAAGCCCTGTCCCGCCATAATGATGCGGCGGTACACCTCGTCCTCTGGATTCAAAAAATGCACGTCGCAGGTCGCCACCACGAGCTTGTGGAACTGCTCGCCCAGACGCACCACCCTGCGGTTCATCTCCATAATGTCCTCCTCGGACTTGACATTCGGCACCCGGTCGGAAAAGATCATGTACCGGTTGTTGCCCACCGGCTGGATCTCCAGATAGTCATAGAACTTCACCAGTCTCGCGATCTCCGTCTCCGGTTTGTTCTCCATAATCGCCCGGTACAGTTCGCCCGCTTCGCAGGCGCTCCCTACGATCAGCCCTTCCCGGTACTCGTTCAGCAGGCTCTTGGGGATGCGGGGCCTTCTGGCAAAATACCGCAGATGGGACAGGGAGACCAGCCGGTACAGGTTCATGCGCCCGACGTTGTTTTTGGCCAGAATGATACAGTGGTAGGTGGGCAGCTTGTTGACGATCCGATCCCGCTTGCGCCGCCCTTCCTCGTTGACCTGCGCCAGCGTCGTAATGCCGTCCGCGGCAAGCATCCCTGTCAGCTTGACAAAGATCTCCGCCGTGGCCTCCGCGTCGTCCACCGCCCGGTGGTGGTTCTGCAGCGAGACGCCCAGCGTCTTGGCCACCGCGTCCAGCGTGTGCTTGGCCTGTCCTTCCAGCACCACCCGCGCCATGTTCAGCGTGTCCACATACGTAAAATCATGGGGAATCCCCTGTCTGTCGCAGTTTTCCATGAGAAAGCCCATGTCAAACCCGGCGTTGTGCGCCACCAGCGTGCAGCCCTCGGCGAACTGCAGAAACGCCGGCAGCACGGTCTCGATCCTGTCCGCGCCGATCACCATATCGTCCCGGATGCCGGTGAGCTTCTCGATTTCATACGGGATAGGCACCTCGGGATTGACAAATGTGGAGAAGCGGTCTATCACCGCACCGCCGCATACCTTCACCGCGCCGATCTCGATGATGCGGTTTTCCACCGGGGAAAAGCCCGTCGTCTCGATATCGAACACGACGAAATCCTGCGTAAAATCCTGCCCTTTTTCATTGGTGGCGATCTCGTGCAGATCGTCCACCAGATAAGCCTCCACGCCGTAGATCACCTTAAAGAAATCCTGCTTGTCGGGATGCGGATCGCCCGCCTCCGTCCGTCTGGCCTTCTCCGCCTTCCACAGATCCTCCCAGACATGGTTGGCGTCGGGGAAAGACTGCACCACGCCGTGGTCGGTGATGGCGATCGCCGGATGGCCCCACTGATAGGCGCGTTTCACGATGTCCTTGACCTCGGATACGCCGTCCATATCGCTCATCTTCGTATGGCAGTGCAGCTCCACCCGCTTGCGGCTGCTGTGGTCCATACGCGAGACGGTGAAATCGGGAATCCGCCTGATGCCTGACACGGAGCCCAGCGTCAGCTCGTGGTCGAAACTGTCCATCACGGTCATGCCTTTGATTTTTACAAAGGCGCCCGGTTTGATAACACTCGTTATTTCATCTACCTGCTCCGTGCCGACAAAGAGCTTGAAAGCGATCGTATCCGTAAAGTCCGTGATATGGCAGATCAGGATCGTGCGGTCGTTTCTGATGTCGCGCCTGTCCATAAAGATAATCCTGCCGCGGATCACGACGTCTCCCATCTCGCCTATGATGTCGCTGATCGGAATCGCCTCTCCGTCGAAGTCCCTGCCGTACAGGACGTCGGGATCGTCGGAGCGGCGGAGCGGTTTGGAGGCGCCGTTCCGGTCCGCCTTTCTGCCCGCTTTGTCCGCAGGCGTCTTCCTGCCGCCGGACGGCGCGCTGCCCTTGTCTGCCGCGCCTCTGGCTGCCGTTTGATTCGCCGTTTGATCCGTCGTTCCGTCCGGCCCTGCCGCATCCGTTACTGCCGCTGCCGTCTCCGCCTTGCCCGCGTCCGCGCGCCCGCCGCCGTACCCGGCTCTGGCGGAGATCTCCGCCACCTGCATGGCCAGCCTGTGCTCGCTCTCCTTGGCGTGCCTGCTCTCGGCCCGCTCCCGGTAGACCGCCCGGATCTCGATGGGAAGGGCGCAGCGCTCGTGGTAGATCTTGTCCAGAATCCTGATTAACTCCCCGGACTTCTCCCGGCTCAGGACGGAATCCTCCAGCGTCAGCACCAGACCGCCGTCGTCCGTAAACTCCATATCCGCGTTTTTGAACAGATTGTACTCCACCGGAGAGTATTCCCGCAGCTCCAGCAGGATGCTGTCGCGGTAGGCGTCCATCAGCTTCTGCGGCGTATACTGCGCGGACAGGCGGAACCGCTCGTAGATCTTGATGACCATCGTCTCCCGCGGAAAGAACTGCTTCTTGATCTCCGTCTCCGCCTTTAGGATGTCTTCCTTCTGAATCAGCCTGTCCGCGGCGATATAAATGCGCAGAAAGTCCTTCCGCTTCGTGACGGAAACTTTCTCCACCTCGATTTCTTCATATAATTCACGCAGGCCGCTCTCCAGCTCCAGCGTCGGAAAAACGTCAAAAAATTTCTTAGTCATCGTCCTGTCATCCCCATCTTGCGCCGCACTGCCAAAGCTATTATGCCTCCCAGTGGAGCAGCTCGTCCCGCAGCGTATCCAGCAGCCGGTCCTCCGGCACTTTCTTAATGATCTCGCCGTGCCGGATCAGCAGGCCCTCGCCCTGCCCGCCGGCGATGCCGATATCCGCTTCTCTGGCTTCACCCGGCCCGTTCACCGCGCATCCCATCACGGCCACTTTGATATCCAGCGGGATGTCCGCCGCCATCTCCTCCACCTGATTGGCCAGACCGATCAGGTCGATCTGTGTCCGCCCGCAGGTGGGGCAGGAAACCACCTCGATGCCGCCTTTGCGCAGCCCCAGCGTGCGCAGAATCAGCTTGGCGGAGCGGATCTCCTCCACGGGATCGCCGGTCAGCGATACGCGGATCGTGTCGCCGATGCCCTGATGGAGTATCAGCCCCAGACCGATGGCGGATTTGATATTGCCGCTCTGCACCGTGCCGGACTCGGTGATCCCCACATGGAGCGGGTGATCCGTCCTGCCGGCCAGCAGCTCATGGGCGCGGACGCACATCAGCACGTCCGACGATTTGATGCTGATGACCAGATTGTCGTAACCCATATCCTCGATCATGCCCGCCTGCGCCAGCGCGCTCTCGACGATTCCCTCCGCCGTCACGCCGTGGTATTTCTCCACCAGCTCCTTTTCCAGCGAACCGCTGTTGACGCCCACGCGGATGGGGATGTGCCGCTCCCTCGCCGCCGCCACGACCTCTACGACCTTATCCCTGCCGCCGATATTGCCCGGATTGATGCGGATCTTGTCGGCACCGTTCTCGATCGCCGCGACCGCCATCCGATAGTCAAAATGGATGTCCGCCACCAGCGGGATATGAATCTGCTTCCGGATCTCCCCGACCGCCCGGGCGCTCTCCTCGGTGGGAACCGTGCAGCGGATGATCTCGCAGCCCGCCTTCTCCAGTCTGAGGATCTGCGCCACGGTAGCCGCCACATCCTCCGTCCGCGTGTTGGTCATGGACTGAATCGCGATCGGGCTGCCGCCGCCGATCACCCTATCCCCGATCTTCACTTTTTTTGTATGTTCACGGTGCATACTGTTTTCCTCCATAGATTGTTGCCGTCTTTTTTTATCATACTATATCTAGCGGAACACATCAATTAAGAATATTGCACAAATTTCTCCGGACGGATTTCCTCCTCCTGCCCTTCCGTCAGCCACACCTTCTGTTCCACCATCCTGACAAAACTCTTTTTCCGCAGGACAAGCCTCTGCCTTCTGCACCGCAGAACCGCCTTTTTGACATCCGCCGCGACCTGATAGCGCTTCTCCGGCTCCCTGTTCATACACTTTACAATCATCTTTTCAAACGCCGCCGGCAGGAGCGGCTGGAAACTCCGCACGGAAAACATCGTGTAGGGCGGTTTGGCCGGGTCCGAGGCGGTGACGATATAATAGAGCACCCTCCCCAGCGCATAGATATCGCTCCGCTCATCCGCATAAATGCCGCATCCGCCGTCCGCATAAATGCTGCATCCGCCGTCCGTGCCGCCCTCTCCCGTCTGTTCCGGCGCCGCGTATCCCGGCGTCGCCGCCATCCGGCGCGCTCCGTGCCCGTCGAAACTGTGCTGCGCCGCCCCGCCGAAATCCACCAGCCGCAGCCGTCCGTCCGGGCACACGATAAGATTGTCCGGCTTTAAGTCTCTATAAATAACGGGTGTTTTTCTTTCGTGCAGATAGCACAACACATCCGCAAGCTGCGCCGCCCAGTCCAGCGCCTGCCGCGGGCCCGCATAGCCGTTCCGCTCGATATAGCCGCGCAGCGTGTCGCCGCGGATATACTCCATGACCAGATACCACGCGCCGTCCCATGTCAGCTCGTAGACGACGGGCAGCATCGGATGGGAGAGGCGCTGTAGAAATTCCGCCTCCTGTTTCAGCCCGGAGGCGGCCCTTTTCACGGCCACCTGACGCCCCAGATCCTCGTCCGCCGCCAGATATACCGCTCCCTCGCCGCCCCGCCCGAGCTGCCTGATAATCCGGTATTTACCGATATAGCTATAGGTTTCGTTCCTGCTATATGCCTCGTTCCTGCTATGGATTTCGTTTTTGTCGCAGGTTCCGTTCGTATCGTATGTTTCGCTCTTGTCGTGCGTTTCGTTCTTGTCGCGTGTTTCGTTCTTATTATATATTTCGCTCATCTCAATCCTTTCCCTGTATTATTTCCCTGTATTATTTCCCTGTATTATTTCCCGGTATAATTTCACCGATATTATTTCACCGCTTTTAAGTACACCGCGGACAGATTATCCCGCTCTCCGCGCTTCCTGCAGGCTTCGCCGATCTCCCGCAGCCTGCGCTCTATCTGCATCTGTCCGTCGATCTGCCGCGGGCAGAGCGTCTGCGCCAGTTCCGAAGCGTCCGCCTTTCTCCGGAAACCGTCGCTGCACAACAGAAAGCCCTGCCCCGGCCGCACCGTGCCGGTTTTAAAATCCGGCCTCTCATAGCCGAAGCTCCCCACGCACTTAGTCAGCCGGTGTCCGTCCCGGACATGATCGACGGTCACGCAGTTGATCCCCTTACGGCCCGCATACAGATGGTACATCCTGCTGTCGCCCAGATGCCAGCACAGATAAATCTTTTCCCACAGGACGAGCACCGTCATCGTCGTACCCATCCCCGCGCCCTGTCCTGCGGCGTAGTCCGCCAGATACTCCTGCATATGGTACACGAGCCTGTCCAGCGACCGTCGGATCACCCAGACCGGCTTCCGCTTCCGTACCGCCCGCAGCAGCGTGTCATAGAACCACTCCTGCAGCCTCCGCGTCACGTAGCCGCTGGCCCTCTCGCCCTGCGCCATTCCTCCCATGCCGTCGCAGACCGCCGCCATCGCGATTCTGCCGCGGGCCGTCAGCACCCGGAGCAGCACGACGGAATCCTGATTCACCGCCGCACCGCCGCGCTCCCAATATACGCCTGTCAGATACTTCACGTTTTACTCCTTTCCTCTCACGGCAGACACTTTCGCCGCCTTTGCCCGGCAATAGCGCTGCCGATGCCGTTTCCCGGCAATAACGCCTTTGCCTTTCTATCGTACCGTTTCCTATTTCGAAACCTTGCGGGACTCCCGCAGGAACTTTGTAAGGGTTCGGAACGAACCCTGATGTGAGTCATTGACTCGTAATGACGGATACCGCACCGTCTCGATAGCCGTCGCAACGTGATGCCCGACTTACGGCGACACTTTCTTTTTTTATAGTACCACGCTTATAGTCAAATAGCAATACCAAAACAGACCGAAAAAAAATCTACACGATACTCAAACAGGCAGAAAAAAACCGCAGCCGGGAATCCCCCTCCCAGCTACGGTTTGTATGAGCCATCTCTCTAATGCCTGCAACCTAAATCATTCCGGAAGAATTGCGGCGCAATTCTTTTATAACCTTCGGCTATCGCTTCTATCTATAACACCTATCTGATAATTTTCATAATGTCGTTATACATGATAAATACCATCAGCAGCATGAGCACCACCAGCCCGGCGAAATGGATCATGCCCTCTTTTTCCGGCGGAACGGGCTTGCCGCGCACCACCTCCACGAGCATAAAGAGCAGCCGCCCGCCGTCCAGCGCAGGCAGCGGCAGCAGATTTAAGATGCCCAGATTCACCGACAGAAGCCCCACGATCTCCAGCACTGTCAGGATCGCCGAGGACGTGCCGTAGTTGGTCTCCGCCTGCTCGTAACTTTCCCCCACAAACTGCGCGATGCCGATAGGCCCCGACACGTCATCCTTGGTGAAACGGCCTTTCAGCAGCATCCCCAGACTCTTGTAGGTAGTCTTCACGGAGTACCCCACCTCATAAAAGCTATAGCGGAACACCTGCAGCGCGCTGCAGTCAAGATACGCCCCGGGCCCCTGAATCCCGATATAGTAACGGCCATCCTGCCGGTCATACTGCGGCGTCACCGCTGCGACGCCCTCCTGTCCGTTCCGCTCGTAGTGAATGGTCAGCGTCTCGCCCATGTTCATCTGGGAAATCACCTGTACTTCCCGGTAAAAGTGAATCCGCTCATGGTTGATGCGCGTGATCACATCGCCGTCCGCAAGCCCCGCCTGCTCAGCCGCAGAACCCTCCACGATATGCCCGATCACCGGCAGATCGGCCCCTGCGAACGCGGTCAGCACCAGCGCCACCAGATATGCCAGAATAAAATTAAAGAAAGGCCCCGCAAACACCGTGGCGATCCGCTTCCACACGCCCGCCTCCGCAAAGGCGACGCCGTCCGATTTCTCCCTGTTCTCTCCGCTCTCTCCGGGAAACGGCGTCCCCTCCGGCTCGTCGGCCTTATCCTGCGCCGTGACGCCGTCCTCGCCGTCAAACATACAGGCGCCGCCGATCGGCAGCAGCTTCAGCGAATATTTGATGCCTTTTCTCCGAAAGGAAAAGAGCGTCGGGCCCATACCCACCGCAAACTCCAGCACGCGGATGCCGTTCCGCCTGCCGATCAGGAAATGCCCGAACTCATGGGAAATCACGACGGCTCCGAACACGATTAAAAATAAAATAACAGTCCTTATCAAATCTCTACTCTCCAAACTTCAGCTTAATATATTCATAGGTTTCCGCTTCCGTCTCCAGAATCCGCTCCACCGTGGGATCGTCCGTAACCCGGTGGTTCTCCATGGCGGCCTCGATCAGCTCCGGTATCTGCAGGAACGAAATCTTTTTTTGCAAAAAAAGCGCCACCGCCTTTTCATTGGCGGCATTGAACACCGTCGGCAGCGTTCCGCCCCTGCGCGCGGCCCGGTATGCCAGCGCCAGCCCGCGGAATGTCTCCGTGTCCGGTTCCTCAAACGTAAGCTGCCCCAGCCGGAAGAAATCGACTCTGGGCGTGTTCATCGGCCTTCGGTCGGGATAGAACAGCGCATACTGGATCGGCAGCTTCATGTCCGGCATTCCGAGCTGCGCCATGATGCCGCCGTCGGCAAACTCCACAGCCGAGTGGATGATGCTCTGGGGATGCACGATCACCTGAATCTGCTCCAGCCCCACATCAAAGAGCCACCGCGCCTCCATCACCTCCAGCCCTTTGTTGACCAGCGTCGCGGAGTCGATCGTCACCTTTTTGCCCATAGACCAGTTGGGGTGTTTCAGGGCGTCCTCCACAGTCATATCCGCAAGCTGCTCCCGCTTCCTGCCGCGGAACGGCCCGCCCGACGCGGTCAGCAGGATCTTTTCCACCCGCGATCTGTTTTCGCCGTGGAGCGATTGAAAAATCGCACTGTGCTCGCTGTCCACGGGCAGGATGGAAACGCCCCTGCGCGCCGCCAGCGGCATGATGATGTGTCCCGCCGTCACCAGCGTCTCCTTATTGGCCAGCGCGATGGTTTTGCCATGCTCGATCGCCTCTATCGTGGGCCTGATACCGATCATGCCCACAATCGCCGTCACCAATACATCCGCTTCCTCCTGCGCCGCCGTTTCCAGCAGGCCGTCCATGCCGCAGACGACCTTCACGGGCAGATCCGCTACGCGCTGCCGCAGATCGTCCGCCGCCTCGCTGCTCCACATGGCCGCCAGCCGCGGACGGAACTCCCGTATCTGTCGTTCCATCAGCGCCGTGTTCGTGCCGGCGGCTAGCGCAGTCACTTCCAGATCCCGCTCTTTGCGGACGATTTCCAGCGTCTGCGTGCCGATGGAGCCGGTGGAACCGAGGATGGCGATCCGCTTGGGCGCTCCGCTATATTGTGTCGTTTCCGTCTTTTTCTCAATGTTTGTCGTCATGTATTTCCTCGCTTCGGCGCGTTTACGCCTGTCACTTCATAAACGACAGGCCGATAAAAATCAGCGGCGCGGCGATAATCACGCTGTCAAACCGATCCATAATGCCACCGTGCCCCGGTATCAGCTTTCCATAGTCCTTGATGCCGTAATCCCGCTTAAACGCGGATGCCGCCAGATCTCCCACCATGGACACCGCCGCGCCCGATGCGCCCAATAACGCCGCCTGCCAGAGCGGTAGGGAAAAAGCGCCGCCTGCCAGATACACATACAACATCACCAAAAGCGCAGCGCCCACGACGCCGCCCACCGCGCCCTCAACGGACTTCTTGGGGCTCAGTCTGGGTGTCATCTTGTGCCGTCCGATCAGCATACCTACCGCATAAGCGCACGTATCGCTCCCCCACGAGCATAAGAATACTAGCCAGACCAGATATTTTCCGTCCGCGAACCCCATCCGGATCAGATAGAGAAATGATAGCATCACCGGCCCGTACAGGAACGAAAAACACGCCGCCGTCACATCCCTGCCGTGATACTTGGGAAAGCGGAACACATAGACAAACAAAAATACGATAAACGCGGCGGTAATGCCGATGACCAGCGCTCTGTCCCGCGCGGTCTGCAGGGAAGCATACCAGAGCCACACAGAGTCCATCGTCCTATACTTGCCGCTCCACGGCTCCCGCATCTGCAGATAAACCCACAGATAGTAGAGAACCGTCAGAATCATGCCCGTATACACCAGTGCCCGCCTGTCCGGATCGTCCGTAAGAAAGCCCAGCGCCCGGCCCAGCTCACGATAGGCGGACAGGGAGATCAGGCACAACCCGGCGGCCAGCACGGGGCCGCCCGCCATAATAAACACAAGCGCCAGCGCCACCAGCGTGATCCCGCTGGCAAGTCTCGTCCAGAACATTCTGCCAGCCATGCTAGACCTCCTTCACCAGACCGTAGCGTCTGTCTCTCTTATTATATGCCTCCACCGCCTTGGCCAATTCTTCTTTGGTGAAATCGGGCCACGCCACCGGCGTAAAATAAAACTCCGTATAGGCGAGTTGCCACAACAGGAAATTCGAAATCCGCTGCTCGCCGCAGGTGCGGATCAGCAGATCCGGCTCCGGCAGGCCGCCGGTGTCCAGCATATCGCTGATCGTCTGCTCCGTGATGTCCGCCGCCCGCAGTTCTCCCGCCGCGGCCCGTTCCGCCAGACGCCGCACCGTCCGGACGATCTCGTCCCTGCCGCCGTAATTGATGGCGATCTGGAAATGCAGCCCCGTGTTGTCCTTGGTGGCCTGCTCCAACTGCTCCATGCGGTTTCTGATATCGTCGTCCAGCCTGCTCTTTTCTCCGATAATACGGACGCACATATTGTTTTTGGCAGCCGTCTTGAGACAGGTCTTCATATAATTGCGCAATAGCCCCATCAGCGCCTGCACCTCGTCATCGGGCCGGTTCCAGTTCTCCGTGCTGAAGGCGTACACCGTCAGGTATTGGATTCCCATGCGGTACGCCTCCTCGCAGATGACCTCCACGTTCTTGGCGCCCTGCGCATGGCCGTAATTGCGGGGCATTCCCTTGCTTTTGGCCCATCTGCCGTTGCCGTCCAGTATGATTGCCACATGAGCGGGCACTTTTAACTCCGTATCCATAAGTTTCTCCGTTTCCGTTCGATATTGATGCTAAGAAGCAGGAAAGGGATGACAGAATCCTATTCTGCAATCCCCTCTATCCGCATCTGTTATCATACGGTTCTCGCACGAACCGCTATACTGTCAGAATTTCTTTGGATTTCTCATCCACGAGCTTGTCGATATCCTTGGTAAACCGGTCGGTCATCTTCTGCAGGACGTCCTCCAGCTCCTTGATCTCGTCCTCGGAGACCTCGGTCTTGGCCAGCTTTTTCAGGGAATCGTTGCCGTCGCGCCTGATATTGCGGATGGCCACCTTGCTCTCCTCGCCGCGCTTCTTGACGTCCTTGACCAGCTCTTTACGGCGTTCCTCGGTCAGTTCGGGGAACACAAGCCGGATCACCGCGCCGTCGTTGGAAGGCGTAATGCCCACATCCGACGTCATGATCGCTTTCTCGATATCCTTGATCAGCGTTTTTTCCCAAGGCGCGATCTGAATCATTCTGGGTTCCGGAACGGTGATATTGCCTACCTGCTGGATCGGCGTCGGCGTTCCGTAATAATCTACCCTGATCTTGTCAAGGACATGGGGGTTGGCGCGCCCCGCCCGGATCGTTCCCAGATCCGTCTCCAAATAATCATATGCTTTCTGCATCTTTTCCTCGTAAGGCGTTAATCTCGCATCCATATGCTATCCTCCGGCTTTTTATTTGTTGGATATTTGCTGGAAACGTTGTCTGTCCGTTCCCGCTCTCACACGGTCACTTTCGTGCCGTTAAAACTGCCCTTGACCGCATTCACGATACTGTTCGGCTGGTTCAGCGCGAACACCCGCATCGGCATCTTGTTGTCTCTGGCCAGAATCGACGCGGTCATATCCACCACCTGCAGATTTTTTTCAATGACTTCGTCGATAGAAACCTCGTCGTACTTCTTCGCGTCGGGGTTGGTTCTCGGATCGCCGTCGTACACGCCGTCCACCGCCTTGGCAAGCAGGATTACGTCCGCGTCCACCTCCGCCGCCCGGAGCACCACGCCGGTATCCGTCGAAAAAAACGGATGTCCCGTGCCGCCCGCAAAGAAGACGACCATATTTCTGGCGAAATATTTGTTGGCCCTGTCCTTGGAAAACAGTTTGGTAAAAGAACCGCACTCAAAAGGCGTCAGAATCGAAGTCGCCATCCCTGCCGAGCGGAAAATCTCGGACACATAGATACAGTTCATGACCGTCGCAAGCATACCGATCTGATCCGCCTTCGTCCTGTCGATATTCTCGCTGGAACGTCCGCGCCAGAAATTGCCGCCGCCGATCACGATTCCTACCTGAATCCCGTCGTCCGTCAGCTCTTTTACCTGCAGGGCGACGCCGCGCACCGTCTCCTCATCGAAGCCGGTCTTCTTGTCCCCCGCCAGTGCCTCACCGCTTAATTTCAACAGTATACGCCGCATATTTCATTCTCCCTGATGTCCTGCGCCCTCTGTCCGCTATGCGCTTTCTGCCTTTTTATGCCTCGATACGCTTCAGGCCCTTTTTGGCCTCAATACGCTTTAGGCCATTTTGGGGCCTACATACGCTTTAGGCTTTTTTCTTCTTGAACTCCTCGAAGAAGGAGGTCGGGTTCACATCCGCATAGCACTGCGAGCACATACCCTCGATTACCGCGCCGTTGTTGATCTGAACGGATTTGGACTTGATATTGCCCATAACGATGGCCGTCGTGTCCAGAATCACCGGGCCGTGCACATCGATATCGCCCTTGACCGCGCCCGCGATCACCGCGCTGGAAGCCGAAATATTACCGATTACAACGGAGCTCTGGCCGATCTTGACGCTGCCGCCGCTATGCACTTCGCCCGTGATCTTGGCGCCTTCCGCAAAAATCTCCGCCGCCTTGGAATCTCCCTGAATCGTACCCGTGATATTCAGTTTGCCGTAAATATCAAGATTGCCGTTGACGGTGCCGATCAGCTCCATAGAGCCGTGGGATACAATATCACCTGTTATTGTCATGCCCTCCGTTACGACCGCGGTCTCGTCTACCGCCACACGATTCTCCTGTTCCTGTACCTGTGTCTGCTCATCCATTCTCTTTTCTTCCTCTCTGCTAGATTCCTCTGTTATATCATTTTCCATTGTTTCCGCTTCCGTATCCATAGCCGTCAGCGTCTCCGCCGCGGGCTCCTCTGCCGTCTCCGCCGCATCCGGTTCCGAAACGTTCGCTGCCGGGATCTCCGCCTCTGTGACGGTGTCCTCCGAAACGGTCTCCCCGGTAAACGTCTTCGCATCTTCCGCCGCGTCGGTAAGTCCTTCCCATTCCGGCTCCTGCGTCTCCCCGGCAAACAGATCACCGTCCGCCGCACCGCCTCCGAGCTCCTCTGTCATCCATGACATATCATCTGTTATCTTTGCCGTGACATCCTGTTCTCCGTCGGAAGTGATGATCTCCTCCTCCAGCGGCTCATCCGAGATACCCGGTTCTTCCAGTTGATCCAGCATACTGCTCAAATCTATGGAATCCGCGGACTGTGCCGATCCGTCTGCCGCCGCTTCACCGGATAATTTTTCCTCCGGCACCAGTTCGTTCACAGCTTGTGATAAGTCTTCCTTCAAATCAGAAAAAAAGCCCATTTCACATCCTCCATTCTTTAGTCGTTGCTTATATGGTGAATCCGTTCCGTATCGTCCGTGATCGGAAGGAGTTCCGCATTTCCCATGCCCTGAATCTTTTCGATCAGAGCAGGCAGCGCCGCCACCGTGGAATTTTTGCCGGCGGCATCGTGCATCAGGATGATCGCCTCATCGTAATCGCCCAGTCTGGCGGTGCAGTTGCGCACGATATCCTCCGCGCTGATAGGAGCGCCCGCGGCGTCTCCCGATGATATATTCCAGTCAAAATACGAAATGTCCTGTTCGTCCAGATAATCGATCAGCTCGTGCATATCCACGTGGCTGACCGTATTGCTGCTGCCGCCGGGGAATCTGCAGTACCGACACCACACGCCCGTAGTGTCGTACAGAAACTCCTGCAGCTTCGTCAGATCCGCACTGTAGCTTTCCACAGACTGATAGATCTCATCATACTTGTGGCTGTAGGAGTGCATCGCCAGCGTATGCCCCTCGTCCACGATCCGACGGTACAGTTCCCGGTACTGCTCGTCCTCTTTGCCGACGACAAAAAAAGTCGCCTTCACGTCGTACTCGGCGAGGATATCCAGAATCCTGCCCGTATTGCTGCTGGGCCCGTCGTCAAACGTCAGGTACACCTTATGGATCTCTGCCACACTGTCCCCCGGCGCATTCTCTCCGGCATCCGCCGCGGTTTTTTCAACAGTGTCGATGCCAGACACGGTAAATGGCGACGCGCCTGCGCCGTCCGCGGCATTCTCCGCCGCAGCGTCTCTGTCGATTGCGGACACCGTATCCAGCACGGCCAGCGCCTCCCGCAGATCCCGGCTGACCAGATGAAGCCTGATACCCAGAAAAACACATACCCCCGATAGGAGCAATATCGTAAAAAGCGGAACAATGACGATCAGTTTCTTTAACCGGCGAACGCGGCGTCTTCTCGCCTGTCCGGTATCTGTCTGTTCCATTTCCATCCGTTCCTTAAAAAAGATAATTTGAGGCGGCTTGCGCATGAACGCGCCTCGGAAGCCGCTAGGATTCACTCGCAAGCACGCGCCTGCGGCGCTCTCTGCCTGCTTACGCAGGCGGCTTGCTCGTTAATAAGCGCATGAAAAACAAATGCCGCTTTCAGCGTCGCTTGTTTTTCTTATGCGCTTATTATATCATAACTATTGAATTACGGAAAGAAAATTTATGAAAAAAAGGCAAGAAAAATTATCCTGCTATTTTCGGCGGATATACTGCAGGAGGCGGCGGTTGGTTTCCTCCCATTCGGCGAAGTCTTCGCGGCAGACGATCGTCTCCCCGCAGCGGTCTATCAGGCGTCTGGCCTCCTCCAGCTCTCCGGCTCCCATGGGCGCCGTGCCGGGGACGGACACCACCGCCGCCGCCAGAGCCGCCGCCACGGGATAGTCCGGATCGTGCCGGAACAGTACGCCCGTGGCAAAGGGCCGGCCTTCCCGCTGCAGTCTCCTGTAAGTTTCCCTGCCGCTGCCGCCGCCCGCCAGCACGAACACTTCGGGCTCCCCTTCCGGGGCGGCCAGCTCCACGCCGCCGCTCTCCTCGTCAAAGGTGCCCGTCTCGATCTCGAACAACCTTTTCAGATACCCGCCGCTATAGATTTCCTCCGGCGTCCCGATCCGCTCCACGCCGCCGTGTCCGATGCACATGATCCGATCCGAAACTTTTTTGGCCAAATCCAGCTCATGCAGCGACATGAGAACCGTCACGGAACGCTCTCTCGCCAATCTCTGCAGAACGGACAGAAATTCCAGCTTGTGCCGGATATCCAGATAAGACACCGGCTCGTCCAGCAGGATAATCTCCGGCTGCTGGCAGAGGGCCCGCGCCAATAACACCCGCTGTCGCTGGCCGTCGCTGATCCTGCCGTAATCCCGGTTCCGGATATCCCACACCTTGGTCAGCCGCATGGCGTCTTCCACCACCGCCCGATCCCTGCCCGTCAATATCCCGAACCGCCCTGTGTACGGATATCTGCCGCCCGCCGCCATGTCGTAGCAGCTCATCATCTCCGCGTAGGTTCTGTCCGTAAAAACCACCGCCATGCGTCTGGACAGTTCGCGCCTGTCCATCTGCGCGAGGTTTTGCCCTTCCAGCTCCACGACGCCGGACAGGATTTCCAACTGCCCCGCGATACTTTTCAGCAGCGTGGATTTTCCCGCGCCGTTAGGCCCGATCAGCGTGACGATCTCGCCTTTTTTGATCTCTGTTGTGACATCCCGCAGGACGGGCTCTCCGTGATACCCCACCGCAAGCCCTTCCGTCCGAAAATACCGGCCCGCCATCAGCTATTCCTCCCACGCCTGCGCTCCAGCATGACCACGATCACCACCGGCGCGCCGAAAACTGCCGTGACCGTGCTGATGCTTAACTCCGTCGGCGCAAACAACGTCCGCGCCAGCAGATCACAGAACAGGCAGAATACCGCGCCTCCCAGAAAACAGGCCGGAATCATGACTAACGGCCTGCCCGTCCGAAACACCCTTTTTACCAGATGCGGCACCGCAATCCCGACGAACGAGACCGGCCCCGCGAACGCCGTAATACACGCTGCCAGAACGCTGGAAAGGAGCACCAGACAGACTCGCAGCAGCCTGAGATTCACGCCCACGCTCATCGCATGGCTCTCTCCCGTCTGGTACGCCCCGATGGGCTTCGCCAGCCACAGGGACAATAGCAGGGCCGCCGCCGTCACGATGCTCATCACCGCCACATTCTCCCATGTGATCCCCGAAAAACTCCCCTTCGACCAGTTGTGGAGATTGACGATATCCGAGTCCTGCGCGAACGTGACCACCAGATCCGTGATGGCGGAGCAGATATAGCCGATCATGACGCCGCTGACGATCAGCATCGCCATACTGTCCACTCTGGCCGCCATCAGCAGCACAAATCCCATGGCGATAAAAGCCCCCGCAAACGCCGCCAGAATCATGCCCCAAGAGCTGACTCTGACGCGGTTCCCCAGGAAAAATACCATCACTAAGGCGACCGTCAGCTTCGCGCCGGACGAGATCCCCAGCACGAACGGCCCGGCAATCGGATTGTGAAAAAACGTCTGCAGCAGATATCCCGCCAGCCCCAGCGCGCCGCCCAGCACAAACGCCGCCAGCGTCCTGGGCATACGGATCTGCCACAGAATACTGTACGTGGCATCATCCACCGCGCCGCGCCCCGCAAAACCGGCGAGCACGGTCCGAAACGGAATCCCCACGCTGCCGATGGCCAGATTGCACGCAAGGAGCGCCGCCGCCAGAAACCCCAGCGCGGCAAAGCATACCGTGAAACAGGCCCGCCCGCCGCGCGCCTGCACCTGTGTCTGTGCTTTCCTTTTGTCGCCTCTGCTCGTCTTTGCCACCGGATTTCTCCCTGCCGTCTTTTATAGTAACATCTGTTATTTATTCTGCCACTTTCACCAGATACCGCATCTGCGCGTCGTCTTCCGTGATCATTTTGTGGATGTCGTCGATCATATAGCCGATGGACATGGACTGCTGGTACATATCCTGCGTCGTGCAGTACACGTGCCCTTCCTGCACGGCCTTAAAATCCGCCAGAAGCGCCCATTTGTCCAAAAGCGACGCCATCGTCTCCGTCTGGCCGCCTATGGCGCTGTTGTAAATGATATAGTCCGCGTCTCTGGCCCCTGCGTAAAATTCCTCAAGCTGCATGGAAACCGTGGACGAATGGCTGTCCTCATCCCCGAAGTCCGCAAAGATGTACTGTCCTCCGGCCAGCCCGATCATCTTGGCGACATAGTCGGAAGATTTGCGCACATTGGCGGCGCCGTTGTTGGTAAGATAAAAGAAAGCCACTGTTTTTTTGGCAGGCTGCGCCTGTGCTGCCTCCGACGCGCCGGACGCCTGCCCGCTCTGCGCCGTGTCTGCTTCCTGTCCGTTCTCTGCGCTCTGCGCCGTGTCTGGCGCCTGCCCGTTCTCTGCGCCCTGCGCCTGCTCCTGCTCGATTGCCTGCAGCAGCCTGACCTGCTCGTCAAAAGCGGCGTCGGCCTCCTCCTCCCTGCCGGTGAGAACGCCGTAGAGTTTCACCCATTCCACGCGCCCCAGCGGGTGGCTTTCGTAGCTGGAATAGTCCACCAGCACCGTGATGCCCAGCGCTTCCAGATTTTCCCGGACTTCCGGACTGTGGTCGATCATCAGATTCTCCACCGCCAGACTGCACCCTTCCGACAGGATCAGCTCATAATCCGGCTCATTGTATTTGCCGGCATACAGAATGTCGCCCGCCTCCATCGCCTGAGCGACCTCGTCCACGTACCAGCCGTCCCGGTCTGTCGCAGACAGCCGGACATTTCCCAGCGCGCCCACCGCCCGGAACATATCCATCGCTGCGGAGGCCGCCACATACAGATGATCCGCCGGCTGACGGATGACGGCGATATCGTCCTCCAGCCCCGCCGGAACCGCTTGCTCCTCCGGCACTACCAGATACCTGTCCCTGCCGTAGATCGTCACCAGCACATAGCCGCCGTCGTACCGCTCCATCGTAAACTGTTCGGCGTAGGACAGCGGAATGGTTTCAGTGGCTTCCATATCCTGCCAGTCCGGTGTGCCGCTCTGTGCCGCACCGCTCTGTGTGCCGGCATCCGCGGCCTGCACGCCGTCGGTCTGTTCTGCCGCGTCCTGCGCCTCTCCGCCGGATAACCCTGTCTCCTGTGCCGCGCCGCTCTGTACCGCACCGCTCTGTGTGCCGGCATCCGCAGCCGCACGATCCGCCGCACGGTTCTGCCCGCCGCATCCGATCACGAGAAGCCCCGCCAGCGCTGCCGCCGCCAGCACGGTAAGGTATTTCTGGTTCTTCTGTTCTTTCGGAAATTTTGCTTTCATAATACTCCTGATTCCCGAGCGCTTACGCGACGAAGGCAAAAAGTAAATTCCTTCGGAATTAACTTTGCCAGCAGGGGGATTTGTGACACTCCGATGCCCGCCGCGTAAAGCAAAAGACACCACCGCCAGTTATAAAGCAGTGGTGCCCTGTCTTTTCCTCCGGCCCGGACATAATAGCCCGGTCTTCTGTCACAGTCCGGCGTCTCTGCCGCCGGTCCGCTATACCGCTTAATTGCCTGCCATCTGCTTGGCAACTTCCTCCGCGAAATTTTCTTCCTTCTTCGCCAGACCTTCGCCCGTCTCAAAACGGACAAATCTCTTGACGGAAAGGTTTGCGCCGGTCTCCTTCGCCACCTGCTCCAGATATTTGGCAACGGTCTGCTTGCCGTCCTCGGCCTTTACATATACCTGCTCCAGCAGACATACCTCTTTCAGCTCTTTGTTCAGGCGTCCCGCGATGGCGCCCTCGATCACCTTGTCCGGCTTGCCCGCCATCTTGGGATCGTTCTTGATCTGCTCCGCGATGATCTCTTTCTCATGCGCCTTGTAGTCCTCGGGAACTTCGTCCGTGGAAACATACTTGGGATAAAGAGCCGCAACCTGCATCGCAATATTGGTCAGGGCCTCCTTCACCGCGTCGTTGACCACATCCGTGGCAGCCTCCACGATAACGCCGATCCTGCCGCCGCCGTGCACATAAGATACCGCGCAGCCGTCCGCCGCAACTACCTTTTCAAATCTTCTGATCGTCAGGTTCTCACCGATGACCGCGATCTTGTCAACCAGCGCGTCCTTGACCGTCTTGGATGTGTCAAGATGCCATTTCTCCGCGAGAAAAGCGTCTACATCCGCCGCGTCGGACTCCACCGCCTGCTTTGCAACCGCCTCGACATACGCCTGAAAATCCGCGTTCTTTGCCACAAAATCCGTCTCGGAATTTACCTCTACTACCGCAGCCGTCTGATCATCCTTGACCGCCACGCGGCAGAGACCTTCCGCTGCGATTCTGCCGGCCTTTCTGTCGGCTTTGGCCTGCCCGTTCTTTCTCAAAAATTCTACCGCCGCGTCCATATCGCCGTTCGTCTCGCTGAGGGCCTTCTTGCAGTCCATCATGCCCGCGCCGGTCATCTCTCTCAACTCTTTTACCATAGATGCTGTGATATCCATCTGTTATACCTCCTAAATCATTCTCCGACTAACCATCTGCCCGCGGGCGCTTATGCCTCCTCAGCGGCCTCCGCGACTTCCTCGATATCTGCTGCCTCGGCTTCGCCTGCCGCCTCAGCCATCTCCTCATCCGTCATCGCTTCCTCGCCCTGATTGGCCTCGATAACCGCGTCTGCCATCTTGGAAACGATCAGCTTGACGGCCCGGATCGCATCGTCGTTGCCGGGGATGATATAGTCCAGTTCTTCCGGATCGCAGTTCGTATCGCCGATACCGATCAGCGTGATGCCGAGGATATGCGCCTCCTGCACGCAGATCCGCTCCTTCTTGGGATCTACGACAAAGATGCAGTCGGGGATTCTTTTCATCTCCTTGATGCCGCCCAGATTCTTCTCCAGCTTCTCCCATTCCTTTTTCAGCTTGATGACTTCCTTCTTGGGAAGCACGTCGAAGGTGCCGTCCTGAGACATCACCTCCAGCGATTTCAGCCGGTCGATTCTGGAACGGATCGTCTTAAAGTTGGTGAGCATACCGCCCAGCCATCTCTCATTGACATAGTACATACCGCAGCGCTCCGCTTCCGTCTTAACCGCGTCCTGCGCCTGCTTCTTGGTGCCTACAAAGAGGATCGTGCCGCCCTGTGATGCCACGTCGAACACCGCCTTGTAAGCCTCGTCCACCTTCCCCACGGACTTCTGCAAGTCGATAATGTGGATGCCGTTTCTCTCCGTGAAGATGTAAGGCGCCATCTTAGGGTTCCATCTTTTCGTCAGATGTCCGAAATGCACGCCCGCTTCCAGTAACTGTTTCATTGAAATAACGCTCATGTCTCTACCTCCGTTTGGTTGTTCTTCCATACGCCTGCACCGCTGCCACTCCAGCGTCAGAAGCACCGGCAGCGTTGTGTGCCGCAGGATTCGCGGCACCGGCCTATGTGATTACTTGTTGCACCGCGCGTCATGCTCTGCCGTGGCATCCCACACGCGCTTTACTACCATACCATAAAAAAAACCTTTTGGCAAGGGTTTTCTGTGGGTTCTTGGGTTCTTGGAGTTTGTGGGGAAGATATGTGAAATTAACTTCACCGGTTTTTTTCATCAAAACAAAGCTCGCATCTCTGGGCGATTCGGAATGCCTGAAAATACCGCTCCTCTAACGGAATCCATTTCCGCTGAAAAACCATCGCCTGTTCAGCGCCGTTTCGCGCCCGAATGCGTCGCATCTGCTCGTCCGGTGCAACGGATAAAAAGATATGCAGATCGTAATCGCCCCACAATTCCGGATGGCAGCTATAAGCGCCTTCCACCACGATAAGCCTGTCCGGTATCACCCGGACAGGCTCCCGAAAGTCCCGTATGTGGCAGTCGTAGGGACGGTAAGAAAAGGGAACGCCCTGTCGGAACGGCGTCAGCACTTCTTCCCTGAAACGTTCCCAATCCACATTTCCGCCCGGCTGCCGTAATCGCCCTTCTGTTCGCTGCTCCGGGCGGAGGAAAAAATCGTCCATGTGGATCACATGGCAGTCCAGCTTCTTCTGCATCTGCGCCGCAAGCGTCGTTTTCCCGGAAGCGCAGCGTCCGTCTATGGCAACCAGAGGGGCTGCATGGGTTTGCAAAATCTTCTGAAGTTCTTCCCGAATGATGTCCAATACCTGCCGGCTCATCTGAAATGCTCCCGTCGTTTTACATATGTAATTTTTCGGAAAAATCAGCCATGGCCTCGGAAATCTTAATCTGCTGCGGGCAGACGGCTTCGCAGCTTCTGCAGCCTACGCAGGCGCTCGGCAGCTTGTCTTTCGCATACGAAGACAGGGCCATCGGCGCGATAAATCCGCCATTGGTGAAGCAGTGCTCATTGTAGAAAGCCAGCAGAGCCGGAATATCCAGTCCCCGCGGGCAGCGGCTCACACAGTAATGGCAGGCGGTACAGGGCAGCACGATCTTCCGCACCATTTCATCCGCCATAGCAAGCAGCCCTTTCCTTTCTTCCTCCGACAGCAGTTTTTCTTCTTGGAACGTCCGGATATTTTCTTTCATCTGCTCCATATTGGACATACCGGACAGGACGACAGTCACCTCCGGGATGGACTGCAGGAAGCGGAACGCCCATGCAGGAATGTTCTCGTCGGGACGCATGGCTTTTAGTCCGGCTTCTTCCTCCTCTGTCAGATTTGCCAGACGGCCTCCCCGAAGCGGCTCCATCACCCAGACCGGGAGGTGGTATTTGTTCAGAAGCTCCACCTTTTCCTTGGCGTTCTGAAAACTCCAATCCAGGTAATTCAACTGGATCTGGCAGAATTCCATGCTCTTTCCGTATTTCTCCAGGAAACACTCCATCACATCATAGTTTCCATGGGCGGAAAATCCGAGATGGCGAATCCTGCCGTTTGCTTTCTGCTTCATCAGGTAGTCATAAATCCCATACTTTTCATCCAGATAGGCGTCAATATTCATCTCGCAGACATTATGGAACAAATAGAAGTCAAAATATTCCACCTGGCATTTTTCCAACTGCTTCTCAAAAATTTCTTCCACCTTTGTCATGTTGGACAGATCATAGCCCGGAAATTTGGTGGCCAGATAGAAACTCGCTCTCGGATATTCTTTTAAGGCGCTTCCCATCACCAGCTCGGAATTGCCGTCATGGTAGCCCCATGCGGTATCGTAATAATTCACGCCATGTTCCATAGCGTAAGCGACCATTTCTTTCGCGGCTGCTTCATCAATCTTAGCATCGTCTCCGTCCAGCACCGGAAGGCGCATGGCGCCCATGCCCAGAGCAGATAATTTCAAATCCTGAAAATCTTTGTAAATCATAGTCTTGCCTCCTTGTCAAGCCATATAGGTCTGATAGTTATTTGCTGCATGATATGTGACGGCCTCCCGCAAGGCAGCCGTGACGTCAAACGCCCCGCCGATCTTCTCGGTCTGCGCCGTGTAATCCCCTGTCTCAAAGGCCCGGTCATAGGCGCTGCAGCGGTACTTCCATGTCTCCTGATATTTTCCTTTCATTAGAGTCATTAACACCAAAAGATATGCTTTTTCTAACAGAACTATCATTGGAATCTTTCTGCTTGTATGCGAATGCTTTTTCATCAGATATACCCAGATTTTTAATCGGAAACGACGTATATGGACACCCTGTATCAATCTTAACGATCACATCATTCGCGTCAAGCACATTTATACTAGGAATAATAATATTTGCTTTCGCTCTGAACTCATTATTCTCATTCGGTGTGTCTCTTGTTGTTATTAACTATATTTGTTTAAGTTTTATGTAAACACACGCTGTTTTTTACTTCAATTGCATCATTTATTCTGGCTTGCTGATTTTCTGTTGCCAAAGTGTTGCCACCAATACTATATTAGCAAGCTTTTATAATGCACTGGAACTAAAGATGTTTCTAACATCCATATGTACATTCATTCAAATTGTTTCCTCAAAAAATCTATAAACTTCTCGGCGGCTTCATTCAGCTTTATAATTTCATCAAATGTTTTTTCAAGTTGATACACCATAAAGTTTTCATGCACCATTTTATTTCTTTCACTTCCTATCTCTAAAAAAGCATTCATTTGTACTTTAAGTTCTTCATCTTGCGCTATTGTATTTGAAATTTCTTTTTTAAATTCACTTCCAAATAGACCAAGAAAAGTATTAATATTCTTTCCATCCCAATTAAAATAAGTATGGTATTGTCTTGCTATCGCTTTATTAATTACAAAATATTTTACTTTCTCATCTTTTGAATTCCGCTCTATAAACTCTTTAATTATTCTTTGTATTTCATTTTCATAATAACTGGCACATGAAAGTAGCATTACTTTTTTCAGATGATTCTCTATATCATTCTCTAATGATATCTTACCATTCTGAATTAAAAATTCTTTTAACTCACGGTAATCCTCAATAAATTCTTTTATAGGAGTATACATCCCATTTCTCCCTACTGTACAACAATTATTTCTTTTGCTCTTCTCATTCGTACTTCTACATTTTTCTTCGAGCTTACACCTTCTTTGTTTGCAAGAGCAAATTCAGAATCCTTCTTTAATACCTCTATGCTTTCTTGCAAAATTTTTCCTCTTGCAAATTGTTTTTGTTTAAATGATTCTTCACATACTGCCACAAATACAGATTCAAAAAGTGATATACTAAATTTTCCGTTAGAATTACAAAAGGCCTTATCTTTTAATCCAGAACAGCAATTAATAAAATGTATAAATACCTGCTCTAAATAATTAATTGTTTCATCATCAAATCTATTGGCTAACTTTGAAAATTTATTCAAAAAGCGATTCATCGTAGCTTGATATTGCTCGTGCATAAATAACATCGCAAAACCTCTTGCAATTATTTCTATATCTTTAAAATGTAAATCTACCACCTCTTGTCCTAATATCTTACGCCATTCCACATACTTGTTTAATTTTAGAACCATATTATAAAAATCAGAATAAAATAAACTCATCCGAATTTCTTGCGAAGTAAGATTTTGACCTCCTGTGTTGAGTCTATTAAATATCTCATACATTGAAGAATCTTGATCGTCCGGTTCATTTTGTTTAATTACAACCGTTCTAATTGTTCTTAGATATTCAAATGTATGCTTATATTCTCCCAAAGTCTCATATTTCAACTTGTCAAATTTGTTTACTTCCGTTGGTACCGGATTAGAAAGTTTTAATACAAAATTGGAAAAATATTTATCTTCTGCCAATATCGCTGAATCAATTTTTTCCGAACCGGTTAAATAATCTCGTAAAATATCCCGCCCTTCTTTATTTGGAAATCTTTGTTTTACAAAAAAATAAATCGTTAAAAGACGTTGCTGCCCATCAATTACATAAAAATTATTTTTGCCTCTTTCGTACAGAAACACTTGCGGTACTGGCAAACCTAAAATAATAGATTCTATCAACTTCGATGCACGCTTTATGTCCCAAACATAATTTCTTTGAAATGGAGGCATTTTTATAATGCCATTGTCAATAAGATTAAATATTGTTGCAATATTATAATCATTTGGAGTTGAAGTTATATCATATTCTTTAATTTCAATATCCTCCTCCAGCTCATACTCCTCTATATCATACCACTTTTTCATAGATGTTATTCCTCCGTTGTAATATCATTATACCTTCAATATATTCCATGTTTTTGAGCATATCCAACTAATACACCACATATTTCAAACGCAAGTTGCTATTGGTATGCCGGATCGACCTTATCTACACTATCTAAAAAATCGCGCAATTTAGTTGCACAGTCTATAGTTTGCGAAACCTGTTGATAATGATACTGTTGTCGCTCTTGTTGTTGAATATAGTTATAATTCCATATATTATATACAGGATACATATGCAGTTCCCCTCCAGTCTTTACTTTCTATTGGATTCTAATTTCTCGGTCCCAAAAACTTGTTCCCATTCAAATGTATCATATGCTCCGGCAATTCAGCAATCCATACTTCTGTCTCCCAAGCCAATGTTTCTGAAAACTTCTTATATGTCTTGAAATCCAGAAAAGCCGTAACAAAAATCTTTCCGGCCGTAACACCCTTTGTCATTTCTGCTATTTCAAGAATCCGCTTCGGGTCCATTGGCCCTACGGAAGTAACCGATTCTACAAAATAAATCCAGTTTTTATCCGCCCGATGCAAAACGACATCCGGCATCTTATCATGTAAAGTAATTTCAAATCCCAATTCCGTCAGCTTATCAACATTCTTTACCAAGTCTTTTTCAGTCGTATCACCGACATACAGGCATTCCGAATTTGGTGCAAATCTCGGCGCAAATTCTTCAATAATTGCTTTCTGCAGTTCATTGTGTTTCCCTGCTGAAAATTTGAAATCCGCCCCATTGATCTTCACTGGCATCATTGTCATTTTCTTTTTAGAAGCATAAATGTCAACCAACTTATCATGATACATAAGGAAACGGTTCAACGAGCCCTGCCATTCTGTAGATTGAAATGTTTTCAGTATTTTCAGTGTTTCTTCCGTAAGCCGGTATCTATAATTTGGGCTATTTGTTGCCTTTCCATTATCCTCCACCAAAGCAGCGGTTCGAAATCTATGTAACGCCTGCTTACGAAACGTTTCCCGACTGTTTTCTGCATAAGTAGTCCCATAAAAAGCATTAGAAAACTGAATGATATCATGGATACGTATCCACTCGTTACTTGCTTCCTCCCATGACATATCCGGTTTCATATCTGCCATCGCCAACAGTACATAACAACATATATCCGCCTGCTGCGCTTTTGGCATCCCCACCATCTTCAGAAACTCTCGTGCTTCTTCAACTTTACCCACAGTATCCCTCCAAAATCGAATTACAGTTTTTCTCCGACAGATCTTTTGATTTCATTAACTTTCTTCCCATTTCCTGTATACTTTCCATATCCGGCACAGGCATAGAATTTACCTCCGTAGAGTTTACCTGTGTGGAGCCGTTCAAAATTCGGTAATACTCATCATATAATGTAGAATTAAAAAGCACATATAAGCCATATACCAGACACTCTGACATTTCTCCCAAAAGCCCATCAATAAAATTTATTTTATTCTGTGTACTAATTTTCGTATACTGTGGATAATTCTTCGCCAAATAAATTCCGCATTGTAATCTCCGTGGTTCTTCCTTGGCAGTAAATCTCTTCACAAATAAATAGTTTTTATTATCCTGCATAAGTCCACGCTGATCTGTTACTACATACTCATTTTCTTTCTGAATAGGGAACTGCACCCTGCCTTGTTTTATGTGCTGCGAATAAAATAAAGGAATTGCACCTGCTTCTTCCTTATCACGAAGAATATTCCGATTCCGGAAATCTACAGTTAATCCCGTTTTCATTTTGACACCAATTTCAGGCAATGTTTTATTAAACTTATGTAGCTGTTTCAATACCGCTATTTCTTCATCATCTGTTACCAGATACACATAATAATCTTCACCGGACACAACAAGGTCATATGGTGCGGTCAAGAAAGTTAATTCATTAAAATCTTTGTTTGACTTCGATGACGTAATTTTTACTCGTGCTGGATTTACATATGTTTTCCGAACTTTTATAATCATAGTTTCCTGTAACACATCTTCCTTGTCAAAAACTTTATTCCGACTTACAAATAAGTGAATATGTTCCAATTTCCCTTCTGTCAGAAAATACTGACGAAACCGTTTGAAATACGCTCCCGAGGTCCATGAACGAGGAATAATATAAACCATTTCCCCATCATCTTTTAAATTAAAAAGTCCCATAGCCGCAAAAATAAAGTACATATTCGGCGCACCATAACAAACTTCCGGCATAGCTATTGCTGCCGGCGCGTCTTTCGCTATTTTCATATAAGGTGGATTCCCAATTACATAATCATATTTCATTGGATCAGGATTCCCGCCTATCATACAGTTAAAATCTAAATATTGACTTGTAATATAATTTTCTGTCTGAATATTATATTTAACTATTTTACTTGAATGATTTCTGCAATACTCCAAATTATTCTTCAAAAGTCCCAGAACATTAGCATCATTCTCATAACAAGTCAATTCTATTTCTTTTACTGTGTCAAATCCCTCTATCCATTCAATAAAAGCACATGACAATATGCCAGACCCCGCACCGGCATCCAAAACCGTTACACTTTTCTTATTGGTCGGTATTTCATACAAACTTGTCATAAACTTTGCAGTTTCCATACTTGTAAAAAACTGTCCATATTTTTTACGCTCTTTTTTTGGCATACTATCTATATATAAATTTGTGAGTTCAATAATCTTTTCCAGCATTTTATCTCACCCCATATCCATCTATGTATATCAATCAAATTCAATGATATTTTAATGTAATGATTCTTCACAGTAAATATCCTCAGTACTATTTATACTGTCATTATATATAGGACAGGTAATATAGTCTTTTAGCAAATTGTCTGATTCCATAGTCGTATGCTTTCCTATAAATCCTATTGTATAATCTTCTTCTTTGGATTCTTTATATAATATTATCCATGTGTCAAATATGTTATCAAGCTGGCTCCTGTCTTGAATTTTCATGCCTACATATATGTCTGACAAATTATACATTTTCTTTGATGTTGTCATAATATATGCTCCCTTCAAAGAATAAATTGATACTTTCGGTTCACTTATATTATATCTCAACGACATATAAAATACAAACAAAGTTATGATTTTTCATTTGGAAGCACAAAAAAGGCAATCCATATCTTCCGGACTGCCTCTTTTTTCTTGGTTATTCTACAAACCTGAAATGCCGTACTGCCATTGATAAGCTAACTTCCAACCCTTCCATGCGCCTTTACGCTATTATTTTGATATTAAATTGTTTTTCCAATTATGCTAACTGCATAACCTCAGCTTCAATCTCCTTTAATTCATCAAAAGATAATGCCGGAACATAATCCGCAATATCTTCCAATGACATTTTACCTTTTTTTATCATTCTTTCGGCTATTTCTCTGTCTTTCTTGTGAGCAATTTTATCCGTAAGAGTATTTTCCATATCTTTCCAATATGTTTTCATAATCTGCTCATTATCAAATAAACTCATCATAATCGTTACAACCTCCATTTCTCTGTTCATCAGATATTCTTTTAGGACATTTCTATCCTTGCAAATGCGGATCGTTTCTCTGACTGTCCGCTCTGTCATTCCATATAGCTTTCTCTGTTCGTCAAAAACCTTACAGAAAAGAATGTATTGATTGATAATATCCTCTGTGTCGCTCTCATAAATAACTTTTGCTTTTACCTCAATATCTATATCAGCACCGCTGAAAAATTCTTCCGAGATTTTTATAAATCTGCAGCAACGGATGTTTAGCCTTTCTCCAACTGCATCTTCATTATACTGAAAAGCGCCCGGATTTACAATAAAATTCATATTAAATTTATAAGATAAGAAGCAAATCATGCCTCCGTGCAAGTCATAGAAAATTTCCCTCCCACATGGGGAACAAATTTATTACTTTATTAAGTAATGAGCAAAATACAACAGGCAGCGGGAAAATAGACTGATCCACCGCCCATGGTAAATAGTTTGTTGTTATTTCGCCTTGCTAGGCTCCATAATAATGCTGAATGGCATGAGCAACATATTCCGAGCAGCCTTTTCCGAACTGGTGATCGGTTACTACTGCAAGTTTTTCGCCCTGCAAATATTCTTTTGCCAAATCAAGCAGGAGATTTCTTGCATTATCAAGTGCAAACATTGTTTTGTAATTCTCTGCAAGCATTTCAACGGCGGAATGTGCCATATCCGTATTACCTGCTTCTTTTGCAGCCATAAACTGTTGATAGATTTTTGCATTTTCCTCTTGCTCATCAAGGCTTTCTTTGGACATACATTCCAAAGTATGGTCTGCCACTTTCTGTACTTCTTCGTTGCTAAATGCTCCAAAACTCAAAATTATAACAATGATAAACAAATCCCTCCCTCACGCTTTCAGCCGGTTCATCCACCCGCGGCGCTCGAAAACGACTAGGGAAACGGCGAGGCGGATGCACTCCTCCAGCGACAGGGTGAAATAGACCATCGGGATGGGCCAGCCGAACACGAACGCCGCAAGAAGCCCCAGCGGAACGCCGAAAAGCCAAGTGCCCATCAGGTCGATGACCATAACGTATGTTGTTTTTCCGCCGCTGCGCAGGATGCCGCTGCCGATTATCATGTTCAGCACCTTGAACGGCATAACCGCGGCGTAAGCGGTGAGGATCTGCACCGTCAGTTCCCGGATTCCGGCCTCCACGTTGAAAATGCGCACATACCAAGGGCTGATGCAGAGAATGACCACCGAAAGCGGAAGGGCCGACGCCAAGCCGTAAAACAGAAGTTTTTTCGCCTCCCGGTAAGCGTTCTCCCTGTCCCCGTCGCCGAGGCGTTTGCCGATGAGGATCGCCGCGGCCTGACTCAGGCCGCACAGGGCGCCTATCGCCAAAGACTGTACGGGGTTAGTCAGCGTCATGGCGGCGCAGGCATCAGTGCCCAGATGCCCATAAATGCCCGCGTACACGTTTTCGCCCAGAACCCACATAAATTCACTGACCAGAAGCGGCAGCAGCATGGAGAGATACTGTTTCCAGTCAAAGGGGCCTGCCGCAGCGTTCTCCGCCCGCTCATGGTATTTCGCGTACATTCCGAGAATCATTATGAAATAGACGAGCTGCGAGAGCAGCGTCGCCAGCGCCGCTCCCGTGACGCCGAGGGCCGGCGCGCCCAGCCGTCCGAAGATCAATATCCAGTTGAGGGCGGTGTTGACCGCCGCCGACGCGATTCCGGCGTAGAGCGGCAGGGACGCCTTTTCCCTGCACCGCAGGTACGTGGACAGTATGGTGACTCCCGCCGCCGGGAGGAAAGTGCCGGAGACGATCGACAGATACCGCCCCGCCGTTTCCACGGTCGCGCGGTCTCCGATATAAAGGCTCATGATCCGCTCCGGAACGGCGATGCCGGCCACCATGAACAACGCGGCGAGGAGGAAGCATACCCGCAGATTAAAGGTCATGCTGCGGCGCGTTTCGGCGGCATTTTTCTGCCCCATATACTGAGAGATCATGATGCCCGTCACGGCGCCCACGGCGGACACGACGACTTGAAATATTCCCGTGAATTTTCCCGCCAGTCCGACGGCGGCCACCTCCACGGCACCGAGCTGGCCGATCATGACCTGATCCACCACGCCGAAGGATGCCTGCAGCATGGATTGGAGCGCCACCGGCACGGCCAGAACAATGACATTTCGCAAAAAAGTTTCCCGTTTCATTTGATACCCCTTTCCGGATCGTTTTCATTCGTTGCCGCATCATACAAAAGTCTCCCGGCAGTTCAACTATAAACTGACGAGAGACCTCTTTTCAAACCTTAAATCCGTAAGTAAAACCAAAAATGAAACGCCCTTTTTGTGGAAAATGACAACAGGCTGCCGCAGGCAGTCCGCTCAGCGGCTGCCGGTGCTTTCCCGGACGACTAACGACGTGGAAAGGGTGATAACCGATTCCGCCGGCTCACCGGCCCGCATCTTGGCAATTGCGTCCAGCGCCGCCCTCGCGCGTTCCGCGTTGTCCTGCCGGACAGAGGTCAGGGCCGGGTAGACCATTTGACAGAGGGGTGTATCGTCAAATCCGGCGACGGAGATTTCGCCCGGTATCTCGACACCGCTGCTTTGCAGAAAATGGATGAGATCCACGGCATAGTAATCCGATACGGCAAAAACGGCGGAGAAGCTCCTGATCTCCGGCAGTTTCTCCCGGTAGAAAGCCGTCCGCTCCGCTTTGTTAATCGGAATCTTCATAAACGCCGCGCCGCTGCCGAAGCCTTCGCAAAAGCCCTCCCAGCGCTCCCAATCCATGTCGATCTCATTATCGGACAGGCACAGGGCGCGCCGGTGCCCGCAGAGCCGGAAATACTCTCCCACCTGAAATCCTCCGCGGCGGTCGTCAATATTCACGGCACAGACGCGCTCCGCTATGGCGCCGCAGGCATCATAGACCGCAAAGGGTACGCGGACATTTTCCCGCAGATGTCCGTAGTCCGCATGACAAAAGCCGATCAGCACCAGCCCTTCCAGATTCCACATGGTAGCGAACGAAACGATCTCATCGAGGCTGTCTGCGGTTTTGACGATCATCTGCAGTCCGCGCCCGGCGGTCTCGGCGCTCAGGGCGTTGAGCGCCGAGGCGATAAACGCATCCTCCAAGACGTGGGCCTCATATTTCTCGTGGGAATTGATGACCACGCCCACGATTTTCGCCGGATTCTCCGCCAGCAGCACCTCCGCCGCCCGGGGCAGATACCCCCGCTCCTCCAGAGCGCGCCGCACTCTGGCAGCCGTCCGCTCCGACACCATCCCTGTCTTGCCGTGGAGCACATACGACACCGCCGCCGTGCTGAGCCCCAGCTCCGAAGCAATATCCGAAAGCCGTACTTTTTCTTCCATGCCGCACCTCCGATCCACGCCGGGATCACTTCCTATATCAATGCCGCACCTCCGATCCACGCTGGGATCGCTTCCTATATCAATGATTTTTGCCCGGCATCCGCACCCCTGCATCTCTAACCCGGTATCCGCAGCACCTGTCCGATGCGCAGCATATCACCCGTCAGGCCGTTCAGCCGCCGGATCTCGTCTACCGTCGTTCCGTACCGCCGCGCCAGCAGCCACAGTGTGTCGCCGGACCGTACCGTATAGGTGAAATATCCGTCATCCGGTTCCGCCGGAGGCCGGATGCCTTGGATGCCCAGATATACGTCATAGAGCGCCTGCCATGTGGCCGGCCCCACGATGCCGTCCGGATTGAGGGACTGCGCCTGCTGGAAGGCGACCACCGCGCGTCTCGTGTCCGCGCCGAAGATGCCGTCCTGCGCCACGCCCCAGAAGCCGGGATAATATTCGGAAACCAGATTTAACAGATACTGCAGCGTCAGCACATCGTTGCCCCGGGAGCCCTGCCGCAGCACCGCCGAGGGCGGAACGGTTCCTATTCCCAGCGACGTCCCCTCACTGTCCAGCTCCGCCAGTCTGGTCACCGCCGTATAGATCCGGGACAGTTGGTACCATGTGGCCTTGCCGACGACGCCGTCCGCGCTCAGGTTGAAAATGCTCTGGAACTTGCGTACCGCCTCTCTGGTGGAAGCGCCGAACACGCCGTCCGGATCGGTGATCGCCGGGATGCCCGGATAGTTGCGCCGTATCCGGTTCAGGTACGTCTGCACCGTCTGTACGTCCAGCCCCGCGCTGCCGACGCGCAGCGGCGTGCCGGGATAGGAGCCCGCCGTATCCGCCACCGCCTGCGCCTGCGCGATCTCGATATCGTCCGGGTAGTAGGCGCGCAGAATCTCAATCGGCGTGTACCCCTGATTGGCCAGCGTGACCGTGCCCCACTGGGACAGTCCCGTGCAGGTCACGGTCGTTCCGTTGCAAAAAGCGGTGAAATAGGGCGCGTACTGTCCCGCGCGCCTGATATAATGGTCAAAGATTTCATCTACGATTTTGTTGATGGATTCGTAGGTCGCCCGGCCATAGACAAAAGCCTGATCGTAGGCGGTGCTCCCCGTAATGTCAAAGTCATAGCCCTGCCCTCTGTACCACTCCGTATAGATGCGGTTCAGCGCAAAAGTGATGATGGCATAGATATTGGCCCGCAGCGCCGCATCCGGCCAAGTCGGGTAGATTTCGCTGCTGGCCGCGTTTTTGACATAATCGGGAAAAGAGACGCGGACGTTGGCCGCCGGAGACGAGGGGCTTCCCAGATGCACGGTGATCGTCTTGGGGATCACCACCTGCCGCAGCACGATGGGCGCGATGGCAGGCCCCTGCTGCTGCCCTGATCCGCCGTGCGCCACTGCGGGTTCTTCCGATGCAATCGTCTCCACGCCGCCCTCACGCGGCTGCATGGCCTGCAGCGGAATGAGCTGCATCGGCAGCACCGCCGTCTCGCCCTCATAGATGGGGATGCCCTCCGCCAGCAGGGGTTCAAATCCTTCCGCCTGCGCGTACACCTGATAGCTGACGTAGGGTGTTCCCACGTAGCCGGGATTTCTGGACAACGAGGCGTCCACCGTCTCCAGCGACACGAGCGGCGTCTCTCCGTTTTCGTTGGTGGTCATACTGTACAGTCTGCGCCCCTGATCGTCCATCACCCGCACCCGCACGCCGGCGACCGGACGGGCGCCGTTGGCGATCCACGCCTGTACCGTCAAATAGCCAATAGCCATAACAATCTATTCTCCTTTTCCCCGGTCATTGTGAAACTTTAGTTCCACAATCCGCGATATGTTCTATTATATGAACCTTCGGGAAAAAGGTCTCTCGCCGCTATAGTCCGGCAGGCTGCCGCTTCGCTTTCTGCTCTTTAAAATACTGCACCGCGCTCTGGCAGACCTGCGCGTACAGGGCGCGGTTGATCGAAATCCTGCTGCCGTTGCGCATCTCGATCCACGATCGGGTGATGCGGCGGATCTTGTCCAGCCGGCACAGATACGCCTTGTGGCATCTGACAAATCCCGCTCCCAGTCTTTGCTCCAGCACGGCGATGTCGTCCGTTGACTCCACCTGAAACGTGCTGGTGCCGTAAGGACAGAATTCGATTCTGCTGCCGCTTCCCACCGCCTCGATATACATGATCCTGTCCGCCGCGATTTTTAACAGGCCCTCCTTCGTCCTCGCCAGCAGATATCTCTCGCGGACGCTTTCCAGAAGCGCCCGGTCCATGCAGCGTGCGATATCGTCCCGGCCCGCGCCGGCAGGCAGCACATGGACGGCCTCCTCCGCGCTCCTGCCGTTCTCCCCGCCGCCCGTGATGCGCACCGCCGCCAGATCCTCGTTCCGCTCCCGGAGCAGTCTGACCATGTCGCCGACGCTGGCTTTTTGCGCGGGGATGTTCCAGAACAGCATCGCGTAGTTCTGCTCCTTCACCCATTCCAGCAGAAAATGTTCCATGCCTTCAAACACGATAACGTCCGTGTGAATATTTTTGTCCTCGCTCCATGCGCGTATCCCCTGCTTTAAAACGGCGGGACGTATCTGTTCGTCGCCAATAATCGCTAATTTCATCTTTTGTCACCTTAGGCTTTATATGCAGAAGTATAGCATAAGATGACTGATTGCTCAACCTGTGCGGTGCCCGAAAAGTGCCGATTTTTGCGGAAAAATGGACTACAGGTTTAAGTATGCGGCGATCCCTTGCGCGATCCCGGAGGCGATCTTTTCCTGATATTCGTCGCTGCACAGTTTCTTCCGTTCCTCCTTGTTGGAAAGGAAGCCGGTTTCGATCAGGCAGGAGGGCATCCGGCTTCTGTTGACGACGCACAGTTCGTCGTCCGCCACCAGCTCCCTCTCGTTGGCGTCCGTGGCGCGGACAACCGCCTTTTCGATAAGCTGCGCCAGCTTTTGGCTGCTCTCCGTCAGGTCGTTTTCGCCGTACCATGTCTCGATGCCGGAGACGTCCGCCAGCTCGCAGGAGTTCTGATGGATGCTGACATAGACCGCCGCTTTCCTCTCGTTGGCGCTCTCTACCCGCTCCGCCTTGTCGATCCATTCGTCGCCCTCTCTGGTCAGAACAACCTGATAGCCCTGCTCCTGCAGAATGAGCGCCGTCCGCTGCGCGATCTTTAGGTTGATGTCCTTTTCCAAAACGCCGCCGCACACGCAGCCGCCGTCTCTGCCGCCGTGTCCGGGATCAAGGACGATCACGCCGCCCTCCGCGGCAGCCTCCTCTCCGGTGTCCTCCGCGTCGGTGTCTTCGTCTCCTGCATTCTCCGCGTCGGCATCTCCGTCTCCCGCATTCTCCGTATCGGTGTCTCCGTCTCCTGCATTCTCTGCATCGGCGTCTCCGTCTCCCACGCTCTCTGTTCCGGCGGTAACGTCCTGCGCTGCCTCCGCCTCCGCCGCCACGACCTGCGACGCTTTGGTCTGCACCGCCGCGGCCATGCAGACAATGATAATGCAGATGACCGTCACAACCCATACTACCTTTTTCAGATACCCGCGGATTCTGTCTTTTTTCCTCTGCGCCTGATAATAATGACTCGACTCTGCGTACATAAAAATGATGCCCCTCTCTTTGGTATGCCATAAGCATAGCGGAGAGGTGCATCATATTTTCATCATTTTTGCATCATAATCTCATCAAATTTGCATCATTTTTGCATCATCTGGAGATTTTTAAAAAGAGCTCGCCGATCCCTTCATAGAACCCCACCGTCACGATCGTCCGATCGCCGTTCTCGTTGGTAAAAACGTACTTCTGATAGCAGGGCGTCGTCTCTAACAGCGGGTTCTCGCTCTCGTAGTCTTCCGGCGTGGACAGTCCCATATAATCTGCCCACTGCCGCACCAGACGATCCGCGTCGATCTCCTCCCACTTCATCTGGGAGCGCACATAGAACTCGTAGATTCTGCCGTCGTCCGCATCGATATAGGCGTCGATCAGGCGGTTCTCCTTGTCGGTATTCCTCGGCGTTCCGATCAGGCTCAGTTTCCAGACCGCCACATTGTTGCGCGGTTCCGGCACGTCGATGGCGGAGTAGAGCGCGGCGTCATAAGCGCCCGCCTGCACGTCCCGGATCTCCTCCGGCAGAATCCCCAGCTCCTTGAGCCGCGCCAGTCCGTCGTTTGCGGCCTCGTAGATCTCCTCGCCGGTGATCTCGCTGTCCGAGGGATCGTTGCGGTTGGCGATGAAAGCATAACTCCCCGCCAGCTCCTGATAGGCGGCGTCCGGCTCTCTGGTCAGCGCGCTCTGCTCGGTGCCGGGCGCATCCTGCGAATCAAGGCACCGGGACAGAATATACAGCTTGTCGTCCGGCGACAACTGATAGCGGTAGCCGGAGCCCTCCGTCTCCTCCGTAGCCACATTGACGGTATCGAACATATCCCGGTCGCGATACTTGGCCATCGCCTCCGGCCCCCAGACCGATAGCGCCACCACGACCACGGTCAGCGCCACAAGCGCCAGATTAAGAATGTGTTTCTTCATCTTCCGCCTCCCTGCCTGCATCCGCCAGCACAAATCCCGCTCTCGTGCCCTCGCCGGGCGTACTGTCTATCTCCAACTCGGTGTGGTGCAGCGCCAGAATCTCCGTGCAGAGCGCCAAGCCCAGCCCCGCTCCGTTGCGGCTGCGGGATCTGGACTTGTCCACCATATAGAAAGCCTGCGTGATCTTGGACAACTCCTGCGCGGGGATGCCGATGCCGTGATCCTCCACCTGGAAACGGTAGCCGCCCGGCACGCGCCGCCCCGTCACTTCGATCCTGCCGCCGTTCTCCGACGCTTTGCAGGCATTGTCGATCAGATTCGCCAGCACGGTCTGGATCAGACCGGCATCCGCGGACACAACCGCCCTGTCATAGTCGAATACGAGCTCCATGCCCTCCTGCGTGGAAAACAGGCTGCGCACATAGGCAAACAGGACTTCCGCCGGCGTCTCCTGTATCTTCGCGCCCTCCTTCCTGGTCACGATGATGTCGAGAAGCCGCAGCGACATCGTTTCCAGCCGCTTGCCCTCCGTGTAGATATAGTTGGCGGACAGGATGCTCTGCTCCTCATCCAGCCTGCGGGAGCGCAGCATATCCGCGTAGCCGATGATCGACGTCAGCGGCGTCTTCAGCTCATGCGCAAAAGCGCCGACGAAGTCCTCCCGCGCCTGCACCTCATGTTCCAGACTCTCGATATTTTGCTCCAGCGTCTCCGCCATACGGTTGTAGTCCTGCGTCAGACTGCCCAGCTCGTCATCGCTGACCTGACGCGCCCGATACCCATAGTCTCCCGCGGCGATCCGCTTCGTCGCGTGCACCAAGAGCCTGATCGGTTTGGTCAGCCGGGAAGATATGATATACATGATGATAATGTCCAGCAATAACATCAGGGCCGTCAGCCGCCTGTAAACGGCGAAGCCCGTCTCCCGCTCCTCAAACACCTGCGATACATCCCGAAGCGTCTCCAGATACAACACCCGCCCCAGCGCGTTGATGGTGCTGCCGGTGTGTATGTAGTATCTGCCGTTTAAGCTGATCACGCAGTAGGAATACTGATCCTCCCCGGACAGTTCCAGCAGGGTGTCGTCCGCGTCAAAGCCGTCGCCCGCATAAAGCGTCTGCCGGTACTCGTCGGAAATGCGCAATAGCCGCCTGCCGCCCTGCCCGCCGGATTCGAGGTTTGCGGCGATCTGCTCCACGGAGCTGTTCTGCAGAATATCGTACTTGACCGGCACATTCAGCGCCGCCGTCTCGAAGGCGAACCGCAGTATGTTGTTTTCATCCATCGCCTGCCCCGCCTCACGCTCCAGAGACGTCTGAAATACATGACTGACAAAAAAGTAACCGCTGAAGCCGAGCGTCAGGGCGATGATGATCGTCGTCCACAACAAAAGTTTCTGTGAAAACTTCATGATGGCTCTCCTATATCTCCAGTCTGTAGCCTACCTTATACACCGCCACCAGATTTTTCTCCCAGCCCAGCTTCTTTCTGAGCCGCTGCACGTGCAGATCCAGCGTCCTGCTGTTGGCGTAATACTCGTCGTCCCAGACCTTTTCATAAAGGTTCTCCCGGAACAGGGCGATATTCCTGTTCTCCGCAAAGAGCAGCAGAAGGTCGAACTCCTTGCTCGTAAGCGGCACCGGCTGCCCGGCGCGCATCACCCGTCTGGCCTCCCGGTCGATCACCACGTCGCCGACGGCCAGCTCCCTGTCCGTCTTGTGATACCGCCGCAGCACCGCTTCCACCCTCGCCAGCAGCTCCGTCACGTCAAAAGGCTTCACGAGATAGTCGTCCGCGCCCAGCCTAAGCCCCTTGACGCGGTCCCTGACCTCATGCTTGGCGGAGATAAAGATAACCGGAATCCCGCGCGGTTTGAGATATTCGATCACGTCATACCCGTCCGCGCCGGGCAGCATGATGTCCAACAGTACCAAGTCAAAGGACTGCCGCTCCACCTCGTCTATCGCCGCCAGTCCGTCCGCCGCGGCCACGCAGCAGTACCCCGCCGCCGACAGATTCATGTCGATTAAGTCCCGTATCGGTTTTTCATCGTCTACGATCAGTATTTTAATCATGTCTCCGGACTCCATCCCCAATAAGCTCTCGCCTTTTCCACCAGACCGGCTACGGTATCGTCGTTCCCGCATACCACCCGGCGTTTCACTTCCGTATCCGTCTCAAACCCGCCGGTGCGCTGGTAGTAGATCTCATAGGAACTTGCCACCGCCATCTCGCTGACATCGGCGGAATTACTGTATCTGCCCAGCACCAGCAGGTCTTTCATCCCGTCGCCGTCGATGTCCTTACAGGCGATGCCCCGGAGCGCGTACAGATTGTCGTAGTCGCCCATGGGCTGAAAACTCCACACGATATCGCCCTGCTCGTCGATCAGATAGATCATAAAAAAAGTAAACCTGCCGATGTCGTAAGTCACCGGCATGACTTCCAGACTCCCCAGCTTCTCAAACTGCCGGACGTAATCCTGCTCCTCGACGACTTTGGCGCCGTTCTGCAGAAGCTCCGTCTTGGTGGAGGCGGTGTAGAGAAACTTCGTGGAAAAGCCGTCCCGGACATAGGCGATGATACAGTCCGCGCTTTTGTTCATGCCGAACCGGTTGATCTCGTCGGAGATGCGGTAGTCCCGGTAGAAGCCGCCGTCCCCCTGAAAAAGCACGTCTCCCATCTGGTAGTCCCGGGCGGCGTAAGCGCCTGTCCGGTTCCGGCACTTGGCGATCAGGATGATGTCCAGCCTGCCGTCCCGATTTAAGTCCTGAAAGGCCACCGCCGACAGCGACCGGAACGGCTGCTCCATGCTGCCCGCGTACCACGTATTCACCGCCAGATAATCTGTCCTGTCCAATATCCTGCCGTCCGTCTGCACCCAGAACAACACCAGCCTGTGATACTGCGGCTCGACGGCGGGCACCAGCAGAACCGTGCCGAACACCTCCGTCTCGATGGGAAACATCTGCTCCTCGATCACTTCAAAGCCGTTGTCGTCGATCTCCCACTGCCAAGCTATGCCGTCGAGACGCTCTGTGTATTCCTCGTAGGCGGCCCTGACCTGCCTGTCGGCGGACGGATCGGCCTCCTGCGCCCTCTCCTCTGCGGCGAGGGCCGTCAGCGGCGCAGACATCCAAACGACGGTCATGACGGCAGCCATGCCCGCGGCAAACCCTGTCCTTCGTCTTTTCCTTTGTTCCTTACGCGCTCCGTTCATCGTTCTTCCTATGTGCTCCGCTGCACGCCGTACATCAATTACTACTGACACTATAACAAAGTATGACTCATTTGACAAGCGAGCCGCCTGCACGCAAAAAATCCCAGCATAAGATGCGCCGCATCTTACGTTGGGAGACAAAAGACTGCATTATAAAAAAGACTGCATTTCAGGAAAAAAGTTTCGGATATTCTTTTTTGCCGTCGGCGATATGATACACATACCTCGTACCGCCCGCGTCCCGGCAGATCGCGATATAGCCGCCGCAGACGGCCATTCGATACCCCTGCCTGTTCAGCCACTCGTCCGGCGTCAGGGAGACGGCGTCGCAGGACAGGCACAGACGCTCCAGCGCACCCAGTATGCGATCTACGGCCCGCAGCGCCGCGGCTGCGCCGTACTGCACCGAACAGATATCCTCGATCCGTTTCAGATCTTCCCACGCGGCGGGGAGAATCGCTGCCCTACATACCATGCGCCCGCTCCTTCAGCCGTTCCCTCGCCCCGGAGATCTCCAGCGTCTCCGCGCCGTCCGTCCGCTCCTGCTCGGCCTGCAGGACTCTGGCGCGCAGATTCAGGATCTGCTCCCGCTTTTCAAACGCGCCGATGTCCATCAGCACTAGGTCGCCTTCACCGTTTTTGGTAATATAGATAGGCTCCTTCGTCTCTTTTGCCAGACTGGATACGGCGGCATAATCGTTCCGCAAAGAAGCCGACGCTTTGATAATCATAAAAACCTCTTTTTCTAAACATCTTTGTTATGAGAGCCTGCGCTTATAATATCATATTCTCCCCCTTTTTACAACTTATAGTTTTTGTTTTATGTATTTTTCATTAACTATCAGTTAGTTATCTTATCAAAGGTATGCGTTTAAAATATAAATGTCATTGTTAATAGGTGAGCGACTATGAATAGAAGAACATTGGGAAAACGTATCCGCGAAGAACGGCTGCGGATTGGGCTGACACAGGAGCAGCTTGCGGAATGTGTGGATGTGTCCACGACTTATATCGGATTCATCGAACGCGGCGAGCGCTCCGTCACGCTGGAAAAGCTGGTTCTGCTGGCGCAGTGTTTCCGCGTGTCGGTTGACTCCCTGCTATGCGATCCCGGATCGGACGAGACGGCGGAGGAGCCGGACCAGCGGCTGCTGGCCCTGTGGCAGTCCGCCTCTCCCGAAGAAAAGCGGCTGATCTGCTCCATCTGCGATACCGTAATCAACAAAAGATACCGATAAGCGCCGGAAACCCTGATGGACAAAAAAGCCCGTCTTTATCCTTTCCACATTTAAACATTGATCTCCGCCTTCACGCCCAGCAGCTCTCTGTTACGCTCCAGAATAGGCGTGACCACTTCCTGCAGGAACTGATCTACCTGCAGCGGCGCCCGACCCACATATCTGGCGGGCTCCATCGTCTCCTGCAGCTTCTCCGGCGTCATATGGAACGCCTCGTCCTGCGCGATCAGCTCCAGCAGATTGTTCTCCCTGCCCTCGCGCTTCACATTGGCGCCCGCCTGCATGGACAGCTCGCGGATCTTCTCGTGCAGTTCCTGACGGTTGCCGCCCAGCTTGACCGCATCCATCATAATATTTTCCGTCGCCATAAAGGGCAGTTCGCTCATCAGCCGTTTGGCAATCACCTTGTCGTACACCACCAGTCCGTCCACCACGTTCAGGCACAGATCCAGTATGCCGTCCACTGCCAGGAAAGCCTCCGGGATGGACAGGCGTTTGTTGGCGGAGTCGTCCAGCGTTCTCTCGAACCACTGCGTCGCGGAAGTGACCGCCGGGTTCAGCGCGTCGATCATCACGTACCGGGCCAGCGACGCGATGCGCTCGCTGCGCATCGGATTGCGCTTGTACGCCATCGCCGAGGAACCGATCTGGTTCTTTTCAAAAGGCTCCTCCACCTCTTTGAGATGCTGGAGCAGTCTGATGTCGTTGGACATCTTGTGGGCGGATGCGGCAATCCCCGCCAGCACGTTGCAGACTCTCGTGTCCACCTTGCGGGAATAGGTCTGTCCCGACACCGGATAGCACTGCGCGAAGCCCATCTTCTCGGCGATCATCGGATCGATCCTGTCGATCTTCTCCTGATCGCCGTCGAACAGTTCCAAAAAGGACGCCTGCGTACCCGTCGTTCCCTTGGAGCCCAGCAGCTTCATCGTGGAGAGCACGTAGTCCAGATCTTCCAGATCCATACAGAATTCCTGCGTCCACAGGGTAGCGCGCTTGCCTACCGTCGTGGGCTGCGCAGGCTGGAAATGCGTAAACGCCAGCGTCGGCAGATCGCGGTACGTGCGGGCAAAATCCGCCAGCTCCGCAATCACGTTGACCAGCTTCTTCTTCACCAGCTTCAGCGCTTCCGTCATAACGATGATGTCCGTGTTGTCGCCCACGTAGCAGGACGTGGCGCCCAGATGGATGATGCCCGCCGCCTTGGGGCACTGCTGCCCGTAGGCGTACACGTGGCTCATGACGTCGTGGCGCACTTCCTTTTCCCGCGCCCGGGCCACATCATAATTGATATCCTCCGCGTGGGCCTTCATCTCGTCGATCTGCTCCTGCGTGATGACGGGCCTGCCATCCTGACATAACCCCAGCTCCATTTCCGTCTCCGCCAGCGCAATCCACAGTTTCCTCCACGTCCTGAATTTCATGTCCTGCGAAAAGATATACTGCATCTCCCGGCTGGCATAACGTTCCGATAACGGACTTACATATCTGTCTGTACTCATTTTCCTCTCCATTCTGAAGCGTTTCATGTAAGCGGCAGGAAGCGGTTCCCGCGGAAATTTCCTCCGCCTTGGGAAAATCTGTGACGCTCCGCACAGATTTACCGTTCATATTCCCCGCGGATGTCCTCCGTCGGCGTCTCCATCGGATAACGCCCCGTAAAGCACCCCATACAGATGCCCAGCCCGTCCACAAGTTCCGGGAGGCGCTCCGGTCTCAGATAGGCCAGAGAATCCGCGCCGATGATCTGACGGATCTCCTCCACCGAACGGTTGTAGGCGATGAGCTGCTCTCTGGCGGGAACGTCCGTGCCGAAGTAACAGGGCCACAGAAACGGCGGCGAGCTGACGCGCATATGTACTTCTCTCGCGCCCGCATCGCGCAGCATCTTGACGATCCTGTCCGATGTCGTCCCGCGCACAATGGAATCGTCTATCATAATAATGCGCTTGCCCCTGACGGCTTCCCGGATAGCGTTCAGCTTCACCTGTACGCTGCTCTCCCGGCTCTTTTGGCCGGGCTTGATAAAGGTACGCCCGACGTAAGCGTTTTTGACAAACGCCTGTCCGTTGGGTATTCCCGACTCCATGGCGTATCCCAGCGCGGCGCAGTTGCCGGACTCCGGCACGCCCACCACCAGATCCGCCTCCACCGGGGAGTCCATGGCCAGAAATCTGCCCGCCCGGATGCGGGATTCGTAGACGCTGACGCCGTCCAGCCTGCTGTCCGGTCTGGCGAAATAGATATACTCAAACACGCATCTGCCGTGCGCTTTTTCGGGAAGGCACATACTTCTGTCCGATTCGATCCCCTTTTCCGGCGAGATCGTGACGATCTCTCCCGGCTCCACGTCCCGCACGAACTCTGCGCCGATCGTATCCAGCGCGCAGGTCTCCGACGCGAGGATATAGGCGTTGTCGCGTCTGCCGATGCAGAGCGGCCTGAAGCCGTAGGGATCTCTAGCGCCGATCAGCTTGCGGGGCGACATCACGATCAGGGAATAGGCGCCCTTGATCTTCTTCATCGCGCGGCCCACCGCCTCCTCTACGGTCTTGCTGTTCAGACGCTCTCTGGCGATATGGTACGCGATGACCTCCGAGTCGATGGTCGTCTGAAAGATCGCGCCGGTGTACTCCAGCTCGTGCCGAAGCTGCAGGGCGTTGATCAGATTGCCGTTGTGCGCCAGCGCCAGCGTGCCTTTCACATAATTCAATACCAGCGGCTGGGCGTTCTCCCGGGTGCTGCTGCCCGCCGTGGAATACCGCACATGGCCCACGCCGATATCGCCCTGCAGCCTGTCCAGAATATCCGGCGTAAAGTTCTCGTTGAGCAGTCCCATCTCCTTGACGCTCAGCACCTTTCCCTTGGGGCCGGCGGTGTCGCTGACCGCGATGCCGCAGCTCTCCTGCCCTCTGTGCTGCAGGGCAAAGAGCCCGTAATAGACCGTGGATGCGACGTTGTTGCCGTCAAAGTCATAAATGCCGAATACGCCGCACTCCTCGCCGGGCTTTTCCGCTTGTTCCGTCTCCGTGTTCATACTGCATCCTCTCTTTCGATTTGAATTTCCACGTATACCGTCCCTCGCTTGTCTATTCATGATCCGCCGTCAGCAGGCTTCCACCCTACTGCTGGTATTTCTTCTCATATTCCTCCACGGCTGCCATGACCTCCGCGGCGTACTGGGGATATTTTTCCACCAGCTCCTTGATCTCCCGCTGGGATTTGCCCGCCACCGTCTCCCGGTTATATTCCATCCTGCGCCGCAGGGACTGCCGCCTGATAATCAGGTTGTGCCGGATCTCCACCATCTCCTTGGGATCGAGGATCGCCTCCGTCTGGTGGAGCCAGATCGCGGGGTCTTTGATCTGATAGCGCTTCAACATCTGCAGAAGCTCCTGCTGGCTATAGTCCAGCTCCAGCTCCGCCTTGCGCATCTTCTCCCGCTCCTCTTTTTCGGTCTTATAGTTCTCCCACAGATCCAGAAGCTCCTGCGCGCCGGAGACGCCGTATTTCAGATACAGATAGTCCAGCAGATTGGTGTTATTGACATACCGTATCTTCACCTTGTTCTGCAGGAGGATGATCTTATTGATGCCGATCTCCACCCGGCGCAGCTCCCTTCTGGCGTCCACATGGCGCACATAGACCAGCGTGATGGCCAGCGCCGCGGCAGCCGCCGTCACGAAGTAGCCCGCCTTGGTCTCCATATCCAGAAAGAACTGCAGGAAAAGCAGCAGCAGAACGCACAACGCCAGCGCCGCCACACAGATCACCGCCATGCCCCTTGTATCGGAGATAATGCGCATCACTTCTTTTTTGCGGTACAGATAAGCGTATTTCTCGCCTTCCAGCCTGCTCAGATCCTGCCGGATCAAGCCCTGATAGTCCTCCGTCTCTTTCAACTTCTGATAGCCTTCCTCTACCTCGTCTTCGATCTTTTCCATATGTTGGAACTGCTCGTCCGTGATGCGGCGCGGGCGCTCCATAAAGCCGCTCTTACTGTCCTGCAGCTTGGCGACCTGTCCGGCGCACTCTTTCAGCTCGTCGCTCTCCTCGGGCGGCAGCGCCTCGATCTCCTCCATGTCTTTCAGATAGGAAGTGACCATGTCGTATTCGTAGGTCAGATTTTCCAGCTCTTTGGTGGCGTCCGCCATCCGCTCCAGACAGTTGCGCACATAGTCGTCGCGCTGCTCTTTGTTGTGGAAGTCGATCTGGTAGGGGGCCTGTTCCTCGCCCCACTCCCATTCCGCCTCGTCTGCTTCCTGTCCGCCACGCCTAAACAACCCGGTTATCTTCCGAAACAAACCCATCGTTCTCTCCGTTCCGTATCAATGATACATATCCCGATATGCCGCCTTCAGCTCTACGGCCAGCTTTTCGATCTCCTGATAATATTTCACGCTGGCGCCGCCCGCGCCGCTGCCCTCCTCTTTAAAGACCTGCAGCGTAAAGAGCATCCGGTTCTCGTCCGTGCCCTCGAACTGGCCGTAGGCGCGGTTCATCTGCCGCTCCACCTGCAGCGACGCGCTATGGTACTCCGGGTGGGCGGCGATGTATGCCAGATAGTCCTGCTCGCTGCCCTTGATCCGCAGCGACGCCAAGTGCATCTGCAGGCTCTCCTCGCTCCCGTCCGCCTCGTAAGCCTCCAGAAACCTCTGTGCCGCCGCATCGAACAGAAACAGATTGGCGCAGGCCACACCCATATTGTGCAGTATTTTGGCCCGAAATATCACATCCGCCTCCGGAATCTTCTCCAAGAGCCCGTGATACTGCCCCAGCGCGGTAAAATATTTCCGGTTCTGCAGCATATAGTCCGCCTTGGCCTTGGCCCGCTCGAGAGGGCTGAGCCCTTCGTTGTTCTTGACGGTCTGCTCGGCGTAATTGATGATCTCCGGCGGGTACAGGCGGACATACTCCAATATGGCGCCCACAAACGCCATCGTGGAGCCGTTCTGGTTCATCAGCGACGAGAGCGTGTGCGCCAGCTCGCTGAGCCCGCACTGCTCGTCCAGCCATTGTACCAGCTCGCGCCTCATGATGTCCTCGTCCAGAAGCTCCGCCCTCTCCACAAAGAGGTAGCACAGTTCTTCCACCGAATGCAGGTTTACATAAAATTTTTCCACATAGTAAGGCACTTCGGCCTCTCTGCCGGTTTCCAGTATCGCTTGGCCCATGTCGTCCGCTTTATCCTCCGTACTGCCGCCGCCGTATCTTCTGTTATGCCGCGTTTCTCCGGACTGCCCTCCCGCTATGCAGCGCCGGCTTCTCCCGCCGGCCTGTTCTCCTGTTATGGCAGTTCCAGCGTCTCCTTCCAGACCTGCCCGGAAGCGGGATAGAAATCCCCGAAGCCTAAATCCGTCACCGTGACGTGCACCGTCTCCGGCGCGCTCATCTCCATCTCCAGACGATATTTGGTATAAGGCGCGCCGTCGCTGCCCGCGCCCGTCAGCGTCATTTCCCTCGTCTCCGCGTTCCGGCCCGTGAGGGGCGTGATCACAAAGGCAAGTTTCCGCTCTCCCGTCAGCAGGATCTCGCAGCGCTTCTCCACATCGTACCAGTTCTCGCCGGCGTCCAGCAGCGCATAGTAGGACTCCTTGCCCCGGCGCAGGACGTGCATCCCGATATTGGATTTCAGCTTGTCCCGGCCGAGAAAGACGTGGCCGCTCCCGATTTCGCCCGGCTCCAGTCTCTCCAGCAGGCCATAACACGCGCCCTTGCTGAAAAGGTTATTTCCTTGAAAAACTCTCCTATTACGGCAGAGAAATTGCAGCGATTCCTTCTGCCACTCGCCCTTGAAGCCGTCTCCAAGCAGATAGGCGGAAGATACGATCCTGCCCCGGCACATTTCCTGCAGGATGCCCAGCAGACGCTCATCCGCCAGCCTGTAGGCGTCTTCCCGGACCGTCTCCTCCTCGTTCTCGTCCGGCACGACCAGCGTCTCACATACCTGCTCGTCGATCAGCACCACGACCGGCGTCGTCTTCCTGTTGCACTCCATGCGGTACGTCTTCAGGCGCGTGCCGTCGTGCTCGCAGGCGATTACCTGATAATGCCACAGTTCGGCGGGCTGGTGCAGCATAAAATAATAGAAACTCTCCGTGTGCCCCTGAAAGTAGATCCGCTTCGTCTTCAGCCCCAGATTGGCCGTAACCCGCGACAGAATCTCCACCATCCGGTCGTCCGGCGCATCCACCGTAAACATGATCGCATCGATCCTGTCAATGGGCGCGATCAGATTCATCAGCGTCAGGCTCCGTTTCAGGAACAGCGTCAGCAGCGCCACCGGATCATAGCTCTCCCCGTCCAGCTCTACCTGCTCTCCCTTCCGGGCCAGCGACAACAGGCCGTCCACCGGGATCATGTCCTCGTCGCCGGCGCATTTGACGGCGTCCTTGCCGTAAAGCCACTGGTTCGTGCCTGCCCGCTTACATAACATCGTCGGGATATTGTACTGCTTCGTCCCCACCACGGTGGCGACGGTGTCCGGCTCCTCCTCGCCGTAGAGCAGATAGCTGATCTGGGAATACTTCTCGCCCAGATCGTAGCCAGCCAGCACGCTTCCCTTATGCAGTTTTTCTTTTTCCTTCTTCTCAGAAAACATATCCTGCTCCTAGCGCATCCGGAAGATCTCCCGCGTCATATAGTCGCATACATAATACTCCCGCATCAGGCCGTCCACCGTATTGTAGTCGTGCATCGTCATGCCGATCATGATGTCGTTGAGCACCGAAAAGCGGCTGCCCGTGCTCTCCTGCCCGATCTCGCTCCTGTTGACGGCGCCGCTCAGCGTGAGCTGCTCGCCTCCCGCCGTCTCCTCCGTGATGTAATACTGCAGCCTCTCCCCGAAAAACAGGATAAACTCCTTGACGCACAGGCCGGCGAACACATCCCGCATTTCCTCCCTGCGGTACTGCGCCTCCCCGCCGCCGTCGGTCTGTATCACGTAATGAATGACGGCTCTGGCGCCCGGCCCGGCGTGGTACTCCACGATGGTCTTGTCCTGATACTCGTCCATCTGCGGAATATATCCCTGATATTCCTTGTAGACTTCCAGCACGACGCCCTGATCCGTCAGCTCCGTCAGAAAATCGCAGCACACGGCCCGGATGCCCTCGTCCTGCTCCTCCTTATTCTCCGCGTAATACCGCAGAAAAGCGATCTTGCACACGAGGGGAACCGGCGCGTCCTCCCGGTACTGCTGCCTGACCACCGCAAAGAGATACGGCTCGATGATCTGTCCGCCGATCACATGGTCATAGCAGCACTGCGCCGCAAAAGCGGAGACCAGCGTCTCGTTACCGCCGCTCTGCACATAGGCGCGGAAAATATCCATCTTTTCTCCCACGTGCGCCCCTGTATAGAGCATCTGGATAATCATCCGCTCGCACAGTTCCCGCGTGTCCATCCGGAAATCGTCTGCGATTTTCCATATGTCGCGCATCTCCTTCAAACTGCCGTTAAAATGGCGGATCAGATATTGCAGCACGTTTTCGTCGTACTTTCCTTTTCTGACCACATAACAGAGGATGCCCGTCATCGTCTCGTCCTCCGGGAAGTCCTCCTGGTCCAGCAGACGGCTGCAGAGCTTCACCAGCATCTTGGCGTCCACGCCGTAGGGCCCGAAGCGGCACACCCATGCGTATGCCTCCTCGTACATCCCCCGCACGATCATATAGCGGATGATCTCTTTGCGGTCGTGTCTGGACACATCCTGCGGCGTCAGCTCCAGCAGATAGTCGTCCAGCTCCCGCATCCTGTCTTTTTCATAATAAAACCGCACCAGCATCATGCGGATCTCCCGCCGGAGAGGTTCCTCCACCCGGTCGGAGGCGGCCAGCAGCGCGAACAGATCCGCGTTGTCATCCTGCACCGCGAACGTGTTCTGGTATTCAAAGCAGATATAGACCGCATAGCCCGGATCGTCCCGCACAAAAGGCGCGATCATAAGCGCCAGTTTCGCCGGACTGATGAGCTGCTGCACGCCGTACTCCACCGTGGCCGTGTAGCGGTTGCCCTCCGCGTCGCCCAGCAGGATGCGGCAGTCGGAATCATAGACGGAAACCTGCGCCCTGCCGTCCGCCAGCGGATAACACTCCTCGCCGACGCCGTGGGGGTACACGAGGAACAGACGGTCGATCCGCTCGTTGTCCACGGTGACTTCCCGCCGGAAAAGCAGCGCCGCCAGATGCCGCGCGGTCTCCTCGTCTATCATCGTCAGGCTGACCAGATGCCGGTACAGATAGGCCAGATCCGGATTGATCCGCTCCCGCCTGATCTGCTCCGTGACAAACCGCTCCATCGCCGCGTGGTAACTCACATAGACGTCCGTCATCGTCTCCCGGTGCCTGTGCACATAGGCGTACAGATAGGCCGTGATCTCATAGCTTAAATCGCTTTGGTAGGCAAAATAGAGCAGCACCGCCTTGGGCAGCGGGCCGTCGTACTGCGGCGGCAGAGACATCATATAATATTCGTAGAGCCGCGTAATCCTGAGATTCTGTTCCACGCCCGCCCGATACCATTTGAAATAGTCCGCTCCGCAGCGGCTGCCCTTGATCAGCAGCGTGCAGATCGCGTGCAGGATGTCGCTCTTAGGCTGCATCTCGTAGAAGCCCTGCAGGATGGCAAAGACGTTGTCGGAATAGTTTTTCATCTTCTGGGCCAGATAGACCGTCTGCATGACCAGTTCTTCCTGCATCAGCCCTTTTTTGACGGCGTAGCGGAGCACCTGAATCTCCATCTCGTCCAGTTTCAGCAGCATGGACGGATTCGCGCACAGAAGATTCCACGCCTCGACATAGATCACCGGCGACCGGCAGCGGTACCGGAACAGTTCCTCCAGAAGTTCCCATCTGCGGGCGGGATTCCGCACATACTCCTCCGACAGATACATCATCAGCCATGCGATCCGCCAGTTGCCCCGGTTCCGCTGATAGACTTCGGCCACCTCCGCAGCCGCCTCGTCCACATAGCGCTCATCCCGGCTGTAGAGCGTCGTCAGATACAGATAATAGCACCACAGTTCCGGCTGCTCCCGCTGCGCGGCCATCGCCTGCGCTTCCTGCTTCTCGATCATCCACTTGGCTTCGTTGTACCGTTCTTCCGTCAGGAGAAGCTGCGCCCGGAATAGCTGATAGACCGTCTCCTTGCCGTCCAGCTCCGTCAGTCCGGCCAGCACCTTGTCCGTCTCCGTCATCCACGTTTTCGTGCCGATCTTTTTTAACCGGAACGACTGGTAATATTCCATCAGCTCCACCGTCAGGCGGTTCTTTTCCCGGTGAATGCCAAGCGCCTTGTGCCCGCTCGCATGAAGGACGACAGTGACGGGGATTCTGACCGACGTATGCTCCTGAGACAGGACGATACATCCGTAGTTGCTGCCGCCGTGCAGCTTTTCCAGATCCACATAATAATAGACACGGTAGATATTGCCCAGAAAATCCGCATCCAAGACCGTATTCTGCTCCACCCGCAGAAATCCGCCCTCCGTCTCCACCCGCAGGCGGGTATAGCCCCAGCCGTTCCTGTTCACCACCAGCGCATAGCGCGCCGACTCCTCCGGGTTCTCGATCCGGACGGACGTCTCCTCGGGGAGAAACTCCACCGGCTTTTTCTTGTTGATCTCTATCAGAAATTCCTCGACGTTGTGCTCGTTGCCGGGCACGGCGGATAGCCCTTTATAGGCGGCATAGAATTTTCTGTCGCTGCCGGACAGAACCGTCCGGAACTCCTCCGAATAAAACAGTCTGACGGCCTCGTCCCAACTGCTCTTGGCCAGATTCGTAAAGTGGAACAGATTCTTGACGCTGCCCATGCTGGAAACCACGGCGGGCGCCGCGACCGAAACGGTAAAGGGCAGATAGTATTCTCCCCGGTTGGAGATCATATGGAACGCGCCGCGGACTTCCTCGCCCTCCTCCATGCCGTGGGAGTCAAACCGGTAGTGGATCTCGTCCTCGCTGCCGGAAAACGTCCTGGTCAGGCATTCCATCCGCAGATCCGTGGACAGAACGCGGCCCTCCGTCACCTGTCCCTCCGGCCCGTACACGCCGAAGAAATCCTCCACGACCTCATCCGCATGGAGGGACAGTTCGATGCGCGGACAGGAAAAGTCCAGCGATCCGTTGTCGGTATGAAATTTTCCGTTCAGAATTTCTTCCGCCGCCTGCCGCACGCTTCCCACCGATCCTTTACATAGATATTAAAATTATACCATTTATCTGCCGATCTGTCCAACAGATTGCATTTTTTCATGCGGCTTAAAAAATGGTTGACAAGTGTCTACCTATTTGCTAATATGATAGTCATGCAGGTAGACATATGTATACCTTTTTTAAGAATGCAGGAGGAACAGAGAAAATGGTCGGTTTATCGGACGGGGAATGGAAGATCATGAATTATCTGTGGGAGAGTCAGGGCGGCACGGTCACGGAGATCACGGCGGCGCTGCTGGACGAGACGGCATGGGACAGACACAGTATCATCACCATGCTGAGCCGCATGGAGAAAAAGGGCGCGGTGGCGCACAGGCAGGGAAGCCGCGCCAAAGTCTTCTATCCCGTCGTGTCCCGCAGTGAAGTTTCGATGGAGGAGACGCGGGGATTTCTGCAGAAGGTGTACCGCGGCAGTCTGGGCATGATGGTCAATGCCATGGTGGAAGATCAGGCGTTGTCGCAGGAGGAAATCCAAGAATTGTACGATATTCTCGAACAGGCGAAGCACAGAGACAAATAGGGGCGGCGTAAACGCTCCGGAAAGAGGCTAAGTGTGAAAAATCACGCTGATGCGCTGATTTTTCACACGGGAATTTGTGCCGGAGCGTCACAAATTCCCCTGATGGCAGACGCGAATTTGAGATTCGCGTCGCCCCGTCGCGTAAACGCTCCGGAAAGAGGAATAGTATGAAAGAAATCATCATCACTTCTTCGGTGCTGATACTTTGTATTCTGTTGATCCGGAAGATTTTCCGTGGGAAAATCAGCGGCAGGCTGCAGTATGCCCTCTGGCTTTTGGCGGCGCTGCGGCTGATGCTGCCGGTGGCGGCGGTGCCGGTGGCAGTCGGTTCTCTGGAGTCGTTCCGCGTGGTGGATCTGACACAGGCGTTGGAAATGCAGATGGGAGACTTGGAGACACTGCTGGAGAAACCCGTCCCATTTACGGCGGCCCTGCCCAGCGTCATCGGAAAACCGGAAGGCAAAACGCTATCCGCCGTCTCAATGCCGGACGAAGCGGCGGCGGAAGCGACTTCCATATTTGATGCAGGAAAGGCCGGCCTGACATGGCTTACTGTCCTGCGCGGCCTTTGGCAGGGCGGCATGGTCGTTACGGCACTGTGGATCATAGGCGTCAATCTCCTGTTTGCGCGCAGACTGCACCGGAACAGAACAGAATATGTGCAGGACACGTCGGCGGAACAGGCGAATGCCGGCATCTGCCGCATAGAGGCGCATCGCAGATCGACGGCGCATTTAAAAGAAAAGCGGGCTTCCGGCAGGACAAAACGATATATCGCAGACGGATTAAAATCGCCCTGCCTGTATGGGCTGCCGTTCCGGGAGGCAGTCTATTTCCCGCCGGATATCGCCGCGGACGAAACGCGGCTGCGCCATGTGCTGGTGCATGAAATGTGCCATAAGAGACACGGCGACGGCTTCTGGTCTCTCCTGCGGAGTCTGCTGGTCATCGTGTACTGGTTCAACCCGCTGGTGTGGGCGGCGGCGCTATTGTCCAAGCAGGACTGTGAACTGGCGTGCGATGAGGCCGCGATCAAGGCGCTCGGCGAGACGGAAAGAATATCCTATGGCGAGACGCTGCTCTCCATCCTCACACGGCGGGGCAGTATGTCGGATGTCGTCTGTACGGCTACGACGATGACGGGAAACGGCAGAAATATCAAAGAGCGGATACGCCTGATTGCAGAGAGACCTCGCGCGCTTGGCGCTGCGGCGGTATTGACGGCGGTGGCTGCCGCAGCCGCTGCGGTGATCGTGTTCACAAAAGATCCCTCGTTTCACGGCGCCACCTGGAGCGGCGAAACTTTTGTCAAAATGCCTGTCGCCGCCGGCAGCATACAGATCGCACTGCCGGAGACCGTAGAGGGCATCTGCGGCTATGCAGCCGACAAAGGCGGGGATCTGGTTCTGTATCAGGTCTCCTCCCAAAAAGAGGTAGGGAGATTCTGCGAATTGTCCTACGGAGAGGCGGTCGTTCTCTGGGAACAGGGAAAGGAAATCGTGCCCGCGGGCGATTACGGACAGAATCGGTATCTGAAAGAGTATATCGACAGGCAGACTAACGGCGGCACGGAGGTGACGCATCATAGCGGTGCAGATGCGGCAAAAGAGAGTATGTCGCAGGACTATCAGCCCGCCGAGAATGCGAAAGAAAACACAGGCCCGGTGTATCTGCCGGATGAGAAGATCACGACGACCTATACCGTCGCAGAAGATAGCAGTGAGACGACCTATATCATCGTAGACGATAACGATAAGACAGGGAATGCGGCAGAAGGGAGTGCGGCACAGGACTATCAGCCCGCCGAGAATACGGAGGGGAACGCAGGCCCGGTGTATCTGCCGGACGAGAAGATCACGACGACCTATACGCCGGCGGCGACAGGAAACTGTTACGTCTATGTGAAAGGCAGCTATGCCGGCGTAGCCGAACAATATCTGAACGAAATGGAATTTATCAACAGTGAACTGGAAGCCGCCGCGGAGCGGGCGGCGGCTTCCCCTTAAGAACTTTTACTTAGAGCAATCGCAGTAACTGCACCAGTTCATGAGACTTATCCGTGTCTGATGCGGCCTCTCTGGTAGCAAACTGCCGGAATCTATTATCTTTATAAAACGATAATAGCTTTTCTTCGTTGTTTGCTTCCAAAAAGACCACCATTCCACCGCCCATATACTGCATATTCTCCACAACGCTCCATGCCAATTCGAGCAATTCTTCTCCTGAAATGCGTTTATAGGCATCATCTGTATAATTTTTTCCAAGCTGAGCAATCAGGAACGCCGACATTGTGTAGGATTTTGTTTGCTCGTCAAACTCGCTGATTCTCTTGATCTTCTTTTTTACTGTATTACTGACCGTTTCATCCCGAACCGTCAAAGGTTTCAGCGCTATTGTGAAATAAGCGACTAATGCTCCATCCTCCATGTCATGCACCAAATATGTAACTGACTGGTTCTTCTTGGTAAATTCTACGCAGCTCTTTTTTAAAAATTGTTCAACATCCGGATTCTTAGGACAAGAAAAGCCGGAGATCATTCTCATCAGTTCCGGCTCTCCGACTTTTTCATTATTCCCTTGTGCCAAATACTCACGAATGTTGACAAACATAAATCTGTCACTTGCTTCCATTCGCTTTCTCCCTTTTCATTCTAAGAAACATCAGGTCATCTTTCCCTTTTAACTGTCTGGCAGCCACAGGGATGCGGTTTGGACGGTCATTGGCAGACGCTTCAATGGCATCAGCAAACATCTCCACCTGCCGTTTACCCGATATAACAAAATTTTTCGTAATACTTGAAGTTGCCATAAACATCTCCATTTCAAAAACATTTACACGACGGACAAAGGTAAATTCCATCGGAATGAACTTTGCCATCAAGGATTTCCTAACTATATTTTATGATGATTCCGCCGTTTTTACAATAAAAAATTTATGAAATTTATATGACTATGATTCATTCATAACCTTGGCCGCCGCGGAGCGGGCGGCGGCTTCTATGCGGTAGGGCGATATCACAAATAGCTTTTGATCTGCTCGATCAAATCCTCGATACTGTCTGCCTGCACATAGGTATGCTCCGTCTGTTCCTTCTTTTCTGCCTGTTCCTTCTTTTCTGCCTGTTCTTTCTCTGCTGCCTGTTCTTGTTCTGCCGCCTGCTCTTTTGCTGCTGCCCGCTTTTCCTCCAGCCGCTCCCGCTGCTGCTGATTGGATTTTTCAAGCTCTGCAAAAAATGTGGTGACGCCGTTATCATCGATCGCGATTCCGATCTTGCTGACATGGATGCCGCCCGTTTCGCCGGACGCAGACGTAAAGCCAAATTCCCGACGGATGCGCTCCGCCATACGGATAGCGCCCTGCACCTTATCCATGCACGCCGCCGCATACTTTTCATCCGCCGCCATTTTTTCTATTTCGTCCACGGAAAAAATAACGGAATACTCATGCTTCGCCCCGGCCAGAATATCCTTTGCGCTATCCCCGCCGCCAAAGTCGGCTACAAAGAAATCCATATTTCCATAGGATGCGCGGAGTTTTTGTAAAAATTCCTGCGCCGTCTTGGATAGCTGCGCTTCGCCAGCCGCAGCCGCGGATCTGCTGCTTTCGTTTTTCACTTCTTTTCCGGCATATCCTGAGATGGCCGCTTCCGCTTTCTGCACCAGCCTGATAAACTCATCGCCAAAGTTTTCACCGTCGTCTCTGTGATGAACCGCATGGTCAAAAATGCGGGCCATAAGGCCGTCCAGCTCATCGCATACATCCGGCGCCGCTGCTTTCAGCTTACTGTGCCATGTCGCCTTCATACGCTCCAGATCACTGTCCGAAACTTTCTGATAAGTGCCTTCCGCCTGCGTGATCATGTCATCGGGGATGGCTCTCTGCGCCGTCCTTTTCTGCATGATCTCATCAAGATTCCCGCTATTTTTGCCTTCCACCAGAGCCGCCATGCCGTCACCGGAAAACTCCACGATCACGTCATCGCCATACTGTGCGCGGATTTCCTTCATCGTCTGAAGGGTTTCTTCCTTTGACATTTTATCCATGATCTTGTTGCCGTTCGCATCATGGGTGTTAAATTCATACTTTACCAGCTTATCTTTCTTTCCTTTTGTGTTAGAACCATAGCTTTTCAGGACTTCCGTTCCTTTGTAAAACCGGCCATAGTTCTGATCGATCATTGTTGACATGACGCATCCTCCTTGATGTGTTTCTTTTTGAAATCCGTTTCCATTCCCGCTCCAGGTATTAACTTTAGCTGCTTCCGCATCCTGCCGGCCATACCGCTTTCCTATTATATCGGCGCTTTTCCGCAAAAGTTTTAGTGCCGAGGTTAAAAGCGTTCTAAAATATCATGGTGTCCCACATCAAGCAGTATGATCAGCTTGTCGCCCTCATAGTACCAGATGATGCGAATGTCCATATTAACGCTGCACTCAAACAAGTCCGTAGTTCCCTGTATACGCTTGGTACGCAGCGACGGATGCGCCGGGTTTTGGGCAAGAAGCCGAAGTTTATTTTGAAGCTGCTTCTTTTCCTGCGCGGTCAGCGCCTTATAATGTTTTTCAAAACGATTTGTAAAAGTAATCTGATAAGCCATCAATCACTCTCCAGCTTCTCGAATAACGCATCTACATTGTCAAAAACAGGCTGCTCTCCTGAAGCGATTTTTTCTTTTACCGCGTTCAGTTCTCCTCGAAGTTCGTCGAGATATTTTTTGGGATAAACAACAACCGGTAACATATAAATCGCTCCGCCGCGTTCAAAGACATCCAATTTGTCACCTTCCGAAAGTCCCAGTTTAACGACGATTTCCTTTGGTATCGTAATCTGTGATTTTTGACGTAATTCTGCCAGCATACAAACATCTCCTTTTGCTAAATTGAAAGTGTGAATTTCTTATTTTCTTACTAATATTATATCCATCTTTTGAAAAAAATGCAACAGTCCCGCCGGGGAACGCGGGCTGGCGGCGCACATATCCTAATAGGGAAAACGCTTTGCGAGGATTTACATTATGGATGAGCCTATCTTACAGAGCGCCCGGACGGAAAGCCCATCGCGGGGCAGGCTGCAGATCAGCGTCACCGCGGACACAGGGATGATACCGATCCCGGACGCCCGCATAACCCTGTCGTTTACCGGAGATCCTTCCGGCGCCGTCGAGACCTTGACCACGGATTCCTCCGGCCAGACCGAAACCGTATCGCTGGACGCGCCGCCGCCGGAGTACAGTATGACGCCCAATTCCCCTATGCCCTATGCGGAATATACCGTCAGCGTTACCGCGCCCGGCTACGAACCTGTCACCGTGTCCGGCGTGGAGGTGCTGCCCGACGTGACGGCGCTGCAGCACATCCGCATGACGCCCACGGAGACTTCTCAGAGCTCCGGCGGGGCCATCGTCATTCCCGACCACACGCTCTACGGCGATTATCCGCCCAAGATACCCGAGGACGAAATCAAGCCCATAGACGAGTCCGGGGAGATCGTGCTGAGCCGCGTCGTGATCCCGGAATATATCGTGGTGCACGACGGCGCGCCCACCGACTCCACGGCGGCCGATTACTATGTGCGCTATACGGATTATATCAAAAATGTGGTCTCCTCGGAGATCTACGCCACTTGGCCGGAGAGCACGATATACGCCAATACGCTCGCCATTATGTCCTTTACGCTGAACCGTGTCTACACGGAATGGTACAGGAACAAGGGATATTCTTTTACCGTCACATCATCGACGGCGTATGACCAGAAATGGGTTTACGGCAGAAATATCTATAGCAATATCGACCGGCTTGTGGACACCGTTTTTGCCAATTACCTCTCCAGGCCCGGCGTGCGCCAGCCGATCTTCACCTCCTACTGCGACGGCAGGAACACCACCTGCAGCGGCCTGAGCCAGTGGGGTTCCAAGTATCTCGGCGACGAGGGCTACTCCGCCGTCGAGATCCTGCGCTACTATTACGGCAGCGATATGTATATCAACACCGCCGCCGCCATATCCGGCGTTCCCTCCTCATGGCCCGGCTACAATCTGTCCGCGGGCGCATCAGGCGGCAAGGTGCTGCAGATCCAGCAGCAGCTAAACCGCATCGGCCAGAACTATCCCGCCATCCCCCGGATCGCGGAGGACGGCATCTACGGGCAGCATACCGCGGACGCGGTGCGCGCCTTTCAGGGGATCTTCAATCTCCCGCAGTCGGGCATCGTGGACTATCCCACATGGTATAAGATCTCGGAGATCTATGTGGGCGTCAGCCGGATCTCCGAGCCGGGCTGAGTCAAAGCGGAGGCAAAAAAGGAACCGCCGAATCGAATCGGCGGTTCCTGCCTGACTGCGCTCTCTACTTCGTCAGCAGCATCATGATGTCGTTGCTGCGCGCCACGAATTTGGTCATCTCCTCCGGCTCCAGCGGCGCCTGCTGCAGCATCGCCAGATCATATAGCTGCTCGCAGATCATCTTGACATTGTCGCCGTCCTGATGCGCCAGCACATATTCCACCAGCGGATGGTTCGCGTTCAGGATCAGCGTCTCGCCCTCCTTGCCGAACATCCCCATATCCATGCCCTGCATCGAGTACATCTTCATCATGTCCTGCATACGGCGGCTCTCCTCCGCCAGCGTGATCATCGAGGCGATCTTCTTGTTTTTCAGCTTCTCGACTTTCACCTTGATCTTGTCCTTTTTCAGCACTTTCTTCATCAGCTTGGCCACCGCCTCGCTCTGCTCCTCCAGCTCTTTCTCGGCCTTCTTGGACGTCTTGGAACGGAACACATCGGTCAGGTCGGCGTCGATGCGCTGGAACTTGATGCCCTCGTTCTTGGCCTCCAACTGGGAGACAAAAGGCTGGTCGATATTGTGCGTCAGCACTACCGCGTCCATCTTGGCCGCGCGGAACATATTGATATACTGGCTCTGCTGCTTTTCGTCGGTCACATAGTAGATGACTTTTTCTTTCTTCTCCTCGGCCTCTCCGTTATCTTCCGGCGCATCGGAGCCGCCGTCCGCTCCGACCACTTCCGCCTCTACTTTATCGCCGTTTTCGTCCACCGCTTCCGCGCTGCCGCCGTCCTCCGACGCAGCGTTTTCCTCCGCTTCGTCGGGATCGATCTTATTGACTTCCAGACACTCGGGCAGCGTCATATACACGCCGTCGATATTTTTAAACAGAATATAATCGGTCATCTTCTCGCAGAACTTGTCGTCCTTTAAGCAGCCGAACTTGATAAACGGGCTGATGTCGTCCCAATATTTCTCGTACTCCTCTTTCTCGGTCTTGCACATACCGGAGAGTTTGTCCGCCACCTTCTTGGTGATGTATTCGCTGATCTTCTTGACGAAACCGTCGTTCTGCAGCGCGCTTCTGGACACGTTGAGGGGCAGGTCGGGACAGTCGATCACACCTTTTAACAGAAGCAGGAACTCAGGGATGACTTCCTTGATATTGTCCGCGATAAACACCTGATTGTTATACAGCTTGATCGTGCCTTCGATGGACTCGTACTCCATGTTAATCTTAGGGAAATACAGGATGCCCTTCATGTTAAACGGATAGTCCATGTTCAGATGAATCCAGAACAACGGCTCCTTATAGTCCTGAAATACCTTGCGGTAAAACTCCAGATACTCCTCCTTGGTGCACTCGCTGGGGTGCTTCGTCCAGAGGGGCTGCGTCTCGTTCAAAAGCTCCGGACGCTTCTTGATCTTCAGCCGCTGCTCGTCCTCGTCTTTCTCCTTCTTGATCTCCTCCACCACTTCGTCCGTATCCAGCTTTTCGCTGGCCTTGATGGTCTGCGTGTCCGTGTTGTTGGCCTTGGAGAGATAGATTTCGGTAGGCATGAAAGAACAGTATTTTTTGATGACTTCCCTAGCCTTGTACTCGTTGCAGAACTCCAGGCAGTCCTCGTTGATGTAGAGCGTGATCTCCGTGCCGACCTCGGTGCGGGTGCCCGCCTCCATGTCAAACTCCGTGCCGCCGTCGCATTCCCAGTGAACCGCCTCGGCGCCGTCCCGATAGGAAAGCGTGTCGATATGCACCGCGTCCGCCACCATAAATGCGGAGTAGAAGCCCAGACCGAAATGGCCTATGATCTGGTCCTCGTTCGCCTTGTCCTTATATTTCTCGATGAAATCCGTCGCGCCGGAAAAGGCGATCTGGTTGATGTACTCCTCCACCTCGTCCGCCGTCATACCCAGCCCGTTATCGATGACTTTCAGCGTCTTTTCTTCCGGGTTGACGATCACCTGAATCTTGGCCTTATAATCGTCCGGGAGCGTATACTCTCCCATCATGTCCAGCTTTTTCAGCTTGGTAATGGCGTCGCATCCGTTGGAAATCAGCTCACGGAAGAAAATATCGTGATCCGAATAGAGCCACTTCTTGATGATCGGAAAGATATTGTCGCTGTTGATCGATAGATTGCCATGTTTTGCTGCCATGTTGTCACGTCCTTTTCTGATATTGATTTTATAAATTGGTTTCTATAAGTTGTTACAAAAGAATGCCGCTTACCAAAAAACAGTTTAATACCTGTGATTTTAGAAGTCAAGACAAAATTAGCACTCAATCGCATTGAGTGCTAATAATTTGCCTTTTATGATGTCCAAACCGCCTTTTTATGCGGCCTGCGGGATTTCTTAACTTTTTATAAAATCGCTGAAATACGATCCGTATACGTCAAAGAAATCCTGCGTCGTAACGTTTTCGTCATGGATGAAAGCCACGCTGTCCCACAACTCCTCGTTCAGATCTCTGGTCAGCGTCTCCACATAGGCGTCGTACTCCTGTCCGAACGCCTCGGCCCTGCGTCTGTCTACGATTTTGACTTTGTTGGCGTCCGTCTCCTCGCGGTCAAAGGCGCTCAGGCACTTGATGATATGATACCCGTCCTCCGTCTCCACGATGTCGCTGATCTCGTCTTTGCCCAGATTAAAGGCCGCCGTCTCAAAAGCCTCGTCCATCTCGCCTTTGCCGAAAGAATAAGTGGCCGTGTCGTCCTCGCTATAGCGGCGGATCAGTTCGTCAAAATCCGAGCCCTCCCGCGCCAGTTCTAACACCTCGCAGGCTTCCTCATAGGCTTCCTCTCTGGCGTGCTCCGTGTAGGCGATCCGCTTGCCCGTGCCGTCCAGCGCATAAGTGCGGATCAGGATATGCTGCACGGTGATGGTCCGCGCCTCGTCGTCGCTGATTTCCGGGTTGATGTCGCGGATGGTATACTGATACACCTTCTGTGCCAGCGCAAACTCCTTATACATATCGCAGATCGTCTTCTCCGTGACGCCCAACAGCTCGATCTCGGTCGCGTTCAACGAGCCGTAATAGGCTGCGGCGGCATTCTCGGCCTGCTCTTTTTCCTCGTCTGTCAGCTCCACCTGATACCGGTCCGCCATCAGGCTCATTGTCTTGATCCGCGCGATCTGCGCCAGCGCGATATCCTTTACGTTCTGCTCCAGCGTCACGCCGTCCATGTCGGTATCCCAGATCTCCGCGCCAAACACGCTCTCGTAGCGGTTCTGGATGTTGGTCAGATAGACCATGATCTCCGGCAGCCTGCAGACGCTGGACTCGATCCGGAAGACCTCGTCCTTCTCAAAGCCCGTCGTCAGGACGACCTTTGTGCCGCTTCCGTCTGTGCCGCGGCTGCCGCAGCCGGCCATGCCTGCCAGACAGACCGCCGCCAGACAGACCGCCGCCGTTTTTCGCCATCTCCTGCTTTTATCCATCATCCCGTGCCGCGCCATCCAAACTCCGACTTGTTATTCGATCACCTGTATCCAGCCTTCCGGCGCCTCGATGCGTCCCATCTGGATACCTGTCAGTGTGTCGTACAGTTTCTTCGTGACCGGCCCCATCTCGTTCATGCCGCTGGGGAACGCGATCTCTTTGCCGTGATCCACGATCTTGCCCACCGGCGAGATGACCGCCGCCGTGCCGCACAGACCGCACTCCGCAAACTCCTTGACTTCCTCGAACGGAACAGGTCTCTCCTCGACTTCCAGACCGAGATAGTCCTTGGCAACGACCATCAGCGAACGTCTCGTGATGGACGGCAGGATACTCCCGGACTTGGGCGTTACGATCTTGTTATCCTTGGTGACGAACAGGAAATTGGCGCCGCCCGTCTCCTCGACGTTGGTTCTGGTGCCCGCATCCAGATACATATTTTCGTCATACCCTTCCTCGTGGGCGGTGACGATTGCATGGAGGCTCATCGCATAGTTGAGGCCCGCCTTGATGTGGCCCGTGCCGTGCGGCGCCGCCCGATCAAAATCGCTCACTTTGATCGTGAGGGGCTTGATGCCGCCCTTGAAATAAGGGCCTACCGGCGTCGTAAAGATTCTGAACTGATATTCCTCGGCGGGCTTGACGCCGATCACCGCGGAACTGCCGAACATATACGGACGAATGTAGAGCGTCGCGCCGGAGCCGTAGGGCGGCACGTACGCTGCGTTGGCGGCCACCGCATCGATTACCGCCTGCACGAAGCGCTCCTTGGGGAATACCGGCATCTCCAGTCTCCGGCAGGAATCCTCCATGCGCTGCGCGTTTAAGTCGGGGCGGAACGTCACGATGCGGCCATCCTGCGTCGTGTACGCCTTCATTCCCTCGAAACAGGTCTGCGCATACTGGAGCACGCCCGCGCATTCGTTGATCACGATGTTGGCGTCGGACACCAGCGCGCCCTCGTCCCATGCGCCGTTTTTATAGTTGGCCACGAACCTCTTGTCCGTCTCATGATAGCCGAACCCGAGATTGGCCCAGTCGATGTTTTTCTTTTCCATGATACCCCTTCTTCCTCCGTGTTGTTTTGGTTTTAAAAATTTTTAAAATTTTGATTTTAAAAAGCAGGCTGCCTGCCGTTTTCGATTTTAAAATTTTGGTTTTAAAAATTTCTGTTTTAATATTATACCTTTGCCCTTAAAAGTCAAGACAAAATCCGCCGCCCGGCAGTGCGGCACAGACGATTCCCACAGACCGCTCCCACCCGGCAGTGCGGCGCGGATGGCTCCCTACGGGCTGCGCAGACTACAGCCGGCATAAGGCAGCCCTGCATCACAGTACGGCGTTGACGATCTCCAGCGCCACGTCGTAGGCGTAATCTTTCACCGCCTTCTCGCACAACCTGAGCATCTTGCGGTCCGCCTCCGGGCGGTCGTACCGTTTCAGCTCCTCCAGCTTCAGGTTCACGCTGTCGCCGTCGAAGTCGTCCAGCCGGCCCGCCAGCTCCCGCAGCGCCTTCTTCCACTCGTCGTCCGAGATCCGCACTTTGGGTTCTTCCTTCGCGGGCTTGGCGGCCTTGCCGCTCTTTTTCGCGTTGCCGTCGAGATAGGTTTTCAGATCCTTGCTCATGCTTTTCATCAGGTTGAACAGGATGGGCGAGCGCACCTCCACGTCCTCCAACTGCCCCGCCTTGCTCATCTTTTCCAGTTCAAAAGCCTCGTCCGCCAGATCGTCGGCGCCGACGTTGCGGGCGTTGCCTTTCAGCGAGTGCACGATGATCGCGAAGCCGGACATATCCCGTTTCTTTAGGAAATCCTGCAGCGCCTCCTCCTTTTCCTTCAGGATCGTGTGGAAATCGTTGAGCACCTTGCCGTAGAGCTCCCTGTTATTGCCCATATATTTCAGGCCGTTGCGCATATTGAAGCCGATGCCGCGCAGCTTCGTCTCCTGCATACTGACTTCCGCCTCGTCCTCCTCGTCGCCGCCGGCGCCTTTCTGCTCGTCCTTGGTCAGATAGACCAGATTGGCGGGGAGATACCGGATCAGCATTTCCTCGAACTTCTCGGAGTCAATGGGCTTCGTCAGGTAATCTTGGAAGCCTTCCTCCAGATAATATTCCCTTGCGCCCGTCACCGCGTTGGCCGTCAGTGCGATCACCGGCGTATTCACGGCGGGATTGCCCTCCATCTCCTTGATCGCATGGAGCGTCTCGACGCCGTCCATAACGGGCATCATATGGTCTAAGCAGATCACGTCGTACGTCTTGCGTTTCAGCAGCTCCAGACATTCCTGTCCGCTGCCCGCCACGTCCACCTGCAGCCGCGTCTCCTTGAGCAGTCCCTGCGCCACCGCCAGATTCATCGCGTTATCGTCCACCACCAGCACCCGGCCCATGGGCGCGATAAATTTCTGCCTGTAATTTTTGGCGCTTACCAGACTCTCGTTATACTGCTGCTCGAAGTCCCCCAGCGGCTCCTTGTCGATGACCTTCTGCACCAGCGTAAAAGAGAAGACCGAGCCTTTGCCGTAAGTGCTCTGCACTTCCAGCTTGCCGCCCAGCATCGTCACCAGACGGTTGGTGATGGCCAGCCCCAGTCCGGTTCTGTCGTTGGTATCACGTCTGGCCATGTCCATGCGCTGAAATGCGCCGAACAGTTTCGACAGATCTTTCTCCCGGATGCCTACGCCGGTGTCCTCTACCGCCAGCTTCAGCGTGACCGCATCGTCTCCGGCCCACTCCCAGCCCAGATGGAGCGTGACCTTGCCCTTCTCGGTGTACTTGACGGCGTTGGTGAGCAGGTTGTTGAGAATCTGTCTGATATGCAGCTCGTCGCCGGACAGTTTATGGGGAACGTCTCTGGCGATGTCCAGCTCCAGATCCAGCTTCTTTTTGCGCAGATGCACCGAGATGCCGTTGATCAGATCGTTCAGCATGGAGCTGATGTCATACACGCCTTCCGAAAGCGTCATCTGTCCGGCCTCCAGCTTCGTGAAGTCCAGAATATCGCTGACCAGCGTCAGCAGCACGTTGCCCGCGTGCCGGATATCCAGCGCGTATTCTTTGATCGCATCCTCCTGACTCTCCCTGAGAATCAGTTCGTTCAGCCCCAGGATCGTGTTGATCGGCGTGCGCAGTTCATGCGACATATTGGCCAGAAAGATATCCTGTGAATTGACGGCCTCGACGTTATTTTTCTGTTTCTCCTGACTCATAATTTTCCCCTTCCCTGATGTATTGCCCGTGATACATCCCCTCATCCGCCCGCGGCGTCCCTGCAGGCTGCGGGCTGGCGCGGCTGTTCAGCCTTTTCTCTCATATTTGACAAACCGGTAGACCAGATCGAAATACGTCTGTTCCTCGCTCTCCGCGGTGATCTCCCACGCCTCGTCCTCGTCCAGATTCGGCACGTAGGCGTCCGCCTCGTAGACATGGTCGATCTTCGTCACATGGGCCACGCTGCAGTAGGGCAGCATCATGCGGTACACGCTCTCGCCGCCGATAATGTAGATCTCCTCGTCCGGGTACGCTTTCAGCCTGTCCAGCAGCTCCTCCTGACTGTGTACGACGATCGCGCCCTTTACCTGATAATCGGGATGGGACGACAGAATAATATTGGTGCGGTTCTGTAACGGCTGCTTCTGCGGAAATGTCTCCAGCGTCTTGCGCCCCAGCACCACCACTTTGCCGGTGGTCTCCTGCCGGAAAAACTTGTGATCCGCCGGTATGCTGACGAGCAGGCTGTTCCGGCAGCCGATGGCCCAGTTATTGTCCACCGCTACGATCATGTTCATGTGCTTTCCTCCGTCTCTCCCACGACTATATCGCAATGGGGATATTCTCGATCTGCGGCCCTGTGACATAATTCTCCACGGACACGTCGTTTCTCGTAAACTGATAAAAATCCGTGACGTCCGGATTTAAGTGGAACACCGGCGCGTCGTAAACAGGTCTGGCAATCAGCTCCTCGATGATCGGGATGTGCCTGTCATAGATATGGGCGTCGGCGATCACGTGCACCAGCTCGCCCGGCTCCATCCCGCACACCTGCGCCAGCATATGTACGAGCACCGCATACTGCACCACGTTCCAGTTATTGGCCGCCAGCACGTCCTGAGAACGCTGGTTCAGCACCGCGTTCAGCGTCAGCTTCTCATGCCCCTTCTTCTGCGTCACGTTAAAAGTCATACTGTACGCACACGGATACAGATTCATCTCGCTAAGATCCTGATGCACATACAGGTTGGTGATGATGCGGCGGCTGAACGGATTGTTTTTCAGGTCATAAATCACCCTGTCCACCTGATCCATCATGCCTTCCCGGTAACGGTGTTTGACGCCCATCTGATAGCCGTAAGCCTTGCCGATGGAGCCGTCCTCGTCCGCCCACTGATCCCAGATATGACTGTGCAGGTCGTGTATGTTATTGGACTTCTGCTGCCAGATCCATAGCATCTCGTCGGTGGCGCTTTTCAGCGCCGTCCTCCTCAGCGTCAGGATCGGAAACTCCTGCGACAGATCATAACGGTTCACGACGCCGAACTTCTTCACCGTGTAGGCGGGCGTTCCGTCCTCCCAATGGGGGCGCACCTTCTCGCCCTCCGTGCTGGTGCCGTTCTCCAGAATATCCCGGCACATCGCTATAAAAATATTGTCCGCCAGACTCATTTTAATCCCCGTTCCTCACACATTTCCCTTACGGCTTATCCCACTTGTCGCAGAGGGAATTGATCTGATCCGCAAATTTCGCCAGATCTTTGTTGGCGCCGCCCTCGTTCCTGTGGATGACCGCCAGTAATCTCTGCCCGCTGGCCAGCAGTCTGGCAAAGACGTCGGACACCGTGCGTGCTTTCTTCTTCACCGCCACCGGCTCCGCCTCATGGATAAAGCTGCCGGAAATCAGGTCAAACCGCGTGCCGCTATAGGGCGCGTATGCGTCGATGCCGTGCTCGATTTTCAGGCTCTCCGTAAACAGTTTGCACACACTGTCCTCGCCGTGCACGACGAACACCTTGCGCGGCTTCTTTTCAAACGAATCAATCCAGCGGAACAGGCCGTCTCTGTCGGCGTGGCCGCTCATCCCGGTCAACTGGGCGATCTGCGCCCGCACCTCGATGGGCTCCCCGAACAGCCTGACCTCCCGGCTTCCCTCTACGATGGCCCGCCCCAGCGTGCCCGCCGCCTGATATCCCACAAAGAGCACCGTGCACTCCGGCCTCCAGAGGTTGTGTTTCAGATGGTGCCTGATCCGCCCCGCGTCGCACATACCGGAAGCGGAGATAATCACCTTGGGCGTGCTCTCAAAATTGATCGCACGGGACTCGTCGCTGGTGATCGCCAGCCGCAGCCCCGGAAAAGCGATCGGGTTGATGCCCTGTCTGACCAGCGCCATCGCCTCGTCGTCAAAACAGGCGTATTCGTTTTTCTGGAAAATACCGGTGGCCTCCACCGCCAGCGGACTGTCCACATAGACAGGGAAATTGCCGTGCCCCTGCACCCGCTTCTCCGCCTTGATCTGCCGCAGGAAATACAACATCTCCTGCGTCCTGCCCACCGCGAACGAGGGAATCACCACATTACCGCCCCGGTCGAACGTCGTCTGCAGTATTTCGGTCAGCTCCCCTATGTAATCGGGCTTCTCAGCACTGTGCAGCCTGTCGCCGTAGGTGGACTCCATGACCACATAATCCGCCTGCGCCGTTGGTTTGGGATCTTTGATAAGGGGCTGGCCATGATTGCCGATGTCGCCGGAAAAGACGAGCTTCTTCGTGACGTTCCCCTCCGTCGCCCAGACCTCGATGCTGGCGGAGCCGAGCAGATGGCCGATATCCGTAAAACGGATCTGCACGCCTTCGCAGACCGTAATCATACTGTCGTAGTCGCAGGGCACGAGCCGCCTGATCGTGCCGTCCGCGTCCTCCATCGTATAGACCGGCTCCGTCACCACGCTCCCGGCGCTCCGTCTGGCCTTGCGGTTCTTCCATTCCGCCTCCTGCATCTGGATATGCGCACAGTCGCGCAGCATGATACTGCACAGGTCGCAGGTGGCCGCCGTCGCGTAGATGCCGCCCCGGAATCCGCGGGCGTACAGAAGCGGCAGCATACCCGAATGGTCTATGTGGGCGTGTGTCAGAAATACATAGTCCACCGCCGCCGCGTCCACCGGCAGCTCGCAGTTTTCAAATACATTGGCGCCCTGCTCCATGCCGTAATCGATCAGGATATTGCGGTCTCCCACCCTCAGATAGTGGCAGCTCCCCGTCACTTCATGGTCGGCGCCGATAAACATCAGTTCCATAGAGGATCTCCAATCTTGTATATTTAAATCAATCTGCGATTACTATATTTTATCTCTGATGCCAGTAAAGTAAACCACTCCGGGAGAATTGCGAAGCAATTCTCTTAGCGCAGATTGCTGAATCTGCGCTTATTATATCATTTTTCTGACGCCGCGTAAATAAATTTCGGCAACCGTCTCCTATTTTTCCATACAATATCCATATAAGCTCTGTTTCGAGGTATTTCGTGCCATGTCTCATTCTCCTGCAGCGTTTCTTTTGTTTCTCACGGCAGTGTCGATAGATTCCCTGACCGCCGGGCTGCCCTACGGCGCCCGCCGCGTGCGCATCCCCTTCGGCTCATGGCTGATTCTGGCCTGTGTGCCCGCCCTGCTGATCACCGCCGCCAACCGCGCCGGCTTCTGGCTGCTGCGCCCGGCCCCGCCGTCCGTCCTCTCCGCCGTGTCGTTCTCCCTGCTGGCGCTTCTGGGCGTCAGCAAGCTGGCGGAAAGCCTGATCCGCCTGCTGGCGCGCAAACGCCCCGGCCTGACGAGGAACCGGGGCTATCGTTTCAAACAACTGCATATTATTTTCACCGTATATCTGTCGCCGGAGGACGCCAACGGCGGCGATCCGGAACTGCTCAGCCCCAAGGAAGCGCTGCTGCTCTCCCTCGCCCTGTCGCTGGACAGCGTGATGGCGGGCATGGCGCTGGCCGCCGCGCCGTTCTCCGCCGCCGGACTGTTCCTGTCGGCGGCCCTGTTTAACCTCCTGTTCTTCTGCGCAGGGCGGCGCATTGGTCAACTGGTCTCCTCCGTGCTGCACATCGACCTGTCGTGGCTCAGCGGCATCTTCCTGATCGCGCTGGCGGTGACGGCGCTGGTGTGAGTTTCGCGTGTCTCCCTCCGGCGGCTATGGGGTACTGCCAGCAGCTCATGCACGATCAGCGGCGTGGCGGACAGGGCTAAGAGCTGCGCCCACTCCATCAGCCCCAGACGCACCGTGCCGAACAGACCGACCAGCGGGCCGATCTCCGTGACGGCTGCCTGCAGCGCGATCCCGATGCCCACCGCGCCGATCATATAGGGATTGTTCCGATGATTCATCCGAAAGACCGACCGGTTCACATCCCGCATACCGACGGCGTGAAAGAGCTGGCTCACCGCCAGCACCACGAAAGCGTGCGTCTGGGCTCTGGCCAGCACTGCCGAGATCCGCAGCCCTTCGATCACATTGTGCAGCGTGACGGGAAGCCCCTCCGCCACGATCCGGTCATAGGGCACTTTCAAAAAGGCCGCCAGACTGACACCGCCGATGACCAGACCGTAACACAGGACGCAGAGCAGCCCGCCTCTGGCAAAAAGGGAATCGTCCCTGCCGCGCGGCTTCTCCCGCATCAGCCGCTCGCCCGCATTGTCGTCCACGCCCAGCGCCAGCGCCGGAAGCGAATCGGTAATCAGATTGATCCACAGGATAGAACTCGCTTTCAGCGGGCTGGGGAGCCCCGCCACGATGGTGACGAGCATCGTCATGATCTCGCCCAGATTGGAGGATAGCAGGAACAACACCGACTTTCTGATATTTTCATAGATGCCCCGGCCCTCCCGGATCGCCGTGCGGATCGTCGCAAAATTGTCGTCCATCAGCACGAAATCCGCCGCGCCCCGCGCCACATCCGTACCGTTTAACCCCATCGCGATGCCTACGTCCGCAGCCTGCAGGGAAGGCGCATCGTTTACGCCGTCTCCCGTCATCGCCACCGTCCGGCCCAGCGTGCGGTAGCCCTCCACGATCCTTACCTTGTGCTCCGGCGTCACTCTGGCAAACACACGGATCTGTTCCAGCCGCCCCAGAAAATCATGCGCCGACATCCGATCCAGCTCGCTGCCCGTGAGACACTGCCGCCGGCTATCCGCAATCCCCAGCTCTCTGGCGATGAAAAAGGCGGTGTCCGGATGATCGCCCGTGATCATAACCGTGGTGATGCCAGCCTGTCCGAAATCCCTGACCGCCTGTGCTGCCTCCGGCCTCACCGGATCGCGCATACCGTACAGGCCGATCAATACCATGTCCTTCTCTCGGAGGCTGCCTCCGGCATCCATGGCCATACCCATGACGCGCAGGCCCCGCGCCATCATCTCTTTCTGCACGCCGCTGATCCGCTCCCTGTCGCGCTGCGTCAGCGGACGGATTCCGCCATCCTGCAGGATGGCGCCGCAGCCGTCCAGAATCCGCTCGGCGGCGCCTTTCGTGTAGGAGATCATCCCGTCGTCCATACGCGAGACTACGGTCATCATCTTGCGGTTTGCGTCAAACCCCTTTTCCGCGATGCGGGGATGCGACGCCCGGAGACGCTCCGTATCCGCCCCGCCCGACTGTGCCAGCCCCAGAAGCGCCAGCTCCGAGGGATCGCCCATCCGCTCCGTCTCCGACAGGATGCCGTCGCTGCACAGGACGCTGCCCGCCAGAAAATGCGCCGCGGCAGAGCCGGGCTGCCCGCAGCCGTCCCATGCGCCGCCCACGGCAGCCGCCGCGTCCTCTCCGGTGAAAAGCCTGCCGTCGAGATAACACGCCGTCACGGTCATCCGGTTCTGTGTCAGCGTTCCGGTCTTGTCCGAGCAGACCACCTCCACGGCGCCCAGCGTCTCCACGGAAGACAGTCTGCGCACAATCGTCCTGACGCGCACCATGCGGGACACGCTCAAGGCCAGCACGATCGTCACGATGGCCGGAAGTCCCTCCGGCACGGCTGCCACCGCCAGCGAGACGGAGGTGAGCAGCATATCTCCCACATTACGCTTCTGCAGAACGGCCACTACAAATAGAAACACGCAGATCCCCACCGCCAGAAAGCTGAGAGCCCGCCCCAGTTCGCCCAGCTTGCGCTGCAGCGGCGTCAGCCTCTCCCTGTCCTGATGCAGCATCCCCGCGATATGCCCGATCCGCGTCTCCATCCCCGTGGCCGTCACCACGCCTAAACCGCGCCCTTTGGCCACATAGGTGGACATATAGGCCATATTCGGGCTGCTATTGTCTCCGGCGCGCTCCGCCAGAAAACCGGCGTCCTTTTCCACCGGTTCAGACTCTCCCGTTAGGGCAGACTCCTCTGCATAAATCCCACTTGAATCAATAAGTCTGATATCAGCCGGAACCAGATTTCCGGCTTCCAGCAGCACCAGATCGCCGGGCACCAGTTCCTGTGCCGGAATCTTACTGTGTCTGCCGTCCCGCACTACGGACGCCTGCGGCGCCGAGATCTGCCGCAGCGCTTCCACCGCCCTGTCCGCCTTGCCCTCCTGCACGATCCCTACCGCGGCGTTCAGGATGACCACCGCCACTATGATGGCCGCGTCGCCCGCCTCGTGCAACAGTAGCGAAATCCCCATGGCCACCGCCAGAATCAGGATCAGCGGATCGTTGAGCTGCCCGGCGATCCTCCGGGCGATGCTCTTATGCGCCTGCTCTTTCAGCCTGTTAGGGCCGCAGCGCTCCCTGCGCGCCAGAGCCTCCCCGCGCGGCAGACCCCTGTCTCTGTCCGTCTCCAGCAGCCTGAGTGTCTCGTCTATCGTTTTCGTCTCATACATATCCCCGCCATACCTCCGTTCCGGCAGCGTCTCTACACGCGCTTGGTAAGGTATATGCAAGGGCTGTCCCAATTATTCCCGCAGCTTTTTGATCCCCGAAAGACCGTAGTAAGTCTCTGTCTCAGAAACTCCTGATCCGATCCGTTCCGTCGTCCACGGTATTTTCGATCGATTTCACCACCACGTAGTAGCCGTTGCCCGGACTGATCTCCACATAGACCCGGTCGCCTGCCTTGTGCCCCAATAGCGCCCGTCCCAGCGGCGACTCCGTGCTGATCAGCCCCGCGAGGGAATCGCCCCGGACGGTGGTGACGATCTTGTACTTCTCCGTCGTCTGGTCGTCCTCGAAGTAGACCTCCACGGTATTGTTCATCCCCACTTCGTCATCCGGCGACTCATCGGAGACGATCACCGCCGTCTTAATCATGCGCTCCAGATAGCGTATCCGGCTCTCGTTCTGGTTCTTGAATTTTTTGGCGGCGTGGTACTCGAAGTTCTCGCTCAAGTCGCCGTGGGCGCGCGCTGCTTTCACGTCCTCCAGCGCGTCCCGGCGCACCACCAGCTTTCTGTATTCGATTTCCTCCTGCATCTTCTCTATGTCTTTTTGTGTCAGTTCGTTGTGCATTCGTTAATCTCCATTCCGGAGCGTTTACGCGACGAAGGCAAAAAGTAAATTCCTTCGGAATTAACTTTGCCATCAGGGGAATTTGTGACGCTCCGGCACAAATTCCCAAACGAACAAGGTTCGTTTTGTGAAACAATCAGCACATCAGTGTGATTTTTCATACTATCCTTCTCTTATTTTCATAAGCCGCGCAGCCCGCAAAGTCTCTCTCATATAAGCCGTGCACCCCTCGTGAATCTTCGATTCACTCGGTTGCGGGCTTACGCCCTATGAATCTGCCGTCTGACAAAACTGCCTGCAAGCAGTCATTTTGTCATCCGACAGATTCGCACGGCCTAATATTTCAAATAGTATATCATATTTTCCCCTGATTGTGCACCCTCCGAATCCGGCATCCGTATGAACGGCGTGAATTGTTTGTTTTTGGATATTGTGGAAAATCTTCTTTTGTGCTACGTTGGAATCAAAAAGAAAACCGTGCCGGAAATGAGAAGCCGTCATGACGGCACGCCCGACGGAAGGAAGGAAAAGCCTATGAAACCGGAAGAAATCCTGAACGAAGCGGCGGCCCTGCAGGAAGAACTGCAGGCTATCCGCCATGATCTGCACCGACACCCCGAGCTGGGGTTTGACCTCGACTACACGCTGCCCTATGTGCGCGGCAAGCTGACCGCGATGGGATACGAACCGACGCCGTGCGGCAGAGCCGGCCTCGTCGCGACAACGGGCGGCAGGAAGCCCGGCAGAACGCTCCTGTTGCGCGCCGACATGGACGCGCTTCCCATCACGGAGGAGGCGGACGTCGATTTCGCCAGCCTGACGCCGGGCCGGATGCACGGCTGCGGCCACGATATGCACACCGCCATGCTGCTGGGAGCGGCCAGACTGCTCAAAGCGCATGAGGACGAGCTGGAGGGCACCGTGAAGCTGGCCTTTCAGCCTGCGGAGGAAATCTTTCAGGGTTCGCCCGATATGCTGGCCAATGGCCTGCTGGAAAATCCCAGCGTAGACGCCGCCGCGATGATTCACGTTATGGCCGGGATGCCGCTCCCCAGCGGCAGCGTGCTGGTGGCGGGCGGAGGCGTTTCCACCGCTTCCTGCGAGCAGTACCACATCACGGTGCAGGGCAAGGGAGGGCACGGCGCTTCGCCGCATCTGGCCATCGATCCCATCACCGCTGCCGCACACATTCATCTGGCGCTGCAGGAGATCAGCGCCAGAGAGCTGGACGGCAACGAATTCGGCATCTTTACAACGGGACGTTTCGCAGCGGGCGAAGTGAGCAACGTGATCCCGGACAAAGCCGAGATGTGGGGCACCATCCGCACCACCGACCCGGAGAACGCCGTCGGAGAGCGGATCAAGGCGCGTATGCAGGAGATCTGCTCCGGCGTGGCGGCTGCCATGCGCTGTCAGGCCACGGTTTCCTTTTACGACTACTGTCCCTGCATGAACGTTGATCCGGCGCTGGCTGCAGATACACTGTCCTATGCGCGGGAGCTGCTGGGGCCGGCTGCCATCGATTTAAGCGTTGTCAGCGGCGGCAAGGCGGGCGGCGGCAGCGAAGATTTCTCCTTTGTGAGCCACCGTGTCCCCACCGTGACGATGTTTCTGGTGGCGGGTGACATGGACAAGGGCTACTGCTATGCGCAGCATCACCCCAAGGCAAAGTTTGACGACGCGGTGCTGAGCCGCGGGGCAGCCGTCCACACGTGGCTGGCGCTGCGCTGGCTGGCGGCGCACAAAAGCTGATCCCTCTGTGATGCGATACCGCTTGGGAGCGCATCGCGATCTGTGGAAAAGGCTGAATAGCAGGATGATTAAGGCCACAGGAGAAGCTGAGACGATAGGAAGGACTAAGACCGTATGGAAGCCAACCGGAAAACCGCATCCATTTTAATCATAGAGGACGATACGGCGCTGGCGCAGGGCCTCGTGCGCGCGCTGGCCACGGACGAGAGGCAGGTCGCGTGCTGCGCCACTCTGCGGGATGCGGACAGAATACTGCGCGCGGCCCCCTGTGACCTGATCCTGCTGGACGTCAATCTGCCCGACGGAAACGGCTACGACCATCTGCCCATCTTCCGGGAGAGATACCCCGCCGTCTCCGTGGTCATGCTCACCGCCAACGATCTGGAATCCGACATCGTGGCGGGACTGGAGCGGGGCGCGGACGACTATATCACGAAGCCTTTCAGTCTGGCCGTCCTGCGCGCCCGCATCGACACGCAGCTCCGCAGGCGGAATGCAGAGACCGCCGAAACGGAGGGAACGGTGTGCGCCGGAGACTGCCGTTTCGATTTTGACCGCATGGAATTTTACCGTGCGGGAAGGCCCATCGCGCTGAGCAGGAGCGAACAGAAGCTGCTGCGCGTCCTGACGGCCAATCCGGGAATCACGCTGACACGCGACAGGCTGCGGGACGCCGTGTGGTCGGCGGATAGCGCTTTTGTGGACGAAAACGCCCTCTCCGTCACCGTCAAGAGGCTGCGGGACAAGCTGGGGCCGGACGGCACCTGCATCAAAACCGTCTACGGCATCGGCTACGTGTGGTCGCAGCAATAAGCGTAAACGCGGAAGCGGCAGAGAAAGGATTTTTTTCCTCATGAGCAGCATGATTCCATCGCCGGGCGGCACACCCGTTCCCGGCACAATTCCCATCCCTTATGCCATCGCCCTGATGTTTGGCACGGTCATCCTCTCCGCCCTGATCGCCCGGGCGGTCTGGAAAATCCATATCCGCAGGCTCCATGCGTCCCTGATGCGTATGCTGGACGCCGCCATGAAAGGCTCCCTGACGGAAGAAACCTTTGACGAATCCCTGCACTCCGCGCTGGAGAGCCGGATGCACGACTATCTCGCCGCGGCGGAGACTTCCGTGCAGGCGGCAGCGGCGGAGCGGGCGCATATCAAGGAGCTGATCTCCGACATCTCCCACCAGACTAAGACACCAGTCTCCAACATCCTGCTCTACGCGGCGCTTCTGTCGGAACAGGAGCTGCCAGCGGATAGCGCCGCCTATGTCAAGGAACTGTCCGCGCAGGCCGAGAAGCTGCGCTTCCTGACAGACGTGCTGGTCAAGATGTCCCGTCTGGAGACCGGCGTTTTCACCCTGCAGCCCGCGGACACGCCTCTGGAGCCGATGCTTGCGTCGCTGCAGACACAGTGGGAGCCGTCCGCCCGCCGGAAAGGGCTTGCGCTGACCTATGCGCCCACCGGCGCGCACGCTTTCTTTGACGCAAAGTGGACGCAGGAGGCGCTGGGAAATATCCTCGACAACGCCGTGAAATACACGGACAAGGGAAGCGTCTCTATGGAAGTCATCCCCTACGAGCTCTTTGTCTGCGTCAAAATCACCGACACGGGCATCGGCATCCCAGAGGAGGAGCTCGCCCTGATCTTCCGGCGTTTTTACCGTTCCCAAGCCGTCCGTTCCGAGGACGGTCTCGGCATCGGCCTGTATCTGGCCAGAGAGATCGTTTCGCGGGAAGGCGGCTACATCAAAGTATCCTCCGCCGTGGGAACAGGCTCGTCCTTTCAGGTCTTTCTGCCCGCCGGTGCGCGGAAGGACGCCGCCGGCGCACAGATTCTTTCCAAACTGTAAGAATCTTTTTTCTCCTGACATTCCGTGGAAAGTTTTGTCCTATATACTGAGCATATAGAGGAAATGAGCAGCAGCCGCGACACGCAGGCATGGCGGTGACTGCGCACCATCCGATACTCAAACAACAGGAGGAAACAAACAAAAACCATGACGATCTTATCTGTCAAAAATCTCAGGAAACAGTATGGCGAGGGCGAAACCGCCGTGCACGCGCTGGCGGGCGTCGATCTGTCCGTGGAAAAGGGAGAGTTCGTCGCCATCGTCGGCACCAGCGGCAGCGGCAAATCCACGCTGCTTCATATGCTGGGCGGTCTGGACAGGCCCACCTCCGGCAGCGTCACCGTGGACGGCAGGGACATCTTTGCCCTGAAAGACGAGGAGCTGACCATCTTCCGCCGCCGCAGAATCGGCTTTGTATTCCAGAGCTACAACCTCATACCCGTGTTAAATGTCTATGAAAACATCGTGCTGCCGCTGCAGTTGGACGGCCAGAAAATCGACAGGGATTACATCGGTTCCCTGACGGACACGCTGGGGCTTACGGACCGGCTGGCCAATCTCCCCAACAATCTCTCCGGCGGCCAGCAGCAGCGCGTCGCCATCGCCCGCGCACTGGCAGCCAAGCCAGCCATTATTCTGGCGGACGAGCCCACCGGCAATCTGGACAGCCGCACGTCACAGGATGTGCTGGGCCTGTTAAAAATCACGGGCAGGCAGTACGCCCAGACTATCGTGATGATCACCCACAACGAGGAGATCGCGCAATTGGCCGACCGCATCATCCGGATCGAAGACGGCCTGATCGTGTCGGGCGCCCGACGGCCCGCCGTCTGCCATCCTGTCGGCGTCAGGACAGGCGCCGATCCGAGCAGCGACGCTGCGGAAAGGCAGGTGTGAACAGATGAAAACTACCGTTGCCAACCGATCGTGCATCCGCCGGATCAGCTTCCGGCACATGAGGGCGGCATCCGCCCGCAGCCTGATCACCGTCACCGCCATCGCGCTGACTTCGCTGCTTTTTACGACGATCTTTACCATCGCCTCGTCCGTCCTGTATAGTACGGAACAGTCTAATTTCCGACAGGTGGGCGGCTATGAACACGGCGGCTTCAAATACCTGACCAAGGAGCAGGCGGAGGAGCTCAAAGACGATCCGCTGATCCGGGAGTACGGTCTCCGCCATATGTTAGGCATGGCGGCGGACGACGTTTTCCGCAAATCCCAAGTGGAAGTCTCCTATAAGGACGCGGCGACGGCCCGGTTCAACTACAATACCCCCGACGTCGGCAGACTGCCCGCGGAACATACCGACGAGGCTGCCGCGGACACACAGGTGCTTTCGCTTTTGGGCGTGCCCGCCGAAATCGGAACGCAGTTTACCGTCACCATCGAGGCCGACGGCGTGCAGACTGCGCAGACCTTTACGCTGAGCGGTTATTGGAAAGCGGACGCCGCCATGCCCTCCTATAACATTCTGCTGCCGGACAGCCGTGTCGATGAGATTCTGGCCGAAATCGAGCCGGAACGTCTCCATATCTCCTACGAGACGGACGCATGGTTCCTGGACGTGATGTTTGCCGACGCCTCCCATATCGAGGACGATCTGAACGCCGTGCTGCAGCGCCACGGCTATGTGGCGGCGGAGCGCAACGGACTGGGCGGACGCTATATTTCCACCGGCGTCAACTGGGGGTATCTGGGCGCGCAGTTCTCCGGTACGGCGGACGCCTCCACCGTGCTGTCGGTGGCCTTTCTGCTGCTCCTGATTGCCGCCGCGGGCTATCTGATCATCTACAATATTTTTCAGATCTCCGTCTCTGCCGACATACGGTTCTACGGACTGTTAAAGACCATCGGTACCACCGGGCGGCAGTTGAAACGGATCGTGCTGCTCCACGCGCTGACACTCTCTGCGGCGGGCATCCCGGCGGGCCTGTTACTGGGATACGGCATAGGCGCGCTGCTTCTGCCGGTCATCCTGTCGGAGACTACGCTGGAGCATTACGACCTGTCCGCCAGCCCGCTTATCTTTGTCGGCGCGTCGGCTTTCTCCCTGGCCACCGTGCTGCTCTCCTGCCGCAGGCCCCGCAGGATGGCGGCCAAGGTGTCTCCCATCGAGGCGATGCGCTACACGGAAAACACCGTCTTCCACGGCAGGCGCAGCCGCAGGGCCGGACGACAGGGCGGCGCATCACTGGCGTCCATGGCTTGGGCGAATCTGGGCCGCAGCAGGAAAAAGACCGCCGTCACCGTACTGTCGCTGTCCTTTTCCGTAGTGCTCCTGACGCTCACCGTCACCATTGTGCGCGGGTTTGATCTGGAAACCTATGTCTCCTCGCAAATACAGACAGACTTCCACGTGGCGGAGGCCTCCTACTACCAGCCCGGCAACCTCCTCAGTGCGATCGGCGCCGTCCCGGAGGACGTCATCGCCATGCTGAACGACAGGGGCGGCATCACGGACGGCGGCTGCACTTATACGGATGAATCCGCGGGGGAGGGGTATGGCGTGACGATCGTCGATGACGATCCGGAAAGTTTTTTCCGACGGAACCAATCTTACCAACTGGCCGGAATAACCGACGAAGAATCCCGACAAACCTACCTCAATATCAGGCAGAACGAGGACGGCACCTACTCCACCCTGACTAACAGCTACGGCATGGAGCCGTTCTGCTTGGACCAACTGACCGTTCTGGAAGGCAGTCTGGAGCCGTTGTATACGGATGGCCATTATGCCGCCGCCGTTGTCCGGGAGGACGATTACGGCAATCCCATGTGGAAGCTGCGATGGGCCGGCGTGGGCGATCAAGTGACGCTGCGCTATGAGAGTCCGTCGCGCCCCGCCGAAGATGTGACTTACGAAATCGCCGCCACCGTCGTGATTCCGACGCCGTTGTCCAAGCGATATTTCGGCCTTCCCGAGCTGGTGGTAAACAGTGAAGACTACACCTCACATCTGGGCACGGCAGCCGCATTGTATTATGTCTTTGATATGGAGCCGGATGCGGTGCAGGATATGGATAGCTTTCTGGCGGCATATACAAACGGCGCAGGGGCGGACTACGATTACGAGAGCCGCCTGACTGCGGAAAAGTCCTTTGAGGATCTGCGGAACACTTTCCTGCTGGCGGGCGCCGCCCTGAGCCTGATCATCGGTCTGATCGGCGTGCTGAATTTTCTCAACACGATTCTCACGGGCATCAACGCAAGACGCCGGGAATTCGCCGTGCTGCAGTCCGTCGGCATGACCGGCAGACAGTTGAAGCGGATGCTGGGCTTGGAAGGCATCTTCTACGCGATGGCGGCGCTGGCGCTGTCTTTTGCGGTTGTGGTCGCATCCGCGCCCTTGATGTCGGCGTTTCTGGATTCGATGTTCTGGTTTTTCCGCTACCGCTTCACGATAACGCCCGCCGTCGCGCTGACGCCGCTCTTGATCCTGCTGGGTGTGGCGACGCCCCGCGTTGTCTACCGGCTGGCCATGCGCAGGTCGATCGTGGAACGGATACGCGACGCGGAATAACCGCGTTACATAATCACGAAAAAGGCGTCCGGCGCGGGCGTCTTTTTCGTTAGTATTTCTCTTGCTAAAAGATATGCCCCGATGTAAAATATGAGTAAATTGCTTCGCAATTCTTCCGGAATGATTTATAGTACTGGCATCAGAGATATGATAAAGTACAAAGGACAAAGAAAGAGATGTGGATCTTATTGGCGGTATTGGCGGGCGAAGCGGTCTGGCTGGAGCTCGTCTATCATTTCAGCGGTTTCGGATGGGCCAGTCTGTGCCCGGTGCCCGGTCTTTTTCTCATCATGGCATGGACGGGTCTCTGGTCTGCCGTAATCTGCCTGCTCAAAAACAAACCCCAAAAAATCCTGTACTATATAGCGCTCTGGCTGCCGGTGGTGTGGGCCGGCGCGCAGCTTGTCTATCTGCGCATCTTTAAGCAGCCCCTTCTCTGGGAGGCGGTCATCTATCAGGGAAACGACGCGCTGACGACCTACTGGCGCGAAGCGCTGGCGGGCATCGCGGGCGCGCTGCCTTTTCTCCTGCTGATGGCCCTGCCCGCGGCCATACTCCCCATCATCCTGAAGAAACGTCAGTGGACGCTGCCGCAGTGCAGTCTGCGCCGGACGCTACCCCTGCTGGCCGTGATCCTCGCCGGCATCGCCGGAAGCGCGGCATCCCTCCTCATCGGCAGCGCAGCCGGACAGGAGTACGCGGACGAACTGACGGAATTTTATGATCCGCTGGCGGTGGCCGAGGACATGGGCGTTCTGGCCACTCTCCACGGCGATACCGCGCTGCGGCTCCGCAGCCTTGCCGCCGGTATGACACAGGGAACCGTGACGCAGGCTTCCGGCTATGTTCCCGCCGTAAGCGCCGACACCGCGGCCCCCGCAGCCGCCTCCCGGAACGGACTGCAGGCGCAGGCCGATCCCGCCGGGGAGGGAACCGCGCAGGCAGACACACAGGACGGCGCGGCACAGTCCGGCGCAAACGCCGCCCCGTCCGGCACGGATGCCGATACAGACGCCGGCGCTGACACAGAGACGGACGCAGACGAACCCGAGACGCCGCAGATCGTGCCGCACCAATTCGACATCGACTATGCGCTGCTCCATGAGCTGGCGGACAACGACCACCAGACTTGGCTGGCAGACTACATCGAAGGACAGACGCCCACCGACAGCAACGAGTATACCGGTATCTTTGAAGGCTATAACCTGATCTTTCTCACCGCCGAAGGCTTCAGCACCTATGCCATCGACGAGGAACTGACGCCCACGCTCTACCGGCTCAGTCACAGCGGCTTCGTGTTCAACAACTACTATGTACCGATCTGGCAGACCAGCACCAGCGACGGCGAGTACGTCAATATGACGGGCCTGATCCCCGACCAGCAGTTCAGTATGCGCAAAAGCGCCGCCAACGTCCAGCCCTTCGTGATGCCCGCTTTTTTTGCCGCAGACGGCGTAAAATCCTACGCCTACCACGACAATTCCCTCTCTTACTATGAACGGCAGAATACCCATCCCAATATGGGATACGATTTCAGGGCCAGCTCATTGGGCAATCTGAGCGAGGCCGAATGGGGCAGCCACGTTTTCGAGATGGAGAACCCCGGCCAGTGGCCCGCCTCCGACTACAACATGATGAAAGCCACCGTGCCGGAATATGTGCACGACGAACGGTTCCACGTCTATTACATGACGGTCTCCGGGCATATGAATTATAACTTCAAAGGCAACGCCATGTCCGCCAAGAACAAAGAGGCGGTGGCGGATCTGGAGCTCTCCGAAGGCCCCCGCGCATACATCGCCTGCAATATCGAGCTGGACAAGGCGCTGGAAAATCTGCTGGAGCAGCTCGAAGACGCCGGGCAGCTCGAAAAAACCGTGATCTGCCTCAGCGCCGACCACTACCCTTACGGACTGACGGACGAGCAGTACACCGAGCTGGCGGGCCGGGATCTGTCGCAGGGCAAAGACCTGTTCCGCAACACGCTGATCCTGTGGAATGCGGGAATGGAGGACGAACCCGTCTATGTGGACAAAGCCTGCTGCTCCATCGATCTGCTCCCTACGCTGCTGAATCTGTTCGGATTCCCTTTTGATTCGCGTATGTACGCCGGACGCGATATCTTTTCCGACCGGGAGGGCATGGTAATCTTTAACAACCGGGATTTTCTGACGGATTCCGTCATCTTTATCGAAAGGGGCGACATCACCACATGGCTGCAGGATGAGAACGGCAGCGACATCATTCCGGACGCGGACAAGGAAGCCTACCTCGAGGCGATGCGCGCCGAAGTGAAGCAGCGCTATACTTTCAGCGCGTATATTCTGCAGGAAAATTACTATAGCGACGTGCTGCAGGCGATGCGGGAGCCGGACGCTGGTTGAAATGCAAAAACTTTATTTTTTTTACACTTTTTGCACTGAAATGCAAAAACTTTATTTTTCTGACAGTTTTTGCACCAAAATGCAAAAACTTTACTTTTTTGACAGTTTTTGCAATATTACTATGATAAAAGCTCCAGTTTCGCTTGCAGCGCCTGATAAAACTCCTTTTCCTGTTCTACAAAGGCACTTCTTTCTTCCGGCGCTTCTCCCAGCGGATTGGCAATTCTATCCAGAATGCGGTTTACTGCATCCCTACTGCTCTCCAGTGTATGGCCGAAAAGATTATCATTTCCACCCGTCATAAAGTCCTGCTCCATAGCAAGCTGCCGCCATATGCACTTACCGCATTCGCATAGGCCGCTGCCGCCGCCGGCATCTGCGGGTGGCTGAGGAAATGATAATAAGCATCCGTGATCAGATTATTCTTTTGCAGCATATTCGACATGAGTTGTTTCTGATATTGCCATTCGGCTAATTCTCTGCGCTTCTCGACCGCTTCTTCGGAAAGTTCCTGATACCTTTCCCGTCTTTTCCGCTTTGCTGCCTGTTCCGCCTTGATTTTTGCTTCAATCTTCGCCCGCACTTCCGGTTTTAAGTCTCCGGTAAGATATTTATGCACCACACCATTCTCGTCAATACCCACTGCATAAGAATGTAATTCATGTCCCATCATAGACAATTCCGCCTGACATTTCGGAAAATCAGCAAGCGCCTGCTGAATTTTCTGTTCATAGTAGGCCGCCTTTTCCGGATCGTTCACCATCTTCTCTAAAATATTCGGGGCGATTGCGACATTGTTATACCCGACGATGCTCGCGCCAAAATTGTCAATGCTCTTTTGGTCGTGGCCGATATTTTTCACCATCACGTTTGCGCTATACCGTTGTTTCAAATACTCTACATACTGCTCCGTCCGATCTGCCGCACTTCCCTCTGCGGTCAATTTCACGGTGTCCGCAAAATTTTTTACTGTGTCCGCAAAGCCGGTTTTTTCCGCCGCATTACCTTTTTGTGTCTTATTTGCATACTGATATGCCGCCATCAGCGCACTGTTTACATTACCGATACTCATTTTTATCATCCTTTCCTATATCGTTTTGCTTCATCTGTCATGCAGAAGCACACTGCTCTCTCTTACAAGTCCAAATATCCTTCATCAGTTATTCCCATATCCCTGATCTTCTTCCTCTTATGGCCAGATTCTTTCATAGCGGCTGCCGATACTGTCAAAAATATCCTGCCACATGGAAAATTTCTGCATATCTTCCATACTTACCCGATGGCTCTGAAGATATTCATAAAGAGCCTTATAGGTATTTCCCGAAAAGAATACGCTCCAATTATTCTTATCATCAGAATTGTCATGATAGGATATTCCGTCATATCCCATTTGCACAATCCCCTGCTCCGTTCTTTGTGCCAGCCCCTTGATTTCCAAATCCGCCCAGATACGGGCAGCATTCCCATCATGCACGAGGTTCGGGTATTTGCTTAAATAGGTCTGTGC